>NZ_VJNA01000097.1 GCF_007556585.1 Tepidimonas aquatica | reverse complement strand
GCGCATGATCGTCAAGAAGGGCATCACCTTCTTGGCCCAGCTTTTGTTGCGCCTGCGCATGGCGTGGGCTTTGCGTGCCGTTGGGGCTGGATGGTCGCCAAGATCCCGGCCGATGGGAACGCAACCCGCTTCAATCCGGCTGGGCGTGGCTTGAAATGAATTTTTCAGGGGCGACTACTTCTCAGCGCACTGGTTTTGCGGGGGGATTACCCACCTTGTGCGGCGCCGATTGACCGGTAGCGTCGCAGCCTACCATCGAGTGGTTAGCCCCAGCTATGACCGATGGCCCGCCAGCGCGTGTTGGTCAACGAGTTGGCCCGACATCCGCTGGCGTGCAGTTCACGAATTGAATCGAGTAGTCAATGGTTGGAATGACCCTTACGGAGAAGAAAATCGAGTCGAGCGACCTCGTTGCCGTTGGCTGTAATCTTCTGGCCATCGACCGTTTCGAGCGATTGCCCCTCTTTCAGGTGGATAGCCCGTCCGAACTTGTCTTCCAGCGCCATCTTGCCGTCCTCG
>NZ_VJNA01000096.1 GCF_007556585.1 Tepidimonas aquatica | reverse complement strand
CCCAGTTCGCGGCACAGATCGGGCACGCTCAGACCAGCCTCCGCCCGCTTGAGCGCGTCGATGATCTGGCTGTCAGTGAAACGCGATTTCTTCATCGTAGAGATTCTCCTTCGAGACTCTCTACTTCGTCCACCCTGAAATATTCATAACCATCTGATTTATCGTGACATTTCCTTGATTTTTGGGTACAATTTCCCGCGCTCTATCGACGTTTGGCGCTGATTTTCTGGGAGTTCGAGATGGCTGCCTGCCCTGCCACCGAGGATTTTTTCCGGCTGCGCCTGGACCAGATGATCGACCTGCGCCACCCGCTGGCGGTGCTGGCCTCGCGCATGCCGTGGCAGGAGATTGAAGCGGCGGTTGCCCACCGTTTCGCACGAAAGGCGCGCGCGGGCACAGCCCTGCCCGAGCTGGATTTGTTCGGGCAGACGCTGGTGCGCACCCCAAGGCCGTCCAACGCCGGTCGCCCGCGCGTGCCGCTGCGCATCATGGTGAGCCTGTTGTACCTCAAACACGCCTTCAACGAGT
>NZ_VJNA01000095.1 GCF_007556585.1 Tepidimonas aquatica | reverse complement strand
GCTTTGCGCATGAACAGGTGCGACAGCCTTGCTTCCAACTCCTGCCACGGCATGCGTGAGGACAACACCGCCAGCGGATGGCGCAGGTCGATCATCTGATCGAGCCGGGCGCGGAAGAAGTCCTCGGTGGCGGGGCAGGCAAACATCGCAAAACTCCCAGAAAACGGCGCATCAGACCATCAAATCTGGGGGAAATTGTACTCGCAAACAGACAATAACACAAGAAAAATCATGCTGTTATGAATATTTCAGGGGCGACTCAGTAGCGACGCCATGCGTCCCGGTTAGAGATGCCCGTTTGACCTCCCTGCTGGCTCCATTACGGTGAACATCAGGTGGCTCCTTTACGCCGACAACGAACTGGCTCGCTTACGCCGAACATCAAGTGGCTCCAATATGGCGGTCAGTGACAACCTGGCTGCGGTCATCGACCTCTTTGCGCGCCAGGTGGTGGGATGGAGCCTGCAGGAGCGCATGCACACGGGCCTGCTCAAGGATGCCTTGGCCATGGCGTGGTGGCGCCGGCGCCCGCCGCCTGGGGGCTGATCTTC
>NZ_VJNA01000094.1 GCF_007556585.1 Tepidimonas aquatica | reverse complement strand
CTCATCACCCGCGCCGCCGAGGCGCACGGCCAACAGGCCGTGGTGCTGGTCGACGAATACGACAAGCCGATCCTCGACAACCTCGAAGCCCCTGAGGTCGCGCGTGCGATGCGCGAGGGGTTGAGAAGCCTCTACTCCGTCATCAAAGGGCGCGACGCCGACGTGCGCTTTGCCATGCTGACGGGGGTGAGCAAGTTTTCCAAGGTGTCGATCTTTTCCGGGCTCAACAACCTGCGCGACATCACCCTGTCGGCGCAGTATGGCACGCTGTGCGGCTACACCGAAGACGACCTCGACACTGTCTTTGCGCCGGAGTTCGAAGCCGCCGCTGCCGAAGGCAAACCGCTGGAGCGTGCCGAGGTGCGTCGCTGGTACAACGGCTACGCCTGGGGGCCGGTGAGCGTGTACAACCCCTTTGATGTGTTGCTGCTGCTGGCTGAGCGGCAGTTTCGCGCGCACTGGTTCGAGACCGGCACGCCGACCTTTTTGGTGCAGTGGTTGCAGCGCAAGGGGTTTTTTACGCCGAAGCTGGAGCAGCTGTGGGCCAGCGAGGC
>NZ_VJNA01000093.1 GCF_007556585.1 Tepidimonas aquatica | reverse complement strand
AGCGCTGGGCCGAGACCCCCACCTGGCAGTATTTCTCTGGGCAGGCGTACTTTGAGCACCGGCTGCCCTGCGATGCGACGACCTTGGTCAAGTTTCGCCAACTCCTGGGCGAAGAAGGGGTGGAGGAGCTTTTGGCGCAGACCATCAACGTGGCAGCAGCCCTCAAGCTCATCGAGCGCAAGGACTTGAGGTGCGTGGCGGTGGACAGCACCGTGCAAGAGAAGGCGATCGCTCACCCCACCGACAGCCGGCTGCTGGAGACGGCGCGCACCAAGCTCGTGCAGGCGGCCAAGGACCTGGGGATCAAACTCAAGCAGACATTCCAGCGTGAAGGCCAAGCCTTGGCGCGCCAGGCGGGGCGCTATGCGCACGCACGGCAGTTCAAACGCATGCGCCGGGCGATTGCGCGGCAGCGCACGATCGTGGCGCGCTTGGCGCGCGAGATCGAGCGCAAGGTTGCGCACACCGGGCAGGCCCTGTGGCAGTCGCTGCGCGAGGTGCTCGACAAGGCGCGACGCATCGTGGCGCAGAGCGCCCAGCGTGGCCGTGTCGATGGCGAGCCCAAGCTCTACAGCTGGCACGCCCCGGAGGTCGAATGCATCAACAAAGGCAAGGCGCGCAGGCCT
>NZ_VJNA01000092.1 GCF_007556585.1 Tepidimonas aquatica | reverse complement strand
GCAAACATCGCAAAACTCCCAGAAAACGGCGCATCAGACCATCAAATCTGGGGGAAATTGTACTCGCAAACAGGCAATAACACAAGAAAAATCATGCTGTTATGAATATTTCAGGGGCGACGAAGTAGACTTCATCGTCCGTGTGGGTCGCCATCTCACCGCCATCGAAGTCACAAGCGGGCGCACGCGCGAGGCACGGGCGGGTATGGCCGCGTTTGCCGAGGCCTTCAAGCCTGCCCGCGCCCTGCTGGTGGGCGGCGACGGCACCGCCGTAGACGAGTTTCTGGCGCAGCCGGTGGAGCATTGGGTGGCCCATTGAGCACAATACGGTGGTCTTTTCAGGGAGGGCAATCGATGAAACCCAGCAGTGAGATCATCATCTACGACGCCGGGCAGGCGCGGGTGGAGGTGCGGCTGGACCAGGAAACGGTCTGGCTCACACAGGAGCAGATGGCCCAGCTGTTCGGGCGGGAGCGCTCGGTCATCACCAAGCACGTGCGCAACGTCTTCGCCGAGGGGGAGCTGGACCGCGAAGCAGTATGTGCAAAATTTGCACATACTGCCACCGACGGCAAAACCTACCAGGTCGAGTACTACAACCTCGACGTCATCATCTCGGTGGGCTACCGGGTCAAGTCCCAGCAGGGCACACGCTTCCGCCAATGGGCCACCGGCGTGCTGCGCGAGCATCTGA
>NZ_VJNA01000091.1 GCF_007556585.1 Tepidimonas aquatica | reverse complement strand
GCTGTGGCGACGCTGGTGTCGCTGGGGGTGATCACGAGCGAGCAGGCGCTGGCGCTGCCGCGCGAGGCGTTTGCGAGCAAGAGCCTGGCCGAGGCGCTCAATGCGGTGGGTGGTCAGCCGGCCACGAGCGACCAGGTGCAGATCGTGTCGCCGGACATTGCTGAAAACGGTGCGGTGGTGCCGGTGGGTGCGGTGAGCAAGATTCCCAACACGACGGAGATTTACCTGTTGGTGGAGAAGAACCCGACGCCGCTGGCGGCGGCGTTCATGATTCCGGCGGGCACGGAGGCGGATGTGCAAACGCGCCTCAAGATGGGGCAAAGCACCAACGTGCTGGCGGTGGTCAAGGCTGACGGCAAGCTGTACTCGGCGGTCAAGGAAACGAAGGTGACGCTGGGCGGCTGTGGTGGCTGACGGCGTGGCGTAAGCGAATCGAAGGAGAGCGACGATGGCAGATCCGATGCGCATCCGTGCCAACGAGGCCGGTGGTGTGACGACGGTGCGGGTGTTGATGAGCCACCCGATGGAGCCTGGGACGCGCAAGGATGCGTCGGGCAATGTGGTGCCGGCGCACTACATCACGGACGTGGTGGCCACGCACAATGGCAAGGAAGTGCTCAAGGCGCAGTGGAGTGGGGCGGTGTCGCAAAACCCGTTTTTGAGCTTCAAGTTCAGGGGTGGGGCCAAGGGCGACAAGGTGGTGATCAAGTGG
>NZ_VJNA01000090.1 GCF_007556585.1 Tepidimonas aquatica | reverse complement strand
CTAGGGCCTGTTAACACTATCGCAACGATTCGACGATCAGTGCGAAGTGGATGAAGGCCGCGAACATGACGTCGAGCTTGTCGAAGCGGCTGAAGATGCGGCGGAACCCTTTCAGACGGCGGAACAGGCGCTCGATTTCGTTGCGGCGCTTGTAGATCTCGGTGTTGTACGCCCATGGCTGGGCCCGCAGCGGATGCGGGGGCACGACCGGATCCAGGCCCAGATCCAGCGCGAGCTGCCGGGTTTCATTGCCCTCGTAGGCGCGATCCATGACCAGATGGCAGCGCGCGCTCAGGGGTGGCAGGGCATGCAGCAGGGCGCGACCGGCTGGGGCATCGCCCGCCTGGCCCGGCGAAAGCGAGAAGGCTAACGCGCAGCGGGAATCCGCGGCAGCCATATGAATTTTGGTGGTCCAGCCTCCGCGGGAGCGGCCGATGGCCTGCGGGCCGTTTTTTTTCGTGCGCCGGTGCCGTCCGGGTGGACCTTGACGATCGTGCTGTCCAGGCTGACCGCCTCCAGCCGCACCCGGACCAGCTGTTCGGCCTGCATGCGCTCGAAGACCCGATCCAGGACCCCGGCCTTGGCCCACCGGTTCATCCGCGTGTAGATCGTGTGCCAGTTGCCGAACCGCTTGGGCAGGGCCCGCCACTTGCAGCCATTTTCGGCCACGAACAGGATCGCGTTGAGCACTTGAAGGTTGTCCAGCGACACATTGCCCCGCTGCCGCGGCAGGCAATCCTCGATACGCGCGAATTGCGCAGGCGTAAGTTCCATGCGCAGTATGTTAGCACGTAGTGTTAACAGGCCCTA
>NZ_VJNA01000009.1 GCF_007556585.1 Tepidimonas aquatica | reverse complement strand
TGCGCGGCCGCGTCTACACAGGCCGGTTTGGGGCTTTGCAGGTGCCGATCGTGGTCAGCTACCACCCGGCGTACTTGCTGCGCAACCCGGTGGACAAGGGCAAGGCGTGGGCCGACCTGTGCCTAGCGGCCCAGGCGTTGGACGAGGCTGGGCCGGCCGCGCCCTGACGCCACGCGCTCGGGCGGGCGCCCGCGCCCCTCACAGCCGGCCTTCTTGCACCGCGTGGCACGCCACCTGCACGCCGTCGATGGCTTGCAGCTGCGGGCGCTCGCTGTGGCAGCGGGCGTTGGCGTGCGGGCAGCGCGGGTGGAACGCGCAGCCGCTGGGTGGGTTGAGCGGGTTGGGCACTTCGCCCTGCACCGGGGTGCGCGCCTGCCCGGTGGCGTGCAGCTTGGGGATAGCCGCCAGCAGCATGCGCGTGTAGGGGTGGCGTGGGGCGGCGAACAAGGTGCGTTTGTCGGCCAGCTCCACCAGCCGCCCCAGGTACATCACGCCGACGTGGTCGCTGACGTAGCGCACCACCGCCAGGTTGTGGCTGATGAAGAGGTAAGTCAGGCCGTGCTGGCGCTGCAGGTCCTTCATGATGTTGAGCACCTGCGCCTGCACGCTGACGTCCAGCGCCGAGGTGGGCTCGTCGCAGACCAGAAATTCGGGCTGCGTGGCCAGCGCGCGCGCGATGCTGATGCGCTGGCGCTGCCCGCCAGAAAACTGGTGCGGGTACTTGACCATGTCGTGCGGGCTCAGGCCCACCGCGCGCAGCAGCTCGGCCACGCGCTCGCGCTGCGCGGCCGAGCCGGTCACCAGCCCGTGTTCGCGCAGCGGCTCGGCCACGATGGCTTCGACCCGCCAGCGCGGGTTGAGGCTGGCGTACGGGTCCTGAAAAATCATTTGGATGCGCCGGCGCAGCGCGCGCCCCTGGGCGCTGCGCAGCGTGGCGTGCACGTCCTGGCCATCGAAGCTGACGTGGCCCCGGGTCGGCTGGTACAACCCCACCAGCAGCCGCGCCACGGTGCTTTTGCCGCAGCCCGACTCGCCCACCAGGGCCAGCGTTTGGCCGCGGGCGATGGAAAACGTCACGCCGTCGACCGCATGCAGCCACTGGCGCGGCTGGCGCGCCAGCACACGGTTGATCCAGGGGGGCGAAACGTCGAACGTGCGGGCCAGGTCCTGCACCTGCACCAGCGGCGCCGCTGCAGCGGGGGGGTTGGAGGGGGTGGTCGTGCTCATGCGGTCAACTCAGCGGGGGCGGCGGTGGCCGCGTCGTGCAGCCAGCACGCGGCGCGGGTGGCGCCGGCTGGCATCAGTTCGGGGCGCTGCTCGTGGCAGCGCAGCATGGCCTGCGGGCAGCGCGGGTGGAAGGCGCAGCCGCGCGGAATGTCGGTCAGACGCGGCATGGCGCCGTCGATCTGGTGCAGCCGCTCGCGCTCGGTGTCCATGTCGGGGATGCAACGCATCAGCCCGGCCGTGTAGGGGTGCGCGGGGCGGTGGATGACGTCGTGCACCGGGCCGATTTCGGCCACGCGACCGGCGTACATCACGGCCACACGGTCGCACGTTTCGGCGATGACGCCCATGTCGTGCGTGATCAGCATGACCGCCGCGCCGCGCTCGTGGCAAATGCGCTTGAGCAGCGTGATGATCTGCGCCTGGATCGACACGTCCAGCGCCGTGGTGGGCTCGTCGGCCACCACCAACTGCGGCTCGGCGGCCAGCGCCAGCGCGATGACGACGCGTTGGCGCATGCCCCCCGAGAACTGGTGCGGGTAGTGGTCGATGCGCTGCTCGGCGGCCGGGATGCCGGTGTCTTTGAGCAGCTCGATGGCGCGGCGGCGCGCTTCGGCGGCCGAAACATCCAGGTGCGTGCGGATCGTCTCCACCAGCTGCTGCCCCACCGTGTACAGCGGGTTGAGCGAGGTCAGCGGGTCCTGAAAGATGGCCCCGATGCGCCGGCCGCGGATGCGCCGCAGCTGCGCCGGCGGCAGGTTGTCGATGCGCTGGCCCTGCAAGCGGATTTCGCCCGCGGCGATGCGCCCCGGCGGCTCCAGCAGCCCGATGATGGCCGCGCCGGTGAGTGACTTGCCCGCCCCCGACTCACCCACCACCCCGAGGATTTCGCCCGGCGCGATGTCGAGCGACACGCCGTCCAGCGCGCGCAGCACCCCGCGGCGGGTGGGGAACTCCACCACCAGGTCTTTCACTTCCAACAACGTGGTCATGGCAGCCTCCCGGGGTTCAGCGCAGGCGCGGGTTGAGGGCGTCGCGCAGCCAGTCGCCCAGCAGGTTGACGCTAAGCGCGATCAACACCAGCATCGCGCCCGGGAAAATGGTGATCCACCACTCCCCCGAAAACAGGTAGTCGTTGCCGATGCGCACCAGCGTGCCCAGCGACGGCGAGGTCGGCGGCGCGCCCACGCCCAGAAAGCTCAGCGTCGCCTCGGTGATGATGGCAGTGGCCACGTGGATCGTGGCCAGCACCAGCACGGGCCCGAGCACATTGGGCAGCACGTGGTGCAGCATGATGCGCCACGGTGCCACGCCGATCACGCGCGCGGCCTGCACGTACTCCTTGTGGCGCTCCACCAGCGTCGAGCCGCGCACCGTGCGCGCGTACTGCACCCAGCCCGTCAGCGTGATCGAGGCGATCAGCACGCCAAAGGCCAGCGCCTCGTGCGCGTCCGGAAACAGCGCCTTGCCCACGCCGGCGATCAGCAGCGCGATCAGGATGGCCGGAAACGACAGCATCACGTCGCACAGGCGCATCAGCAGCGCGTCCACCCAGCCCCCGACGAAGCCCGCCAGCAGCCCCAGCGCGACGCCGATGAGCACCGACAGCGCCACCGACACCAGCCCCACGAACAGCGAAATGCGCGTGCCGTAGATCAACGCCGACAAAATGTCGCGTCCCTGGTCGTCGGTGCCGAGCAGGAAATCCCATCGCCCCTCGGGGTACCACACCGGCGGCAGGCGCGCGTTGCCCAGCTCCAGCGCGGCCAGATCGAACGGGTTGTGCGGCGCCACCCAGGGCGCGGCCAGCGCCGCCACAGCGCACAGCAGCGCGATGGCCGCGGCCAACAACGCCGCCGGCGAATGGCGAAAGCTGTACGCGATGTCGCTGTCCCACCAGCGTATCCACCAACGTTTCATGGTTTTGCTCCTGTCGCGCGGCCGTCAGTGGCCGGCGCCCTTGTCCACGCGCAGCCGCGGGTCCACCGCCACGTACAGCACGTCGACGATGAGGTTGATGATGACGAAGATCAGCGCGATCAGGCACAGGTAGGCCGCCATCACCGGAATGTCGGCAAACGTGACCGCCTGGATGAACAGCAGCCCCATGCCGGGCCACTGGAACACCGTTTCGGTGATGATGGCAAAGGCGATCAGCCCACCCAGCTGCAGCCCGGTGATGGTGATGACCGGCACCAGCGTGTTTTTCAGCGCGTGGCCGAAGTGCACCGCGCGGTCGCTCAGTCCGCGGGCGCGCGCGAACTTGATGTAGTCGGTGCGCAGCACCTCCAGCATCTCGGCGCGCACCAGGCGCATGATCAGCGTGAGCTGGAAAATCGCCAACGTCAGCGCCGGCAGCACCAGGTGACGCCAGCCGCCCGGTGCCAGCAAGCCACTGGTGAACCAGCCCAGGTGCACGACCTCACCGCGGCCAAAGCTGGGCAGCCAGCCCAGCTGCACCGCAAACACCAGGATCAGCAC
Source organism: Tepidimonas aquatica (assembly GCF_007556585.1). Taxonomy (GTDB): domain Bacteria; phylum Pseudomonadota; class Gammaproteobacteria; order Burkholderiales; family Burkholderiaceae_C; genus Tepidimonas; species Tepidimonas aquatica. Next base: position 83,856 of record NZ_VJNA01000009.1, on the reverse strand, counting down.
GATGCCGATCAAAAACGTCGGCAGCGACACCCCCAGCAACGAAAACGTCATCAGCAGCTGCGCCAGCCAGGTGCCGCGCTTGAGCGCCGCGGCCACCCCCATCGGGATGCCCAGCAGCAGCGCCAGCAGCGCCGCCACCAGCGCCAGCTCCAGCGTCGCCGGCAGCCGCTCGACGATCAACTGCGCCACCGGCGTGCCCTGGCGCAGGCTGACGCCGAAGTTGCCCTGCACGGCGTTCCACACGAAGTGCGCAAACTGCACGATGAACGGCTGATCCAGCCCCAGCTCGGCGCGCACACGCGCCACTTCCTCGGGCGTGGCGTCCTGCCCGAGCATTTGCAGCACCGGGTCACCCACGTACTGAAACAGCATGAACGCCACCAGCGCCACGCTGAGCATCACCACCACCGCCTGCAGCAAGCGGCGCACGATAAAAGCCAACATCTCGACACCCCCTCAGCAGCGCCCACCCGGGCTGACCCGGCGGCGCCGCGCGATCGGTCGGACCACAACGCCAACACCGCCCCGCGGCCTGGGAACCGGCCGGGGCGGTGCCGTGCGCATCCGGGGCACGAGGCCCCGCCGGCACGTCAGTTGACCGTGAGCACGCGCCAGTCGATGCGGTTGTCGGCGCGGTGCACGACGTCGACGGACTTCTTCATCGCCCAAGGGATGATCTGGTTGTGCAGTGGGATGTGCACCACCTCGTCGTTGTGCAATTGCAGCGCTTCGGTCAGCAAGCGCGGGCGGATGAAGGGGTCGGTCTCGGTCTTGGCGCGGTCGATGATGGCGTCCATCTTGGGGTTGCTGTAGCGCCCGACGTTGTAGTTGCCATCCCCCCCAGGGCCCGGCGTGTGCACCAGCGACTGCAGGCTGTACAGCGCGTCGAAGGTCGGCACGCCCCAGCCCAGCATATAGATGCTGGCCTCGTAACGCTGGATCATCGGGAAGTACGTGGTCAGCGGCAGCGTGCGCAGCTTGGCCTTGACGCCAACCTTGGCCCACATCGCGGTGACGGCCTGGCAGATTTGCTCGTCGTTGATGTAGCGGTTGTTGGGGCAGGCGAAGTCGACTTCGAAGCCATCTTTGTAGCCGGCTTCGGCCAGCAGCTTTTTGGCCGCCTCGACGTCATACGGCAGCCGCTTGTGCACCGCCTCGCTCCAGCCAGCCACCTGCGGCGCCACCAGCGCGCCGGTGGGCTGGCTCAGGCCCCGCATCGTCACGCGGTGGATGGTGTCGATGTCGATGGCCTGGTACAGCGCCTTGCGTACGCGCAGGTCCTTGAGCGGGTTTTTGCCTTTGACGTTGCTGCCGGGCAGCTCGTCGCGGAACTGGTCCATGCCCAGGAAGATGGTGCGGTTTTCGACGCCGTCGACGACCTTGAGGTTGGCGTTGTTGCGCAGCCGCGGCAGGTCTTGCGGCGTGGGGTCGAGCACGAAGTCGACCTCACCCGACAGCAGCGCCGCCATGCGCGTGGCGTCGGACTTGATCGGGGTGTAGGTGATTTGCGTGACGTTGCTGTCGATCTTGCCCCAGTAGTTGGGGTTGCGCTCCAGCACCATGCGCTGATCCGGCACCCACTGCTTGAGGATGAAGGGCCCCGTGCCGTTGGCGTTGCGGTGCGCGAAGTTTTCGTCGCTGGTCTTCATGTCCTTGGGCTCGGTGGAGCGGTTTTTCTCCGCCCAGGCCTTGTTCATGATGCGCAGCTCGGTGAGCTGGTTGAGCAGCACCGGGTTGGGGCCTTTGAGGATGATGTCCACCGTGTGGTCATCGACCTTGACGACCTTGTCGATGCCCTGCGTGTAGATGGCGAAGTTGGAGGTCTTGGCCATCGCCCGCGTCAGCGAAAACACCACGTCGGCGGCCGTCAGCGGCGCGCCGTCGTGGAATTTGACCCCTTTGCGCAGCGTGAAGCGCCACTGCGTCGGGCTGAGCTCGCGCCAGCTTTGCGCCAGCATCGGCTCGACCTTGAACGTTTTGCTGTTGTAGTACACGAGCGACTCGTACACCGCGGCGTGGATGCCGTTTTGCAGCGCGTTGTTTTGCGAGTGGATGTCCCACGTCGAGATTTCGCCCGCGCTGGCCCACTTGAACGGTTTGGCCCATGCGGCGCCGGCCCCCAGCGCCAAGGCCGCGGCCAAGGCGATCACGGTACGTTTCATGGCTCTCACCTGTCAGAAAGTTGAAAGCCCCTACTATGCCCGAACGGCGCCGGTCCGCGGCGTCAGGTAAACCCCAGTAACCCCGACCGTTTTGGCGCGGCGGGCGGTGTCGGACCGCCAACCTGTCGTCGCGGCGACAACCGCATCCACCCGCCCCGGGGCGCGTCCGCCACAGCGGCGCTCACACCGACGGCTCGCCCAGGCTGATGCCGATCTGGCGCGCCGCGCGCAGCAGCGGATCGTCCAGCGGCACGCGGCGGTTGCCGTGCGCGGCGTCGGCCAGCGCCACGCTGCCCAAGCGCCCGTGCTGCAGCGTGACCATGCGCCCCCAGGTGCCGGCCATCACGAGCTGCGCGGCCTCGTTGCCGTACTGGGTGGCCAGCACGCGGTCGAACGGCGTGGGGCTGCCGCCGCGCTGCACGTGGCCCAGCACGGTGGCGCGCACCTCGCTGCGCACGCGCGGCTGCAGCGCGGCGGCCAGCGCGTGCGCCACGCCGCCCAGCCGGATGGGGTCCGGGCTGCCCTCGACGGTGGCGCGCACCGTGTACTGGCCGCCGATGGGTTTGGCCCCTTCACCAATGCAGATGATGGTGTAGCGCTGGTGCTGCTCGCGCGCGCGGCACACCGCGGCCACGGCTTCGATGTCGTAGTCGATTTCCGGCAACAGGATGACGTCGGCCGCCCCGGCCAGCCCCGCTTCCAACGCGATCCAGCCGGCCCAGCGGCCCATCGTCTCGACGATCATGACACGCCCGTGGCTTTGCGCGGTGGTCTGCAGCCGCTCGATCGCCTCGGTGACGGTGGCCACCGCGGTGTCAAAGCCGAAGCTGCGCTCGCAGCCCGGGATGTCGTTGTCGATGGTCTTGGGCACGCCCACCACGCGCAGGCCATGCTGCGCCAGCCCGTGCGCGATGCTCATGCTGCCGTCGCCGCCGATCACCACCAGCCCCTGCAGCCCCAGCGCCGCCACGTGGCGCAGCACGCGCTCGGTGTCGGCCGCGCTGCGCAGCGGGTCGGCGCGGTTGCTGGTGCCCAGGATGGTGCCGCCGCGCATCACAATGCCGCTGACCGTGTCCCACGTCAGCGCGCGCACGCGCGGCGTGTCCTCCATCAGCCCGGCAAAGCCGTCTTCGATGCCGATGACCTCGGCGCCGCACTGGCGCATCAGGGACTTGGCCACGGCACGGATGACGGCGTTGAGACCGGGGCAGTCGCCGCCGCCGGTAAGGATGCCGATGCGGGGTTGCATGGTGGTTCTCCTGTCGATACGGATGGTGGGTCAGCGTGTGGCCTCGGCCGGCAGGGGCTGGGCGCGCGGCCACAGCGCCCACAATTGCAGCGGCTGCTTCAGGCCCGCGGCCACGGGGTAAGCCGAGGCCCCCCAGCCGACAAAAAAATCAGCCCGCACCGCGCCCACGATGGCCGCGCCAGTGTCTTGCGCCAGCACCAGGCGCTGCAGCCGCGCCACCGGCCCGTGCGACACCAGCCACAGCGGCGTGCCGTAGGGGATGGCGTCGCGGTCCACGGCCACCGAGCGGCCAGGCGTCAGCGCCACCCCTTGCGCCCCACGCGGTCCAAACTGGCTGTCCAGCGCATCGAGCGGCTCTTCGCGAAAAAACACCACGCGCGGGTTGGTCCACAACACCTCGTCCAGCCGTTCCGGGTTGGCCTGCGCCCACGCGCGCAGCGCTTCCCAGGTGCCTTCGCGGATATCGCCGCGCCGCAGCAGGGCGCGCAGCACGCTTTGGTAGGGGTGACCGTTGTGCGCGGCGAAAGCCAGCCGCACCAGCCGCTGGCGGCCGTCCGGCTCGGTGATGCGCAGCCGCCCCGACCCCTGCACGTGCAACAGCAGCGCGTCCAGCGGGTCGGCCAGCCACGCCAGCACGTGCGGCGCCAGCCGCGCCTGCACCTCGGCATCGGATTCGATTTGGCGCCGTGTCAGCCACGGCTGCCCGGCGGCGGCCTGCAACGCCGGCGGCGGACCGTACAGCGGGATGCGGTGCAACGCGTCGCGCTGGCGGCTTGCCGGCAACTCCGGCTCGTAGTAGCCGGTCAGCAACCCCGGGGTGGGGCTGCCGTCGGGCGCCACGATGCGGTACGGCTGCCAGTGGCGCATGACCCAGGCGTAGCGCTCGGCCGGCTCGGCGATGCTGAGGCGCCGGATCTGCGGGCACAGGGCGCCCCACGGCGGCGCGGGGCGCTCGCAGCTGCGCAGCCAGGCGTTCCAAACCTCGGGCAGGGCGTCGCGGCCCCAGCCGGGCAGGTCGGCCCAGCGCACCGGTTGCCACTGCGCCTTGGGCCGCACCAGCGGCGCGGGCAGCGGGGCGGCGTCGGCTTGCTGCCACACGGGGTGCCCGGCCTGCACCACGGGGCGGGCCTCGGTGTCGTCCCAGCGCGTCGCAGCGGCCACCTCGGCTGGTGCAGCGGGCGCGGCCGGCGCCGTCGTTGCCGAAGGCACGGGAACTTCGCGCGCCGCGCCCGGCTCTGCTACGCTGCCGCCCGGCGGCGCGGGTGTGCTGCACGCCACCAGCAGCGCCGCCCCTACCAGCCCGCAACCCGCCCGCCATCCACGCCCACGCGCCATGACGCTGCTGCTGCTCGAAGCCCTCGGAGCCTTGTTGTTGTTCGTGTTCATCGTCTGGTGGACCATGTTCGCGGGCCGCAAGCGCGGCGAACCACCGCCAGCCGATCCGCCCGCCCACGGCGACGAGCCGCCGCGTTGAACGCACCGGTGCGCCATCACAGGCGTCGGTGCTGCAGCGCAGGCAGGCGCCGCCGCACGTCGTCCAGGTAGGCGCGATCCAGCTCGGCCACCACCACACCTGGCCCGGTGGCTTGCTGCGCCAGCACCACCCCCCAGGGGTCGACGACCATGCTCTGGCCCCAGGTGCGCCGGCCGTTGTCGTGCAGCCCGCCTTGCGCCGCCGCGATGACGTAGGCCTGGTTTTCGATGGCGCGTGCGCGCAGCAGCACCTCCCAATGCGCTTGCCCGGTGACGTGGGTGAAGGCCGCCGGCACCAACACGATGTCGGCCGCCAGCGCCCGGTACAGCTCCGGAAAGCGCAGGTCGTAGCACACGCTCAGCCCCACCCGCCAGCGCTGCCCGGCGCGGTCGGTCAGATCGAACGCCGTTGGCTGCTGACCGGCCTTGAGCACCGCAGCCTCGTCGTAGCCCTGCTGCCCGTCGTGGAAGCGAAACAGGTGGATCTTGTCGTAGCGCGCGACGCAACGGCCGTGGGGGTCGTACACCAGCGTGGCGTTGGCCGCGCGCTGCGGGTCGTCGGTGGCTAGCGGCAGCGTGCCACCCGCGATCCACAGCCCCAGCTCGCGCGCGGTGTCGCTCAGAAAATCCTGCACCGTGCCCAACCCCGGCGTTTCGGCGATGAGCAGCTTGTCGGTGTCGCGCTGTCCCATCAGGCAAAAGTACTCCGGCAGCACGGCCAGCTCGGCGCCGACATGGCGGGCCTGGTCCAGCAATTCGTGCGCCTGGGCAAGGTTGCGGTCGAGGCTGCTGCCCGACACCATCTGGATAGCGGCAACTTTCATGGCGTGCGCTCCGCGGGGTTGGCGGTACTGTCCGATGGCGTTATGGTACGCGCGACACGCTCCACCTGCGGGTCGGCCCACGAGCCGGTGATGCGAAACGTCTGCGTGGCCGCGGCCTGCAGCGGTTGGCGCAGCACCAGCTGCGCCAACAGCGTACCCAATCCGGTGACGGGGTTGACCATCGAGGCCAGCAACGACGCCGTGCCGGCGTTGAGCTCGGGCACCACCACCACGGTGAGGTCTTGCGTCTCGCGCACCAGGTCGGCGCTGCCCTCCAGCAGCACCGCGGCGCTGACGCCCTTCATTTGCAGGTTGTGCGTGCTGGCCACGCCACGCGCGATCGCGGCGTGGCCGCGCACGCTGTCGAACGCAAAGCCTTCGCTGAACACGTCGCGGAAATCCAGCGTCAGCCGGCGCGGCAACGACTGCAGGCTCAACACCCCCAGCAGCTTGGCCACGCCTGGGTCGGCCTTGAGAAACTGGCCGCGCTGCAGGTCCAGCTCCAGCTCGCCGCTGAGGCTGGGCAGGTGCAGCGCCAGCGGCGAGCCCAGCCACCCCAGCGACCCTTCCAACCGCCCCCGCCCGCCGCGCACAGTACCCGGCCAGCCGAAGCGCTCCAGCAGCGCACCGGCGTCGTCGATGTCCAGCCGCAGCTGCAACACGGTGCGCCGCGCGCTGGCCGCTTGCCCCGGCGCCGTCAGCGCCGCGGTGGGCGCCCAGTTGCCGCGCGCGCTCAGGCGCGCTTCGGGCAAGGTCAATTGCAAATGCTGCAGCCGCCACTCGCGCAGCGCCACCCCGCCTTGGGCGGCGTCGCGGTTGATGGCCTGCACCTCCAGCCGCCCCAGGGCGCGCCCGGCCAGCTCGAAGTCGTCCACCACCAGATCGACGGCCGGCAGCGCGCGCGGCTGGCTGGCCAGGCGTTCGATGTCGGCTTCGGCCCCGGGCGGCAGTAGCAGGCGGCTTAGGCGTGCGCGCACACGCGGCTGCGCCCCCAGGTCGAGCTCCACAGAACCATCGGCCTGGCGCGCCGCCACGGTCAAGCGCCACAGGTCGCCGCTGCGGCTGCCGCCCAGCGTCACGCCGTCGAACGTGCGCCCACCCCACTGCAGCCGCTGCACCGCAACCCCCAAGCGCGTCGGCCAGTACGCTTGGGCATCGGCCAGCGCGGCGCCCGCCGCGTCGCTGCTCCCGCCCGCGTCCAGCGCCTGCATCCAGCCGTCGGCGGACAGCGCCGTCAGGCGCAACGCCGCCACGACGCCTTCGTCCGGCCACGACGGTGGCTCGGTCCCCAGGGCGAGCCGCCCGCGCAGCACCCGGGTGCGCTCGCCCTGGTGCTCGCGCTCGTACTCGGCCAGCAGCGCGCCCCCTGGCAGCGCCTCGGCCTGCACCTGCAGGCGCAGGCGGTCGCGCCCGCCACCCGTGGAGGGGGCCACCGGCTGCAGCTCGACGCGGGTGCGCCAAGCGGCTTCGGCCGCCTTGGCCAGCGGCGCCGGCAGGTCCAGCCGCAGCCCGCGCAGGTCGGTCTCGACGCGCACACCCAAGCCATCGCCCCCGCCCTCCAGCGTGACGCTGTAGCCGGCGCTGCCCTGGGCGTGGCGGCCCAGCCAGCGCGCCCAACCCCAGGCGGATTGGGCGCGCAACCCCTCGGCGCTGGCGTTGCCCTGCGCTTGCACGCGCAGCCGTTGCGGCTGGCCCGGCAGCGAGCCGCCGCTGAGCCGCACCTCGCCGCCCAGGGCGCGCGCCCCCACCCCGGCCAGGCGCCAGTCTTGGTCGGTGAATTCCACCGTGCCCCGCACCTCAAGCAGGGGCGGCACCGCGGGGCTTAGTTGAACCTCGTTGCCTGCCAGCCGCACCTGGCCACGCACGCGCGTGGCGCCGGTGTCGGCCAGCGGCATCGTCAGCTCCAGCGGCACCTCCACCAAGCCGCTGCCTTGGGCCGCGTCCAGGGCGCCGCCGGTCATGGCCTGCAGCGGCGACTGGGCCACGACGCGCAGCGCCTGCGCCAGCGGCCCGCGCACGCTGCCCTGCACCTGCAGGCGCGGCGCCTCGGCCATGTAGTCGGGGATCGTCGCTTCGGCCAGCACCTGCAGCCCAGGCATGCCGCGCACGCTGCCTCGGGCGGCACGCACCTCCAGGCGGCTGCCGTCGATGCGCAACTGCGCTTGCGCCAGTTGCAACGCCGGCCAAGGCAAGCTGCCGGCGGGCAGCACGCTGGCCGGCGCGTAGTCCAGCGTCACGTCGTGCAGCTGCGCCTGCACCTGGAACGTCCCTTGATGCGGCTGCGCAAACGGAAAATCCCACAGATCGCCCTGGATGCGCCAGCGCACATCGCTGGCGCGCCCGGCGCGGATGGCGTCACGCAGGTAGGCGCGCACGTCGGCCCCCACCTCGTGGGGCAGGTAGCGCACCACGCGCGCGCCGTCGGCACGGCTGAGGCGCAGATCCAAGTCCAGCACGCCGGGAAAGCGGTCGCGCGCGCCGCTGCGTGCCGGGTCGGCGGTGCGCCACGACAGCCGTCCTTCCCCTTGGGCGTCCGCGTTGGCCAACGTCAGGCGCGGCACCTCCAGCTCGATGGCCTGACCCTGCAGCCGCCAGCGCAGCGTCGCTTGCAACTGGTCGAACGCCAGCCGCGGCTCATCGAACCCGCCCGGCAGCGTGATGGCGCCGCGGCGCAACGCCACCTCGGCGCGCCCTCCGCGTTCGTCGAATTCAAACTCGGCGTCCGCCCCCTCCACGCCCGGCCGCCCCCAGGTGTGCGGCGGCGTCACCGGACCGGCAGCCAGCGTCAACCCCTGCACCCGCCCGCGGCCCGACCAGCGCGCGGGCGTCCCGTCACCGCCAGCGGCCTGCCAACGCCACTGCAGACCTTGCACCACACCGGCTGGCCGCAGCTCGTCGAGCCACCGCGCCGGCTCACCCAGCGGCAGCACGCGCCCCAAGCGCTGCAGCACGGCCAGGTCCAGCCGGTCGGCCTGCAAGGCCCAGGCGCGCCAGCCTTGCCCACCGCTGGGCGTGAGCTCCAGCGTCACATCGCCTTCGGGCCAGCGCAGCCCCTCGGCCGCGTCGACCTGCAGACCTTGGGTACGCCAGCGCACCCGCTCGCCGTCGCGCTGCAGGGTCACGCGCCCCTGCATGCGCGCCAGCGCCAGCGGCTCGCGCGCGGCGTCCCAGCGCAGGTTCACGTCCTGCCCATGCACGTCGGCCACCCAGGACACCCATTGCCCGGCGCGCACATCGCCCCACACGCGCACCGCCCCCACGCCGTGCACCGTCTGCAGCCCCCAGGCGGTCAGGTCCAGGTACGGCGCCAGCGCTCCCGCGTCCAGCGCCGGAGCCTCCAGGTACCACGGGCCGGACCACCGCCGCCAATCGCCCCGCGCCAACTGCCATGGGGGCTGTGTGAAGCGCGCCCGCCAGCTCAGCCGCTGCCCCCACGGCGACGGCGGGGTGGCGTCGAGCCGCAGCTCGTGGCGCCAGCCGGGGTTGCGCAGCACCGCCACCACGTCGGTCAGCGTCAGCGGCGGGGCCTGGGGCCGTCCCTCGTCGATCCAAGTCAGTTGTGCGCCACGCAACACCACCTCGCGCTGCGCGAACAGCCAGTCCGCCAGCGCGCCGTCGTCGGCGCCGGGCGTAACCTCCACGCCCGCCACCTGCAAGCGTCCATCGGGCAAGCGGCGCACCTGCAGCGCCAGCCCGTCCACCACCAACTGCTCAAACCCCAGTTGCAGCAGGGAGCGTAGTGACACCACCGCCTGCGCCAGCGGCACGTGCAACGCCTCGCGGCCTTGGGCGTCGATCAGCCGCACGCCATGCAGCGCGAGCTGGGGCATCACCCCCCCGCGCACCACTTCGATGCGCTGCAGCTCCACGCGCACCCCCAACGCCCGCGTGGCCGCCGCCTGCAGCCACGGGCGCCAAGCTTCGACACGCGGCACAATCCACCATTGCAGCGCCGCCCACGCCAGCAGCAGGGCGCACCAGCCGGCCAACGCCACGCCCAACAAGACGCGGCTGGCCGACGCTGCGATGCGCCAACGCCGCGCCACGGGAGAATGGTCCAAGGATGGGGTCACGAAAACATTATGATCGCCACGGCACACACCGGTTCCGCCGCCAGCGCCGAGCATAGCCGCTTCGTGCAGCGGGTGCGGCGGCGCTACGCGCCCGAGCTTGCCCTGCTGCCGCCCGGTGCGCCCGGACCGGACGCGCTGCGCGCCACGTGGGACGCGCTGCGCGCCCAGGGTTACGAACCTGCGGCGGCGCTGCGCGTGCTGCGTCACCTGACGCTGGAGCGGCTGGCGGTGCTGGACTGTGAACACGGCGCCGCGCTGGCCGACATCACCCGCGCCGTCACCGCGCTGGCCGAGTTCGTGCTGGACCAAGCGGCCACCCTGGCCCGCGCGGAGCTGGACGCCGTGCACGGCCCCCCCTACGTCGACGGCCCCGCGCCCGGCCCCAACGCCCCCGCGGCCAATGCCCGTGGCCAGCGGCCCTGCGCCTGGTGGATCGTTGGCATGGGCAAGCTAGGCGCGCGCGAGCTCAACGTCTCCAGCGACATCGACCTGATCTACGTCTACGAGGCCGACGGCGAAACCGCGGGCGACGCGCAAGGCCGCCAGCGCATCACCAACCACGAGTATTTCGCCAAGCTGGTCAAGCGCATGCAAGCGCTCATCAGCGACGTCACCGAGCACGGACAGGCCTTTCGCGTGGACCTGGCGTTGCGGCCCAATGGCAACTCCGGTCCGCCGGCCGTGCCCCTGGGGGCGCTGGAGGATTATTTCCAAGCCCACGGGCGCGAGTGGGAGCGCTTCGCCTGGCTCAAAAGCCGCGTCGTGGCCCCGGCCGCCGCCGCGCGGCGCGACGGCACCGGCCAGTGGTTGCGCCCGGTGGTGCTGCCGTTCGTGTTTCGGCGCTACCTGGACTACGCCGTGTTCGATGCGCTGCGCCGCTTGCACCGCCAAATCCGCGACCACGCCACACGCCGCGCCGCCGGTCACCCCGAACGCGCCTGGGACGTCAAACTCTCGCGCGGCGGCATCCGCGAAATCGAATTCATCGTGCAGCTGCTGCAGGTGGTGCGCGGCGGGCAATTCCCCGAGCTGCGCACCCGCCCCACGCTGCAAGCGCTGCAGCGCGTTGCGCGCGCCGGGCTGATGCCGGCCGACCAGGCGCAGCGACTGGCCGACGCCTACACCTTTTTGCGCCGCGTCGAGCACCGCATCCAGTACTTGGACGACCAGCAAACGCACGTGCTGCCCACCCGCGACGACGACCTGGCTTGGATCGCCGTCACCATGGGCTACGCCGACACCCCGGCATTTTTGCGCGCGCTGGACGCGCACCGCGAGGTGGTGGCGCAGGAGTTCGACACCCTGCTGGGCGGCGAGCGCGGTGGCTGCAACGGCAAAGGCTGCAACGGCCACACCCGCTCCACGCCCGACGACCTTGCTGCCCTGCTGCCCCAATGCCCGCCCGCGCTGGCCGAGCGCCTGGCCCCTTGGGTGGAGCATCCGCGCGTGCTGGCGCTGCGCGACGAAGCGCGCACGCGCCTGGTGCGGTTGCTGGAGCGCACCGTGGCCTGGATCGACGCCGGGCGCGTGAACGAAACCGCCGCCATCCGGCTGGTGGACTGGATCGAGCCGCTGCTGCGCCGCGAGGCCTACCTGGCGCTGCTGCAAGAACGCCCCGCCGTGCACGAGCGCATGCTGCGCGTGCTGGGCGCGGCGCGCTGGCCGGCGCGCTACTTGCTGCGTCACCCCGGCGTCATCGACGAATTGGCCAGCGTCGAGCTGTACGCTACGCGCTTCGACCGCGCGGCCTTCGTGGCCGACCTGGAGCAACGCCGCTGGGCGCTGCACAAAACCGGCGAGGACGACGACGAAGCCCTGCTGGACCTGTTGCGCCGCGCCCACCACGCCGAGGTGTTTCGCACGCTGGCGCGTGACGTCGAAGGCTTGCTGACGGTGGAGCAGGTGGCCGACGACCTCAGCGCCCTGGCCGACGCGGTGCTGGACGTCACCGGCCGCTGGTGCTGGCAGCGCCTGCGGGACCGCCACCGCGACGAACCGCGTCACGCCATCATCGGCTACGGCAAGCTGGGCGGCAAGGAATTGGGCTATGGCAGCGACCTCGACATCGTCTTCGTCTACGACGACGACGAGCGCGCCCCCGAAATCTACGCCGCCTTCGTGCGCAAGCTCATCAACTGGCTCACCGTCAAAACCGGCCAAGGTGACCTCTTTGAAATCGACACCGCCTTGCGCCCCAATGGCAACTCGGGCCTGCTGGTCACCAGCTTCGACGCCTACGCCAACTACCAGCAAAACCGCGGCAGCAACACTGCCTGGACCTGGGAACACCAGGCCATGACGCGCGCGCGCTTTGTCGTCGGCGCGGACGACCTGCGCGCGCGCTTCGACGCCGTGCGCCAGGCCGTCATCACCGCCCCGCGCGACCACGCCGCACTGGCGGGCGAGATTCGCGCCATGCGCCAGCGCCTGTACGACGCGCACCCGGTTCGCCCTGGCTACTTCGATCTCAAGCACAGCCCCGGGGGCATGATCGACATCGAATTCGCCGTGCAGTACCTGGTGCTGGCGCACAGCGCCGCGCACCCCGCACTGCGCGACAACGCCGGCAACATCGCCCTGCTGCAACGCGCCGAGGCGGCCGGGCTGCTGCCCCCTGGCATGGGCCACGCCGCCGCCGACGCCTACCGTCAACTGCGCCAGTGGCAGCACCGCGCTCGTCTGGACGAAGCGCCCACCCAAATCGACCCCGCCCAGGCCGAGCCGTGGGCCAGCGCGGCGCGGGCGTTGTGGGCGCACGTTCTGGGCCCGTCGTGACGCCCCGTCCGATAACCCTGACGGATGTGCAGCCAATGACCGGGTGCGCCGCTGCCCCATCAACCCCCTTTTACGATCGCGGCATGATGCTGCGCTGGATCGACCTCCACCCCGGGCGCGCGGCGGCGCGGGCCCTGGCCGCGCCGGTCGCCGCCCTCCTCACCATGAGCACCCCTGCCCACGCCACCCCGTGTCCGTCCATCCTGCAGCACACCTTTGCCCGGCTGCAAGACGAGCAGCCCCAAAACCTGTGCCAGTACGCGGGCAAGGTGGTGCTGGTGGTCAACACCGCCAGCTACTGCGGTTTTACGCGGCAGTACGAGGGGCTGGAAGCCCTGTACCGCCGCTACCGCGACCGTGGCCTGGTGGTGCTGGGCTTTCCATCCAACGACTTTGGCCAGCAGGAGCCCGGCAGCAACCAACAAATCGCCGAGTTTTGCGCCAACACCTTCGGCGTGCAGTTTCCCATGTTTGCCAAGAGCAGTGTGCGCCGGCCCGAGGCCAACCCGCTGTTCAAGCAGCTGGCCGAGCGCACCGGCACCACACCGAAGTGGAATTTCTACAAATATTTGATCAGCCGCGACGGCCGCACCGTGCTGGCCTACAACAGCCTGACCGGCCCTGAAAGCAAAACATTGCTGCGCGACCTGGAGCGGCTGCTGGCCGACGGTGCGCAAGCGGCCCGCTGAGGGCGCGGGTTCGGCTGGGTGGGTTCAACGCCCCGGGACGCCGACGCCTTGCACGCGCCATGGGGCTGCCCCGTCATCTGGCAGCGCCACACGACGCGCGCCGTTGTAGCGGCGCGCCCAGTAGCGATCGTCCAGGCTGGACACCTTGACCCGGTCGCCTTTGCTGGGCGCGTGCACAAATTTGCCGTCGCCCAGGTAGACACCGACGTGGCTGAACGCCCGCCGCATCGTGTTGAAAAACACCAAGTCGCCCGGCTGGAGCTGGTCGCGCGCCACAGGCTGCGCGGCCTGCGCCTGCTCCACGGCACGCCGCGGCAGCATCAACCCCAGGGTGTTGGCGTACACGTAGCGCACAAAGCCGCTGCAATCGAACCCCGCCTGCGGCGAGCTGCCACCCATGCGGTACGGCACCCCCACCAGCCCCAGCGCGGTGTCGATGAGTTGCGTGGCCACCGAGCTGGTTTCGCTGCCCACGGTCTGCAGGCGCTGCACCCACGGGCGCAGCGCACTGTCGTCGGCCGCAGGCACAGGCACCCCGACCTCCGCCGCCGGCGACAGCTGCGCCGGCGCAGCGGCCACGGGGGCCGCCAGCACCGACAGGGCGGCCAACAGGTAGGCGATCCTTGCAGTACGCATGGGGCGCGATGTTAGCAGACGGCCCGCCCACACCCGTTCGTCGTCCGCGAACCGCCGGGCCTCACGGGCGAGTTCAAAACGGGTAATGACGGGGTGTAGTTTGAACCGTGATCCAGCGCAGCTCGGTGAATTCGTGTATGCCCGCCTTGCCACCGAAACGACCTATGCCCGAGCCCTTGACGCCACCAAATGGCATCTGCGCCTCATCGTGCACTGTGGGCCCATTGACATGGCAAATACCGGAGTCGATACGCATCGCGACTTGCATCGCCCGGGCCAAGTCCCCCCAAACACAGCTGCGCTGAGCCCGTAAGCATTACCACCGAGAATGACACTCTGGCTCAGTACATCCTGCGCCGCCGTCTGCAGGGCGCGATGCGCGAGCTGGCCAGCCCTGCCCATGCGCACCGCACCATCACCGACATCGCACTGGGCCTGGGCTTTGCCAACATCGCACACTTCAGCAAGGTGTTTCGGGAGCGCACCGGCATGTCCCCGAGCGATTTTCGCACGGCCGCGTTGGGCGGACAACCGCTGTGCGCCGATCAGCCAACCGAGGCCCGCGCACACCCCGCCGCCACGCCCACGGCCAGCCGCTGCAGCGCCGCCCAGGGGTCGGATGGCCAATCCGGATGGGGCAGCCCCTTGACCACGCCATCCACCGTCTGCGCCTCGGCCAGCCAGCGGCCGGTCAGCGCGCTGCGCAGCCGTGGCGCCAGGCGCTCGTAGCGCTGCTCGCGCGCGCCCCACACGCGCTGCTCGCGCAGCGCCAGCGGCAAAGGCTGGCCGGCGTCCAGCGCGCGGCGCACCGCGTGCAGCGCGCGCAGCTCCTCGGCCAACGCCCAGTGCACCGGCACCGGCGCCACGCCCTCGGCTTGCAAGCCTTGCAGCATGCGCTGCACGCGCGCCAGCGCCCCGTCCAGCACCGCCAACGGCAGCTTGAACGGGTCGTAGCGCGCCACGTCGAGCACGGCGCGACGCACCTGCTCCAGGCTCAGCTCGCCCGGCGGGTGCAGCAGGCCGAGCTTGACCACCTCCTGATGCGCGGCCAGCAGGTTGCCTTCGACCCGGTCGGCCATGAAGGTGAGCGTACGCAGGCCTTCCTCGCCCTCGGCCACGCGCTGCCCCTGCGCCGCCAGGCGTTGCGCGATCCACGCCGGCAACTGGGCGCGCTCGACCGGGTCGACGCGCACCACCACCCCGTGGGCCGCAAGCGCCGCCATCCAGCCGCTTTTCAGCGTGGCGGCGTCCAGCCGCGGCAGCACCACCAGCGTCACCGTGTCGGCGCTGTGCGCGGCCTGTGTCGCCAGCTGCTCCAGCGCGGCCGCGCCGTCGCGGCCGGGCTTGCCCGACGGGATGCGCACCTCCAACACGCGCTTGTCGGCAAACAGGCTCAGCGCCCCCAGCGCAGCCAGCACGGCACTCCAGTCCGCCTGCGCGCTGGCCATCGTGAACACGGTGCGCTCGGTGTGCCCCGCCGCCCGCGCCGCCGCCCGTATGGCGTCACACGCCTCTTGCACCAACAGCGGCTCGTCGCCGTGCACCACGTACAGCGGCGCCGGCGCGCGCTGCAAGTGGGCAGGCAACTGGGCGGGGGTGAGCTGCATGCTTGCCATTGTAGGCATCCACCTCAACCGCCTTCGCAACGTGCACAATCGCGGGATGCTGTCCCGCGTACCCGTGACACCATGATCACAACGTCCATGCCCACCACCCTGTCCAACACCGTGGCGCTGATCGGCGCCCCCACCGACGTCGGTGCCGGTGCGCGCGGCGCCTCGATGGGCCCCGAGGCCTTGCGCGTGGCGGGTCTGGCCGAGGCCCTGCAGGCGCAGGGCGTGCGCGTGCTGGACCGCGGCAACCTGCACGGGCCAGCCAACCCGTGGCAACCGGCGCAGGACGGCTACCGCCATCTGGACGAGGTCCTGGCCTGGAACCGTGCGGTGCACGAGGCGGTGCACGCCGAGCTGCAACAAGGCCACCTGCCTGTCCTGCTGGGCGGCGACCACTGCCTGGCCATGGGCTCGATCAGCGCCGTGGCGCGCCACTGCCGTGCCACCGGCCAAACGCTGCGCGTGCTGTGGCTGGACGCCCACGCCGACTTCAACACGTCCGAACTGACCCCCAGTGGTAACCTGCACGGCATGCCGGTGGCGGTGCTGTGCGGCTTCGGGCCGCAGGCGCTCACGCACCTGGGCGGCACCAGCCCCGCCCTGCACCCAAGCCAGGTGCGCCAAATCGGCATCCGCAGCGTCGACCCCGGCGAAAAGCGCTTTGTCCACGCGCAGCGGCTGGAGGTGTACGACATGCGCTACATCGACGAAATGGGCATGCGCCACGCGATGGAGCAAGCGCTGGCGGGGCTGGATGCCAACACCCACCTGCACGTCAGCTTTGACGTCGACTTCCTTGATCCCGACATTGCCCCCGGCGTCGGCACCACGGTCCCCGGCGGCCCCACCTACCGCGAGGCCCAGCTGTGCATGGAAATGATCGCCGACACCGGGCGCCTGGGCAGCCTCGACATCGTCGAGCTCAACCCGGCGCTGGACGAGCGCAACCGCACCGCGCGGCTGGCGGTCGACCTGGTGGAGAGCCTGTTTGGCAAAAGCACCCTGATGCGCGAGCACCAGGTGCGCCGCAGGCACTGAGGTCCAGCATCCACCGCCGGGCACAGCGGCGGCGTCAACGCGGCGCACCCGCCGGCAGGTTGACGCGCGCCAGCAGCACCATCCACTGGCGCACGATGGCGGTGCGCATGTCGGCAAACAGCAGCGCTTCTTCGGCCTCTTTGCCCAGCGCCACCGTCTCGGCGTAGCTGAGCTCGCGCTCTTGTTGCAGCTCGGTGGGTTCGATCAGCTCGCGCCCGGCCGGGGTGCGCAGCGCAAAACGCACCCGGCGGCGCAGCAGCAGCTCACGCACCTGGCCGGCGCTGGTGGTGCCCACAACGACACGCTCGCGCTGGTCCAGCAGCACGTGCAGCACCACATCGGGCACCGGCGCCGCGGTGCCGGGCGCGGTCGGAGCCGGTGCGTCGAGCACCTGCACGCCGCTGGCTTGCAGCTGCGCGCGCAGGCTTTGCAGCACGTCGCTGTCGGCGCCCGCTTGCAGGCGCAAGGTGCGAAACGCCAACTGCAACCCGGCGCCGCGCAGCTGGAACCCGCAGCCGGCCAGCGACGCCATGGCCGCCCCGGCCGCCCAGCCCATCCAGGTGCGCCGCGCCAGCACCGTCACACCACCACGTTGACAAGCCGCCCCGGCACGACGACCACCTTGTTGGGCGTGCGCCCTTCGCCGTAACGCGCCACCTCGGGCGCGGCCAATGCGGCGGCCTCGATGGCGGCACGGTCGGCGTCGGCGGGCACCGTCAGGCTGCCGCGCACCTTGCCGTTGATTTGCAGCACCAGCTCCAACTCGTCGCGCTGCAACGCCGCCTCGTCGGGCTGCGGCCACGGCGCATCCAGCAAGTCACCCAGCGCGCCCGCATACCCCAAGCGCTGCCACAGCACCCACGTGAGGTGCGGCGTGACCGGGTACAGGCAGCGCAGCAAGATGCCAAAGCCTTCGATCAGCGCCACGCCGCCGCCGGGCTCGTCACTGGGGTCGAACGCCTCCAGCGCGTTGAGCATCTTCATGCAGCCCGACACCACGGTGTTGTACTGCATGCGCTGGTAGTCGTAGTCCACCTGTTTGAGCAGCGTGTGGATGTCGCGCCGCAGCGCACGCGCGGCCTTGCCGTAGGCCACGTCGGCCAACGACCCCGCCCCCTGCGCGGCCTGCGCCGCCGCGCTGTGGTCCAGCGCCGCCAAACGCTGGCCAAACGCCCACACGCGCTTCAGGAACCGGTGGCTGCCCTCGACGGCGGCGTCGTTCCACTCCAACGTGGCCTCGGGCGGCGCCGTAAACATGGTGTACAGACGCGCCGTGTCGGCGCCGTACTTTTCGATGAGGTCCTGCGGGTCGACGCCGTTGTTTTTCGACTTCGACATCGTGCCCACGCCTTCGTAGTCGATCGGCGTGCCGGCGGGCAGCACACCATCGGCGCTGGGCACGTCGCGCTTGAGCCGCGCACCGACGATCTTGCCGGACGCATCCAGCACGTGCTCGACGTCGTGCGGCCAGAAGTACTCCTTGGCCCCCTTGGCGGTGCGGCGGCTGTAGATGTGGTTCAGCACCATGCCCTGCGTGAGCAGGCGCTGAAACGGCTCGTCCACCTGCACCAGCCCCAGGTCGCGCATCACCTTGGTCCAAAAGCGCGCGTACAGCAGGTGCAAAATGGCGTGCTCGATACCGCCGATGTACTGGTCCATCGGCATCCAGTAGCGCGTGCCCTCGCCCACCATGGCGTCGACCAGGTGCGGGTCGCAGTAGCGCATGAAGTACCACGACGAGTCCACGAAGGTGTCCATCGTGTCGGTCTCGCGCCGCGCGGGCTTGCCGCAGCGCGGGCAATCGACCTTCAGGAACGATTCGCACTTGGCCAGCGGGTTGCCGCTGCCGTCGGGCACCAGGTCTTCGGGCAGCACCACCGGCAGGTCCTCGTAGGGCACAGGCACCGGACCGCAGTCGTCGCAGTGGATGATGGGGATGGGCGTGCCCCAGTAGCGCTGGCGGCTGATGCCCCAATCGCGCAGGCGGTAGGTGGTCTTTTTTTCGCCCAGGCCCTGCGCGGCCAGCAGCTCGGCCACCTTGTCCACCGCCGCTTCGTGCGCCAGACCGTCGAGCACGCCGGAGTGCACACAGCGGCCGCGCTGCTTGTCGGCGTACCACTCGGCCCAGGCCTCGGTGGAAAACACCTCGCCCGGCACCTCGATCACCTGCTTGATGGACAGCCCGTACTTCTTGGCAAAGGCAAAGTCGCGCTCGTCGTGCGCGGGCACCCCCATCACGGCGCCGTCGCCGTAGCTCATCAGCACGTAGTTGCCCACCCACACCGGGATGGCCTCGCCGGTGAGGGGATGGCGCACCGTCAGCCCCGTGGGCATGCCCTCCTTTTCTTTCAGGGCCAGCTCCGCCTCGGTGGTGCCGCCCAGCTTGCAGCGCTCGATGAACGCCGCCAGCGCCGGGTTACCCGCCGCGGCGTGCTGCGCCAGCGGGTGCTCGGGCGCCACCGCGCAGAAGGTCACACCCATGATGGTGTCGGCGCGTGTGGTGAACACGTACAGCCGCCCATCCTGGATCAGGTGCCCTTGCGCGTCGCGGATGTCGTGCGTGAAGGCAAAGCGCACCCCGGTGCTTTTGCCGATCCAGTTTTCCTGCATCAGGCGCACGCGCTCGGGCCAGCCGTGCAGGTAGTTGGGGTCGGACGGATCCGCCACCGCCGCCAGCAGCTCGTCGGCGTACTTCGTGATGGCCAGGTAGTAGCCGGGGATCTCGCGCTTTTCGACGAGCGCCCCCGTGCGCCAGCCGCGCCCGTCGATGACCTGCTCGTTGGCCAGCACCGTCTGGTCGACCGGGTCCCAGTTGACCACCTGCGTCTTGCGGTAGGCGATGCCCGCCTCCAGCATCTTGAGGAACAGCCACTGGTTCCACTTGTAATAGTCCGGGCTGCAGGTGGCGATCTCGCGGCTCCAGTCGATGGCCAGGCCCATCGCCTGCATCTGCCGCTTCATGTAGGCGATGTTGTCGTAGGTCCAGCGCGCCGGCGGCACGCCGTTTTTGATGGCGGCGTTTTCCGCCGGCAGCCCAAAGGCGTCCCACCCCATGGGCATGAGGACGTTGTAGCCCTTCATGCGCAACTGACGCGCCATCATGTCGTTGATGGTGTAGTTGCGCACATGCCCCATGTGCAGCTTGCCGCTGGGGTACGGCAGCATGGAGCAGGCGTAGAACTTGGGCTTGGTCGCGTCTTCGGTGACGCGGTAGGCGTCCCGCGCCGCCCAGGCGGCCTGGGCGGCGGCCTCGACGTCGCGGGGGGTGTAGGTGTCTTGCATGGCAGGCGGCACTCGACAGCGCAGCAGCCTGGGGCGTCCACGCGCCCAGCGGCACCGCGCAAATCAGCAGGGGTTTACTGCGCAGGGATTGTATCGGCCGCCACGGGGCGCGGGCGTGCTGCGCGCGCTGCTCACGCCAGCGCAGTCAAAAGAGGCGCCACGGTCGGCACCTGGCCGAACCATACGGGCGTCACCACCGGCCACCAGGTCATCCTGGCTTTTTGACCAGGTCAACCGAGCAAAATGCCAGCCCCCCCCGGAACAGTCGGGCCTCACGCCAGCACCTCGGCCAAAAAGTTGCGCATCGCCTGCCACGAGCGCGCGTCGGCACGGGCGCTGTAGACGGTGCCAAAGCCAGGGTCATTGGCTTGCGGGTTGGTGAAGGCATGCATCGTGCCGCCGTAGGCGTGCAACTGCCAGTCGGCGCCGGCGGCGGTCATTTCCTGCGCAAACGCCAGCACCGCCTCAGGCTTGGCCATGGGGTCGTCCCACCCGTGCAGCGCCAGCACCTTGGCGTCGATGCGGCGACCGGCGGTGTTGCCCGGCGGCGTGAACAGGCCATGAAAGCTCACCACCCCACGCAGCGGCAGGCCGCAGCGCGCCATGTCCAGCACGCTCAAGCCACCAAAGCAAAAACCGATGGCCGCCAGGCGCTGCGCGTCGACCTCGGGCTGCTGCGCCAGCGTCGCCAACGCCGCGCCCAGCCGCGCCTGCAGCAGTGGGCGGTTTTGCACCAGTGGCGTCATCAGCGCCGCGTTTTCTTCGTTGTTACTGCCGCGTTTGCCCTTGCCGTACACGTCCATCGCAAAGCCGACGTAGCCGGCTTCGGCCAGTGCGCGGGCCTTGCCGTCTTCGAACGCGCTGCGCCCGGCCCAGGCATGCGCCACCGCCACCGCCGGCCGCGGTCCACTGGCGGTGTCGTCCCACGCCAGCAGGCCTTCGAAGGTGACGCCGTCGTGCGTGTAGTCGATGGTGCGGGTTTGGATCGTCATCGTGCTTGCCTCCTCGTGTTGTGCCAAACGGCTGCTCGCCGGGGTGCGGCCGCTTTCAGCGCAACCCCAGCACGTCGAACATGTCGTACAGGCCGGCGCGGCGCGTGGCCAAAAAGCGCACCGCGCGCAGGCTGCCCTGGGCGTAGGTGGCGCGGCTGCTGGACTTGTGCGTGATTTCGATGCGCTCGCCGCTGCCCAAAAACATCACCGTGTGGTCGCCCACCACGTCGCCGCCGCGCACCGTGGCAAAGCCGATGGCGCCGGCCGGCCGCTCGCCCGTGTGGCCCACGCGCTCGTACACCGCGCAGTCCTGCAGCCGGCGCCCCTGCGCCGCCGCGATGACCTCGCCCATCTTCAGCGCGGTGCCGCTGGGGGCGTCGACCTTGTGGCGGTGGTGGGCCTCGACGATTTCGATGTCGTAGCCGTCGCGCAATGCCTGCGCCGCCAACTCCAGCAGCTTGAGCGTGACGTTGACGCCCACGCTCATGTTGGGCGCCAGCACGATCGGGATGTGCTGCGCCGCGGCCTCGATGGCGGCCTTTTGCGCGTCGTCAAAGCCGGTGGTGCCAATCACCATCGCCACCCCGTGGCGCACACACGCCTGCAGGTGCACCAGCGTCCCCTGTGGGCGCGTGAAGTCGATCAGGAAGCGGCTTGCGCGCAGCGCGGTCTCGACATCGGCGCCGATCGTTACACCGCTGGTGCGCCCCAAAAAAGCAGCGGCATCCTGCCCCAAGGCGGGGCTGTCGGGGCGGTCCAGTGCGGCGCTGAGCGTACAGTCCTCGGCGCCCAGCACCGCTTCGATCAGCATGCGGCCCATGCGGCCGCTGGCACCTGCGATGGCAATCGCGTAAGGAGTGGTCATCGTCGTCGGCATCGGGTGGTTGTCGGGGCGGCGTTCAGCGCGCTTCCAGCGGCGGGTAACTCGCCGCCGCGGGCGGCGTGGCCGGGTTGGCGGCGGGAGCATCAGCCGCTGGCGCCTTGGGGCCTGCGGCCTGCGCGGCTTGCAGCTGCTCGTCGCTGGCCTGCAGCGGTGGCGCTTCGCCGCTGGGCCGGCGCACCTGCAGCGAGGCAACAAATTCCCGCTCGGTCGGCAGCTCGCCGTCGGTCTGCACACGCACCATACGGTCGCCTTCGAACCACACCGTCACCACGCGGCGCTGCACCGGCTGGCCCTGGCGCTGGTAGGTGAACACGTAGTCCCAGCGGTCGGCGTGGAAAATGCTGGCCACCAGCGGCGTGCCCAGGATGGCCTGCACCTGCTGGCGGGACATGCCGGGCTGCAACGCCTCGACCTGCTCGCGCACCACGACGTTGCCCTGCAGGATATCGATGCGGTACGGCGTGATGACCCCACCCAGGGTCGACAGGCGCTGGCTGAGGCCGTCCATCGACGAACACCCCGCCAGCCCAAGGGCGGCCAAGCCCAGCGCAGCGGGGACGACAAGACGACGGCGAAGGTAAGCGATCGGTGGCATGGCAAAACCCGCACGGCGCGCACAAACAGCGCACCAGGTTATATCATCAGGCCCATTGTAGTGGCGTGCCCATGCGGCGTGGCGCCGCTCCTTTTTGCGACCCTGCCCACACGCGATGACCAGCCTCGAAGAACTCAAGAGCACCGGGCTCAAGGCCACGCTGCCGCGGCTCAAGATCCTGGAGATTTTCCAGTCGGGCCGCCAGCGTCACATGACCGCCGAGGATGTCTTCAAAGCCCTGCTGGAGGAGCAGTCCGACATCGGGCTGGCCACCGTGTACCGGGTGCTGACGCAGTTCGAGCAGGCCGGCATCCTGGTGCGCAGCAACTTCGAGTCGGGCAAGGCCGTCTACGAGCTCAACGAAGGCCAGCACCATGACCACCTGGTGTGCCTGGACTGCGGCCGCGTCGAAGAGTTTTACGACCCCGAAATCGAGCGGCGCCAGCAGATCATCGCGCAGGAGCGTGGCTTTGCGCTGCAGGAACACGCGCTGTCGCTGTACGCGCACTGCACCCGTGCCGATTGCCCACACCGCACCCGGTCCGCAGGTCGGCGCGGCGGCTGACCCCAGCCAGCGTGGCTCGGCTCAACCGTCGTCGCGCAACATCGCGGCGCGCTGGCGCTGCACGAATTCCTGGTACGTGTCGATGCCGCGCAGCTGCAGCACGGTGTTGCGCACGGCGGCTTCCACCAGCACCGCCATGTTGCGCCCCGCCACCACGGGGATGACGGTCTTGCGGATCGCCACGCCCAGCACGTCCTGGTGCAGCGGCTCGCCCGGCAGCCGCTCGTAGTCGCGCTCCAGCGTGGCCAGCCGCACCAGGTGCACGATCAGGCGCAGCCGCATCTTGCGCCGCACCGCCGTCTCGCCAAAGATGGCTTTGATGTCCAGCAGCCCGATGCCGCGTACCTCCAGCAGGTTTTGCAGCAGCTCCGGGCAGCGGCCCTCGATGGTGGTTTGGTTGACGCGGTACAGGTCCACCGCATCGTCGGCCACCAGCCCGTGCCCGCGCGAAATCAGCTCCAGCCCCAGCTCGCTTTTGCCCAGCCCCGACTCGCCGGTGATCAACACCCCCAGCCCCAGGATATCCATGAACACCCCGTGCATCGTGGTGCGCTCAGCAAAGTAGCGCGACAGGTGCGCGCGCAGCACGTCGATGACGAACGCCGCCGACGCCGCGGTGGCAAACAACGGAATGTGGGCGCGCTCGCACATCGCCACCAGCTCCGTCGGCGGCGGCTGGTCGTCGGCCACCACCAGCAGCGGCGGCTCCAGCGTCACGATGCGCGCCACCCGGCGGCGGCAGTCTTCCTCGGTGGCGTTGAGCAGGTACGCCACCTCGCGCGCGCCCAGCACCTGGGCGCGATACGGGTGGATGTAGTTGAGGTAGCCCACCAAGTCGGCGCCGGAGCGGGCCTCGGCCACCGCCTTGTCGTCAAAGCGCCGCTCGCTGGCGCTTTGACCCGCCACCCACTGCCACTTGAGCGTTTCGCGGTGGCGCTCAAACAGCACATCGGCACTGATGGCGCGGGGTTTCATGGGCAGCCCAAGGGGTAGGCAACGGTACGACGCCTGGCCGTCCCGCCGGGGACGGCCGGTGCATCAAGCCGGCGCGTGCGCCGACTGCCAGCTGGCGATCAACCCGTGCAGCGTGGCCGGGTTGTCGGCGGCCTTGAGCTGCTCGCGCAGCGACGCGTCGCTGAGCAACTCGGCGATCTCAGACAGGATTTCCAAATGCTTTTGCGTGGCCGCCTCGGGCACCAGCAGGAAAATCAACAGGCTGACGGGCTGCTCGTCCGGCGCATCGAAGCCGATGGGTTGCGCCAGCCGAAACACCGCCGCCATCGGCTGCTTGAGCCCCTTGATGCGGCCATGCGGGATGGCCACCCCATGCCCCAAGCCGGTCGAGCCCAGGCGCTCGCGCGCAAACAGGCTGTCGGTGATGAGCGCGCGGTTGAGACCGTGCAGCGACTCGAACAGCAAACCGGCTTCCTCGAACGCGCGCTTTTTGCTGGTGGCATCGACGGCCACGAGCACATGCTCCGGGGGTAGGATGGCGGACAAACGGTTCATGGAAACTTCACCTTGGGCGCAGACCGCGGATGATACGCCGCCGCGTTGCATTTTGCCCACACTGGCAACGACAAACCGCCTGCAGCGGCAGGCGGTTTGTTGCGGCGCAGCAACACGCCGCCATGCTGGGCCTTAGGCCACCTCCCGCTTCATCGGCAGGTGGTGGTGCTCCTGCACCTTGTCTTTGTAGCGCAGCACTTGGCGGTCGAGCTTGTCGGCCAGCTCGTCCACCGCCGCGTACAGGTCGGCGTGCGTACTCTCGGCGTAAATCTCCTTGCCCTTGACGTGGATGTTGCATTCGGCCTTCTGGCGGTGATCCTTGTCCTTGATCTTGTCCACCGACAACAGGACACGGATATCCACCACCTGATCGAAGTGGCGGGAGATGCGCTCCAGCTTGGACGTGACGTAGCTGCGCAGCGCAGGCGTGACTTCGAGGTGGTGTCCGCTGATGGTCAGGTTCATGACGGGGCCTCCTATCGTTGCCTCAATGGACTGGACCCGGCCGCCGACCGACCGGGTTCGCCTTGTGGGGCGGCAGCCCGTGCGGCTGACCCCACACCCTTACTATGCCCGTTTGACGGCGTCGTGACAAGCGCCCCGCCGCGCCCAACCCGGCCCCGGGATAGTCCCGATGGCCGCCGCGCCCACGCCACATCGATACTGAATCGAATCGACCCGCCAAGCCCCATGGCCCTGGACACCTTGCTTGCCACCGCCTTGCCCGCCGATGCCCCCCCACCCCCGGGGCGGCGGGCGCTGGTGCTGATGGGCGGCGGTGCGCGCACCGCCTACCAAGTGGGGGTGCTGCGCGCGCTGGCGCGCCTGCTGCCGGGCCCACGGCTGCCGTTCGACGTGCTGGTGGGCACCTCGGCCGGCGCGCTCAACGCCACCTTCGTGGCCAGTTGCGCCGACGAAGGCTTGCACGCGCTGGACCGGCTGGCGTCGTTTTGGAGCCGGCTGCGCTCCGAGCAGGTGTACCGCTTGCAGGCGCTGCGCCTGGGCCGTCCGAACCTGCTCAGCGCCGGGCTGACGTTGATGCGCCAGGTCCGCCGCCACCGCGCGCTGCTGGACAGCCTGCCGCTGGTGGACACGCTGCACCGCGCCATCGACCTGCCGCGGCTGGCCGCGGCCATCGACAACGGCGTGCTGTTCGCGCTGGGCGTGACAGCCTCCAGCTACACCACGGGCGAGCATTGGACGTTTTTTCAGGTCCGCGACGGCGCGCTGCCGCCCTGGCGCCGCCCGGGGCGGCGCGCCGAGCCGGCCGTCATCGGCCTCGAGCACCTGATGGCCTCGGCCGCCATCCCGTTTCTGTTCCCCGCCGTGCCGCTGTGGGTCGATGACCACAAGGAGTATTTCGGCGACGGCTCGATGCGCCAGCTCTCGCCGCTGTCGGCGGCCATCCACGCCGGTGCCGACCGCATCCTGGTCATTGGCGTCGGCCAGCCGCAACGGGCCGCGCTGGGCCGCAGCAGCGCCGCCGGCGGCGAGCCCAGCGCCGGCACCATCGCCGGCCACGCCCTGGCCAGCGTGTTCCACGACACGCTGCAGGCCGACGTGGAGCAGGCCCAGCGCGTCAGCCGGGCGTTGCGCGCGCTGCCCCCCGCCGTGGCGCAGGCGTTGCCCTACCGCCCGGTGGATGTGCTGGCCATCCAACCCAGCGCGTCGCTGGACGAGCTGGCGCTGCAACACGCGCACGCGCTGCCGCGCGCCACCCGCGACACGCTGGCCGGCCTGGGGGCGCTGGACACGCGCCGCGGCAGCGCGGGCAGCGCCGCCGCGCTGGCCAGCTACCTGCTGTTCGAGCCGCCCTTCGTGCACGCCCTGATGCGCCTGGGCGAAGCCGACGCCCAGGCGCACGCCGCCGCGCTGCGCGCGCTGCTGGCCGACCGTCCCCAACCGGCCGCCGAAGTGCCATAATGCAGGCTTCACCGTAGCCTTGGAGCCCACCGTGGAAAGCAGCCCTAGTCGCGTGCTTGCGGTGCCGGCGCCCGGCCTGCGGCGCGACGGCTGACGGCGCCCACGTGGCGCGGCCTTGCGTGTGTGGGTGGGGTGCGCACCGCCGCAAGCGCTTGCCCTCCCCAACACCGACCCGTCCCGCGCCGCCATGCTCAACGTCTTCACGCTCGTCAACGGCCGCCTGTTCCAGGAAGAAATCGAATCCCTGGAGGATCTGGCCCGCTTTCAACCGATCTGGGTCGACATGGAGTCGCCCACCTCCGAGGAGCGCCGCTGGGTACGGCAGCACTTCGGCCTGTCCATCCCCGAAGACGCGATGGACGACGACATCGAGGAGTCGGCGCGCTTCTTTGAGGAAGACAACGGCGAGCTGCACGTGCGCTCGGACTTCCTCATCGACGACGACGATGGCCCGCGCCATGTGCGGGTGGCCTTCATTCTGAACGACCGCAATCCGGACCTCAAAAGCCACGGGGTGCTGTTTTCCATCCACGACGAGGACCTGCCGGTGTTTCGCCTGTTGCGGCTGCGCGCGCGGCGCATGCCCGGCCTCATCGACGACGCCAAGGACGTGCTGCTGGCGCTGTACGACACCGACGTCGAGTACTGCGCCGACATCCTGGAGGGCGTGCACGACGAGCTGGAATCGATCAGCGCGCAGGTGCTGTCGGGCCAACTGACCGACGACAGCGCGCAGCAGGTGCTGTCGGCCATCGCCCGCCACGAGGACCTCTCCGGCCGCATTCGGCGCGACATGATGGACACGCGCCGCGCCATCAGCTTTTTGATGCGCATGCGGCTGCTCAGCGCCGAGCAGTTCGAAGACGCACGCCAGATCCTGCGCGACATCGACTCGCTCGAGGGTCACACGTCGTTCTTGTTCGACAAGATCAACTTCCTGATGGATGCCACGATCGGCTTCATCAACATCAACCAGAACAAGATCATCAAGATCTTCTCAGTGGCCAGCGTGGCGCTGCTGCCGCCCACGCTGATCGCCAGCATCTACGGCATGAACTTTCAGTACATGCCCGAGCTGGAGTGGCGCCTGGGCTACCCGTTCGCGCTGGCGCTGATGGTGGCCAGCGCCGTGGGGCCAATGCTGTACTTCCGCAAGCGCGGCTGGCTCAAGTGAGCGGGTGAGGGGGCCGGGCGCCGCCGGCATCGACCGTTGGGAATAGGCCAACGGAAGGATGCGCCGGCGTGGCCAGATCGTGCCGGCGGGTGTCCAATAGGGCCTGTCGTCAACCGGCACCTCGCCCGATCGCCATGGACCGCTGTCTGCCCCCCGACCCCACGCCGCCGCTGCCGCCCCAGCCCATCAGCCAGGACGTGCTGCGGGAGAAATACCTCAAGCCCGGCGAACGGGGACTGGACGATCTGCTCGACCGCGTGGCGCACGCCCTGGCCACCCCCGAAGCTCCCGAGCAGCAGGCGCAGTGGGCAGCGCGCTTTCGTCAGCATCTGGCGCAGGGGGCGGTTGGCGCCGGACGCATCATGAGCGCCGCCGGCACCGGCATCCAGGCCACCCTCATCAACTGCTTCGTGCAGCCCGTGGGCGACTGCATCCAGGGCATGGACGACGACGGCTACCCCGGCATTTACGAGGCGCTGCGCGAGGCTGCCGAGACCATGCGCCGCGGCGGCGGTGTGGGGTACGACTTCTCGCGCATTCGCCCGCGCGGGGCGCGGGTGCGCGGCACCGCCTCCACCGCCAGCGGCCCGTGCAGCTACATCAACGTGTTCGACCAGTCGTGCGCAACGGTGGAAAGCGCCGGCGCCCGCCGCGGCGCGCAGATGGCGGTGTTGCGCATCGACCACCCCGACGTGCTCGACTTCATCACCGCCAAACGCACGCCGGGTCGGTGGAACAACTTCAACGTCTCGGTCGCGGTGCCGGATGCCTTCATCCAGGCCGTGCAGGCCGACGCCGAGTGGGAGCTGGTGCACCGCGCCGAGCCGTCCGACGAACTCAAAGCCGCCGGGGCGGCGCGAAAGGCCGATGGCCTGTGGGTGTACCGCCGCCTGCCGGCGCGCGAGCTGTGGGACACCGTCATGCGCTCGGCCTACGACTTTGCCGAGCCGGGCGTTCTGTTCCTCGACACCATCCAGCGCGACAACAACTTGCGTGCGGTCGAGCACATCGAGGCGACCAATCCCTGCGGCGAGCAACCCCTGCCCGCCTACGGCTGTTGCTGCCTGGGGCCCCTGATTCTGCCGCGCTTCGTGCGCCATCCGTTCGGGCACGGTGGGGCGGCTCGGTTCGACTTCGACACTTTTGCGCAAGCGGTGGCGGTGCAGGTGCGGCTGCTGGACAATGTGCTGGACGTGACGCACTGGCCGCTGCCGCAGCAGCAGGCCGAGGCGCGCGCCAAGCGCCGCATCGGCGTCGGCTTCACCGGGCTGGGCGATGCGCTGATCATGCTCGGGCTGCGCTATGACCGTGACGAAGGCCGCGCGATGGCCAGCCGCATCGCCCGAACGATGCGCGACGCGGCCTACCGCGCCTCGGTGGCGCTGGCGCGCGAAAAAGGGGCCTACCCCCTGTTCGACGCCGATGCCGTGCTGGCCGAAGGCACCTTCGCCAGCCGCTTGCCCGACGAATTGAAGGCGGCCATCCGCGCCCATGGCCTGCGCAACAGCCACCTGCTGTCGATCGCGCCCACCGGCACCGTCAGCCTGGCGTTCGCCGACAACGCCTCCAACGGCGTCGAGCCGGCCTTCGCGTGGACCTACACGCGCCGCAAGCGCGAGGCCGACGGCAGCGTGCGCGTCTACGAGGTGCAGGACCACGCCTGGCGTCTGTACCGGGCGCTGCATGGACCGCAGACCCCCTTGACCGAGGCCTTCGTCAGCGCCTTGGAGATCGCGCCCACCGACCATGTGGCGATGATGGAGGCGGTGCAGCCCTACATCGACTCGGCCATTTCCAAGACCGTCAACGTCCCGGCCGACTGCCCCTACGAGGCGTTTCGCGACCTGTATCTGCACGCCTGGCGCGCCGGCCTCAAGGGGCTGACCACCTACCGGCCCAACGCCATCGTCGGCGCCGTGCTGAGCACCTCTGGAGAACCCGCCGCGACGGCACCGGCGACCACGGCGACCGACCCGATGCGCGCGGTGATCGAGAAACGTCCGCGCGGCGCGCTGGAGGCCGTGGCCGAAAAAGTCGAATACTGGACCGCCGAGGGCCCCAAGACGCTGTATCTGGTGGTGTCGTTCCTGCCGGTGACGCAGGCCGATGGCACCCCGCGCAGCCGGGCCATCGAGTTCTTCATGCCGGTGGGCCAAAGCGGCGAGTCGCAACAGTGGATCTCGGCCAGCATGCGGCTGCTGTCGCTGGCGGCGCGCGGGGGCTTCCTGGAGCGGGCGCTGGCCGACATGCGCAAAGTGGTGTGGGACCGCGGCCCGGTGCGCCTGGGCGAGCGCGTGCGCGAGGACGGCGCCCGCGTGCCCCTGTGGCACGACTCGGAGGTGGCCGCCATCGCCTACGCGATCCAGCAGATCATCGAGCGCAAAGCGCGCCCGGCCACTCCCCCGAATGCGCCCGGCGCGGCCGCCGCGATCGGCGCAACGCCCGCACCCCTGCCCGGGCGCAAATGCCCCGAGTGCGGAGCGCGCGCCGTCATCCGGCGCGATGGCTGCGACCACTGCACCGCCTGCGGGCACATGGGCGCGTGCGGTTGAGGGCCTGACCGATGTGTGCCCGGCCTTGGTGCGCATGCACCAGAGCCGCACATGTTCCGTGCCAGGGAAGGCATCATCACCACCTGAGTCGTGACGAGGCTTCGGCCTCCCCTTGGAGGATTCCGCGTGGCTTTCGCGGGCGGGTCGGGCTCTGCACCCCATGGGCCTACAGTTGGCATGGGGATTGCATGCACCGATGATGCGCGGGGGCGGACGACGCCCCAAGACCGCTAGGGTTCCGATCGCGCCGCTGTTCCGGCGGCCGGTGCCTGGTCCGAGAGCGGTCGGCCGCGGCTGGGTGCAGCCGGGGCTACACGGCGGGACAAAAGCCCGGGAGGTCGCAGCGACACGTTCGCCCTGCGCCCTTCCCATCCAGGAGCCCGCCATGCCTCTGCCCACCTTCGCACGCCGCACCTTCGTGACACTGGCCCTTGCGGCCGCCGCCTTCACCGCTCCCCTGGCCGCACAGGCCACCGTCCGCGTCGGGGTTTCCGACTGGCCCGGCTGGGTGGCCTGGTACGTCGCCGAGCAGAAGGGCTTCTTCAAGAAGCACGGCGCCGATGTCAAGCTGGTCTGGTTCGCCAACTACACCGACTCGATCGCCGCGCTGTCGGCCGGCCAGCTCGACGCCAACTCGCAGACGTGGAGCGACACGATGGCGCCGCTGGCCAAGGGCGTGCCGCTGAAGGCGATCCTGGTCAACGACAACTCGGCCGGCAACGACGCCATCATGGTCGGCCCGCGCATCAAGTCGTTCGCCGACCTGAAGGGCAAGAAGATCGCACTGGAGGAGTTCAGCGTCTCGCACTTCCTGCTGACGGTGGCGCTGAGCCGCCACGGCCTGACGCTGAAGGACGTGCAGGTGGTCAACCTTGCCGCCGGCGATGCGGCCGCCGCCTTCATGGCCGGCCGCGTGGACGCCGCAGTGGTGTGGAACCCGTGGATCGCGCGCATCGAGGCCAGCGGCAAAGGTAAGGCCTTGTTCACCTCCAGGGACCTGCCCGGCATGATCCCGGACCTGCTGGTGGCGCACGACAAGGCGCTGAAGGACCCCGCCAAGCGCAAGGACTTCATCGGCATGGTACGCGCCTGGTACGACGTGCAGGCCTTCATCCGCGCCAACCCGGCCGAGGCGGCGCAGATCATGGCCAAGGTGGTCGAGATGGACCCGAAGGAGTACGCGGTCTTCCTGGCCGGCACGCGCTTCTTCGACCAGGCCGACAACCTGAAGGCCTTTGGTCCGGCCAGCGAGCCGACCTCGCTGCTGGCGGTGGCGCCGACCATCGTGCGCTTCCTGCAGGACAACAAGCTGATGGAAGGCAAGGTCGATCCGGCCAAGGGGCTGGACGCCTCGCTGGTGCGTGACGTCGCGGGGGCCAAGTGAGCGCACCCATGCCTTCATCCGGCCGGCGCCGCAGCGCCTGGCGACTGCGCGCCCCGATCGGCCGCCGCGCGTACTGGTGGTACGCGAGCCTAGGCCTGCTGGTGCCGCTGGCGCTGTGGTGGGCACTGGCGGCGCTGCAGGTGGTCGACCGCGTGTTCCTGCCCTCGCCGCTGGACGTGGCCGCGCGGCTGGTGACTTGGTGG
Source organism: Tepidimonas aquatica (assembly GCF_007556585.1). Classification (GTDB taxonomy): domain Bacteria; phylum Pseudomonadota; class Gammaproteobacteria; order Burkholderiales; family Burkholderiaceae_C; genus Tepidimonas; species Tepidimonas aquatica. The sequence goes on along the minus strand of NZ_VJNA01000009.1, from coordinate 52,262 downwards.
CGCGAGGATGGGCTGCTCGGCGACCTGCTGATCAGCGTCTACCGCGTCGGTGCCGGCTTCGTGCTGTCGGCGGTGATCGCGCTGCCGCTGGCGCTGCTGATCGGCACCTTCCGCCCGGTGCAGGCGCTGCTGGAGCCGCTGACCGACTTCATCCGCTACATGCCGGCGGTGGCCTTCATCCCGCTGGTGATGCTGTGGGTCGGCATCGGCGAAGCGTCCAAGATCGCCATCATCTGGATAGGCACCTTCTTCCAGATGGTGCTGATGATGGCCGAGGACGTGCGCCGCGTGCCGATGGCGCAGGTGGAGGCGGCGCAGACCATGGGCGCGCGCACCGGCGAGATCATCCAGTGGGTGATCCTGCCGGCGGCCAAGCCGGCGCTGCTGGACACGCTGCGCGTGACGATGGGCTGGGCCTGGACCTACCTGGTGGTGGCCGAGCTGGTGGCGGCCAACTCCGGGCTCGGCTACGCCATCCTGAAGGCCCAGCGCTTCCTGCAGACCGACAAGATCTTCGTCGGCATCCTGCTGATCGGCGCCATCGGGCTGGTGATGGACCAGCTGTTCCGCTGGGCGCACCGGCGCGCCTTCCCGTGGCTGTACCTGAGGGGCTGAGCATGGCGGCCGAAATCGAGATCCGCGCGCTGGGCAAGTGGTTCGGCGAGGGCGCCCGGCGTGTCGAGGCGCTGCGCGCGATCGACCTGGACGTGGCGCACAACGAGTTCGTCACGCTGGTGGGCGCCTCGGGCTGCGGCAAGTCCACGCTGCTGCGCGTGCTGGCCGGCCTGGAGACCCACGACGAGGGCACCATCCACGTCGGCGGCCAGCCGGTGCACGGGCCGGGCGCCGACCGCGCGATGGTGTTCCAGCACTACAGCCTGTACCCGTGGCTGACGGTGGAGGACAACGTCAAGTTCAGCCGCCGCCTGCGCCACGGGCGCGAGAACCTCACGCTGGCCGACGTGGAGGCCGCCTCCGGCCGCGCCGATGCGCTGCTGGCGCTGATGGGGCTGGCCGGCGTGGCGCGCGCGTGGCCGAACCAGCTCTCCGGCGGCATGCAGCAGCGCGTGGCCATCGCGCGCGCGCTGATGGGACGCCCGCGCATCCTGCTGATGGACGAGCCGTTCGGCGCGCTGGATGCGCAGACGCGCGAGGTGATGCACGACCTGATCCGCCACGTGCACCGCGTCGAGGCCACCACCATCGTGTTCGTCACGCACGACGTCGAGGAGGCGATCTACCTGGCCGACCGCGTCGTCGTGCTGGCGCCCCGCCCGGGGCGCATCGACACCGTCTACCCGGTGCCGCTGCCGGCGCAGCGCGACCCGGACATGAAGCACGCGCCGGAGTTCCTGGCGCTGAAGAAGGAGATCCTGGCGCGCATCCGCGCCACCTCCGGCATGAAGACCGACCAGGGCCTGCTCGAGCGGCTCAACGGCGCCGCCGAGCCGGCCACCAGCCCCTGATCCACCGCCCAACGACGAGGTTTGCCCGATGGCCCAGCACCTGCATCCCCTGCCCCCCGAGCGCTTCCTGTGGGAGGAGCGCCTGCCCGGCGGCTGCCACTGGTCCGGCGTGATGCGCCGCGGCAGCGCGCTGCGCCTGACCGACCTGGACGGCCGCGCCAACGTGGCCGCCCTGTTCTTCAACGCCGACGAGAAGCTCGAGCGCTACAACATGGCCGACACCCTCAAGGCGCAGCACACCGCGTACCTGACCGCCGGGCACGTGTGCTACTCCGACATGGGACGGGTGCTGTGCTCGATCGTGCGCGACACCAGCGGCTGGCACGACACCGTCTGCGGCGTGGCCGACGCCGCGCTGGTGCGCGCCAAGTACGGCGTGGCCACCTACCAGACACACCGCAACGCGATGCACCGCAACGGCCGCGACGGCCTGCTGATCGAGCTCGGCAAGTGGGGGCTGGGCAAGCGCGACCTGGTGCCCAACGTCAACTTCTTCAGCCGCGTGATGGCCGACGAGGAAGGCCGCCTGACCTTCGACCTCGGCCACGGCAAGGCCGGGGCCTGCGTCGACCTGCGCTTCGAGATGAACGTGCTGGTGGTGCTGTCGGCCGCGCCGCACCCGCTGGATCCGCGCCCCGACTACGCCCCCGGCGACGTGATGCTGACCGCCTGGCGCGCCGACCCGCCCGGGCCGGACGACCGCTGCCGCAACCACTGCCCGGAAAGCCAGCGCGGCTTCTACCTGACCGAGATCCTGTTCCGCTGACGGCGCGGCCACCGCGCCCCCAGGAGCCTGAACCATGACCGCATTCCAACTCGTCGAAAGCCCGCTCGATCCCGCCACGGCCGTCTTCGACGCCGTCGTCGAGGCCGGCGACTACTGGATCCACCCGGTGCGCCGCGGCCAGACGCTGCGCATCGTCGACCTCGAGGGCAACCAGGCCGTCGACACGCTGTTCTACAACCTGCACGACCCGCAGGAGCGCTACTCCGCCGCCGACACCGTGCGCGCGCAGCAGGCGCTGTACCTCACCGCCGGCAGCCGGCTGATCTCCAGCGAGGGCAACGTGATGCTGACCATCACCGCCGACACCTGCGGCCGGCACGACACGCTGGGCGGCGCCTGCGCCTGCGAGAGCAACGCGGTGCGCTACAGCCTGGACAAGAAACCGATGCACGCCTGCCGCGACAGCTTCCTGCTGGCGCTGGCGCACTGGGACGGCGACGGCACCACCGGACCGCTGACCAAGCGCGACATCACCAGCAACATCAACTTCTTCATGAACGTGCCGGTCACGCCGCAGGGGCGGCTGACCTTCGCCGACGGCGTCTCGGCACCGGGCAAGTACGTGGAGCTGCGCGCCGAGATGGACGTGCTGTGCCTGATCTCCAACTGCCCGCAGCTCAACAACCCCTGCAACGCCTACAACCCGACCCCGATCCGCGTGCTGATCTGGGACGCCCCATCGACCTGAGCCCCCTGCAACCCCGCTGCGGGACGGCCCGCAGCGCGACCCCGACGCCGGCGGGACGGCCCGCCCCGAGGAGCGCATGTTCGACACGGTGCTGATCGCCAACCGCGGCGCGATCGCCTGCCGCATCATCCGCACGCTGCGCCGCATGGGCATCCGCAGCGTGGCGGTGTACTCCGAGGCCGACCGCGACAGCCTGCACGTGCGCCAGGCCGACGTAGCGCTGCCGATCGGCCCGGCGCCGGCGGCGCAGAGCTACCTGCGCATCGAGCGCATCCTGAAGGCCGCGCGCGACGCCGGCGCGCAGGCCATCCACCCGGGCTACGGCTTCCTGTCGGAAAACGCCGCCTTCGCCGAGGCGTGCGCCGCCGTGGGGCTGACCTTCATCGGCCCGACGCCGCAGCAGATGCGCGCCTTCGGCCTGAAGCACACCGCGCGCGAGCTGGCACAGGCCCACGGCGTGCCGCTGCTGCCCGGCTCCGACCTGCTGGCCGACGCCACGCACGCGCTCGCCGAGGCCGCGCGCATCGGCTACCCCGTGCTGCTGAAGAGCACCGGCGGCGGCGGCATCGGCATGCGGCTGGTGCGCGCGCCGGACGAGCTGCGCGAGGCGTTCGATGCCGTGCAGCGACTGGCGCGCGGCAACTTCCGCGACGGCGGCATCTTCCTCGAGAAGTACGTCGAGCGCGCACGTCACATCGAGGTGCAGATCTTCGGCGACGGCCGCGGCCACGTCGTCGCGCTGGGCGAGCGCGACTGCTCGGTGCAGCGCCGCCACCAGAAGGTGCTGGAGGAGACCCCCGCCCCGGGGCTGCTGCCAGCGCAGCGCCGCGCGCTGCTGGAGGCGGCCGAGCGCCTGGGCCGCGCGGTCGGCTACCGCAGCGCCGGCACGGTGGAGTTCGTGCTCGACGCCGACAGCGGCGCCTTCTATTTCCTCGAGGTCAACACCCGGCTGCAGGTGGAGCACGGCGTCACCGAGGAGGTGCTCGGCATCGACCTGGTGGAGTGGATGGTGCGCGAGGCCGCCGGCGAGCTGGATCTGGCCGGCTGGACGCCGCAGCCGCGCGGCCACGCGATCCAGGCACGCGTCTACGCCGAGGACCCGGCGCGCGACTTCCAGCCGTGCGCCGGGGTGCTGACCGAGGTCGTCTGGCCCGACGGCGTGCGCGTGGAGACCTGGGTCGAGCGCGGCACCGAGGTGCCGCCGCACTACGACCCGATGCTCGGCAAGGTCATCGCGCTCGGCGCCGACCGCGCCGAGGCGCTGCGCCGGCTCGACGCGGCGCTGGCCGCCACGCGCCTCGCCGGCATCGAGACCAACGTGGCCTACCTGCGCCGCATCCTGGCCGACGCGACGTTTGCCGCCGGCGCGGCCACCACGGGGCTGCTGCGCACGCTGCCGCACGCGCAGGACGGCATCGAGGTGCTGGAGCCGGGGTTGCAGACCACCGTGCAGGACTGGCCGGGGCGACTGGGCCTGTGGGCGGTCGGCGTGCCGCCGTCCGGCCCGATGGACGCGCTGGCGCTGCGGCTGGCCAACCGCCTGGCCGGCAACCCCGAGGGCAGCGCGGCGCTGGAGATGACGCTGACCGGCCCGACGCTGCGTTTTCACCGCGCCTGCGTGATCGCCCTGGCCGGCGCCGACATGGGCGCCGAGCTGGACGGCCGGCCGCTGGCCAACTGGAGCCGCCACGCCGTGCCGGCCGGCGCGACGCTGCGCCTGGGCGCGGTGCGCGGCCCCGGGGCGCGTGCCTATCTGGCGGTGCGCGGCGGGCTGGACGTGCCCGAGTACCTCGGCAGCCGCGCCACCTTCACGCTCGGCCAGTTCGGCGGCCACGCCGGCCGCGCCCTGCGCGGCGGCGACGTACTGCACCTCGGCCCGGCGCCGGCGCGGGACGAGGACGGATTGCCGGCCAGCGTGCCGCCGGCCCAGCGACCGGCCTACGGCCGCCACTGGACGCTGGGCGTGCTGTACGGCCCGCACGGGGCACCAGACTTCTTCACCGACGCCGACGTCGAGATGCTGTTCGCCACCGACTGGGAGGTGCACCACAACTCCAGCCGCACCGGCGTGCGCCTGGTCGGCCCCAAGCCCCAGTGGGCGCGGCCGGACGGCGGCGAGGCCGGCCTGCACCCCTCCAACATCCACGACAACGCCTACGCCATCGGCGCCATCGACTTCACCGGCGACATGCCGGTGATCCTGGGCCCCGACGGACCGAGCCTGGGCGGCTTCGTCTGCCCGGCGGTGGTGGTGCAGGCCGAGCGCTGGAAGCTCGGCCAGCTGCACCCCGGCGACACGGTGCGCTTTTTGCCGCTGACGGCCGACGAGGCCGCCGCGCTGCAGCAGGCGCAGGATGCCTTCGTCGCCACGCTGGGCGCCCCGCCCCCGGCGGGCCCGACGTCGCCGAAGCCGGCGCCGCGCCAGGACACCCGGCTCGCCACGCCGATCCTGCTGCAGCACCAGCCGCCGCAGCATCCGGTCGGCATGGCCGTGCGCCAGTCCGGCGACGACTACCTGCTGGTCGAGTACGGCGAGCAGGTGCTCGACATCGGGCTGCGGCTGCGCGTGCACGCGCTGATGGAGGCGCTCGAGCGCACCGGGCTGCCCGGCATCCTCGATCTGACGCCGGGCATCCGCTCGCTGCAGGTGCACTACGACCCCGCGCGCCTGCCGCGGCGGCGGCTGCTGGACGAGCTGGCCGAGCTGGACGCGGCGCTGGGCGTCATCGACGACTGGGAGGTGCCCAGCCGCATCGTGCATCTGCCGCTGTCGTGGGACGACGCCGCCACCCGGCTGGCCATCGAGCGCTACATGCAGACCGTGCGCCGCGACGCGCCGTGGTGCCCGTCCAACCTCGAGTTCATCCGCCGCATCAACGGGCTGGACTCGATCGAGGACGTGCGCCGCATCGTCTTCGACGCCCGCTACCTCGTGCTCGGCCTCGGCGACGTCTACCTCGGCGCGCCGGTGGCCACGCCGCTGGACCCGCGCCACCGGCTCGTCACCACCAAGTACAACCCGGCGCGCACCTGGACGCCGGAGAACGCCGTCGGCATCGGTGGCGCCTACCTGTGCATCTACGGGATGGAAGGCCCGGGCGGCTACCAGTTCGTCGGCCGCACGGTGCAGGTGTGGAACCGCTGGCGCGACGCGCGCCACGGCGCCACCGCCTTCGAGCCCGGCCGTCCGTGGCTGCTGCGCTTCTTCGACCAGATCCGCTTCCATCCGGTCAGCGAGGAAGAGCTGCTGGCGCTGCGCGCCGACCTGCCCAGCGGCCGCTACACGCCGCGCATCGAGCCGACCACCTTCAGCCTGCGCGCCTACCGGGCGTTCCTGGCCGAGCACGCCGGCTCGATCGCGGCCTTCAAGGCGCGCCAGCAGGCCGCCTTCGAGGCCGAGCGCGAGCGCTGGCGCACGCTCGGGCTGGATGCGCCGATGGAGGCCGCCGCGCTGCGCGACGTCGCCGTCGACACCGAGCTGGACCTGCCCCCGGGCGCGCGCGTCGTCACCAGCCACGTCGCCGGCAGCGTCTGGAAGGTGGAGGCGGCCCCCGGAACGGTGGTCGACGCCGGCCAGACGCTGGCGGTGGTCGAGTCGATGAAGATGGAATTCGCCGTCACCGCGCCGCACGCCGGCCGCGTGCACCGCGTGCTGTGCCGCGAAGGCGCCACCGTCGCCGCCGGCCAGGAACTGGTGGTGCTGGTCGACGCCTGAACCCACGCCCCCGCGAGGAAAGGACACCCCGATGCTGCCCCCACTGAACCTGCCGCGGCTGCGCGCCGCTTACCTGGCGCGCGAGCTGACCCCCGTCGACCTCGTCGAGCGCCTGTGGGAGGCGCTCGAGGCCGAGGGCGACGCCCACGGCATTTGGATCACGCGCGTCCCGCGCGAGGCCCTGCTGGCGCGCGCCCGCGCCCTGCTCGACCTCGACCCGGCCGCGCTGCCCCTGTACGGCGTGCCGTTCGCGGTCAAGGACAACATCGACGTCGCCGGTCTGCCCACCACCGCCGCCTGCCCGGCGTTCGCCTACCAGCCGGCGCGCCACGCCACGGTGGTGCAGCGGCTGCTGGACGCCGGCGCGATCCTCGTCGGCAAGACCAACCTCGACCAGTTCGCCACCGGGCTCAACGGCACGCGCTCGCCGTACGGCGTCTGCCGCAACGCCTTCGATCCAGCGTGGATCTCGGGCGGCTCCAGCTCCGGCTCGGCGGTGGCCGTCGCGCTCGGGCTGGCCAGCTTCGCGCTCGGCACCGATACGGCCGGCTCCGGCCGCGTGCCGGCGGCCTTCAACCACCTGGTCGGCCACAAGCCGACGCGCGGCGTCATTCCCGCCTCCGGGGTGGTGCCGGCCTGCCGCACGCTGGACTGCGTGTCGATCTTCGCGCTGACGGCGGAGGACGCCGCGCAGGTGCTGGCGGTGGCCGCCGGGCCGGACGGCGAGGACCCGTACGCGCGGCCGCTGGCAGGGCTCGGCGGGGACTTCGCCGCGCGGCCCGGCTGGCGGCTCGCCGTGCCGCGCGACGAGGATCTGGCGTTCTTCGGCAACACGGATGGCGAACGGCTGTGCCGGCAGGCGGTCGAGCAGGCCCGCGCGCTGGGTGCCAGCTGCGTCCCGTTCGACCTGCGGCCGTTCCTGGAGGTGGCGCGGCTGCTGTACGAAGGCCCGTGGGTGGCCGAGCGCCACGCGGCCATCCGTGCCTTCTTCGACGCCCACGCCGACCAGGTGATCGAGCCGGTGCGCAGCATCATCGACGGCGCGCGCCGCCACGACGCCACCGACGCCTTCGAGGCCCAGTACCGCCTGCAGGCGCTGCGGGTGGCGTGCGACGCGCTGTGGGACCAGGCCGACGCGATGCTGCTGCCCACCGCCGCCCGGCCGCACCGCATCGACGCGATGCAGGCCGACCCGGTGCGGCTCAACAGCGAGCTCGGCCGCTACACCAACTTCGTCAACCTGCTGGATCTGGCCGCCACCGCGGTGCCGGCCGGCCTGCAACCCGACGGATTGCCGTTCGGCGTGACGCTGATCGCGCCGGCGCACCACGACGCCGGGCTGCTGCGGCTGGCGGCCCGGCTGCACCGGCGCCTGGCCGACACGATGGGCGCCACCGGCTGGCCGCTGCCGCCGCAGCCCGACGAGGCCCTGCTCGCCGCGCTGCCGAGCGGGATGGTGCAGGTGGCCGTGTTCGGCGCCCACCTGTCCGGCCTGCCGCTCAACGGCCAGCTGCGGGAGCGCGGGGCGCGGCTCGTCGCCGAAGCCCGCACCGCCCCGCGCTACCGCCTGTACGCGCTGCCGGACGGTCGCCGGCCCGGCCTCGTGCGGGTCCGCGAGGGCGGCCAGCCGATCGCGTGCGAGGTGTGGGAACTGCCGGCGACGGCCTTCGGCTCCTTCGTCGACCTGGTGGCCGCGCCGCTGGCCATCGGCAAGGTCGAGCTGGACGACGGCCGCTGGGTCAACGGCTTCGTCTGCGAGGCCGCCGGCGTCGAGGGCGCCACCGACATCACCGCCTGCGGCGGCTGGCGCGCCTGGCTGGCGAGCCGGGCCGCGGCGATCTGACAACCCAATCCGTCTGCCAAATACGGCAGCAATGTCTGCCAACCTAAAGCAAAAAGACCGGAGCCCGCACGGCCGAAGTCGCGCACGTCGAGAGGTTGGCCCAGACGGCGGTTGATACAGATCAACCGCCGATTTGGCACGCTTTTTGTAACGGGATCCGGTATCCGGACGATACCCGTCGCGGTATGGAACGGCATCCCCCGCTTCCAGCCCGTCCCGCAACAGGAGCAAGGACCCATGGACCTCATCGGCTTGTACCCGACCTGGCTCGACACCAGCGTGGGCAGCGGATGGATCGTCGGCCTCATCGCCACGGCCCACGTGCTGTTCTCCCACACCTCGGTGGCGGCCGCGATCTTCTTCGCCTGGCTCGTCAACCATGCCTACCGCACCCACCAGCCCGGGCTGCTGGAATTCGTGCGGCGCTACGGCATGTTCCTGCTGGTGTTCAGCTACGTGCTGGGCTCCATCACCGGCCCGGGCATCTGGTACTCCACCACCGTGGCCAGCCCGCGCGGCATCTCGGCGCTGATCCACAGCTTCGTGTGGATGTGGGCCACCGAGTGGGTGTTCTTCGTCATCGAGATCGCCGGCGTCTACCTGCTGGTGTACCTGGTCGGCAAGGTCGACGTGCGCACGCACACGCGCATCGCCGTGATCTTCGGCCTGGCCTCGTACACGACGATGCTGATCATCGTCGGCATCCTGAGCTTCATGATGTGGCCGGGCCGCCCCGAATGGGCCGAGACCGGCGGCGTGCTCAACGCCTTCTACGGCGGCAACACCTTCGCGCACCTGGGCATGCGCACCGCCTTCATGTTCACCATCATGGCGGTGGTGGGCGGCATCGTGGCGGCACGCTTCGAGGACGCCGAGCTCAAGCGCCGCGTCGCGCGCACGCTGTCGGTGGTCGGCATCGTCTCGGCGCTGGCCGGCGTGGCGATGCTGCAGTGGTACCTGAGCACGCTGCCGGAGACCGCCGCGATCGTGCTGGAAAACCGCCTGCCAGAGCGCTTCCCGCTGATGCTGGGGGTCGCGGTGGGCGGCACGGTGCTGTACTTCGCCCTGACCTGGGCGCAGCCGCGCCTGCTGATGCCAGGGCTGGCCGCCGCGATGACGGTGGCGATCCTGGTGGTGGGCCTGTGGCCGGAGGAAGTGGCGCGCGAGTCGGTGCGCAAGCCGTGGGTGGCCGGGCAGTACGTCTACTCCAACCAGATCGTCGGGCGCGACGTGCCGGGCATGGGCGTGAAGTCCGAGATCCCCAAGCTCGAGGCGCACGGCTGGCTGGCCACGCACGCCTTCATCCCGCAGGAACTGCGCACCGTGCGCGACGGCAACCGCGTCGAGGCCGGCCGGGCGCTGGCGCTGGCGGCGTGCTCCAACTGCCACTCGCTGTCGGCCACCGGCATGCGCCCGCTGGCGCGCTACTTCAGCCCCACCGCCAGCGAAGGCGAGGTCGCCGAATACCTGCAGGCGGCGCTGGCCAGCGGCAACACGCTGTACATGCCGCAGATCCCGCTGCGCGCCGACGAGGCGCAGGCGCTGGCGGCCTACATCCTGTCCACCCTGCCGGGCCGCGCCACCGCCACCGCGGCGGCCACCGCCCAGGCCCCCGCCAAGGAGTGATGCCATGACCCCGGAAATGCTCTACGCGCTGCGCGACCAGGCCGGGGTGCCCTCGCACCCGGTGCTGTTCCTGATCCTGGGCGTGCTGACGTTCGCGCTGCACATCGCGGCGGTGCAGGTGATGCTGGGCGCCTCGGCGCTGACGCTGCGCGGCGCCTTCAGCGCCGAGACGCACTGGCGCCGGCTCGCCGCGGCGATGCTGACCACGGCCAAGATCGCCGTCTCGGTGGCGATCGTGCTGGGCGTGGCGCCGCTCCTGTTCGTGCAGGTGATCTACGACCCGTTCTGGTACACCTCCAACGTGCTGTCGGCCTGGTGGGTGATCGGCTTCATCGTCGCGCTGATCGGCGGCTACATGGCGATGTACCTGTTCTACTGGCGCAACCACGACCTGGTGCGCGACGGCGCGCGCGGCACGGCGTGGATGGTGCTGTCGGTGGCGCTGCTGCTGGTCGGCTTCATCGTGCACAGCCTGACCAACCAGATGCTGTTCCCGGAGGCGTGGATGCAGTGGTACGCCCCGGGCGGCGCGATCGACCCGAGCGGCCGCAGCCTGCACTACTGGAACCTGCCGCGCTTCGGCTTCTTCATCGCGCTGTCGGCGCCGGTGACCGGCGCGTGGCTGTACGCCTACCGCCGCTACCTGATCGGCGCCGGCGAGGGCGACGCGGTCTACCTCGACTGGGTGCGCGCGCTGGCGCAGCGCCTGATGGTGGCCGGCGGCGTGGTGGCCGTGCTGCTGGGCGCGCTGTGGATGGCGACGCTGCCGGCCAAGATGGCGTGGTTCGCCACCTCGCCGTGGGTGTGGCTGGCGCTGGCGGCGCTGCTGGCGGTGGTGGCGCTGCCGCTCGTGCTGGGGCCGCAGCTGGACCGGGGCTTGTGGGGCTACGGCATCTTCGGCGCCGGTGCGGTGGCGCTGATCGTCGTCGGTGCCGCACGCGAGGCGCTGCGCTACGTCACCCTGCTCGGCACGCACGGCTACGACGCGCTGGACTACCGCATCCAGATGGACTGGTACAGCACCGTGCTGTTCTTCGTCACCTTCGCCGTCGTCGGCGGCGTCACGCTGGGCTACCTGCTGACGGTGGCGTGGCAGGCCGGCCAGCAGCGCCAGGGCACCTACACCCCGGGGCCGCGCGTGACGGCGCTGGGCCAGTGGTCGGTGCGGCTGCTGGTGCTGTGGACGCTGGCGTACTTCGGCGTCGGACTGTGGGTGTGGCTGCGCTGAACGGCCAGCGCCCCCGCCAAGGAGTGAGCAAACCATGAGCGAACGCAAACAACCCGCCTGGCGGCGCACGTTGTGGCCGGTGCTGCTGGCCGCCGGGCTGACCAGCGTCGGCGTGGCGGTGGCCACGGTGGCGCAGAAGACCGCCGCCTCCGCCAGCGCCCCCACCGCCCCCGCAGCGGCGGCGGCCGCCCCCAGCCCGCTGAATGTGGCCAGCGACGAGCCGCTGCGCGGCGACGTGATGGCGCACAGCTGCGCCGCCTGCCACGGCACCTACGGCCAGCTCGGCGACGAGGCCTTCATGCCGCTGGCCGGCATGCCGGTGGAGCAGTTCGTGCGCACGATGAAAGATTTTCGTGACGGCAAGCGGCCTTCCACGCTGATGGGCCACGTGGCGCGCGGCTTCACCGACGCGCAGCTGCTGGCGATGGCCGAATTCTTCGCAGCGCAGAAGCCGCTGTAAGGGGGATAACCATGACGACCCTGCATCCCGCCACCGGCGGCGCCACGCGCCGCGCCTGGATGGGCCAGGCGCTCGGCCTGCTGGCCGCGGCCACCGCGCCGACGCTGGCCTTCGCCAACGAGAAGGCGCGCATCGTCATCGTCGGCGGCGGCGTCGGCGGCGCCACCGCGGCCAAGTACCTCAAGCTCTTCAACCCGGCGCTCGACGTCACCGTGATCGAGCGCAACCCGATCTACATCCGCCCCTACGGCTCGTCGGAGGTGCTGACCGAGCACATCACGATGCGCGACCTGGAGGTGCGCTACGACACGCTGCGCGACAAGTACGGCATCCGCTTCGTGTTCGACGCCGCGGTGGCGCTGGATCCGGTGGCGCGCGTCGTCACCACCGCCGGCAAGCAGCGCATCGGCTACGACCGGCTGATCGTCTCGCCGGGCATCGAGCTGCTCTACGACGCCTACCCCGGCTACAGCGAGCAGGTGGCGCGCACGGCGGTGCCGTCGGGCTGGATCCCGGGCGAGCAGACCGCGCTGCTGGCGCAGCAGCTCAAGGCCATGCGCCCGGGCGGCGTGTTCGTGCTGGCCGCCCCGCCGAACCCCTACCGCTGCCCGCCAGGGCCTTACGAGCGCGCGGCGCTGGTCACCGAATGGCTGCTGCAGCGCAACCCCACCGCCAAGGTCATCATCGCCGACCCGAAGGATGCCTTCGTCACCGACGAAACGATGATGCTCGGCTGGAACCGCCTCTACGGCTTCAACCTGCCCGAAGACTACGCCAAGAAGATGGCCGACAAGGTGGAGTTGAAGACCCACAGCAAGCCGAGCATGATCAGTTGGATCCGCGGCAAGGACGGCGGCCGGCCGCTGAAGCTCGACGCCAGGCGCATGCGGCTGGAAACCGAGGGCGAGACGATCCAGGCCGACGTCATCAACATCATCCCGCCGATGCGCGCCGGGGCGATCGCGCGCACCTTCGGCCTGACCGACGGCAGCGGCTTTTGCCCAATCGAACGGCGCACGTTCGCCTCGACGCTGGTGCCCCACGTGCATGTCATCGGCGATGCCAGCATCGCCGATGCGATGCCGAAGAGCGGTTTTTCCGCCAACACGCAGGCCAAGGTGGTGGCGCGCGCCATCGTCGAGGAGCTGGCCGGCCGCAAGGCGCCCGAGCCGCTGTGGGAAAACACCTGCTACGCGCTGGCCGGCAAGGATTACGGCCTGTTCGTCGCCGACGTGTTCCGCATCCTGCCCGACGGCAAGATCGGCCGCGTCAACGGCAAGGAGCGCTACCTCCCGCTGGACGCCTCACCGGTGCAGATCCGACTCGGCGCGCGCTACCAGCAGGCGTGGCTGCGCACCTTCACCCAGGACTGCTTTGCCTGATGCGAAAGGAGCGCACGATGCGACGCACGATCCCTTCCCTGCTGGCGGCTGCGCTGCCGGGCATCGGCGCCGCCGCAGGCGCCGCCCCCGCCGCGCACGAGGCCGCCCCCACCTCCGCCTGGACCAGCGCCAGCCTGCGCCAGGCGCTGGCCGCGCTGCCGCCGGGTGACGCCAAGCGGGGCGAGCAGGTGCACCGCCAGATGTTCTGCGCCTCCTGCCACGGCGAGGTTGGCGTGGCGCCGACGCTGAACTGGGCCCACCTGGCCGGCCAGAAGGCCAGCTACACCGCCAAGATGCTGTTGGACTACCAGCAGGGCCGGCGGCTGGAAACCGAAGGCGCGCGCCTGATGCGCGACGTGGCGCAGATGATGACGCCGCAGCAGATCGCCGACGTGGCGGCCTACTACGCCAGCCTGCCGCTGCCGCGCGACGACGGCACGCCGCGGCCCGCGAGCAGCGTCACGCGCGCCCAGGCCGAGCAGCTGGTGCGCAAGGGCGACCCGCAGCGCCTGATCACGCCGTGCGCGAGCTGCCACGGCGTCGGCGGCCAGGGCGGCAAGCTAGAGGCACCGGCGCTGGGCGGCCAGAACCCGGTCTATTTCGTGCGCACGATGCTGCACTACCACGGGGGCGAGCGCCACAACGACGTCGCCAAGGGCATGCGCTTCTTCGCCGAGCGGCTCAGCCGCGCCGAGATCGAGGCGCTGGCGGCCTACTACGCCGACCTGCCGGCGGCGCGGCGGCGCTAAGGCGACGCCGCCGCGGCGGGCCCGGGCGCCTCACCGAGCAGCCCGTGGGCCTTGAGCTTGCGGTAGAGCGTGCGCTCGCTGATGCCCAGGCGCGCCGCCAGCGCCGCGCGGCTGCCGTGGTGCGCCTGCAGCGCGCGGCGCAGTGTCTCACGCTCGCGCTCGCGGCGGGCCGTCGGCAGCGGGGCTTCGTCCGGCGCCTCCGCCTCCAGGCCATCAGACCCGGCCGGCGGCGCCACCGTCGCCGCCGCGCTCGCCGGGGCGGCCCGCCGGCCGGCGGCCAGCGCCTCCTCCACGTGCTCCGGCAGGATCTCGTCGCCGTCGCACCACAGCGCGGCGTGCTCCAGCACGTTGCGCAGCTCGCCCACGTTGCCCGGAAACGGGTGCGCCATCAGGCGCTGCAGCGCCTGCGGGTGCAGCGTCAGGCGCAGCTCGGTGCTGCCGACGCGCCGGTAGGTGCCGGACTCCAGCAGCCGCAGCAGCTTGACCTGCATCGGCGGCGGGATGTCGCCGACCTCGTCAAGGAACAGGGTGCCGCCATTGGCCGCCTCCACCAGGCCGATCTTGGTGTGCGTCGCGCCGGTGAAGGCGCCTTTCTCGTGGCCGAACACCTCGGACTCGAACAGCGTCTCCGGCAGGCTGGAGCAGTCCACCACCACCAGCGGGCGCGAGGCGCGCGGGCTGCCTTCGTGGATGGCGCGCGCCACCAGCTCCTTGCCGGTGCCGGATTCGCCCAGCAGCAGCACGCTGGCCTTCGCCGAGGCCACGCGCGCCACGCGCGCCAGCATGCGCTGGAACGCCGGCGAGCGGCCCACCAGCGCCGCCCCCTCGTCGCCGCGCGGGCGCACACTGGGCAGCGTGGCCACCTTCTCGACGAAGCCGTGCAGCCGACCCTGCGCATCCGGCAGCGGCGTCAGCTCGATGTTGACGTACTCCTCGCCCTTGGGCGTGTGGTGCAGGTGCAGCACCCGCTCGCGCCCGCCGGAGCGCAGCGACTGCGCCAGCGGGCACGACTCGCCGGCCTGGTCGCACGGCCGGTCGAAGTGGTGCGACACCTCGTAACAGCGCCGCCCGACCACCTCGTCGTTCGGGCTGAACGCCAGCCGGTAGGCGCTGTTGGCCGCCAGGATGCGGTAGTCCCGGTCGAACAGGATGTGCGGCTCCGGCAGGCTTTCCAGAAAGGCGGCGAGTTCGGGCAGCGCGTCCATGGTGGCGAGTGGATGTCTGCCATGATTGTCAGTCAAAACCGCGTCGGTCACGGCGCGCGAGGGCTTTTGGAGGCCACAGCGCCGGCCGACAGGGCGGTGCCCCGAGCGAAGACGGCTGGCACGGCTTGTGCAGAAACACGGCGCTTGGCACGCGGACGCCGCATCCGGCGCCCGCCGCCTCTCCATCGGTTCACCTGGCATCCACCATGAAATCGCTGCACTTTCAAGAGAAATACCCCATCACCGTGCTCGACCTCGACAAGCGCGAGACGACCTACCGCAGCGCGGAGGAGATCGCGGCTTACTTCCGCCAATGCATCGAGCGCACGCCGCGCGTGACCTACCTCGGCACCTTCGACCACCTGGCGCACACGCGCGCCATCGGCGGCGAGGTGGCCCCCGACATCCAGGCCGCCGTCAACGTGCTGTTCTGCTTCGGCCACGCGCTGCCCAACCCGCAGGTGCTGGCGGTGCGTCCGCGCTCGATCGGCATCGCCGACACCGGCTCGCACTTCGTCATCAGCTTCATGGACGCGCCGATGAAGCCCGCCAACGACGCCATGCAGGCGTGGGCGCTGGCGCTGCGCAACGCCTGACCCGCACCGGAGGCCGCCCATGTGGACGCCGCTGCAGTGGTTGCAGAAAAACCTGGTCTGGAGCATTCCCGGCGCGATGGCGCTCGGCCTGCTGCTGGGGCCCTGGCTGCCGGAGCCGGCGCTGCGCGCGCTGATCCTGCCGCTGACCTTTCTGATGGTCTATCCGATGATGGTCGGCGTCGATCTGCGCGAGCTGCTGCGGCCCGGCGGGCTGCGGCTGCAGGGCGTGACGCTGGCGGTCAACTTCGTGCTGCTGCCGGCCATCGGCTACGCGCTGGGCCTGCTGTTCTTCCCCGAGCAGCCGATGCTACGCCTAGCGCTGCTGCTGACCGCGCTGCTGCCGACCTCGGGCATGACCATCTCGTGGACCGGCATGGCCAAGGGCAACGTGCCGGCCGCCGTGCGCATGACGGTGATCGGCTTGCTGGCCGGCTCGCTGCTGGCTCCGCTGTACCTGCGCGCGCTGCTCGGCGCGGTGGTGCCGGTGCCGCTGCTGCAGGTTTTTGCGCAGATCGCGCTGATCGTGCTGCTGCCGCTGGCACTTGGCACCGCCACGCGCCGCTGGCTGGTGGCGCGGCATGGCGAGGCGGCGTTCAAGCAGCGGCTCGCGCCGCGCTTCGCGCCGCTGTCCACGCTGGGGGTGCTCGGCATCGTCGCGGTGTCGCTGGCGCTCAAATCCAGCGACATCGTGGCCCACCCGGCGCAACTGCCGGCGCTGCTGGTGCCGCTGCTCGTGCTCTACGGCGTCAACTTTGCGCTCAGCACGGCGCTGGCGCGCGGGCTGTTCGCCCGCGGCGACGGCATCGCGCTGGTCTATGGCACCGTCATGCGCAACCTGTCCATCGCCCTGGCCATCGCGATGGGGGTGTTCGGCGCCGCCGGTGCCGAAGCCGCGCTGCTGATCGCGCTGGCCTACGTGGTGCAGGTGCAGGCGGCCGCGTGGTACGTGCGGCTGACGCCGCGTCTGTTCGGCCCCGCGCCCGAAGCGGGTGTGCAGCGCGTCGCCTGACCCGGCCCGGACGCTCCCCGACCGGCCCCTTCCCGTGGAGGACTTCACCATGAACCACGCCCCCACCACCCCCTACGCCGCGCTCGGCGGCGAGGCCGCCGTGCGGCGCCTGGTCGACCGCTTCTACGACCTGATGGACGAGCTGCCGGAGGCCTACGCGGTTCGCAAGCTGCACCCCGACAGCCTGGACGGCGCGCGCCAGAGCCTGTTCGAGTTCCTCTCCGGCTGGCTGGGCGGCCCGCCGCTGTATGTGCAAAAGCACGGCCACCCGCGCCTGCGCATGCGCCACCTGCCGTACGCCATCGGCCCGCGCGAGCGCGACCAGTGGATGCTGTGCATGCGCCTGGCGCTGGCCGAGGAGGTGGCCGACGAGGGCCTGCGCCACGCGCTCGGCGAGGCGCTGCAACAGCTGGCCGATCACATGATCAACGTGGCACCCGCGACGGCTTGAGTGCCATCGCCCTCGCGGGGGGAGCACCGATTGCCCGGCGAACCATCATGTCCTCGGACATGACCGCCCGATCGGCGGCGGTCATGGCATGTTCGGCTGCCACGAAGACCTCGCCCTCCTCGGTGGCAATGTGGCACTCGTAGCGCCGCACGAAGCGCGTCAGGCATTCCCGATCATCGCTGGACCAGCGCCAGCCCGCGTCGCCCACGGCTGCCTGCAAGCGCAACAAGACCGGGCGCAACTGTGCCCAATCATCTGCCATGGCAGCATGATCCGCCTGCAGGCGCTGCACCAGAGCGTCTAAGCGTGCGTCGCACATCGCGCGCACGCGCGGAAAGACGTGCAGCTCCTCATCCTCGTGATGCAACGGGGCCGCCCGATCGAAGTAGCGCTGGACCTGGGCAGCGGCCTGCGCTGAGGAAGTGTCGGCGCCGTGGCCATCCACATGAGCCACCAACCGCTGCAGCAAATCGAGCGTGCGCTCGACCCGGTCGTGGCAGGCCCGCAACCACTCGAACGGATGCTCGTGGTCTGCTTGTGGCTCCTTCCCGCCCCCGACCCAAACCGGACTGGTCATGACACCCCCCCGATAGGTAAGCTCGGTGTCCAGACCGAAAACAGCTGCGCCGGCGCCGGACGGGCACGCGGAGCGCGCGCCTGGCACACCGTGCCGATGCTCAGGAAGCACACCGGCATATCGGCATCGGACAGCGCAAATGCCTGCCGCAACACGGCCGAATCCAGCGCCTTGCCGCTGGTCAGCGCCGACCCGTAGCCCATCGCCATGGCCATCAACATGATGTTTTGCACGGCGCAACCCGCACTGATGAGCCGCTCGCGCACAGGCACGTCCTCGGTACGCGGGCGGGCATCGACAACCAGCAACCACAACAGCGGAGCACGGCGCGCTTTCTCGCGGGCCTGAGCCTGCTGCTCGGTGGTCGCCGCCGGGTCGCGCTCCCGCAAGGCCTGGGCGAACACGTCCCCCAGTGCCTCGCGGGCAGCGACCGGCACGTCGATGAACCGCCAAGGCAGCAGCTGTCCATGGTCAGGCGCGGCGGCCGCCGCGGTCAGCAACCGCTCGATCTCGGCGCGGCTTGGCCCCGGAGCCACCAATCGCTTGGGCAGAACGGTCTGGCGTCGGGTGATCCACTCCAGCGCCCAATCGGCGCCCTCCACACAGAGGCCCACAGCGGGCGCCACGAGTGGTGCGTTGTCCATATTCCTCCTCGGAATCTCTCAAGTCCGGACATGCCGGAGTTTGAAGCGGTTGATCTGCTGACGCAACGCCTGAACCTGGTCGTCCAGCGTTTTGACCGCCGCCGTGTTTTCTTCGACCAGCGCGGCGTTGCTTTGTGTCACATCGTTGAGCTGCTCGATGGCCTCGTGGACCTGCGCATCGTGCATGCGCGCCAGCACATGGTGTAAGCGCTCCTGCATGGGGTGGATGTGCATCAGCAAATCGGCCACCTCGTCCCGCCCATGTACCTCGGCGGTGACGGTCAGATCGCCCTGGGCAGTAGCACTGGTCGCGCGGTGCGCCTCGGACACGCTGTGGCGCGCCGAGGCCACGAGCGCCGCACCGAAGCAAAATCACTGCGAACACCAGCACGGTGGTCGCCCCCGCCGTGACGATCAGCCCCCACATCGCGCTCTGACGCCACCGAGGCGCCCCCCAACAGCCAGTGCGTCAAGCCTAGATGGGTCCGTTTGGCGAGGATGGCGTCGCCGATGGTGCGCGCCACATCGGTCCCCCGCTTCGCAATCACGGCAGCGTTCCATTCCCGCCAGCGTTGTTGAACCCGCAAGCCCAGCGCGGCCATCAACGACAGGACAAGCATCGCCCCCTTCAACATCAGCTTGGCACGCAGGCGCAGCCGGCCCAAGATGCCCTGAACCGGCCGAACCCACATCGGCAAGCCGCGCGCATCCACGTACTCGAGTGTCGAAGGCCTCATGGTTCACCCCATCCTGTTCATCCATCGGGGTGTCAGCCCGGACGGCCATCGGGTCGCGGCCGGCCATACCACGACAGCAGTCGCACGCCCCATGGCCCGAGCGCGCCCAACCACACCAGCATCGCCAACAGCAGGCCCAAGGATTCGTTGGGCCACGCGGCACTGCCGACACGCAGCACGACCGCCAGCTGCAGCGCCCAGAAGCCCCACCAAGTCGCGTCATCGGCCAACAGCTTGCGCCCCCCGTGGCCACAGGAGACGCGCGTGACCATGGCGTACAGGATCGACCCCACAAAGCCCATCGTCAGCGCATGCCAAGCCCCCAGGCCGAGCAATGGCACCCCCTGCCGCAGGCCCAGCAACTGGGCGGCGCCCAACAGGCAATAAGCCAGCCCCAGCCACAGCACCCCCAGATGCAGCATGGCGAGCAACCGAATGCTCAACGCCTGGACCAGCCCCCACACGAGGGCCAGCCACAACACGATGCTGCCCACCACCAGTTCGAACAGACCGCGGCTGAGCATCCACCCCCGCGAGGGCCCCTGCCCCTGCAGCCAGCCGCCCCACTCGAAAGTCGCCTCCGCCACCGCGGCCGCCAACAGCACGATCAGCACCCACCATGGACGCCAGACCTCGACCATCGGCAAGGCGCTGGAGGTAAAAAACGGAACCAATCGATGCAACGCCGCGACGAACACGGGGATCACGTACAGCCAGACCGCCGAGCGCACCACCACCAGGGCCAGAGGAATCGCTTCGCCCATCAGGGCGAGTGCCAACGCGACCAGATGGACCACCCCCATCCACGCAGCCACCGCAATGATGGCGGCATGCCAGCGGTCCTCCACCCGGCTGCATCGCAGCAAAACCGTGAAGCGCGCCGCCACCCACGCCTGCCCGGTCGCGGCCAGTGCCAGCCCAGGCACGGCCCACCCCATGCCCCAGTGCCCACCAAACAACCATGCCAGCCAGCCAGCCAGCTGCAGCACCACCGGCGGCAGCAGTGCCTGCGCGGGTGGCGCAGCCACCGCCAGCCATTTGGGCCCGGCGGTAAATTGGAAACCAGCCACGAACAGCGGGATGAAACCCAGCGTCATCACCACCCCGTGCACCAGAATGGGAGCGAGCCGCAACGATGGCAACCCCAATGGCCACACGCGCAACAGCAGCATCCAACCCCACCACAGCGACGCAACGAGCAAGACTGCCATCGCCGCCGCAAACCCCAGTCGGTGCGGTGCCTGCCACAGCGTGCGCCAATGCCAACGGTCATCGTGCGGTGCGGCCGGTGGAAACGGGGAGATGCGGGCGGGCACGGTGCCTCCTCAGCCAGCCGCCGCATCCGCCACTGGCTGGCCGAGCAGCCAGCGCAACAGATCGCGCACGGGGCGAATCGCCTCCCCAAACGGCAGCCGCCCGGCCCCGCGAAAAAACAGTCCGCGCGCCACGTCACCCTGTAACGCATGGCCCAGCTGCTGGTCGATGCAGAACTGCCCCATCTCGGGTACGCCATCGCGCAACCCACACCGCGCCAAGCAGTCAAAACCCATGTTGCAGCGGCGTTTGGGGTGGGCCATGGCCTGCATCCGCGGCTCCAGGCGCAGGTATTTTTCCAGCCACGGTGTCCGCACGGCACGGGCCGGCAGGCCGGCGACGCTGGTGAACTCCACCACGTCCTCGGGTCGAGCGCTCACCAACACCCGCTTGAACGCTTCGGCCGCATCGGATTCGGCCGTGACCGCAAAGGCGGTGCCGAGTTGGACGGCTGCCGCCCCCAGTCCTTGCAGGCGCCGGACATCGTCGTGGGTGGAGATGCCACCCGCAGCGATGATCGGTATGTCTCGCTCGATGCCTTCGCGCGCCAGGAATGCCAACACCTCTGGTATCGCGACGTCGAAATCGAAACGCCGATCGGTCAGATCGGCCACCCGGGCCGCCCCGAGATGTCCGCCGGCCAGTCGGGGATGCTCCAGGACGATGGCGTCGGGCAGACGCCCGCGTTTCATCCAGCGCCGCACCACCACCTGCACCCCACGTGCATCGGACAGAATGGGAATCAGCGCCACCCGCGGGTGGTCCTGCGCCAGCTCGGGCAGGTCCAGCGGCAGCCCTGCCCCCACCACGATCGCATCGGCCCCGCTGGCCAGGGCCTGCCGGACGTAGTCCGCGTAGGCCGACAAGGCGCGCATCACGTTGACCGCGATCACGCCATGCCCTGCGGCCAGGCGACGGGCGCGGCGGATCTCGCGGTCCAATGCCTCCAGATTGGCGGCATCGATGCGGGCGCGCACGTCCGGGGCCTTGTGGTCCAGGTGGCTGGTTTGCGCCATGAGGTCCGGATGCAGTCGGCGCAGGTCGACGGAGGAAATGGTTCCCACGGCGCCGGCCGCAGCGACGGTGCCGGCCAAGCCTCCAGCCGACACCCCCACGCCCATGCCCCCCTGCACAACGGGCAGCAAGGTGCGGCCGCCCAAGTTCAGCGGCCTCAGGCCACTGTCGGCCAGCCAGCGGCGGCTCTGTGGTGGCATCCCGATCGGGCCGGTCTGCGGCACCACGTCGGGCATCGGGTTGGGGGTGAGGTGGGAATTCATCCAGCACCCCTGTTCACTGCAGCAGCGGCCCGTCAGAAGCACCCAGATCGACCCCACAGACACGGGCGTCCGCGGCCAGCCGGTGCAGATAGTGTCGCAGCGCCACCGCACGGGCGCGCAGTGACAGGTCGCGTTCGATGCGCGGGCGCGCCTCCTCGAAAGGAATGCGCTTGCCTGGCCGGCGCCCCATGACACGCACGATGTGCAAGCCAAAGCGGGTGCGCACCAGACGCGGATGCACCCCCAGGGCCAGAGAGGAGTCCTGCTGATAGAACAGTTCATTGGCCAGTTCGGGAGCACAGTCGGCCGGCCCGATCCAGCCCAGATCGCCCCCCTGCGCGCCGCTGGGGCAATTGGACAGTTCGGCCGCCATCTGCTCGAAACGCCCGGGCGGCGCATCGGGACGCAAGAGCTCGAGCAGCGCCTGCTCGGCGCGGCGGGTGAGCGCATGCACATCCACCCGAGGGGTGACCGCAAACAGGATGTGCCGCACATGCAACGCCTGTCCCTCGACGAAGCGGCGACGGTTGGCCTCGTAATGGCGGCGGCAGGCCGCCTCGTCGGGCTCTGGCGTCTGCAGCTCGCGCGCGAGCAGGGCGTCGATGGCGGCGTGCTCCTGTGCCTCGAGCTCCGGAGCAACGGCAACCAGGCGTGCCGGCAGCAGTCCGGCAGCGACGGCGCGCTGCCGCAGCAACTCGCCCCAGGCACGCTCGCGCAGTTCTTCCGGCGTCAGGGTCTCGTGCGGCCCGTGCAGGGCGACGCCATTGATGCTGGCCCCGCCGGGCCCGGCTTCGGCCCCGGTTGACGGGGAGGAGGAGATCAGGCGCGCCTGCATGTCACCGCCCTCCGTGGGTGCCCAGCCGCCGGCTGCGCACGATCTGGTACGGGCGCCACAGGTACGCCACTGAGGCGAACCCGCTCCACACATGCACCAACCGCGTGAACGGGAAGATCAGAAAGATCGTCATGCCCAGAACCATGTGGACCTTGAATACCCATCCGACGTCGGCCACCAGCTCGGCCGTGCCGGAACGGAAAGTCACGATGCGCTGCGCCCACTCGTCCAGCATCAACATCACGCTGCCGTCCAGATGCTGGGCCGAGAAGGGGATGGTTGCCAGACCGAGGGCAAACTGCGCCCACAACAACCACAACAACACGATGTCGCTGGTGCGCGAGGTGGCGCGGATACGGGGATCGGTCAACCGACGGTGCAGCAGCAGCGATACCCCCACGAACCCCAACACCCCAAAGAGCCCACCCGACACCATGGCCAGCACCTGCTTCGTGCCCGCGCTCATGAACGGCTCGTAGACGAAGTGCGGAGTCAGCATGCCCACCGTGTGCCCGAAGAACAGGAACAAGATGCCGGCATGGAAGAGGTTGCTGCCCCAGCGCAATTGCCCGGCGCGCAGCAACTGCGAGGAATCGCTCTTCCAGGTGTACTGGTCGCGATCGAAGCGCAGCAGACTGCCAAGCAGAAAAACGGTCAGACAGATGTAGGGATAGACGCTGAAGAAAAAGGCATTGAGCGCGTTCATGGCCTGCTCCGCTGAAAGACATCACACGACGGACGCCGTCGCCTCGGATCGACGGCGAACGAATCGAATCGGCCGCTCGCTGCCCGACGCGGCCGAGCTGGGACAACCGCCAAAAGCCTGGGGTTCGGACCAACTCGCATCCAACGCCGGCTCATCATCCGGCTCGGCGGGCTCGACCCGCTGGCCACACGCTTCCAGCACCGCGATCAACACGTCCGCATAGGCGCTGCGCCGGCGTTGCAGAGCGCCGATCAGGGCATTGACGATGTGCGCCACCTCGCCGACCAGGCCACGGGCGACGTCGGCTGGCTGCGTCGAGGCAAACTCCAGCAACACGGGCAAATGGTCCGGCAACTCGTGGCTGTGCAGGCGCAGACCGGCCGCCTCGTAGGTCTGCAACAGATCGATCATGGCCGGCCCCCGCTCGCGCGAGTCGCCATGCACATGCTCGAACAGATGCAGCGACGTGCTGCGCCCGCGATCGAAAGTCTCGACGTACTCCGCCTCGACTTCGTAGCCGTCCCTGTGCAGCCATGCGTCCACCCAGGCCCGCAGGCGCCGCAACCGCTCGGTGGGCACGACGCCCTCTGCGGCGAGGGCTTGCACGGCTTGGGGCGCAAGAGCACGGGTCTCCTGATCGGGATAGCGCAACAAGAAGGCCAGCGCACGCAGGGTATAGGTCAGTCGTGGGGTTTTCATGGTCGTCTCACTCCGTGGGGGGCGGGCTCAGGCCTCGACCTTGATGGGGATGGTGCGTTTGCGCTGACCACCGAACAGACTGGTCTCGGTCTGCCCCTCGGAGCAGCCGTTGCCAAACGAAAAGCCACAGCTGCCTCTCAGGTCGAAGGCGTCCTCGGCGTATTCGCGGTGGGTGGTGGGGATGACGAAGCGGTCCTCGTAGTTGGCGATGGCCATGATGCGGTACATCTCCTCCACCTGGACGGGGGTCAGATCCGCCTCGGTCAGCACGAGGCGGTTTTCCACCCCCTCGACGTGCTTGGCCCGCTGGTAAGCCCGCATGGCCAGCATGCGCCGCAGCGCCAGCACCACGGGACGTGTATCGCCCGCCGTCAGCAAATTGGCCAGGTACTGTACGGGGATGCGCAGCTGCTCGACGTCCGGCAGCTCGCCATGGGCCCCGATATGCCCGGCATTGGCCGCGGCCGAGATCGGTGACAGCGGCGGCACGTACCACACCATCGGCAGTGTGCGGTACTCGGGGTGCAGGGGCAGGGCGACCTTCCAATCGATCGCCATCTTGTAGACCGGGCTGCGGCGCGCCGCCTCCAGCCACGCCTCGGGCACACCATCGGCCCGCGCCTGCGCGATCACCTTCGGGTCGTTCGGGTCCAGAAAGATGTCAAGCTGCGCCCGGTACAGATCGCGCTCGTTCTCGACGCTGGCGGCCTCGGCGATGCTGTCGGCGTCGTACAGCATCACCCCCAGGTAGCGGATGCGGCCGACGCACGTCTCCGAACACACGGTGGGCTCCCCGGCCTCGATGCGGGGATAACAAAAGACGCATTTCTCGGCCTTGCCGCTTTGCCAGTTGTAGTAGATCTTTTTGTACGGACAGCCCGAGACGCACATCCGCCAGCCGCGACACTTGTCCTGATCGATCAGAACGATGCCGTCCTCCTCGCGCTTGTAGATCGAGCCGGAGGGACACGACGCCACGCAAGCCGGGTTGAGGCAGTGCTCGCACAGCCGCGGCAGGTACATCAGGAACGTGTTCTCGAATTGGCCGAGCATGTCCTTCTGCACCTGATCGAAACCGCTCAGATTGGCGTCCTTGCTGCGTTTGGCAAACTCGCCACCGAGGATTTCCTCCCAGTTCGGCCCCCACTCGATCTTGTCCATGCGCTGGCCGGTGATCAGGCTGCGCGGGCGCGCGGTGGGTGCCGCCTTCGACGACGGTGCATGGTGCAGATGCTCGTAGTCGAAGGTGAACGGCTCGTAGTAGTCGTCGATCTGCGGCAGGTTGGGGTTGCTGAAGATCTTCATCAACAGCGACCATTTGCCGCCCTGGCGCGGCACGAGTGCGCCATCGGAACGGCGCTTCCAGCCCCCGTTCCAGCGGTCCTGGTTCTCCCATTCCTTGGGATAACCGATGCCGGGCTTGTTCTCGACGTTGTTGAACCAGGCATATTCCATCCCGGGACGGTTGGTCCACACGTTCTTGCACGTCACCGAACAGGTGTGGCAGCCAATGCACTTGTCGAGGTTGAGCACCATTGCGATCTGGGCGCGCACTTTCATGGTGGTTCTCTCCTGGGTTCGTTGCGCGGGAATGGCGCTTCAGGCCTGCACGGCGTCGCGACGCTCACCGTCGAGCCAGTCGATGCGGCGCATCTTGCGCACGATGACGAACTCGTCGCGGTTGGTGCCGATCGTTCCGTAGTAGTTGAAGCCGTAGCTGAACTGGGCGTAGCCGCCGATCATGTGTGTGGGCTTGAGCACCACGCGCGTGACCGAGTTGTGGATGCCACCGCGGGTGCCGGTGATCTCGGAGCCCGGGGTGTTGATGATCTTTTCCTGCGCGTGGTACATCATCACCATGCCCGGCATGACGCGCTGACTGACGACGGCGCGCGCGGCGATGGCCCCGTTGACGTTGAACAGCTCCACCCAATCGTTGTCGGCAATGCCCGCACGGCGGGCATCGTCCTCGGACAACCAGATGACCGGCCCGCCGCGGTTGAGGGTGAGCATCAACAGGTTGTCGCTGTAGGTGCTGTGAATGCCCCACTTTTGGTGCGGCGTGATGAAGTTGAGCAAGATCTCCGGATGGCCGTTGGATTTGCGCGCCATCAGCTCGTCTACCGCCTTCATGTCCACCGGCGGACGGTAGCTGCTGAAGTTTTCGCCAAACGCCGTCATCCAGGGGTGGTCGAGGTAGAACTGCTGGCGACCGGAGAGGGTGCGCCATGGGATCAGCTCATGCACATTGGTGTAGCCGGCGTTGTACGAGACCTTCTCGCTCTCCAGTCCAGACCAGATCGGCGAGCTGATGATCTTGCGCGGTTGCGCCTGGATGTCGCGGAACCGAATCTTCTCGTCCTCCCGATGCAGCGCCAGGTGGGTGTGGTCGCGCCCGGTCACCCTGGACAGCGCCTCCCACGCCTTCACCGCCACATGGCCGTTGGTTTCGGGCGCCAGTTGCAGCACCACCTCGCAAGCGTCGATATCGGTGTCGATGCGCGGGCGGCCCTGGGTCGGGCCGTCGGCCTGTACGGCACCGTTGAGTTCGGCAAGCTGGCGCACCTCCTCCTGCGTCGGCCACGCCATGCCTTTGCCGCCGTTGCCCAGTTTGTCCATCAGCGGGCCCAAGGCCGTGAAGCGCGCGTAGGTGTTGGGGTAATCGCGCTCGACGACTTGGATCTGGGGGGCCGTCTTGCCCGGCACCAGCTCGCATTCGCCACGCTTCCAGTCGCGCACATCGAAAGGCTGCGCCAGCTCCGCCGGTGTGTCGTGCAGCAGGGGCAGCAAAACGACCTCCTTCTCCACCCCCAGGTGTCCCTGGGAAGCCTCGCTGAATGCCTTGGCAAATCCCTTGAAGATCTCCCAGTCGCTGCGGCTCTCCCAAACGGGATCGACCGCCGCCGACAACGGATGGATGAAGGGGTGCATATCGCTGGTGTTGAGGTCGTTCTTCTCGTACCAGCTCGCCGTCGGCAGCACGATGTCCGAGTACAGACAAGTCGTACTCATGCGAAAGTCCAGCGTCACCAACAGATCCAGCTTGCCCTCCGGGGCCTGGTCACGCCAGACGACCTCCCGCGGGCGTGCAGCGGGATCCGACAGCTCGCCCCCTTGCACACCATGCGTGGTGCCCAGCAGATGCTTCAAGAAGTACTCGTGCCCCTTTCCACTGGAGCCGAGTAGGTTGGAGCGCCAGACGAACAGGTTGCGCGGCCAGTTGTCCGGGTGATCCGGGTCCTCCCAGGCCATGCGCAGCTTGCCGGTGCGCAGCCCCTGCGCCACGTAGTCCTTGGGATCCATTCCCTGAGCGGCCGCATCGCGGGCCACCTGCAGCGGATTGGTCTGCAGCTGCGGATTGGCAGGCAGCCAGCCCATGCGGGCCGAGCGCACGTTGTAGTCGATGAACGAACCCTTCCACTGCTCGCGATCCGCCAGCGGCGACAGAATCTCGTCCACCCCCAGGCGCTCGTAGCGCCACTGATCGGTGTGCACATAAAAGAAGCTGGTGCTGTTCTGGTGGCGCGGTGGCCGCACCCAGTCCAGCGCGAAGGCCAGCGGCGTCCAGCCCGACTGCGGGCGCAGCTTCTCCTGCCCCACATAATGCGCCCAGCCACCCCCGCTTTGCCCGATGCAGCCGCACAGCATCAGCATGTTGATGATGCCGCGGTAGTTCATGTCACTGTGGTACCAGTGGTTCATGGCCGCACCGATGATCACCATCGACTTGCCGTGCGTTTTGTCCGCGTTGTCGGCGAACTGGCGTGCCACGGCAATGGCCTGCTCGCGCGGCACACCCGTGATGCGTTCCTGCCACGCCGGGGTGTAGGGGGCGTCGTCGTCGTACGAGGCGGCGCCCGTGTCGCCCGGCAGGCCGCGCGGCACGCCGTAATGCGCCGCCGTCAGGTCGAACACGGTGGCGACGAGGGCGTGGCGCTCCTCGCCCGCCTTGCCGAGCTTGATGCGACGCAAGGGCACCGTGCGCAGCAGCACATCGCCGTCCTGCGGATTGGCGGCAAAGTGCGGGTTGTGCACCCCGCCGAAGTACGGGAATGCCACCTGCCCCACGTCGTATTGCGCCCCCTGGCCCTCCATCACGCTGAGCTTGAGGCGCACCTCGCGGCCGTGGAGGGCCTCCTTGTTCTCCAGGTTCCACTTGCCCAGATCGCTGCGCCCCTCCGGCCCCCACCGGAAGCCGACCGATCCGTTGGGCAGCACGACCTTGTCCGCCTCGTCGAAGGCGACCGTCTTCCACTCGGGGTTGTTGTCCTGGCCGAGCTTGCCGTTGAAGTCGCTGGCGCGCAAATAACGCGCCGGCACCAAGGCCCGGCGTCCGTCGGGCAGGCTGTGCTCTTCCAGCAGCACCAGCAGCGGCAGGTCGGTGTAGCGGCGCACATAGTCGTCGAAATAGGTGCTGCGCCGCTCGACGTGGAATTCGCGCAGGATGACGTGGCCCATCGCCATCGCCAGCGCCGCGTCCGTGCCTTGCTTGGGATGCAGCCACAAATCGCAAAGCTTGGAGATCTCGGCGTAGTCGGGCGTGATCGCCACCGTCTTGGCGCCCTTGTAGCGCACCTCGGTGAAGAAGTGGGCGTCCGGCGTGCGCGTCTGCGGCACGTTGGATCCCCAGGCGATCAGGAATGTCGAGTTGTACCAGTCGGCGCTCTCGGGCACGTCGGTCTGCTCGCCCCAGATCATCGGGCTGGCAGGCGGCAGGTCGCAGTACCAGTCGTAAAAGCTCATGCACACGCCACCGATGAGCGACAGATAGCGCGTACCCGCGGCATAACTGATCATCGACATCGCCGGAATGGGCGAGAAACCCACCACCCGGTCCGGGCCGTAGCGCTGGATGGTGTAGACATTGGCCGCGGCGATGAGCTGGTTGACCTCCTCCCAGGTGCTGCGCACGAAGCCGCCCAAGCCGCGCTGGCTCTGCCACTCGCGGCGGGCATCGGGGTTCTGCACCACGCTGGCCCAGGCATCGACGGGGCTTTTGGCCACGGTGAGCGCCGCGCGCCAGTGTTTGAGCAGCGCGCCGCGCACCATGGGGTACTTGACCCGGTTGGCGCTGTACAGGTACCAGCTGTAGCTGGCCCCACGCGCACAGCCGCGAGGCTCGTGGTTGGGCAGATCTGGCCGGGTTCGGGGGTAGTCGGTCTGCTGCGTCTCCCACGTCACGATGCCCCCTTTGACATAGATCTTCCACGAGCACGACCCGGTGCAGTTCACCCCATGCGTGCTGCGGACGATCTTGTCGTGCGCCCAGCGGTCGCGATAGGCGGCCTCCCAGGTGCGATCCTCGGCGGTGGTCACGCCATGCCCATCGGCGAAGGACTGGGTCGGCAGCGCAAAATGCGTCAGGCGGTCGAGAAAGTGACTCATCGGTGTGCTCCTGGTTATCCTGGGCTCAGCAGGGGTTGGCGGCGCCACGGCGGGCATACATCCACCAGTTGAGCGCGACGTTGAAGGCAAAGAAGGCCGCCAGCCCCCAAAACACCGGTGTGGCGGCTTTGTAGGTGGCAAAGGCCCAAGCGAACAGCATTCCGAACAAGAAGGGCCCATAGGCCGCCACGGCGGCGGTGAAGCCGATCACGCCACCAGCCTGGCGAGGCGCAAACAGCATCGGCATTTGCTTGAAGGTCGACGCATTGCCCACCCCGGCAAAGAAGAACAGGGTCAACATGCCGGCAACGAACATCGGGAAGCTCTCCAGCCCCGTCGGCTGCGTCAAGGTGGTCACCCACAGGGCCGCGCCCAGCATGCCCAGACCCGCCCAGTGCGTCACCCGCGCCCCGCCCAACTTGTCGGACAGCGGCCCGGCCACCACGCGTGAGGCCGAACCCACCAGCGGCCCCCAGAACGCCCAGGCGAGCGGATCGGGCGCCCCGGGAAACTGGCCATAGATCTGCTTGATGAGCAGGGGGAACGTCGCCGACAGCCCCGAAAAACAGCCGAACGTCATGATGTAGAGCGACGTCATCGACCAGGTATGGCGGGAGCGGAAGATGTCGAATTGCTCGGCGAAGTTGGCCTTGACCGGCACCGACTTGAGCAGCAGCCACG
Organism: Tepidimonas aquatica; assembly: GCF_007556585.1. GTDB lineage: Bacteria > Pseudomonadota > Gammaproteobacteria > Burkholderiales > Burkholderiaceae_C > Tepidimonas > Tepidimonas aquatica. The sequence continues at coordinate 22,202 of NZ_VJNA01000009.1, read as the reverse complement.
CCGTGATACCGAAGACGGCGACCACGGGGATCATGACGGCGGGCGCGTTCTGCAACCAGACCTGGCTGGTCACCCCTCCCTTGACCAGCGTCTGGCTTCCCCCCATCCAGGCCGCGCCCCCCAGCAGCGGGAAGCTGATCACCCACGGTGTCAGAAACTGCACGATCGACACCCCGAAGTTGCCGATGCCCGCCTGGATGGCCAGGGCCGTACCTTGCAGCCGTTTGGGGAAAAACAGACTGGTCGAGGGCATGAAACTGGAGAAGTTGCCCCCGCCCAGCCCGGCCAGAAACGCCAGCGACATCAACACCCAGTACGGCGTGGTCGGGTTTTGCACGGCGTAGAACCAGCCCACCAGCGGGATCAGCAGCGAGAGCGTGGACAGGCTCACCACGTGGCGCGTGCCCACCATCGGCGTCAAAAACATGTGCACCAGGCGCAAGGTGCCCCCGGCCAGGCCCGGCATGGCCGCCAGCCAGAACAACTGGGTGGAGGAGAACTGAAAGCCGATCTGCGGCAGGCGCACCACCAGCGCCGACACCAGAAACCACGCCATGAAGGCCATGGTCAAACACAGAGTGGTGACGGTCAGTGTGCGCCAAGCCAGGCCGGAGGCGCCGTTGCGCCAGAACGCATCGTTCTCGGGCTCCCAGCGCTCCAGCCAAGTGCCATCCTGGGTGGTGGGACCGGTCGTCGTGGTCATGGAAATTCCTTCTCGGGTCGTATCAGGACAGCACGCACTGTGCCTGCGTCGGCCAGCCCTGCCTATCCACCGATCGGCACCCTCCCCCGCTTCCGATGGGCGATGCCCATCGGGTGCGCATCCTCCGTTCGGAGGATGGCGATGGCCAGACCCGTCCTCCGGATGACCGTCCGCGCCTCCCCGTCCGGTGGATAGGCAGCCCGCCATCGGCTGCCTACAGTGCCTGCCATCCCTACACGGTATGGAGGACGCTTGTCATGACCCCCTCCCCCACCCCCCACAGCCGCCAGGCCTGGTCGGTGCTCGTCGTCAGCACGCTGGCCTTTACGGTGTGCTTCATGGTCTGGATGATGTTTGGCGTCATCGGGATTCCGCTGAAAAAAGAGCTCGGACTCAACGCCACCCAGTTCGGGCTGCTCACCGCAACGCCGGTGCTCACTGGCTCGCTGGTGCGGGTGCCGCTGGGCATCTGGACCGACAAATACGGGGGGCGCATCGTCTTCACCCTGTTGATGGCGGTAACGGTGCCGGCCATCTGGCTCATGGCTTACGCGACCGAGTTCTGGCACTTTCTGGTGATTGGCCTGTTCGTCGGTCTCGCGGGCGGGTCGTTCTCGGTGGGCACCCCTTACGTCGCGCGCTGGTTCCCCAAGCAGCGCCAAGGCATGGCCATGGGTATCTTCGGTGCCGGCAACTCCGGTGCGGCGGTCAACAAATTCGTCGCCCCAGCCCTGGTGGTGGCCTTCGGTTGGACCATGGTGCCGCAGGTGTACGCCGCCGTCATGCTGGGTACGGTCATCCTCTTCTGGCTGTTCAGCCACCACGATGCATCCCACCTGGTCCCGAGCCACACACGCTTCGTCGATCAGCTCAAGGCCCTGAAAGACCCGACCGTGCTCAAGTACTGTCAGTACTACAGCATCGTGTTCGGTGGCTACGTGGCGCTGTCGCTGTGGATGGTGCAGTACTACGTCGGTGAATACGGACTGGACATCCGCGTCGCCGCGCTGTTGGCGGCGTGCTTCTCGCTGCCGGGCGGCGTGCTGCGTGCCATCGGCGGCTGGCTGTCCGACAAGTACGGTGCCCACACCGTGACGTGGTGGGTCATGTGGGTGAGCTGGATCTGTCTGTTCCTGCTCAGCTACCCGCAGACCGATTTCACCATCCAGACGGTGGAGGGTCCGAAGACCTTCCACATAGGGCTCGACGTCTACACCTTCACCGCGCTGATGTTCGTGCTGGGCATCGCCTGGGCATTTGGCAAGGCCAGCGTGTTCAAGTACATCTCGGATGAGTATCCCAAGAACATCGGCACCATCTCCGGCATCGTCGGGCTGGCCGGCGGCATGGGCGGCTTCATTCTGCCGATCCTGTTCGGCGCGCTGCTCGATGTGACGGGCATCCGCTCCAGTGCCTTCATGCTGATGTACGGCGTGGTCTGGGTTTCCCTGATCTGGATGTACCTGACCGAGGTGCGTCGGCATGACGTCCTGAAGCACAACCCCGACGCCCGGAGTGCCTAAACCATGGCGATCGTGGACCCGGTGGTGGGTTTCTTCGTGCTGGGCCTGATCGCGGGCTTGCTGCGCTCGGACCTGAAGCTCTCCGGCGGGTTGTACGACACGCTCACGATCTACCTGCTGATCGCCATCGGCCTCAAGGGCGGCTTCGAGTTGGCCAGCAGCGACGTAGGCGCATTGATCGTGCCCACGCTGGTCATCGTCGCCGCGAGCGCCGTCACCCCCATGGTGGCCTACCAGGTGTTGCTGCGCCTGGGTCGGCTGCCCCATGCCGACGCGGCCTCGATCTCGGCGCACTACGGCTCGGTGTCGGTCGTCACGTTTGCGGTCGGTGCGTCGTACCTGGGCCGCCAGGGCTTGGGCTATGACGGCTACATGTCGGTGTTCCTGGTGTTTTTGGAGTTCCCGGCCCTGATCGTCGGGGTGTTGCTGGCCAAGGGCCTGAAGGCCGATGCCGCCTGGCGGCGCCTGGCCCATGAGGTACTGACCGGCAAGGCGATCGTGCTGTTGCTGGGGGCACTGGTGATCGGCTGGGTCTGGGGCCGTGACGGGGGCGCGGCCCTGGTGCCGTTCTTCGAGGGGTTGTTCAAGGGTTTTCTGGCACTGTTTCTGTTGGGCATGGGCGTGACGACGGCGGCCCGCCTGGCCGACCTGCGACGGGTGGGCCTTTTTCTGGTCGGCTTTGGTATCCTGATGCCCATCGTATCCGCCGCGGGGGGCGTGCTGGTGGGCTGGCTGCTGGGCCTTCCGATAGGCAACACCCACCTGCTCGCGGTGCTGTACGCCAGTGCCTCGTACATCGCCGCGCCGGCCGCCATGCGCATCGCCATCCCGGAAGCCAACCCGGCGCTGTCGATGGGGGCGTCGCTAGGGGTGACTTTTCCGTTCAACGTGGTGGCAGGCGTGCCGTTGTACTTGGCCATGACCCAAACCTTCTACCGGACGATGGCATGAACACTGCGGGCTGCGTTCCCTCGCCGCACTACGGCGTCGTCGTGGTCGTGATCGCCGAGGCGGAGCTGGAATCCGTCCTGTGCGACGACATCCTGGCGGCCGGCGCAAAAGGCTACACGGTCAGCGAAGTGCGCGGGCGCGGCAACCGTGGCCTGCGCGACGATCGGCTGCTGTTGTCCAACAATGTGCGCTTCGAGGTGCTGTGCGACGAAGCCACGGCGCGCAGCGTTCTGGACACCGTGCTGGGCCGCTACGGCCGGCATTACGGCATCGTCGCGTACGCACTGCCCACCTGGACGCCACCGTAACGGGCGGGCAGTCCCCATCCTGCCGGGTTCAACCCAACCCGTGGTTGACGGCCACCACCGCGGCCTGCACGCGCGAGGTCACGTGCAGCTTGCGCAGAATGTGCTGCACATGGATTTTGACCGTGGTCTCGGCAATGTCGAGCGCGCGCGCGATCATCTTGTTGCTCTGCCCGCGGGCGATCAGCGCAAGGATCTCACGCTCGCGCTCGGAAAGAGCCTCCAGCGCGGACGGCGGTGCGGGGGCGGGCGCGGGTGGCGCTGATGGTGTATCCCCCGCGACAGGCTCCACCGACGCCACGGCCCGTGCGCCATCGCGGCACGACGGCTCCGCCATCGCGGGCTCGGGTTGGCGCATCAGCGTCACCAGCTTGTTGAGCATCGGCGGGCTGATGACGGAGTCGCCCGCCACGACACGCTCCACGGCGTCGCAGAGCTGGTCGAGCTCGGTGGTCTTGAGTAGATAGCCGTCCGCCCCGGCTCGCAGCGCGGCGGCCAGATCCTCGGCTTCCTCGCTGACCGTGAGCATGAGAATGCTGGCACTCGGCGCCGCCTCGCGCAAAGTCCCGATGGCCTCGACCCCGCGCACACCGGGCAAATGGTTGTCGAGCAGAATGACGTCGGCGTCGGCCTCGCGCAAGTGGCGCAAGGCCTCGCCCACGTCCCCCGCCTCGCCGCAGACTTGCAGGTGCGGTGCCTGGCCGAGCAGCGCACGCAACCCCCGGCGGAACAGGGGGTGGTCATCCACCAGCAACAAACGGATCGGTCTCATGGAACGCAAGGGACGGTATCGGGCGCGCGGGGGGGTTGCGGGTCGACCGGGGTCGGGGACCGCTCCTGCACTGCAGCATCCACCGGCACGCTCAGCTCCACCGCGGTTCCCTGTCCCGGCGCCGAATGCACCGTGAGCCGGGCGCCGATGGCGGCAGCGCGCTCTTGCATGATACGCAGTCCGATGTGGGTTTCCTGTGTGTGATGCACGGGGTCGAACCCCACACCGTCATCGCGCACGACGAAGCGCCACGGCGCCCCCTTATGCACATGCACGACGACCGAATGGGCTCGGGCGTGCTTGCGCACGTTGGACAGCGCCTCTTGCACCACATGCAGCACCTGCAATTGCACATCGGGCGGCAGGTCCACGGCTCCGCCATGCACCTCTACATGCGCGGTCAGGCCGGTTTGGTGCCGAAACTTGGTCACGGTCTCGTGCAGGGCAGTCACGATGTCGCCGTCGTGCGTGCGGGTGCGAAAGTGCATCAGCAGCTCGCGCACATCGACCAGGCTTTCCTCCAGCCCGGTTTGCAACTCGGCCACATGGCCCTCTGCCGCTGCGGAATCTCCACGTCGCAAAGCGCCCTGCAGCAGTTGAACCTGGATCTTCAGGAACGCCAGCGACTGGGCGATCGAGTCGTGCAGCTCCCGTGCCAGAAAGTTGCGCTCCTGCGCCACGGCCGCCTCACGCTCGAGCGCATGCACGCGCAGCCCCTCGACGGCATTGGCCAATTGTCCCGCCAGGGCATCGAGCAGTTCGCGCTCGCCCTCGTGCAGGGCGAGCGCGTGCCGGTAGAACAAATTGATCTCGCCCAGCACGCGGTGCTGCAGGCGCACCGGCACGCTGACCATGGTGCGAAACCCCAGGCTGGCGCAGTGCACGGCATCCGAGGCGTCGCCGCGCTCGATCGGGATCACACGGGTGCGTTGCTCCAGGTGCGCACGGCCACACTCGCACTGGCCACAGGGCAGCACCTGCTCGGCCGCGACGATCTCGCGCGGCATCTGATGCTCGGCCAGGAGCATATACCCGTGCAACGCGGGATCGGCCCAGCGCAGAATCACGGCATCCGCGCCGACGCGTTGGCGCAGCCGCTGCACAAATCCGTCGGAGAGCGTCTGCAGCGAATCCGTGTCGCTCAGGAACAGGCTCATGTCATATAAGGCCTGCAGATTGGCCCGCTTGGCCTCCAGATCCCGCGTCTTTTCGGCCACTTTGGCCTCGAGCTGGCCATACAGGTCCTGCAATGTCGCCGCCATCTGGTTAAAGCCGCTGGCCAGCTGGCCAAACTCGTCCCCGCTGGACGCTGCGACGCGCGTGGCGAAGATGCCGCGCTGCAGGTCCGTCATGGCCCGTGCCAGCCGGGTCAGCGGCTGCATCACATAGCGCTGCCCTGTATACAACATGAACACGGCACCGGCCACGGCAAAGGCGATCATGGCGAACTGCAGCAGATTCAGGATGCGGGTCAACCGGGACAACTCCGACTCGATGGCCAGCACCAGTTCGTCCACCTGCGCAACGAGCATTTCGGCGATGGCAAACGCGACGCCGGCGTTGGTGGGATCAGGCGGCGCTTGCGGATCCCACAAATGACGCTGCCGGTTCCAGGTGGCCTCGACGGCATCGAAGCGCTCCCGAATCAGTGGCGTCCAGGGGACGAAGAGCGGGCGCTTTGGATCCCCCGCACGCAAACGCTCCAGGCTGCCCACCAGCTCCTGCACCAGCGCCTCGCGGCGCTCGGCCGGCACGGACAGCGTGCGCGCCGCATCCAGGCGCCAGACCTGCATGCGCAGGCGACCGGCCTCGTTGACGGCGGCTGCCCCGCCTTCGAGCTGCCACGTCACCCACAGCGTGACCCCGATCGAAGCGGTCACGGCCAGCAGCAACCACAAGCCGGCGTACACCAGCTTGGTGGCGATCGTCGTGGTCGCTCGCATCGGCGCAAGCTTAGCAAGCCCACGCCACACCGTACACCCCGGTTCAGAGCAGATTGAGCGCCTTGCGTACGATGCGCGCACTGTAGTGGCGCGCCACGTCGCGCATGAAGGCCTGAAAGTCCACGTGCGCCTCGTCGTCGGCGCGGTCGGACAACGTGCGCACCGCGGCAAACGGCGTGCCGTAGTCCCAGCAGACCTGGGCCACGGCGGCGCTTTCCATGTCCACCGCCAGGGCCTCGGGCAGCGCCTCGCGCAGGGCCTGCGACTCGGCCGCGCTGGTGATGAAGCGGTCGCCACTGACGATCAGCCCGCGGTGCACCGTGGGCCGGTGCAGCCCCAGCGCGCGCAACGTCTCGGCGCTGACCAGCTTGGGCAGCCAGGTGACGGCGTCGCGCGCAGCTTCGGTGAGCACCTGCACCAGCACCGCGTCGGCGGCAAAGCGGCTCGTGCCGGTGCCAGGCACCTCCCAGCGCGGAAACAGCGGTGCCGCGCTCAGGTCGTGCTGCAGGCAGTGCGTGCCCACCACCACATCGCCCACCGCCACCCCCGGCGCCAAGCCGCCGGCCACACCGGTGAACAGCACGTACTGCGGCGCGAAACGCTCGTGCAGGATCGCCGCCGTCGTGGCGCCAGCCACCTTGCCGATGCCGCTGAGCACCGCCACCACCTCGTGCCCCTGCAGGTGCCCAAGCCAAAACTCCCGCCCGGCGACGCGCTGCACGCGCTCATCGGGCATCAGGGCCAGGATTTCGGCCAGCTCTTCGTGGACGGCGCTGATGACGGCAATGCGGGCCATGGCTGCAAAGGGGCTCGATCAAGGGTCAGGACGCGGGTTTGTCCCGCAATTCTCGCCGCAAAATCTTGCCCACGGGCGTCTTGGGTAGCTCGGTGCGGAACTCGATCACCTTGGGCCGCTTGTAGCCGGTCAGGTTGGCCGCGCAGTACTCGCGGATGTGCTCCTCGGTCAGATTGGGGTCTTTGCGCACGACGACCAGCTTGACCGCCTCGCCCGAGTACTCGTCCGGGATGCCCACCGCCGCGCACTCCAGCACGCCCTCCATCTGCGCCACCACGTCCTCCACCTCGTTGGGGTAGACGTTGAAGCCCGACACCAGGATCATGTCTTTTTTGCGGTCGACGATTCTGAAGTAGCCGCGCTCGTCCATCACCCCGATGTCGCCGGTGCGGAAAAAACCATCGGCCGTCATCACGCGCGCCGTCTCGTCCGGGCGCTGCCAGTAGCCGGCCATGACCTGCGGCCCGCGGATGGCGATCTCGCCCGGCGTGCCCACCGGCACCTCGTTGCCCTCGTCGTCGATGCACTTCATCTCGGTGCTGGGGATCGGCACCCCGATGGTGCCGGAAAACGCCTTGGCCGTGACCGGGTTGCAGCACACCGAGGGGCTGGTTTCGCTCAGGCCGTAGCCCTCGCAGATCGGGCAGCCGGTGCGCTCCAGCCAACGCTTGGCCACCGCCGCCTGCACCGCCATGCCACCGCCCAGCGACACGCGCAGGTTGCGCCAGTTGACGGTGTCGAACTCCGGGTGGTTCAGCAGCGCGTTGAACAGCGTGTTGACGGCCGGAAAGCTGTGGAACGTGTGCTGGCGCAGCTCCTTGAGCACCGCCGGGATGTCGCGCGGGTTGGGGATCAGGATCGTCTTGCCACCGGTACGCATGCCCAGCATCATGTTCACCGTGAAGGCAAAGATGTGGTACAACGGCAGCGCGCACACGGCGGTGGGCTGCTCGCCGGGCGGGATGGTCTTGCGCGCCGGCGCCTCCCACGCCTCGGATTGCAGCACGTTGGCGATCAGGTTGCGGTGCAGCAGCACCGCGCCTTTGCTGACGCCGGTGGTGCCGCCAGTGTACTGCAGCACCGCCACGTCGTTGGGGCCCACCTCCGGGCGGCGGTAGGTGCCCTTGCGCCCGCGCGCCAGCGCTGCGTTGAAGCGCACCGCCTGCGGCAGCTCAAACGGCGGCACCAGCTTTTTGACGTGCCGCACCACGGCGTTGACGATGAGGCCCTTGACCCCCAGCAGGTCGCCCATCGACGCCAGCACCACGTGCTGCACCGGCGTGTGCGCCAGGCACTGCTGCAGCGTGTGGGCAAAGTTTTCGATGATGACGATGGCCTTGGCGCCGCTGTCATTGAGCTGGTGCTCCAGCTCGCGCGCGGTGTACAGCGGGTTGACGTTGACCAGCACATAACCCGCGCGCAGGATGGCCGCCACCGCCACCGGGTACTGGATACAGTTGGGCATCATCACCGCCACGCGCTCGCCGCGGGCCAGCCCCAACCCCTGCAGGTACGCCGCCAGCGCACGCGACAGCTCGTCCACCTGCGCGTAGGTCCAGGCCTTGCCCAAAAAGCTGTACGCCGGCCGCGCCGCGTACTTGGCAAAGCTGTCCTCCATCAACGCCACCAGCGACGGGTACTGGCTAGCGTCGATGGTGGCCGGCACCCCTTCGGGGTACTGCTGCAGCCAGGGTTTGTCGGCAGCGGTCACGGGACGGGTTTCGCTGCTGGCACTGCTCATGAGACCTCCTCTGACGTCAAGCTGACAATCGCCCCATTATGGCGCAGGCCACCCCGGGCACAAGCGGGGGTTAGGGAAAATACGAACGTTCGTTCGTGTTTACGTCATGCCTCACAAAGACGCGGCCGCATCGTGCGCGACGTGAAGTCCACCCCCGCCAACACCTCGAAGTCGGCCAGCGGCCGGTCCGTGCCCAGCCCGTAGCGGTCGATCTGCGCCAGCGCGGCCGGGTCGGTGGGCGCTTGGCCCGCCAGCAGGTGGCGCACCCGCGCGAAAGACAGGGCGTTGAGCCGCGTCCAGTCGCGGTTGTCCTGCCAGTGCTTGGGGCGCCCGCGGTCGTGCGTGTAGTCGTGGTACAGCAGCACGTCGTTGGGGGCGTACACGTCCCAGCCGTGCGTATACAACCGCGCCGACAGCGTGGACTCCTCGCCGTGGAAGTACAGATGTGGGTCGTACGGCGTCAGGCGGCCATCGACCATCGGCAACCCTGCGGTCACGCCCTCCGCGCTGTTGGTGCGCCCGTGGGCGCGCGCCACGACGAGCAAACACGCCAGCAACGGGTCGGGCTGGCCCACGGGGGGCGGGGTGGGTGCAACCGGCGCCGCAGGGCTGGCGGACTCGGCCATGCCAAGGTCTCCTGATGGGACAGCCCGGCGCTGGGCCGGGCGTGCGGCGACGCCGCCCACCACCACCCGCCACGCCGGTATGAAGTGATGAAAATGAGTGTAACAGCGTTGCGGGCCGCTTCAGCCCACCAGCAGCGCCGCCGGCTCGTCGCTGGCCACCACCTGTTGCGCCCACGCCTGCAGCTTGCGTGTGTCGCTGCGCAGCACCTGCTGCTTGACCGGCAGGATCTGTGTCGGGTGCATCGAAAAGCTGCGCAACCCCAGCCCCAGCAGCAGCCGCGTCAGCGTCACATCACCAGCCATTTCGCCACAGACGCTGACCGGCTTGCCCGCCTCGCGCGCGGCGGCGATGGTGTCGGCCACCATGCGCAGCACCGCCGGATGCAGCGGGTCGTACAGGTGCGCCACCGACTCGTCGACACGGTCGATGGCCAGCGCGTACTGGATCAGGTCGTTGGTGCCGATCGACACGAAGTCCACGTGCGGCAGGAACATGCGCACCGCCAGCGCGGCGGCGGGCACCTCGATCATGACCCCCAGGCGCACCGGGCCATAGACGGCGCCCCGGTGGTCGAGCTGCTCGCGCGCCTTGGCCAGCATCGTGTGCACCTGGCGGATTTCACGCAGGTGCGCCACCATCGGGATAAGGATGTTGACGCGCCCGTGGGCCGCCGCGCGCAGGATGGCGCGCAGCTGCGTCAGGAACATGGCTGGCTCGGCCAGGCTCCAGCGGATCGCGCGCAGCCCCAGCGCCGGGTTCAGGTGCTCGTCACGCCGGTGGTGGTCCAGCGGCTTGTCGGCGCCGACGTCGACGGTGCGGATCGTCACCGGCAGCCCGTGCATGCCCTCCACCGCGCGGCGGTAGGCGTCGTACTGTTCCTCCTCGTCGGGCAGGTGGCCGCCGCGCCCCATGAACAGAAATTCGGTGCGAAACAGGCCCACGCCCACCGTGCCGACGGCCAGTGCCGGCAGCGTGTCCTCCGGCAGCTCGATGTTGGCCAGCAGCTCGATGCGCTGCCCGTCCAGCGTCACCGCGGGGGTGTTCTTGATGCGGGTGAGCTTTTCGCGCTCCACCTCGCCTTGGCGCTGCTTGTAGCCGTACTCGGCCAGCATCATCGGCGTGGGGTTGACGATCAGCACGCCCGCGTCACCGTCGATGATGACCAGGTCGTCTTGCTGCACCCACTGGCTGGCGTTGCGCACGCCCACCACCGCGGGGATTTCCAGGCTGCGCGCCACGATCGCCGTGTGGCTGGTGCGGCCACCGACGTCGGTGACGAAACCAGCAAACACGCCGTGCTTGAAGTGCAGCATGTCCGCCGGCGAGAGGTCGTGCGCCACCAGCACCAACGCCTCGCCCTCGGCGCTGGGGGTGGGGGCGTGCGCCAGCGGCGACGGTGCGCCTTGCAGCACGCGCAGCATGCGCTCCACCACCTGCTCCAGGTCGGCCCGGCGCTCGCGCAGGTAGGGGTCTTCCATCTCGTCGAACTGGCGCGCCACCACCTCCAGCTGCGCGGTCAGCGCCCACTCGGCGTTGTAGTGGCGCTCGCTCACCCAGTGCTTGACGCCCTCTTGCAGCTGCTCGTCTTGCAGCAGCATCAGGTGCACCTCCAGCAGCGCCGCCAGCTCGGCGTGGGCGCCCACCCCGTCGTGCGCCAGGCCGTGACGAAGCCGCTGCAGGTCGTCGATGACGGTGTCGCGCGCGCGGCGCAAGCGCGCCATCTCATCAGAAACCTGCTCGGGCGCGATGAAGTAGTGCGCCACGTCCACCCGGCTGGCCGCCGCCAGCACCGCGCGGCCGATGGCCACGCCGCGTGACACCGCCTGCCCGTGCAGCGTGAAGGTGGTCATTCCCCTTCTCCGAATCGGTCGGCGATCAGCGCCAGGATGGCCTGCATCGCCTCGTCTTCCTGCGGTCCGTCGGTTTCGATCTCGACCGTGCTGCCCAGCCCAGCAGCCAGCATCATCACCCCCATGATGCTTTTGGCGTTGATGCGCCGGCCGGCGCGGCTCATCCACACTTCGCACGGGTAGCTGGCCGCCAGTTTGGTCAGTTTGGCCGCGGCGCGCGCGTGCAGACCGAGCTTGTTGCAGATGGTGGCGCTTTGCTTGAGCATGGTGAACCGCGTGGAGCTTGTGGATGGACGCAGGGCGGGTGCGTTACGGGGCGGGCGGGGGCGGGCTGGGCGGCACCAGCGGCATCACCCCCTGCGTGCCGCCGTTGGTGGCGCGCACCACCAGCGCGTCGATCGGTTCGTGGCGGTAGGTGACGGCGCGCAGCAGCATCGGCAGGTTGACGCCGGCCACCACGCGGGTGTGCGCGCCGTCGCCCAACTGGGCGGCGACGTTGCCGGGGGTCGCGCCCACAAGGTCGGTCAGCACCAGCGTGTCGTCGGCGCCGTGCAACGCGATCAGCGCGCGCGCCTGCGCCAGCGTGACCTCGGGCGGCTGGTCCGGGGGCACGTCCAGCGCATCGACCACGCGCTGCGCCTCCGGGAAAACGTGCAACACGCACTGGCGCAGGGCCGAGGCCAGCGGCGCGTGGGCGATGACGAGAATAACGTTCACGGTCTGTGATTATGGGCCAGCGGCGCGCCACGCGACGGCGCCCCAAAACGCCTCGGCCTGCGCCTGCGGCAGCGGCTGCGCCCCGCCGTAGACGGCCGCCTGCAGCAGCCAGCCGCCGCGCGCGCTGTAGTGCAGTTGCGCCAGCACCGCGCGGCCGTCCGGCGCCTGCCCGTGCCCGCGCACACAGCGCTGCTGCGCAGCGCCGCGCGCCTGGCAGGGCTGCTCGAGCCAACCCGGCGGCAGCGCGTCACCCTCGGGCGCCACCCCCAGCGTGGCCCAACTGGCGCGCAGCCAGTGGGTCATCGCCTGGGTGGCGGCCGCCTCGTGCGGCAGGCGCGCTTCGGCCAGCACCCAGGTGCGCCCGTCCGCCGTGCAGCTCAGCACCCGCAACGGCACCGGCGGCTGCCCGGGCCCCAGCAACGGCACGGCGCGCTCGCCCTGTTCGGGCTTGCACGGCAGCAGCGCCTGCACCGGCGCGCTCAGTGGCGCGGTGCGCCAGTCCAGCGCGGCGCTGCACGACACCAGCACGGCGCCCAGCAACACCGCGCCCCCCCGGGCCGCACGGATCTTCGATTCGTCGCACAATCGCATACCACCATCGTAGCCGAGGTCGCCGCATGAGCACCGCCACCCCCACCGCCACCGCACTGGGCGCCGATGCCCTGCCGACCCCTGCTTCGCTGCCGCAGGCGGCGGCCGCCGCGCGCGCGCAGGGCGAACCGCTGGTGGTGATGGTGACGCTGCGCGGCTGCGCGTTTTGCGACATCGTGCGGCGCCACCACCTGCTGCCGATGCTGCGCCGCGGCGAGGTGCATGCGGTGCAGGTGGATATGCTGGACCGCAGCACGGCGCTGCAGGGCTTCGACGGCCAGCCGACCACCGGCTACGCGCTGGCGCGGGCGTGGCGCGTCAGCGTGGCGCCCACGCTGTTGTTCGTCGACGAACGTGGCCGCGAGCTGGCCGAACGTCTGGAAGGCATGGGCCTGGCCGACTTTTACGGACCGTACCTGGAGCAGCGTTTGCAGCAGGCGCGCCAGCGGCTGCGCGCGCGGCGCTGAGGCGCGTCAGCCGCCCTCCTGGCCCAGCACGGCGGCGCACACCCGTGCACGGCCCAGGCGCTTGGCCTCGTACAACTGGGCGTCGGCCAAGCCCAGCAGCAACGCCGGTTGCCACCCGGGGTGCGCCGGGCCGCGGCGTGTGGCCACGCCCATGCTGGCGGTCAGCACGCCACCGACGGCCCCTTGCCGGTGGGGAATGCCCAGCGCCCGCACCTCGGCCAGCAGCGCCTCGGCCAGCGCGCGCGCGTCGTCGGCGTCGGTGTCGGGCAACAGGCAGGCAAACTCCTCGCCACCGTAGCGCGCCACCAAATCGGTGCTGCGGCGCACGTGCTCGCGCAGGCATGCGGCCACAAGGCGCAGCGCATCGTCGCCAGCTTGGTGCCCGTAGAGGTCGTTGTAGGCCTTGAAGTGGTCGACGTCGACCAGGATCAGGCTCAGCGCCGAGCCGTGGCGCTGCGCGCGCGCCCACTCGATGGCCAGCCGCTGGTCGAGCTGGCGCCGGTTGGCCACGCCGGTCAGTCCATCGACGTAGGCCAGTGTGCGCAACAGGTCCGTCTGGAACTTCAGCGTCAGATGGGTGCGCACCCGCGCGCGCACGACGCTGGGGTTGATGGGCTTGGGGATGAAGTCCACCGCGCCGGCTTCCAGGCAGCGCGTCTCGATATCCTCGCCGCCGCGCGCGGTGACGAAAATCACCGGGATGTCGGCCGTGTCGCGCTGCTGGCGCAGGCGCGCCAGCACCTCGAAGCCGTCGAGGCCGTCCATCACGACGTCGAGCAGGATCAGGTCGGGCAGCTGCTCGCTGGCGACCTTGAGCGCCTGCTCGCCGCCGGTGGCCATGAACAGTTGGTACTCGCCCGCCAGCGTGCGGTACAGCACCTGCAGCTGCACCGGCTGGTCGTCCACCAGCAGCAGGCGCGGCTTGCGCGCCGGCCACGCCGACGGCGGGGTGTGTTCAGGTGCCACCATCGCCTTGCCCCACGCCGTCCAGCAGCGCCTGCGCGGCAGCGCGCGCGGCCTCGAAGTCCATCGCTTCCATCGCCTGGTGCAGCGGCGCCCAGCGCGGGTCGCCCGCCACGGCGGCGTCGGCCATCAGGCTGTCGTGCAGCTCCAGCGCCTCCATGTCGCTGGCGGCCAGCAGCGTCACCAGGCGCTGCAGCGTCTCGCGCCAGCGCGCCGGGTCGGCCGCCTGGGCCTGCTCGGTGGCCGCCGCTGCAGTCGGCTCGGGCGGCGCCAGGCCACGCGCCACCAGCTGCGCCAGCACCCGTTGCAAGGCCTGTGCGCTGGCCTGCAGCTCCTCGGCCAGCGGCGGCCACCACGGCGGCACGGCCTGCGCCTGTGGGGCGCCGTCGGCCAACGCCTGTTTGACGGCCCGCTCGGCCTCGGCGGCACGCGCGGCCAGCCGCGTGGCACCGACGGTGGCCGCGGTGCCTTTGAGCGTGTGCAGCAGCGCCGCCAGCGCGGCATCGGGCGCTTGGCCAAGCTTGGCATCGAGCTGCGCCTGCGTGTGCGGCAGGCCCTGCACAAAGCCACGCACGATGCGCTGGTACAGCAGCGGGTCACCGCCCAGCCGCTGCAAGGCGCCGGGCACATCGACCCGGTCAGCGTCCGGCCACGGCTCAGCCAACGCCTGCGCGTCGACGGCGGGGGCCTGCGGCGTTGGCGCTGCGGGGGCATCAGTGTCGCCCCGCACGGCGTGCGGCGCCCAATGCAACAGCACGCGCACCAACTGGTCGATGGCAAACGGTTTGCCCACATGGTCGTTCATACCCGCCGCCAGGCACGCTTCGCGGTCGCTGGCCATGGCGTTGGCGGTCATCGCGACGATGGGCAGCGCGGTCAAGCCCAGCTGGGTGCGGATGGCCTGCGTGGCCTGCAGGCCGTCCATCACCGGCATTTGCATGTCCATCAGCACCACGTCCCACGCCTGGGGATGGGCCATGAGCTGGTCCAGCGCCGCCTGGCCGTGCTCGGCCACGGTGACCTCGGCGCCTTCGCGTTGCAGCAGCTCGCGCGCCACTTGCTGGTTGATGACGTTGTCCTCCACCAGCAGCACGCGCATGCCGGCCAGCCGCCGCGCACCCGCCACGGGCGCCGGCGCCGGCGTGCCGTGGGCGCTGGCGTGCGCTTGGCGCACCGCCCCCAGCAGCATCGAGGCGGTGACGGGCTTGACCACAAAACCGTCCAGCGCCGCCTACCGCTCGGGCGGCACGTCGGCCAGCACCTCGCGCCCGCTGGCGGTGACCATCACCACCGCCACGCGCGCGGCCAGCGCCGGGTCGCCGCGCAGCGTTTGCGCCAGCGCCAAGCCATCCATGCCGGGCATGGCCCAATCGACGAAGACCACGTCGTACGGCACCGCGGCGCTGCGTACACGCTGCTGCGCAGCCTCGGCGTCGGCCACGGCGTCGCAGGTCCAGCCAAGCTGGTGCACCGCCGCGCACAGCAGCTCGCGCGCCTGCGGGTGGTCGTCCACCACCAGGCAGCGCAGGCCCAACAACTCCGGCGGCACGCCGTCGGCGGCCAGCGCGGCGGGCACCTCGCGCGCCACCGGCAGCTCGACTTCGAAGGCAAACGTGCTGCCCTGCCCGGGGGTGCTTTGCACGCCCAGGTCGCCGCCCATCATTTGCACCAAACGGCGGCTGATGGCCAAGCCCAGCCCCGTGCCGCCGAAGCGGCGCGTGGTGGCCGCCTCGGCCTGCTGAAACGGCGTGAACAGGCGCGCTTGTGCCTCCGGCGCGATGCCGATGCCGGTGTCGATGACGGCGATGCGCAACCGCACACGCTGGCGGCCGTCGGGGTCGGTGTGGCGCTGCAACAGGCGCGCCTGCACGGTGACGCTGCCGCTGGGCGTGAATTTGATGGCGTTGCCGGCCAGGTTGATGAGCACCTGCTGCAGCCGCATCGCGTCGCCCACCAGCACGCGCGGGATGGCGGGGTCGAGGTCGTACAGCAGCTCCAGCCGCTTGCCTTTGAGGCTGGCGGCCATGATGGTGGCCAAGTCGCGCCACAGGCGGTCGATGGCAAACGGCTCGGGGTCCAGCTCCAGCTTGCCGGCTTCGATCTTGGAAAAGTCCAAGATGTCGTTGAGGATGCCCAGCAGCGACTTGGCAGCAGACTCGGCCTTTTCGGCGTAGTCGCGCTGGCGCGCATCCAACGCCGTGCCCAGCAACAATTGCAGCATGCCCAGCACGGCGTTCATCGGCGTGCGGATTTCGTGGCTCATGTTGGCCACGAACTGGCTCTTGGCGCGGCTGGCGTCCTCCGCCGCGCGACGGGCGTTTTCCAGCTCGGTGACGTCGTAGCGCAGGCCCACGTGCAGGCCGCTGGCGGTGTTGCGCTCGACGATGCGCAGCGCTTGGCCGGTTGGAAGGTGCACGACACGGTCGGTGGTGCCGGCACGAAAGTCGGCCAGCCGCTGCTGCAGCCACGCCTCGGGTTCGGCGCCATCAAGGTCGATGCTGCGCCGCTCGACGCCGGTGCGGATGAAGGTCTCAAACGTCACGCCGGGCTGCAGGATGTCGGTCAGCACCGCGTGCATCTGGTAGAAGCGGTCGTTGGCCCACAACAGCCGCTCCTGGGCATCGAACACCGACAGCGCCGCCCCCGCCGCGTCCAGCGCGCTGATGAGCAAGTCGCGGTTGTCCTCGGCGGCACGGCGGGCGTTTTCCAGCTCGGTGACGTCGATGCGAAAGCCCACCGTGTAGCCTTCGGGCGTGCGCCGCTCGACGATGCGCAGCACCCGCCCGTCGGCCAGCCGCTGGACGAAGTCGTCGTTGGCGGCGCGGTGGCGCTGCAGGCGCTCGGCCACCCAGGCGTCCACGCGCCCCACCGCCTCGGCATATTGACCACGTTCAGCGCCGTAGCGGATGATTTCTTCGAACGTGCGCCCTGGCTCCAGCATCGGCGCCGACACGGCGTAGATCTGCCGGTAGCGCTCGTTGCAAAACACCAGTCGGTCGTGCTCGTCGTACAGCGCAAAACCGTCGGGCAGGGTCTCGATGGCGCTGCGCAACAAGGCCTCGGCGCGCGCCGCCGCTTCCTCGGCCACCTTGAGGTCGGTGATGTCCAGGGTGGTGCCGTACACCTCGCGCGCGCGGCCTGCGGCATCACGCTCGAACACCTGGCCACGCGCACGCACCCACATCCAGTGGCCGTCGGTGTGGCGCAGACGCAGCGTGTACTCGAAGCTGTCGCTCAAACCGTCGGCGTACACCTGCAGCGCCAACATCGCGCCGGGCAGGTCGTCCGGGTGCACGTGCTCCACCCAGACCGCCTCCGCCAGCCGCAGCGGGCCAGCCTCCGGGCGCCCCACCAGCCGCAGCCAGCGCATATCGACCTCGATCTCACCGCTGTCAGGCTGCCACACCCAGGTGCCTGCGCCGGTGGCGCGCACGATATTTTCCAGCCGTCGGCGGCTGGCCGCCAGCGCCGCCTCCACCTGCTTGCGTGGCGTGATGTCGAAGCAGATCGACAGGTGGCGCTCGATGTGCTCCTGCGCGTCGAACAGCGGCGCGACGATGCTGTCGACCCAGTACAGGCGGCCGTCCTTGGCGCGGTTGCAGATTTCGCCTCGCCACGCCCGGCCGCTGCGGATCGTGCGCCAGAAGTCGTCCCAGAACGCCGCGTCGTGGTGGCCGGAGTTGATGATGTTGTGTGGCGCGCCAATGAGCTCGTCGCGGGCGTAGCCGCTGATGGCGCAAAACGCCTCGTTGACGTCGACGATGGTGCCGTCGGGTGCCACTTGGCTAACGATGGCGTGCTCGCTCACGGTGCGCATCAGGCCTTGGGCTTCGGCCAGCGCAGCCTGCAGGCGCTCTTGCGTGCGCACGCGCTCGGTAACGTCCACCTCCACCGCCATGAAGCCGGTGCACACACCGGCCGCATCGTGCAGCGCAATCAACTCGATGTTGACCCAATACCGTCGCTCATCCTTGGCGCGGTTGAGGATGTCGACCTCACAGCCCTGGCCGTGCTGCACCGCCGCGCGCAACGTGGCCACCGCCGCCGGGTCGGTTTCGGGGCACTGCAGCAACCGCCCCGGAATTTGCCCCAGCAGCTCGGCGCGCGTGTAGCCGGTCAGTTGCTCGCAGGCGTCGTTGACCCATTCGACGCGCCCGGCGCGGTCGGCGATGATGATGCCGTTGTGCGTGTGGCGCGCCACCAACGACAGGCGCTGCACGTCGCTTTGCAGCAAACGCAGCTGCTCGCGCTCGGCGCGGCGCAGGCGAAACACCGCCATCGTCGACCATCCCGCCAACAACGCCACCGGCAGCGCACCCACGCCGACGATCGCCGCCGCCACCGGCTGCCACTGCCGCTCCAGCGCCGGCGTGCTGCGCACCCCCAGCTCGTAGCGCCGCCCGGCCAGCTCGACGCTGCGCTGCGCGCCCGCCCACGCGCCATCCAACCCGTTCTGCCCCGCCAACCCACGCTGAACGCCACCGTGGCGGTCACTGTCCAACAGATCCACGCCGCGCGGCCCATCCAGCACCACAGGTTGTCCTGGTGGCGCGTCGCTGGCTGCGCGCGGTGCCTCGGGATCGATCCAGTGCCAGTCGTAGCGCTCGCCGGTCAAGCCGGCTTGGCGCGCCAGCGCCTGCGCCGGCACCCCCAACACGGCAAACCCTTGCAGGGCCTCCCAACGCTGCTCGACGCTGGCGGGCGTCCACCCGCCACGGTACATCGGCAACACGAGCAACAGCCCGTACTCGTCGCGCGCGGTGTTGGCCAGCCACAGCGGCGCGGTCACCACGAGCTCACCGGTGGCCGCCGCCTGCTGCATGGCCTGCCAGCGCAGTGGGTCGCTGGCCAATTCCAACCCGATCAGGTGTTCTTGCCCGCTCGGTTCGATCCAATCGATCAGGTAACGGTCGCGCGCCGGGTCGTCGTGGGGGCGCAGCAACCGGTAGCGCACCTCCACCGGCAGACCACGTCGGCGGGCCTGAGCCAGCCAATCCGCCACCTCGCCCGATGGCACCCGGCGCACAAACGCCAATCCGCTGGTGGCCGGGTAGCGCTCGGGCAGCCCCAGCGGCCCCACGTACGCGCGCGCCGCGCGCCAGTCGGCCTCGGGCTGGGCATGCAGCCAGCCACGCACCCCCAGCAGCAGCGCGCCGTAACGGTCGAACGTGGCTTGCAACCGCGCTAGCGCACCGTCAAGTTCGTGGTCCAGGTAGGTTTGCAGCTCGGTGCGGGCACGCTGCTGCAGCCAGACCGACACGCCCAACCCCAGCGCCAGCACCAGCAGCGCCGCCAGCACCGCCACCCACCCGGGACCGCCCCAGCGAAGGCGCTCCAGCACCGCGTCGTGGTCGACGGGGACTGCACGCGCCATGGACCGCCCCCTCGCCCGCTCACTTCACCACACGGGCCAACTCCGCCGCCAGCCGCTGGCCATCCAGCGGCTTGGCCACGTAGCCATCAGCCCCCGCCTCGAGCAGGCGGCGCCGATCCTCCGGCATGTCGTAGGCGGTGACCATGATGACCGGTGTGTGCCGCAGGCCCGCTTCGCGCTGCCGCAGCAAGGCCAACGCTTCGATGCCGTCCATGCCTGGCATCGTCACGTCCAGCAGCACGACGTCGAACCTTTGCGCCTGCAACGCCTCCAACGTTTTGTGGCCGTCAGTGACGAGCACGCCGCTGTGCCCCATGTCGCGCAGCAAGCGCGCCGCCAGGCGCAGGTTGAGCGGGTTGTCATCGGCCACCAACACGCGCAGCGACCGCATCGCAGAGGGGTTCGTGGTCATGGCGCCATCGTACCCGCAAATGCCGGTTGACCAAGCATGCGCCGCGTTGCGTTGGACCCACATCACCGGATAATTGGCACGATGAACATCCGATTGCGCCCCTGGCTGTTGGCCGCACCGTTGCTGGCCCCGCTGGGCACCCTGTGGGGGTGTTCCAGCGCGGAGCGCGCGCCGGCCTCGACCTTCCACCTGCTGGATGGCCGCACCCTGACCTCGGCCGAGCTGCAGGGCAAGGTGCTGCTGGTCAATTTTTGGGCCACCACCTGCGCCACCTGCGTCAAGGAGATGCCGCTGCTGGTGCAAACGCACCAGCGCTTCGCGGCCCGCGGCTTCGAGACCATCGCGGTGGCGATGAGCTACGACCCGCCGGAATGGGTGGCCAATTTCACGCGCACCCGCCAGCTGCCGTTCCTGGTCGCCCTCGACAAGGACGGCACGTTGGCGCGCGACTGGGGCGACATCAAGCTAACCCCTACCACCTACATCGTGGACCGGCAGGGGCGCATCGTCAAACGCTACGTGGGCGAGCCCGAGCCAGCCGCGCTGCACCAACTGCTGGAGCAACTGCTGGCCTGACGCGCGCCGCTCACGCCCGCTGGATCACTCGCGGTAAGCGTCGTGGCAGGCTTTGCAGGTGGCCGCGGCGTCACCAAAGGTCTTTTTGATGGCGTCGAGGTTGCCCGTGCGCGCCGCCGCATCGAGGTCGGCCACGGCCTTCATCATCTTGTCCGCACCGGCGCGCACCTTGCCCATCTCCATCCAAGCTTCGGGTTTGGTGCGGCTTTTGACCTTTTCGGTGTCGGGCGTGAAGCCCGCCCACGGCAGCTTGGACAGCGTGACCACCAGCGCCGCGTTTTCCTGCGCCACCTTGGCGTCAAACGGGGCCTTGCCCTGCACCATCGCACCGATGCGGCCGAAGTGCGCCGCCATCACGGTGAACGCCGCCTGACGGTATTTGACCGCGTCTTCGGGTTTTTGGAACTGCGCGTGGGCACCCGCACTCAACACCAAGGCTATGGCCGCCACGGCCAGCGAACGCATTTTCATGAAAAACCTCCTGCAAAACGGTTGGAGACGGTACGGTGGCGTACACCGTACAGTGTATGCTGATGCACGCCGCCGTGCTCGGTTCCCCGCACCCCCAATTTGACCATCTGACCGCCATGCGTAACCCGTCGCCCCCTGCACTGGTTCCCGTCCGGATTTGGGACCTGCCCACCCGCTTGTTCCATTGGCTGCTCGTGCTGGCCGTCGTGGGCTTGATCATCACCGGCAACCTGGGGGGCAACTGGATGGTGTGGCACGCCCGCCTGGGCCTGACGGTGCTGGCGCTGCTGGTGTTTCGCGTCGCCTGGGGCCTGGTGGGCGGCCGCTGGTCGCGCTTTGCCAGCTTTGCCTACAGCCCACGCAAGTTGATCCACTACCTACGTGGCCGCGCGGCCGCCAACGGTGTTGGCCACTCGCCGTTGGGCGCGCTGTCGGTGTGGGCCATGCTGGCGGTGCTGACGGTGCAAGTCGGCACGGGCCTGGTCACCGACGACGAAATCGCCTTCACCGGCCCGTTGGCGCGCTTGGTCGAGACCAGCACGGCGCTGGCCGCGACCGCCTGGCACAAAGGGCCTGGCAAGCTGGCGCTGCTGGCGCTGATCGGCCTGCACGTGGTGGCGATCGTCGTGTACCACCTGCGCGGCAAGCGGCTGGTGCCACCGATGCTGCACGGCGACAAGCTGCTGCCCCCGGGCACCCCGGGCAGCCGCGACGACGCACGCCAGCGCCTGCTGGCCCTGGTGTTGGCGTTGGGCTCGGGCGCACTGGCGGTGTGGGTGGGTTCGCTCGGATGAGGGGGCGCTTGGTCGGCACACGCGGTCACGCTAGCATCACGGCATGGACCAACGCCGCAAGCTGCCGATCGGCATCCAGACTCTGCGCGACATCCGCGACGGGGGTTACTACTACGTCGACAAGACGCCGCTGGTGGCGCAGCTGGCCAACAGCGGCAAGTACTACTTCCTGTCGCGCCCGCGGCGCTTTGGCAAGTCGCTGCTGATCGACACCATTGCTGCGGCCTTTGCCGGCCAGCGCACGCTGTTCGAAGGCGGCGCCGCCGCCGTGGCGCTGGGGGTGGATGCAGCGGCTGCCCAGCGACCGCGGCTGTTTCTGGCCGACCACTGGGACTGGGGCCGGCGCCACCCGGTCATCCGCCTCAGCTTTGCCGAAGGGCGACTGCAGCAAGCCGACAAACTCGACGCGCACATCCACCATCAGCTCAGCGCCAACGCCAGGACGCTGGGCATCGAGCTGCCTGATGCAGGCCACGACCCGCACATTCGGTTCCACGAGCTCATCACCCGCGCCGCCGAGGCGCACGGCCAACAGGCCGTGGTGCTGGTCGACGAATACGACAAGCCGATCCTCGACAACCTCGAAGCCCCTGAGGTCGCGCGTGCGATGCGCGAGGGGTTGAGAA
>NZ_VJNA01000089.1 GCF_007556585.1 Tepidimonas aquatica | reverse complement strand
CGGGCTGTCGATCCGGGCGGCTTGTCAAGCCTTTCGGATCAGCCAGGCCTGCTACCGCTACGAGGCCCGGCGCGACACCGAAGACGAGGAGATCGCCCAGTGGCTGCTGCGGCTGACCGACAATAACCGCACCTGGGGCTTGGGGCTGTGTTTCCTGTACCTGCGCAACGTCAAAGGCTTTGCCTGGAACCACAAGCGGGTGTACCGGATATACCGGCAACTGGAGCTCAACCTGCGCATCAAGCCGCGCAAGCGGCTGGTGCGCGACAAGCCCGAGCCGCTGAGTGTGCCGCAGGCCATCAACGAAGTCTGGTCGATGGACTTCATGCACGACCAGCTGCAAGACGGACGCAGCATCCGGCTGCTCAACGTGATCGACGACTTCAACCGCGAGGCTCTGGGCATCGAAGTGGACCTCTCACTGCCCTCGCATCGTGTGATGCGCACGCTGCAGCAGATCATGGCCTGGCGCGGCAAGCCGCAAGTCATTCGCTGCGACAACGGGCCGGAGTACATCAGCGCCGCGCTGCTGAACTGGGCCAGTGCCCGCGGTATCCACATCGAGCACATCCAGCCCGGCAAGCCCCAACAGAACGCCTACGTGGAGCGCTTCAACAGGACTGTGCGCTATGAGTGGCTGTCGCAGTACCATTGGTGCGATCTTGATGAGGTCCGCGAGTTTGCCACGCAATGGATGTGGCGCTACAACCACGAGCGCCCGAACATGGCCTTGGGCGGCATCACCCCAAAACAGCGGCTGGCCATGGCCGCATAGCTCTACTTCTCGGAGCGCTGGATTTCGGGGGGATTACC
>NZ_VJNA01000088.1 GCF_007556585.1 Tepidimonas aquatica | reverse complement strand
GTGCCGTTGGGGGCGAGGTGGTGATGGATGTGTTGCAGCCAGGCGTAGTTGGCGTTGCCCACGGGCGGCACGCCGAACGTCCAGCGCACGTCCTCGCGCAGACGCTCGCCGCCCCAGTCGGAAATGTTGAACGGCGGGTTGGCAAGGATGTAGTCGAACCGCAGGTGCGCAAATTCGTCGCGGTGGAAACTGCCTTCGTTGTTCCAGCGGATGTCGGCGTCGATGCGGCGCACCGCCAGGTTCATCTTGCACAGCCGCCAGGTGGTGTAGTTGCTCTCCTGACCGTAGATGGCGATGTCGCCCAGCCGTCCGCCGTGCTCCTCGACGAACTTTTCGCTCTGCACGAACATGCCGCCGGAGCCGCAACAGGGGTCGTAGACGCGGCCCTTGTAGGGCTCCAGCATTTCCACCAGCACGCGCACCACGCAGCGGGGGGTGTAGAACTCGCCACCGCGCTTGCCCTCGGCCCCGGCGAACTGGCCGAGGAAGTATTCGTAGACGCGGCCGAGGATGTCCCGGGCACGCTGGGCTTCGTCACCCAGGCCGATGTTGGACAGCAGGTCGATCAGCTCGCCCAGCATCACCTTGTTGAGCGCGGGGCGGGCGTAGTCCTTCGGCAGCACACCCTTGAGCGACGGGTTGTCGTGCTCGATGGCGCGCATGGCCTCGTCGATCAACACGCCGATGGCAGGGTGCTTGGCGTTGGCGCGCAGGTAGGACCAACGTGCTTCCTTTGGTACCCAAAAAATGTTGTCGGCAAGGTATTCGTCGTGGTCTTCGGCGGCGGCCGGGTCTTCGGCCAGCAGGGCCTGGTGC
>NZ_VJNA01000087.1 GCF_007556585.1 Tepidimonas aquatica | reverse complement strand
CCTTCGTCGAGGCGATGAACGGGCTGCTGCAGCAGGCCAAGCGCGCCGCGCGCGGCTTCAGGACGAGCCAGAACTTCATCGCCATCGCCTACCTGCGCATGTCCAAGCTCAAGCACCTGCCGGCCAGTCCGTTCGCGCCAGCCATGCCGACATGACGCGAAGCGTTTCCACACAAAACGGCATAGAGCCGGTAAACTTCGGTTTCTGCCGTCATCGTCGGCGCAAGACGGTGGCAGGCGCTTGACGGGGCTCAAGTCCCGCAGGGACTTGGGGCGGTGTTCATATCGCGTAGCGATGTGAACACCGACCAAAACCGGCAATCCGGAAGACAGGAAGCGTGGCAGAGTGGTCGATTGCACCGGTCTTGAAAACTTACGTTCAGACGGCGCGGAAGCGGTAAAAAGAAGAGCAAAAACAATGTGTTAGCGTATTGGCCTTGGCGCTGTTACTTGCGCCGTTTAGCGGATTCCTAGCACATCACAGAAAATGGTGGGTTGGCCGAGCGGTTGAAGGCACTAGTCTTGAAAACTAGCAAGGGGGTGACCCCTTCCAGGGTTCGAATCCCTGACCCACCGCCACTAACTGGACAGCCAGGTAGCGCGAGGCGAGCGAAGGAACAACGACGAGATGGCAGAGCAGTTTC
This sequence comes from Tepidimonas aquatica, assembly GCF_007556585.1. Taxonomy (GTDB): domain Bacteria; phylum Pseudomonadota; class Gammaproteobacteria; order Burkholderiales; family Burkholderiaceae_C; genus Tepidimonas; species Tepidimonas aquatica. The sequence goes on along the minus strand of NZ_VJNA01000087.1, from coordinate 265 downwards.
ACTATCCTCCCGAGGTGTTCAATCTGCTGGTGGATACGATTCCGCTGTTGTGCCGGAGCAAGAAGGACGTCGTTCTTTTCTTCCAAGGCGCTGGCGTTGCACAGGACGACTACGCCGAAGTCGCGCGCATCGTCCGCACTAGGGCCTGTTAACACTATCGCAACGATTCGACGATCAGTGCGAAGTGGATGAAGGCCGCGAACATGACGTCGAGCTTGTCGAAGCGGCTGAAGATGCGGCGGAACCCTTTCAGACGGCGGAACAG
>NZ_VJNA01000086.1 GCF_007556585.1 Tepidimonas aquatica | reverse complement strand
CAGCCAAGCCGAGCGCGCCGAGGTGCTGCGCATTGCCAACGAGCCGCGCTTTGCGGACCAGCCGCCTGCGCGCATCGTGCCTGCGCTGGCCGATGAAGGCCGCTATGTGGCCAGCGAATCGACCTTCTACCGCATCCTGCGCGCACAAGGGCAAGCCGCCCATCGCGGCCGCGCCAAGGCGCCGCAGGCGCGACGCGGCCCGAGCACGCATGTGGCCAGTGGCCCGCGCCAGCTCTGGTGCTGGGACATGACCTATCTGCCCGCCCAGATCGCCGGGCGCTGGTTCTACCTGTATCTGATCCTAGACCTCTACAGTCGCAAGATCGTGGGCTGGGAGGTGCACGAGCACGACGACGCCTGCCATGCCGCGCACCTGGTGCGCCGCACGGCGCTGGCCGAGGGCATTGCCACACAGGCGAGCAAGCCCGTGCTGCACGGCGACAACGGCTCCACGCTCAAAGCCACCACGGTGCTGGCCATGCTGCATTGGCTGGGCATCAAGCCCTCGTACTCGCGCCCACGCGTCAGCAACGATAACGCCTTTGTCGAATCGCTGTTTCGCACCGCCAAGTACCGGCCCGAGTTCCCTGCCCGTGGCTTTGCCGTCCTGCACGCCGCTCGCGACTGGGCGGCGCAGTTTGTGCATTGGTACAACCATGAGCATCTGCACAGCGGCATCCGCTACGTGAGCCCGGCAGCGCGGCATGAAGGGCGTGACCAAGCGATCCTGGCGGCCAGGCATCAGGTTTACGAACGTGCCCGCCAGCGCCATCCGTCGCGCTGGAGTCGGCACACGCGCAACTGGCAGCCCATCGGCGCCGTCACGCTCAACCCCGAGCGCGACGCGGTGATCGAAGGCCTCACGCTGCATCACGATACACAACAATTGGCCGCATGACTTGCGCGACAACTATCTTGACACGCACCG
>NZ_VJNA01000085.1 GCF_007556585.1 Tepidimonas aquatica | reverse complement strand
CTCCTGATCAAACACGCCTCGTGGACATGTGCACAGGCCGGCCAGCGGCCTGCACACATGCCCACCGGGCTCGACGACCAGGAGTCATTGTGAGTGTTGTGTTCCACACGAAATGACGAAGGACCGCTGGCCACGCTCAATGCCTCGCGCGCCGACACTCCATGGCGTTTGAGCATGCGGTGCAAGGCAGCGCGTGAGACGGTCGGATGGATGAACTCGCGTACGACTGCCAGCAGGTCATCCAGCGAAAGGCCCAGGCTTTTACGCAAGACGAGCACGATGGACTCCTGGGCCGGCGTCAGCGTGGTTTGCAGTCGATGAGGGGTATGGGAGGCGTCATGAACCGATGCACGCTTCTTCCAGCGAGCGATGGTGGAGACACTCACGCCAAAGCGCTGGGCCAGAACCCTCATGGGCTCCTTGCTGACCTGGATCTCGGCGCGGATCCTGGGTGTCGTGGTGGCGTTCTTGTGCAGCCTCAGATGCATCGTTTCAGCTCCAGCATGACCTCTCGGGCCAAGAGTAAACCACGGCGTGAACCAATTAACCAATCATCCGGGACACGACACCTAGTCCACCCTGAAATATTCATAACCATCTGATTTATCGTGACATTTCCTTGATTTTGGGGTACGATTTCCCGCGCTCTATCGACGTTTGGCACTGATTTTCTGGGAGTTCGAGATGGCTTACTGTCCTGCCACCGAGGATTTTTTCCGGCTGCGCCTGGACCAGATGATCGATCTGCGCCACCCGCTGGCGGTGCTGGCCTCGCGCATGCCGTGGCAGGAGATTGAAGCGGCGGTTGCCCACCGTTTCGCACGAAAGGCGCGCGCGGGAGCGGCTCTGCCCGAGCTGGATTTGTTCGGGCAGACGCTGGTGCGCACCCCAAGGCCGTCCAACGCCGGTCGCCCGCGCGTGCCGCTGCGCATCATGGTGAGCCTGTTGTACCTCAAACACGCCTTCAACGAGT
>NZ_VJNA01000084.1 GCF_007556585.1 Tepidimonas aquatica | reverse complement strand
ATGCCCTTCTTGACGATCATGCGCAGCAGCCACCGGATGTTGTAGCCTGCAGCACACAGCACCGCATGCAGCCGATCGCCCATCTCACCCTTGAGGTGACAGCGCCCCATGCGGTGGTCTTGTTTCAGATGCCCGATGATGGGCTCGATCGCCTGGCGGCGTTTGAGCTGCCGGCGCGCTTTGGCGCTCAGGCGCCGCATCTTGCCCCGATGCACGAGGCACACCTCGGGGTTGTCGGCATCCACCCCGCGGTAGCCCAGATCGACGAAGGCCGTCTCCGGCTTGACGCCCGTGTCCTGCATCAGGATCGTGGCCTGCTCGATCTGCTCGGCAAGGGTGTGACCGTCGTAGGGGTTGCCGTGGAAGGCGCGGGCACCGACGATGAGGTTACCCTCGAGGGTGCTGGCCACGCCCACTTTGACCCCGAACTCGTATGGCCTGCGCGCCTTGCCTTTGTTGATGCATTCGACCTCCGGGGCGTGCCAGCTGTAGAGCTTGGGCTCGCCATCGACACGGCCACGCTGGGCGCTCTGCGCCACGATGCGTCGCGCCTTGTCGAGCGCCTCGCGCAGCGACTGCCACAGGGCCTGCCCGGCGTGCGCAACCTTGCGCTCGATCTCGCGCGCCAAGCGCGCCACGATCGTGCGCTGCCGCGCCATCACTCGGCGCAGGCGTTTGAACTGCCGTGCGTGCGCATAGCGCCCCGCCTGGCGCGCCAGGGCTTGGCCTTCACGCTGAAAAGTCTGCTTGAGTTTGATCCCCAGGTCCTTGGCCGCCTGCACGAGCTTGGTGCGCGCCGTCTCCAGCAGCCGGCTGTCGGTGGGGTAGGTGATGGCCTTCTCTTGCACGGTGCTGTCCACCGCCACGCACCTCAAGTCCTTGCCCTCGATGAGCTCGAGGGCTGCTGCCACGTTGATGGTCTGCGCTAAAAGTTCCTCCACCCCTTCTTCGCCCAGGAGTTGGCGAAACTTGACCAAGGTCGTCGCATCGCAGGGCAGCCGGTGCTCAAAGTACGCCTGCCCAGAGAAATACTGCCAGGTGGGGGTCTCGGCCCAGCGCT
>NZ_VJNA01000083.1 GCF_007556585.1 Tepidimonas aquatica | reverse complement strand
TGTCAGGTCCCGGACGATTGCATTGATCCGCGACGTCGTGCATTATTCATAGGTCGCGAGACGATGCGTGAGCTGATCGAGGAACTACGGAGGCAAAAGTCATGATGGTTCGACTGCACAAGAACGCCACCACGACCCCTGCGACCCGGCGCTACATCCAAAGCTCGAACCTGCCGGTGAGGCGTCTTGCCCGGGAACTCGGGGTGTCGGAGGACACCATCCGACGCTGGAAGAAACGCACCGACGTCGAAGATCGTCCGCACACGGCGCACCGTCTGCAGACGAACCTGACCCCGTTTCAGGAGGCGGTCGTGGTGGAGCTGCGCAGGACCTTGATGCTGCCTCTGGACGACCTGCTGGCTGTGGTTCGTGAGTTCATCACGCCGAACGTCTCTCGATCTGGCCTGGATCGCTGCCTGCGCCGCCACGGCGTCGGTTCGCTCAAGGCCCTGCAGCCCAAAGCGGAAAAGCCTGGGCACAAACCCTTCAAGTCCTATGAGCCGGGGTTCGTGCATCTGGACGTGAAGTACCTGCCGCAGATGCCCGACGAGGACAAACGCCGCTACCTCTTCGTGGCGATCGACCGGGCCACGCGTTGGGTGTTCGTGGCCATCTACCCGGAGAAGACAGCCGCCAACGCCCGGCGCTTTCTGAGCTCGCTCATCGAGGCGACCCCCTTTCGTCTGCACACGATCCTCACCGACAACGGCAAGGAATTCACCGACCGCTTCATCACCCGGGGAGAGCGCACCCCCACGGGAGCACATGCCTTCGATGAACTGTGCCAGGCGCTCGACATCGAGCATCGGCTGACCAAACCGCGCCGCCCGCAGACGAACGGCATGGTCGAGCGCTTCAATGGGCGCATCAGCGAGGTACTCGCCACCCATCGCTTCGACAGCCGCGAAGCGCTGGAGGCAACGATTCATCGCTACGTCTGGCTGTACAATCACCACATCCCCCAGAAAGCCCTGGGACATGTCCCGCCCATCGAGGCCATGAAAAGATGGTACAAAGAAAAACCGGAACTTTTCATAAAAGTGCCACGCAATCGTCCGGGACCTGACA
>NZ_VJNA01000082.1 GCF_007556585.1 Tepidimonas aquatica | reverse complement strand
ACTCGATGATCTTGGACACCACGCCGGCGCCCACCGTGCGGCCGCCTTCGCGGATGGCAAAGCGCAGGCCTTCTTCCATCGCGATGGGGGCAATGAGCTTGACGGTGATGGTGACGTTGTCGCCCGGCATCACCATCTCCTTGTCCTTGGGCAGCTCAATGGCCCCAGTGACGTCGGTGGTGCGGAAGTAAAACTGCGGCCGGTAGTTGTTAAAGAACGGCGTGTGGCGGCCACCCTCTTCCTTGCTCAGCACGTACACCTCGCCCATGAAGTGCGTGTGCGGCGTGATCGAGCCCGGCTTGGCCAGCACTTGGCCACGCTCGACCTCTTCGCGCTTGGTGCCACGCAGCAAGATGCCGACGTTGTCGCCCGCTTGGCCTTGGTCCAGCAGCTTGCGGAACATTTCCACGCCGGTGCAGGTGGTCTTTTGCGTCGGGCGCAGACCCACGATTTCCACTTCGTCGCCAACCTTGATGATGCCGCGCTCGATACGACCGGTCACCACGGTGCCACGGCCCGAGATCGAGAAGACGTCTTCCACCGGCATCAGGAACGCGCCGTCAATGGCGCGCTCCGGCGTCGGGATGTAGTTGTCCAGCGCCTCGGCCAGCTTCATGATCGCTTGCTCGCCCAGCTCGCCTTTGTCGCCTTCGAGCGCTTTGAGCGCCGAGCCTTTGATGATGGGGATGTCGTCGCCAGGGAAGTCGTACTTGGACAGCAGCTCGCGCACTTCCATCTCGACGAGCTCCAGCAGCTCGGCGTCGTCGACCATGTCGCACTTGTTGAGGAAGACGATGATGTAAGGCACGCCCACTTGGCGCGCCAGCAGGATGTGCTCGCGCGTCTGCGGCATGGGGCCGTCCGCCGCCGACACGACCAGGATCGCGCCGTCCATCTGCGCCGCGCCCGTGATCATGTTCTTGACGTAGTCGGCGTGGCCGGGGCAGTCCACGTGCGCATAGTGACGGTTGGCCGTCTCGTACTCCACGTGCGCGGTGTTGATGGTGATGCCGCGCGCCTTCTCTTCCGGAGCCGCGTCAATCTCGTCGTACTTCTTGGCTTGACCACCAAACTTGGACGCCAGCACCGTCGTGATGGCCGCCGTCAGCGTCGTCTTGCCGTGGTCCACGTGACCAATCGTGCCCACGTTGACGTGCGGCTTGGTCCGCTCGAATTTTTCCTTTGCCATG
>NZ_VJNA01000081.1 GCF_007556585.1 Tepidimonas aquatica | reverse complement strand
GCTGCCGCTGGCGCCGATGCTGACCAACGCATGGTAGATGCTCCACACGGTGCCAAACAGCCCCACGAACGGTGCGGTGGAGCCGACCGAGGCCAACACCCACAGGCCGCTTTGCAGACGCGCCACGATGTCGTCCACCGCGTGGCGCAGCGCGCGCTGCACCCATTCGCTCAGGTCGAGCTGATCGTGCAACTGCGGCGCGCGCGGCGTGCCATCCTGGCCCTGCACGTGGGCCGCGGCGTCGCGCCCGTGCGAAGCCAGCAGCCGGAACGGGTTGTCGGGCTCGCGCCCAAGGCGATCGAGCCCCTCGGCAAAGTCGCTGGCGTGCCAAAACGCCTCGACGCGGCGCGCCCGTGCGCGCTGCTGACGCAGCTCCAGCGCCTTGACGAGGATGATGACCCACGAGACAACCGACATCAACAGCAGCAAGATGGCGATGCCGCGGATGATGCCGTCGCCTTGCGCCCACAGGTGGGCTAGACCGAACGAAGGGATGGTGGTGTCCATGGTTTTGATCTCGGGATGAGGGGTCAATCGGTTGGTTGCGTCGTCAGGCGTCACTGCAGCACGAACTGCACCGGCACCAAAAACCACATGGCTTCGGGCACGCCGTTGCGCTTGCCCGGTACGTAGCGCCAGCGCAGCACGGCCTGCAGCGCAGCCTGATCCAGCCGCTCGTAGCCGCTGGAGGTGCGGATTTCGGCGGCCGACGCGGTGCCATCGGGCTCGATGCGCACGCGCAGCACGACCCGCCCTTGCTCGCCCAAGCGGCGCGACAACGCCGGGTACGGTGGCGGCGGGTTGTTGAGGTACGCCGCCGAGGCCGACGGCAGCTCGATGCGCGCGGCAGCGGGTGGCGCCGCCGCCGCGGAGGCGGTGTTGCTGGCTGCCTCGGCCGCCGGTGCCGACGCGGTGGCGGTCGCTGCAGGCGCGGCAGGCTTTGCCGCAGGGGGGGCTGCAGCCTCAGCCACCGCTTCCGGTGCAGGTGTAGGCGTAGCTTCAGTCTGCGGCAGGTTGGTTGGCTGCGGCAGG
>NZ_VJNA01000080.1 GCF_007556585.1 Tepidimonas aquatica | reverse complement strand
AAGGGCGTGCCCTTCTTGAGGCGAGCTTTTTTGCGCCTCATTGCGGCCGTGCGCCTCATCGGCCGGTGGCTCGCCCAGCGGCGGCCAACCGAGACCAGTGGCGCCAACCCTGCCCAGCTGCGGCTAAGGGCGGCGTGAAAATGAATTTTTCAGGGGCGACTACTTCGATCTCGCCCATGAGCTGTTCCATGCACTGACTTGGGATGCAATGAAGCCGGATCATCGGGAGTCCAACTCCCTTGAGGAGCGCGGCCGCACACGGCGTATCGAGCACCTGGCCAACAACTTCGCCGCCGGTCTGTTGATGCCCGCCCGCGCCTTGGAGCAACTGATCGACAAACGTCACATCACTGATACAGGGCATCTGGCCGGCGTGGCAGGAGAGCTGCGGGTTGCGCCGGTAGCACTCGCTTGGCGCCTGTTCAACATGGGATGGATCGACGAAGGTACACGGGATGCGCTCCGCCAAGAGCGTGCGCGGGCACCGATCAGCAGCATCCCCAAGCGCTTCTCACCCAGTTTCGTCAGCCTGCTCCACCGGGCTATCGACCGGGGTCGCCTATCGGCCCGCAAGGCAGCCAAGGTGATGGGAATGAGCCTGCCGCAATTGACCGATCTGTTCGCAGAGCATTCGTTGGCAGCCCCGTTCGAACTATGAGGGGCTTTCATGTCCCGGATGATTATGGGGTCGCTTTTGGAACAAATCCGATCTTCGCCGATACCAGTCCTTCATGGCCTGCATGGGCGTGCGGGCATCGAGGGCAGTCTGAGGCAGATGGTGGTTGTAGAGCCAAGCGTAGCGCAAGAGGGTTTGCTCCAGGTCTTGGCCGCTGAGGAAGTGATGGCTGCGCAGCACCTCTTCGATACGACCGTTGAAGCGCTCCACCATGCCGTTGGTCTGGGGCCGCCGTGGACGGGTAAGCCGATGTTCGATGCCCAGCGCAGCGCACAGCTCATCGAAGGCGTGCTGCCCGGTGGGGGTGCGCTCACCCGTGGTGACGAAGCGGTCGGTGAATTCCTTGCCGTTGTCGGTGAGGATCGTGCGGATGCGCACCGGGCAGGCCTTGGCCAGGGCGGCCACAAAGGCGCGCGCGGCGCGTGCGCTCTTGGTGCTCTTGAGCTGGATGAACACCCAGCGCGTGGCGCGGTCGATGGCCACGAACAGGTAGCGACGCCTATCCTCATCGGCCATTTGGGGCAGGTATTTCACGTCGATGTGTACGTAGCCCGGCTCGTAGGCAGCAAAGGGGGCGTGCGTGGCCTTGCGCGCCTGCGGCTGCAGCGCCCGCAGGTTGCTCACCCCGTGGCGGCGCAGGCAGCGATCCAGGC
>NZ_VJNA01000008.1 GCF_007556585.1 Tepidimonas aquatica | reverse complement strand
GGACTGACGCTGGCAAACCAATAACTAAGTCATAGACTTAGCGGAGCATTTTGGCTCCCCGACCTGGGCTCGAACCAGGGACCTACGGATTAACAGTCCGGCGCTCTACCGACTGAGCTATCGGGGATCGGCGTGGCGCGCATTATAGCTCACGGTGCCCGTCGCGGCCTTGGGGCCGCGGTGGGGCGGCTGTGCGTGGGGCGTGCGTCACGCGCTGGACAATGTCCGCATGGACCTGGCCGTGTGCGCGGCGACAATGGGGTGTCGGGCGTGCGGCAACCACGGTGCACGCCCGCAGGAGGACGCACGATGGACTTGCGGTTTTCCGCCGAGGAGTTGGCCTTCCGTGACGAGGTGCGCGCGTTTTTGCGCGAGCATCTGCCGCCGGCGCTGGCCACCAAAGTACGCGAGGGTTTGCGCCTTTCGCGCGACGACATGGCGCGCTGGCACGCCATCCTGGCCGCGCGCGGCTGGCTGGCCAGCCACTGGCCACGCGAGTGGGGTGGCCCCGGCTGGGGGCCGGTGCAGCGCTTCATCTTTGAAAACGAGTGTGCGTTGGCCGGCGCGCCACGCATCGTGCCGTTTGGCGTCAACATGCTGGGGCCGGTGCTGATCAAGTACGGTACCGAGGCGCAAAAGCGCCATTGGCTGCCGCGTATCCTGGACGGCAGCGATTGGTGGTGTCAGGGTTACTCGGAGCCCGGGGCGGGGTCGGACCTGGCCTCGCTGCGCACCAGTGCGGTGCGCCATGGCGATCACTACATCGTCAACGGGCAAAAAACGTGGACGACACTGGGGCACTACGCCAACCGCATGTTCGCGCTGGTGCGTACCGACCGCACCGGCAAACCGCAGGAGGGCATCAGCTTTTTGCTGATCGACCTGGACAGCCCCGGCGTCGAGGTGCGGCCGATCATCACGTTGGACGGCGAGCACGAGGTCAACGAGGTTTTCCTCAACGACGTGCGCGTGCCGGCCGACCGGCTGGTTGGCCAGGAAAACCAGGGCTGGACCATCGCCAAATACCTGCTCACCTACGAGCGCACCAACATCGCGGGCGTGGGGTTTTCGGTGGCGGGGCTGGAGCGGCTCAAGGTGGTGGCCCAGCGCGTGCAGTACGGTGGGCGGCCGCTGATCGACGACCCGCTGTTTGCGGCGCGGCTGGCGCGCATCGAGATCGAGCTGGAAAACCTCAAGACCACCAACCTGCGCGTGCTGGCCAGCGTGGCGGGCGGCAGCGCGCCGGGGCCGCAGAGCTCGCTGCTCAAAATCCTGGGCACCCAGATTCGGCAGGAGATTTTGAGCCTGACGCGCCGCGCCATGGGGCCGTACGCGTTGCCCTGGATCGAGGAGGCGTTGACGCTGGAAGGGATGGACCAAGCGGTGGGACCGGCCGGCGCCGCCAGCGCCGCCGTGCAGTACTTCAACCACCGCAAACTGTCGATTTTTGGTGGATCCAACGAGATCCAGCGAAACATCGTCGCCAAAACGGTGCTGGGCTTGTGACGCACAGGAGGGCGCAGCCATGGACTTCAACCTGACCGACGACCAGCGCATGCTGGCCGAGACGCTGGGCCGCTACCTGGCGCAGCGCTACCCCATCGAACGCCGTCACGCGGCCGCGGCCAGCGCGCTGGGCTACGACCCCGATGTGTGGCAAGGGCTGGTGGAGCTGGGCGCGGTGGCGGCGTTGTTGCCCGAGGCCGTCGGCGGGCTGGGTGGCGGCGGCTTTGACATCATGACCGTGTTCGAACAAGCCGGGCGCGCGCTGGTGCAAGAGCCCTTGCTGGGGGCGCTGTTGGTGGGGCAAGCGCTGGCGCGTGCCGATGAGTCTGAGCGGTGGCGGGGCCACTGGCAGCGCTTGCACGAAGGCGCGGTGGTGGCGCTGGCGCACGCCGAACCCGACGCCCACCACGCACGCTGGAGTGTGGCCACGGTGGCGCAGCACAACCCCGCGGGCTGGGTGCTGGATGGGCACAAGGCCGTCGTGCCCTTTGGTGCCCAAGCCCAAGGGTGGCTGGTCAGTGCGCGCGTCGGGGGTGGTGTGCACGAGCGCGACGGCATTGCGCTGTTCTGGGTGCCGCGCAGTGCGCCCGGTGCGCAACTGCGCGACTACCGCCGCATCGACGGTGGCCGCGCCGCCGAGCTGGAGCTGCGCACCGTGCAGCTGGACGCGCACGCGCTGGTGGTGGGGCCGACCCGCGGCGCCGACGTGCTGGATGGGGTGTTGGACGCTGGGCTGCTGGCGCTCAGCGCCGAGGCGTTGGGAGCCATGGAGGTGGCGTTCGAGCACACCCGCCAACACCTGCAGACCCGCCAGCAATTCGGTCGCCCGATTGGCAGCTTTCAGGCGCTGCAGCACCGCATGGTGGACCTGTGGATGGGGCTGGAGCAGACCCGCTCGGCCGTCATCAACGCGGCAGCGGCGTGGGATGGCGACGACCCCATGCAGCGGGCGTGGGCGTGTGCGGCGGCCAAGGCCAGTGTTGGGCGCCATGGCACCCACCTGGCCGAGGAAGCCATCCAGCTCCATGGTGGCATGGGCATGACGTGGGAGCTGCCGCTGGCGCATTACGCCAAGCGGTTGGTCATGGTCGACCACGAGCTGGGCGACGAAGACCACCACCTGCAGCGCTGCATCGAGCTGATGCGCCAGCGCGCGGCAGCGTCCGCCTGAAGGGCGGCCCCCCCGCCGCCGCCAACAAAAAAACCCGCCTTGCGGCGGGTTTGGCTGTCATGGACCAGGTGTTGGGCCGTTGGCTGATCACATGTCCATGTCCATGCCGCCCATGCCACCACCGGCGGCGGGCTTGGCTTCGGCCTTGGGCGCCTCGGCCACCATGCACTCGGTGGTCAGCATCAGGCCGGCCACCGACGCCGCGTTTTGCAGCGCGGTGCGGGTCACCTTGGTCGGGTCCAGGATGCCCATTTCGATCATGTCGCCATAGGTGTCGTTGGCGGCGTTGAAGCCGAAGTTGCCCTTGCCTTCGAGCACCTTGTTGATCACGACCGAGGGCTCACCACCGGCGTTGGCCACGATTTCGCGCAGCGGCGCCTCCACGGCCTTCATCACCAGCTGGATGCCAGCGTCTTGGTCGGGGTTGGCGCCCTTGAGGTTGCCCACCGCTTGACGGGCACGCAGCAGCGCCACGCCACCGCCCGGCACGATGCCTTCTTCGACGGCGGCACGGGTGGCGTGCAGCGCGTCTTCGACGCGGGCCTTCTTCTCCTTCATTTCGACTTCGGTGGCGGCGCCAACCTTGATCACCGCCACGCCGCCGGCCAGCTTGGCCACGCGCTCTTGCAGCTTCTCACGGTCGTAATCGCTGGTGGCCTCTTCGATCTGCACGCGGATTTGCTTGACGCGCGCTTCGATGTCCTCGGCCTTGCCCGCGCCGTCGATGATGGTGGTGTTTTCCTTGGCCACTTCGACGCGCTTGGCTTGACCCAGGTCGGCCAGCGTCACCTTCTCCAGCGTCAGGCCCACTTCTTCGGCGATGACCTTGCCGCCGGTCAGGATGGCGATGTCTTCCAGCATGGCCTTGCGGCGGTCGCCAAAGCCCGGGGCCTTGACGGCGCACACCTTCAGGATGCCGCGGATGGTGTTGACCACCAGCGTGGCCAGCGCTTCACCTTCAACGTCTTCGGCGATGATCAGCAGCGGACGGCCGGCCTTGGCCACTTGCTCCAGCGCCGGCAGCAGGTCACGGATGTTGCTGATCTTCTTGTCGTGCAGCAGGACGTACGGGTTTTCCAGCACGCACACCTGCTTGTCGGGGTTGTTGATGAAGTACGGCGACAGGTAGCCGCGGTCGAACTGCATGCCCTCGACGACATCCAGCTCGTTGTGCAGGCTCTTGCCGTCTTCGACGGTGATGACGCCTTCCTTGCCGACCTTGTCCATCGCCTCGGCGATGATTTGGCCGATCGACTCGTCGCTGTTGGCCGAGATGGCGCCCACTTGCGCGATTTCCTTGCTGGTCGTGGTGGGCTTGCTGATCTTCTTCAGCTCGGCCACCAGCGCCTCGACGGCCTTGTCGATGCCGCGCTTGAGGTCCATCGGGTTCATGCCGGCGGCCACGTACTTCATGCCTTCGCGCACGATGGCCTGGGCCAGCACGGTGGCGGTGGTGGTGCCGTCACCGGCGTTGTCGCTGGTCTTGGACGCCACTTCCTTGACCATTTGGGCGCCCATGTTCATCAGCTTGTCTTTGAGCTCGATTTCCTTGGCCACGGACACACCGTCCTTGGTGACGGTGGGGGCGCCGAAGCTGCGCTCCAGCACCACGTTGCGGCCCTTGGGGCCCAGGGTCACTTTGACCGCGTTGGCCAAGATGTTGACGCCTTCGACCATGCGGGCACGGGCGTCAGCACCAAAAACGACGTCTTTTGCTGCCATGTTGTCAGCTCCTCGTGGAATCGGTTGAATCGGTTACGGATGGGATGGGACGCTGCCAGCGCGTGATCACTTCTCGATCACGGCAAACAGGTCGTCTTCCTTCATGACCAGCAGCTCTTCGCCGTCGACCTTGACGGTTTGGCCGCTGTACTTACCAAACAGCACGCGGTCGCCGACCTTGACGCTCAGCGGCTTGGTCTCGCCCTTGTCGTTGGTCTTGCCGGGGCCGACGGCGATCACTTCGCCTTGGTCAGGCTTCTCGGCCGCGTTGTCCGGGATCACGATGCCCGAGGCGGTCTTGGTTTCGTTTTCCAGACGCTTGACGATTACGCGATCAGCGAGAGGACGAAGCTTCATGAGATCTCCTGTTGTTTCGGACGAGATAAAAAAGAAAGCGGGGACAACCCCCACGCGGTGAGCGCTGTGGTGCCCGGGTCTGGGGCCTTGTTGTTAGCACTCACCGTTTGCGAGTGCTAATCATAAGGCCTGTTCAGCGGGTTTTCAAGGGGGTGTATGCATCCTGCGCCTTTGGCCCTTGGGATGTGGTCATGCGCCGCCGGGCTGGGTGGACGCCGCCACCCACTCGGCGTAGGCGGCGCTGGCTTCGATCGGGGTGGCCCAGATGGCCGGCAGTTCGTACGGGTGGTGCGCGGCGATGAAGTCGCGCACCTGCGGCCACGCCTCGGCGCGGCACTTGGCCAACAGGCGCCACTCGGCGTCGCGCTGCAAAGCGCCCTGCCAGGTGTAGACGCTGCGGATGGCGTGCAGTTGCACGCACGCCGCCAAGCCTTCCCGCACCAAGGCCTCGGCCAGCGTGTGGGCGCTGGCCTCGTCGGGCAGGGTCGTGAAGACGGCGATCAACGCGGGAGCCACGGCGCAAGTCAAAAAAACAAAACCCGCCGAGGCGGCGGGCTTGATGTTGGGTGGTGGCGCTTCAGGGACTCGAACCCCGGACCTGCGGATTATGATTCCGTCGCTCTAACCGACTGAGCTAAAGCGCCGCCGTCGAAGCCTGCAGTATACCAAAAACTGGTGCGGCGCCCGCCTCAGCGCCCCTGGAACTGCGGGGCGCGCTTTTCGAGGAAGGCGGCCATGCCTTCTTTTTGGTCGGCGGTGGCGAACATGGCGTGGAACATGCGTCGCTCGAACTGCAGGCCCTCCGACAGCGGGGCTTCGAAGGCGCGGTTGAGGGCTTCTTTGGCCGCCAGCACGGCCAGGCGGGGCAGCGCGGCGATGGCGCGTGCGGTGGCCAGTGCTTCGTCCATCAGCTTGTCCGCGGGCACGACGCGGCTGACCAAGCCGGCGCGTTCGGCTTCGGCGGCGTCCATCATGCGGCCCGTCAGTACCAGGTCCATGGCCTTGGCCTTGCCCACCGCGCGCGGCAGACGCTGGGTGCCGCCCGCACCGGGGATGACGCCGATTTTGACTTCGGGCTGGCCGAACTTCGCGCTGTCGGCGGCGATGATGATGTCGCACATCATGGCCACTTCGCAGCCGCCGCCCAGGGCGTAGCCCGCCACGGCCGCGATGACGGGCTTGCGCACGTGGCGCAGCGCCTCCCAGTTGCGGGTGATGTATTCGGTGCGGTACACGTCGGGGAAGGTGTGCTGCGCCATGGCGGCGATGTCGGCGCCGGCGGCAAAGGCCTTGTCGCTGCCGGTGAGCACGATGCAGCCGATGGCGTCGTCGGCGTCGAAGGTGCGCAGCGCAGCGCCGAGCTCGTCCATCAGCGTGTCGTTGAGCGCGTTGAGCTGCTTGGGGCGGTTGAGCTGGATGATGCCCACCGGGCCATCGGTGCGGGTCAGCAGGGTGGTGTAGGTCGTCTCGCTCATGCAAGTCCTCGCGGGGCAGGGTTGACGCCGTGACTATATACGCTGCGGCTGCCGGTCGCGGGGCGGTTACGATTCGGTTACGGTGCCCACCGGAGCGGGTACGTCGTTTCACTTTGGAGAGGAGACCGATGCGATGAACAGGGCCGACCCTGCCCACGATGAAATCCTGCTGGAGCGCCGAGGTGCAGTGGCGCTGGTGACGCTCAACCGCCCGCAGGCGCTCAACAGCTTCACGCTCAGCATGCACCGCGCGTTGCAGCAGGCGTTGGCCGAGGTGGAGCGCGACGCGTCGGTGCGCGCGCTGGTGCTGACCGGGGCGGGGCGCGGGTTTTGCGCGGGGTTGGATTTGTCGGTGCTGGATTTTTCGCCGGGGCCGGACCGGCTGCAGCGCATCAGCCCCGGGCCGGTGTTGGACGAGGGCTTCAACCCCACGGCCAAGGCGCTGATGAACCTGCGCGTGCCCACGGTAGCGGCGGTCAACGGGGTGGCGGCCGGGGCTGGCGTGTCGCTGGCGTTGACGTGCGACCTGGCGATCGCGGCCCCGACGGCCAGTTTTGTGCAGGCGTTTAGCAAGATTGGGCTGATTCCGGACGCGGGCGGCAGTTGGCTGACGGTGGAGCGGCTGGGGCTGGCGCGCGCGATGGGCATGGCGATGCTGGGCGACAAGCTGGGGGCCGACCAGGCCAAGGCGTGGGGCCTGATTTGGGACGTGGCCGATGACCCGCTGGCCGCGGCGCTGGCGCTGGCCGAGCGCCTGGCCGCCATGCCCACGCGTGCGCTGGTGGCCACGCGGCACCTGTTGCGTGGGGCGTTGCAGCGCTCGTTCGAGGCGCAGCTGGACGCCGAGCGCGAGCTGCAAACGGCGCTGGGCCGCACGCACGACTATGCCGAGGGCGTGACGGCGTTTTTGGAAAAGCGCACGCCGCAGTTTCGCGGGCAGTGAACGTGGGCGGCCGCTGCGTCAGGCCGGCGGCAGCAGCTTGACGGTGTGCGCTGGCGCGGGCCAGCGCAGCGCGCAGCGCAGCACGCGCCCGTCGCGCGCCACCCAGGCCAGCAAAGGCTCATCCGTGCCCAAGCCGCGTGCGTGCAGGGCGACGTCATCCAGCTTGTGCACGCGCCACACGTCCTGGCCGCATTGCACAGCCAGCCACTCGTCGCCGGCGGCCAGGCCAGCCGCCTCGGCCGCGCTGCCGCGCAGCACGTTGCGCAGGCGCAGCGTACCGCCCGATTCGTCCACCCGCACGCCCAGACGCTGCGCCAATGGGGCGGGCTCTTCGACCCACCGGATGCCGTGGCGCTGCAGCAACGGCTGCAGGGGCAGCTCGGCGGTGCTGTGCACCCAGGCGTCGAGTTCGGCGTCGAAGCTGCGCCGCGCCAGCCGCCGCAGCACGGCGCGCAGGTCGGCCTCGCGCATCGGGCCGCCGTCGCAGCGCTGCCACAGCGCGCGCATCACGTCGTCGAGCGTGGTGTGGCCCTCGGCACGCAGCGTCAGGTCCAGGCACAACGCCACCAGCGCCCCCTTGGTGTAGTAGCTGACGGTGGCGTTGGGGGTGTTTTCCTGCACGCGGTAGTACTTGGTCCAGGCGTCAAAGCTGGCCTGGGCCACCGTTTGCACGTGCCGCCCCGGGGTGCTCAACACCTGGTTGATGGTGCGCGCCAGCAGCTCCAGGTGCGTGGCCTGGTCGATGAGCCCGGCGCGCAGCACCAGCAGGTCGTCGTAGTAGCTGGTGAAGCCCTCGAAGAACCACAGCAGTTCGGTGTGGTTTTCGCGGTCGTAGTCGTAGCGGGCGAATTCGCGTGGGCGCAGTCGCTTGACGTTCCAGGTGTGGAAATATTCGTGGCTGATGAGGCCCAGCAGTGTCGTGTAGCCATCGCCCGCCTTGGGCGGCGCGGGCGTGGCGTCGGGCGCGGGTGTGCCAGGCAGCGGCGCCAGCGGCAGGTCGCTGCGCGCACACACCAGCGCCGTGCTGTGGCGGTGCTCCAGCCCACCATAGCCGTCGCGCGTGGCGTGCAGCATGAACAGGTAACGGTCGAAGGGGGGCCGACCGTGCGGGCCGTGCCACAGGGCCATGGCGGCTTCGCAGAGGCGGGCGGTGTCGGCCAGCAGCCGCGCGCCGTCGAAGCCCGCCGGCGCCCCGCTGACGACGAAGCGGTGCGGCACGCCACGCACGTCGAAGTCGCCGCACCAAAAGGTGCCAAGTTCGAACGGGTGGTCGGCCAGCTCGTCGTAATCGGCCGCCAGGTACGTGCCCATGCCCGCATCGTCGGGCCAGCGCCAGTCCCGGTGGCGTGGGCCGGCGGCGTCGGCCCGCGGCAGGGCCGTGGCCACGCGCCAGTGCCGGGTGGCGTCGTTGGCCACCAGCGTGAGCGCGTGTGGCCCTTGTTCGCGTCCGTGCACGCGCAGGCACAGGCTCGTGGGGTTGAAAAAGCCGCGCGTGCTGTCCAGCCACGCGGCGCGCACCGAGGTGTCGAAGGCGTACACCTCGTAGCGCAGCACCACCGTGTGGGCCGTGCCGCAGGCGACTTCCCAGGTGTTTTTGTTGAGCGCGCGCACGGGCACGGCGGCGCCGTCGGCTTGCGCCTGCAGCCGCTGCAGGTGCTGGGCGAATTCGCGCACCAGGTAGCTGCCGGGGATCCACACCGGCAGGCTGACGCGTTGGCGCGGCGCCGGGCGCTCGACCGTGAGGGTGACGCGCCACAGGTGGGCGTGCAGGTCGGCCGCCTCGACGCGGTAGTGCACCGGCGCGCTCATTGGCCCGCGGCGCCGGCCTGGGCCAGCAGGGGTTCGAGGCGGTCGAGCCCAATGGCGCCGGGGATGCGTTGCCCGTTGGCTAGGATCGTGGTGGGGGTGCCGCTGATGCGGTACTTCTGACCAAAGGCAAGGTTGCGCTCCAGTGCCGAGGTGTCGCAACTGGCGCTGGATTTGGGCTCGGGTGGGGTTACGCCACGCTGCATCCAGTCGTTCCAGACCTTGCTGCGGTCGGCCGCGCACCAGATGGCGCGCGCCTTGGCTTCGGAGTCTTTGCCCAGCACCGGGTACAGGAAGGTGTACACGGTCACGTTGTCGAGCTTGGCCAAGTCACGCTCGAAGCGTTTGCAAAAGCCGCAGTTGGGGTCGGCAAACACGGCCAACTTGCGCTGTCCATTGCCCCGCACGGTGGTGAAGGCGTCTTTGAGCGGCAGGGCGTCGAAGGCGATGGCGGTCAGCTTGTCGAGGCGTTCCTCCGTCAGGTTGACGCGCGCCTTGGTGTCGATGAGCATGCCCTGGATGAGAAAGTCGCCCTTGGCGTCGGTGTAAAGGATGTCGGTGCCCAGCCGCACTTCGAACAGTCCCGGCATGGGCGTGGGGCGCACTTCGTCGATGCGGGGCAGGTTGGGCAGCCGCTCGGCCAGGTTTTTGCGGATGACGGCTTCGTTGGCCCAGGCGGCGTGCATCGCCAGCCCCAGGGTGGTGACCAACGCAGCGGCGCGCCAGGCGGTGGCGAAAGGTGGCATGAACGTGTCGTGTTTCAAAGGTGGATGGGCACGGGGGCGCAGGCACGGCATGTTAGCCTGTCAACGGCTGCCCCGCGGCTTGTTGGATCAGCCAACGCTTGAGGGGTTCCAGCCGGTCCACGGCCCGCATGCCCCAGCGGCGCAGCGTTGTGGTGGGGGTATCCGGGCGGGCAAAGAGGCCGTGCAGCAGGTCGGTGGTGCCCAGCATCGCGGCCACCGGCGCGGCGCGTGCGCGTTCGTAGCGGCGCAGCAGGCGCAGGTCGCCCAGCGGGCGCCAGTACTCGCGCTCGCGCAGCACGCGGGCCAGTTCCGCGACGTCGCCCAACCCCACGTTGAGCCCCTGGCCTGCCAGCGGGTGCATGGCATGGGCGGCGTCGCCGGCCAGCGCCAGACCGGGGCGCACCCAAGGGCGCGCCAGCGAGCGCTGCAGCGGCCAGCCGGCGGGCTGGCCGACCAGCGTCATCGTGCCCAGCGCGTGCGCGCACGCCTGCTGCACCGCCTGCGCCAGCGCGTCGGCGCTCAGCGCCAGCAGGTGCGCCGCGCGCGCGTGCGGCACCGACCACACCATCGCCACTTGCTGGCCTTCGGTGCCGTCCAGCGGCAACAGGGCCAGGATCTCGTCGCCGCGAAACCACTGCCGCGCCACCGTGCCGTGGGGGCGTTCGCAGCGCAGCCGTGCGGCGATGGCGGTGTGGGGGTAGGGGACGGTGTCGTAGGCGATGCCCTCGACCGCCCGGGTGGCGCTGTGGCGCCCTTCGCACACGATGGTCAGCGCCGCGCGCGGGCGGGGATCGGTGGTGGCGTCGAGGCGCTGCACGCCATGTTGGTAGTGCAGCGCCTGGTGCAGCCGCTGCTCCAGCGCCGGCACATCGACGATCCAGCCAAGCGCCTCGTCGGGCTGCGTGGCGTCGAAGCGCAGCGCGGCATGCTCGGGCGCCGCGCCCCTGTCGGCGGCCGGGTCAACGTCGGCCACCCACATGGTGCGCACGGGGGTGGCCAGCCGCTCGTCGTCGGGCCAGGCGCGCACGCTGTGCAGCAGCGCCCGCGAGGCGGCGTTGAGCGCGTACGCCCGTATGTCGGGCGCGGCGTCGGGGCGGGCGGGGCGCTGCACCAACGCCACGCGCAGCCGCTCGCGCGCCAACAGCAGCGCCAGCGTGCGGCCAACGATGCCGCCGCCCAGGATAGCGACGTCGTAAAGCGTACTCATCAGCTTATGCCTGGTGTGCTGTGGGTTGCTGGATGACCGAGGGGCATGGCTACCACGCCTTGGGCTCAAAGCCGGGCTGGTTGCGCACCACCACGTCGTCGTCGGCCTGCACCAGCACGTACAGCCCCTGCCGCTCGGCGTAGCGCACGACTTCGTCCGGCGCGCTCATGGCCGCCACCGCCCCGTGCAGCACCTTGTCGGCGTGTTCGGTGAAGCACGCCCTGAAGCGCTGCAGCCGCTCGATGTGCACGTCCACGTCATCGCTGCTCAGGCGGCTTTTGCACTCCACCGCAATGGCGCGCTCACCGTTGATGACCAAGAGGTCGATTTCCATCACCGCCTGCCCGCTGTCGTCGCGCGCGACGGCGTTGGGGTAGACCCGGTGCACGGGAATGCCTTGCTGCTGAAACAGCCGCACCACCGCCGGCATCACCATGTCTTGCACAAACATCCCCAGGCGGTTGCCCAACTGCCCGAGCTGGCGCTCCAGCTGCTTGAGTCGCTGGTCGATGCGGCGGTCGGTTTCCTTGCTTTGCTCGCGCAGCTCGGCAATCGAGCGCGAGGACTCGAAGATCAGTGTCTTCAGCTCTGCCCAGCTGATGTCGTCGCGTGCGCCCATGGCGGTCTCGAGAGGGGGGTGTGTGACGCCACCCATTCTACGCCTGGCGCTGTTGGCCGGCGCTGCGGCACAATCGGTGCCATGACAACGACCGAGCCTTTGCCGTTGACGCTGGAAGAGATCTGGATCTACCCGGTCAAATCGTGCGGCGGGCTGCGGCTACACAGCGTGGAGCTGTTGCCCGAGGGGCTGGAGTGGGACCGCAGCTGGATGGTGGTGGACGCGCGCGGCGAGTTTGTGTCGCAGCGGGAGCTGCCACGCATGGCGCTGATCCAGCCGCGGCTGCGCATGGGGCAGCTGGAGCTGCGCGCGCCCGGCATGCTGACACTGCACGTGGCGCTGGAGGCGGCCGAGGCGCCGTGCCGCGTGCGCGTGTGGGACGATGAGCTGCCTGCCTACGACATGGGCGACGTGGCGGCGCAGTGGTTCACGGACTTTTTGGGGCCGGACCTGCGGCCGGGCATGGGGCCGCTGCGGCTGGTGCGTTTCGATCCCGAGGTGCAGCGCCTGTCGCCGCTGGCGTGGACCGGTGGCGTGCAGGCCCCGACCACCTTCAGCGACGGCTTTGCGCTGCTGGTGCTGAGCCGCGCGGCGCTGGACGGCCTCAACGCCCGCTTGCAGGCGCTGGGGCAGCCGCCGGTGGATGCGCGCCGGCTGCGCCCCAACCTGGTGCTGGGTGGTCTGGGCCCGCACGGCGAGGACGGTTTGCGGGCGCTGACGCTGAAGGCCGACGGCGCGGCGCCCGACGCTCCAACGGTGCAGCTGGAGCTGGTCAAGCCGTGCGCGCGCTGCACCATCCCGGACGTCGACCCGCAGCAGGGTGTGCGCGACGATCGGGTCAGCCCGGTGCTGCGCACCTACCGGGCCGATGCGCGGCTCAAGGGGGCGATCACGTTTGGCATGAACGCCATCGTGCGCGGTGGCGCCGGCCAGATGCTGCACGAGGGCATGGGCGGCTGGGGCAGCACACAGGCCACGTGGTAGCATCGTTGGCTTTTGGCGAGCAGGGGATCGATCGACATGAGCCTCAAGTGCGGCATCGTGGGTCTGCCCAACGTGGGCAAGTCTACGCTTTTCAACGCCCTGACCAAGGCCGGCATCGCGGCCGAGAACTACCCTTTTTGCACCATCGAGCCCAACGTGGGCGTGGTGGAGGTGCCGGACGCGCGGCTGCAGCAGTTGGCGGCCATCGTCAAGCCGCAGCGCGTGGTGCCGGCCATCGTCGAATTCGTTGACATCGCCGGGCTGGTGGCCGGCGCCAGTCAGGGCGAGGGGCTGGGCAACCAGTTCCTGGCCCACATCCGCGAAACCGACGCCATCATCAACGTGGTGCGCTGCTTTGACGACCCCAACATCGTGCACGTGGCGGGCCGGGTCGACCCGATCGCCGACATCGAGGTGATCCAGACCGAGCTGTGCTTGGCCGACCTGGGCACGGTGGACAAGGCGTTGCAGCGCTATCAAAAAGCCGCCAAGAGCGGCAACGACAAGGAAGCCGCCAAGATGGTGGCGCTGCTGAGCAAGGTGCGCGCGGTGTTGGATGAGGGCCGGCCGGTGCGTGTGGTGGAATTGACCGACGAGGAGCGTGCGCTGCTCAAGCCGCTGTGCCTGATCACGGCCAAGCCGGCGATGTTCGTGGGCAACGTGGCCGAAGACGGCATGGGCGACGACAACCCGCACCTGCGCCGGTTGCGCGAGTACGCCGCCAGCCAAGGCGCACCGGTGGTGACCATCTGCGCCAAGCTCGAAGCCGAGCTGGCCGACATGGACGAGGCCGACCGGGCCGAATTTTTGCGCGAGCTGGGTTTGGCCGAGCCGGGCCTCAACCGCCTGATCCGCGCCGCTTACGAGCTGTTGGGGCTGCACACCTACTTCACCGCCGGCGAAAAGGAGGTGCGCGCCTGGACCATCCGCAAGGGTGCCACGGCGCCCCAGGCCGCCGGGGTCATCCACAGCGACTTCGAGCGCGGCTTCATCCGTGCCCAGACCATCGCGTTCGACGATTTCATTCGTTACGGCGGTGAGCAAGGGGCCAAAGAGGCCGGGCGCATGCGCGCCGAAGGCAAAGACTACGTCGTGCACGATGGCGACGTGATGAATTTCCTGTTCAACGTTTGAACCGTTCCAGCCAGGGAGGGCGGTGATGCAGCAGTGGTACCTGGTGCACACCAAGCCGCGGCAGGAACAGCGGGCGCTTGAGAACCTGCAACGGCAGGGCTACCCGTGTTTTTTGCCGACCATAACCGCAGAACGCGTGCGCGGCGTCCGCTGCGTCACGGTGACCGAGCCGCTGTTTGCGCGTTACTTGTTCATCCAGCTCGACGACAGCCTGCAGGGGCGCTCGTGGGGGCCGATCCGCTCCACCCTGGGGGTGACGCGCCTGGTGACGTTTGGTCACCAGCCCGCGCGTGTGCCCGAGGCGCTGGTGGAGCAACTGCGCCAGCAGGTGGCGCAGTTGGCGGCGCAGCCGCAGCCGTTGTTCACGCCGGGGCAGATCGTGCGCATCACGCGCGGCCCGTTTGCCGGGCTGGAGGCGGTGTACCAAATGCCCGATGGCCAGCAGCGCGCCGTGGTGCTGTTGACGCTGCTGCAGCGCGAGTGCCGCGTGGCGGTGCCGGTGGTGGCGTTGGCGCGCGCCTGAGGTACGCCGCCGGCCTGCGCGGAGGCCGAAGGTGCCGGGCCCGCGCCTACAATCGCGCCATCATGCTGGACATCAATCTGTTGCGCCGCGATCTCGACACGGTGGTCGCGCGGCTCGAGACCCGACAATCCCCGCAACCCTTTTTGAACGTGGCGGCCTTTCGCGCGCTGGAAGCCGAGCGCAAGGACCTGCAGGTGCGCACCGAAACGCTGCAGGCGCGCCGCAACGCCTTGTCCAAGCAGATCGGTCAGCTCAAAGGCAAGGGGGATCGCGCCGCGGCTGAGGCCGTGATGGCCGAGGTGGCGGGCATCAAGGCCGAGCTGGAGGCCGCCGCGGCGCGGCTGGAGCAGATCCAAAGCGAGCTGCACACGCTGCTGCTGGCGGTGCCCAACCTGCCCCTGCCTGAGGTGCCGGTGGGGCCGGATGAGAGCGCCAACGTCGAGCTGCGCCGCTGGAGCCCCACCGGTGGCCTGGGGGCGGATCCGGCGCCGTTGCCGTTCGAGCCGCGCGACCACGTGGCGTTGGGCGAGCGGCTAGGGCTGGACTTCGAGACGGCGGCCAAACTCAGCGGCGCACGCTTTGCGGTGCTGCGCGGCCCCATCGCCCGTCTGCACCGGGCGCTGGCGCAGTTCATGCTGGACGTGCAAACCACCGAGCACGGCTACACCGAGTGCTACACGCCCTACATCGTCAACGCCGAGACCCTGCGCGGCACGGGCCAGTTGCCCAAGTTCGAAGCCGATTTGTTCGCAGCCCACAAGGGCGGCGCGCAGGGCGACGAGCCGCCGATGTACCTGATTCCCACCAGCGAGGTGACGCTGACCAACTTCGTGCGCGAAACCATCGTGCCGCAGGCCGAGCTGCCTATCAAACTGACCGCGCACACGCCGTGCTTTCGTTCCGAAGCCGGCGCAGCCGGGCGCGACACCCGTGGCCTGATCCGCCAGCACCAGTTCGACAAGGTGGAGATGGTGCAGATCGTGCACCCGCAGCACAGCCACGCGGCGTTGGAGGAAATGACCGCGCACGCCGAGGCGATTCTGCAAAAGCTGGAGCTGCCGTACCGTGTGGTGTTGCTGTGCACGGGCGACATGGGTTTTGGCGCGGCGCGCACGCACGATCTGGAGGTGTGGCTGCCCGCGCAAGGGCGCTACCGCGAGATCAGCTCGGTGAGCAACTGCGGCGACTTTCAGGCACGGCGGCTGCAGGCGCGCATGCGCAACGAGCAGGGCAAGACGGAGCTGGTGCACACCCTCAACGGTTCCGGCTTGGCGGTGGGGCGCGCGCTCGTGGCGGTGCTGGAAAACCACCAAAACGCCGACGGCACCATCACGGTGCCGCCGGCGCTGCGTCCGTACCTGGGCGGGGCCGAGCGGCTGTAAGCCGCCCGGTGCCCATCGCCCGCGGCGCGGGTTTTTAGCGCAGCCCCGCGCCCGGCGCGTCGAAGCTGCGCTGAATCAGCTCGATCTTGTAGCCGTCGGGGTCGGTGACGAAGGCGATCACGGTCGTGCCGCCTTTGACCGGGCCGGGTTCGCGCGTGATGGTGCCGCCTGCGGCGCGGATGCGCTCGCACGCCGCGTACACGTCCGGCACCCCAATGGCGATGTGGCCGTACGCGGTGCCCATCTCGTACGACTCCACGCCCCAGTTGTAGGTCAGCTCGATTTCGGCTTGCCCGGGGTTGCCGCCGTCGTAGCCCAAAAACGCCAGCGAATACTTGTACTCCGGGTTGTCCGATGTGCGCAGCAACTGCATGCCCAACACCCGGGTGTAAAAGTCGATCGAGCGCTGCAGGTTGCCCACCCGCAGCATCGTGTGCAGAATACGCATCGTCGTCTCGTCCTTACGTCGTGGTCAGCGGATGCGGCCAAAGCTGGTGCGCAGCGGGTCGATGCCGCCGCCCCCCTTGGGCCGGTTGTTCTTGCGGCGCCCGCCGCGCTCGCCCAGCGCATCGATGCCGGTGCGCAAGGGGTCGGGCTGGCGCGCGGGCGGTGGCGTGTTGGGCTTGCGCGGTTTGGTCTGGGACGGCGCGGCCGCATTGGGGCGCTGTGGTTGGCCAGCCGCGCCCTGCGCTGGCGCGCCACTGCCCTTGTTTTTGTTGCGGTGGCGCCGGTTGCGGTTGCGCCGCCCCTCGGGGTCGATACGCACGCGCTGCGCGTCGTTGTCTTCGCCGGTGTCGGGGCTGCGGTCCGGCGCCGCATCGTTCGGTGTGTCGTCGGTGGGCGCTGCGGCGGCGCTGGGCGCGGGGGCCGCGCCCCCGGCGCGACGGGCGCGCATGCGCTCTTGCAGCTCGCGGCGCGCGGCCTTGGCGGCGGCGGCCATCACCTCACGGCTGGGCGGCTTGCCCGCCCCGCCCCACAGCACCTGGCGGCCCATCGCGATCGGCTCGGCCTTCTCATCCGGCGGGGGCATGAACGCGGGCAGCGCTTGCACCTCGATGGGTTGGCCGATGAACTGCTCGATGGCCATCATCCAGCCTTCCTCGTCGAGGCTGACGAAGCTGAGCGCCTCGCCGGTGGAGCCGGCGCGGCCCGTGCGGCCGATGCGGTGCACGTAGTCCTCCGGCACGTTGGGGATGTCGTAGTTGATGACGTGCGGCAGCTCTTCGATGTCGATGCCGCGCGCGGCGATGTCGGTGGCCACCAGCACGCGCAACTGACCGGTCTTGAAGCCCTCGAGCGCCTGCGTGCGCGCGGTCTGGCTCTTGTTGCCGTGCAGCGCCATGGCGCTGATGCCCTGCTCGTTGAGGAACTGCGCCACGCGGTTGGCCCCGAACTTGGTGCGCGTGAACACCAGAACCTGGTTCCAGCCGTGGGTGTCCAGCAGGTGCTTGAGCAGCGCCATCTTCTGGTCGCGGCCCACAGGGTAGATGACCTGACGCACACGCTGCGCGGTGGTGTTGGCGGGCGTGACCTGAATCAGCTTGGGGTTGCGCAGCAGCCCTTGTGCCAGCGCCTTGATCTCATCGCTGAAGGTGGCCGAAAACAGCAGGCTTTGCTTGTGCTGGGGCAGCAGCGCCAGCACCTTGCGCACGTCGTGGATGAAGCCCATGTCCAGCATGCGGTCGGCCTCGTCCAGCACCAGGATCTCGACCTTGGACAGGTCCAGGTGCCCCTGGTCCACCAGGTCCAGCAGCCGCCCCGGGGTGGCCACGAGGATGTCGGTGCCCTTGGCCAACTTTTCGATTTGGGGGTTGAGGCCGACGCCGCCAAAGACGACGACGCTGCGCAGCTTGAGGTGCTTGCCGTAGGCCTTGATCGACTCGCCGATCTGGGCCGCCAGCTCGCGCGTGGGGGTCAGGATGAGCGCGCGCACCGGGCGAAACTGACCACGTTTGGGTGGTTCGCCCTGGGTGGCCAGGCGCTGCAGCAACGGCAGCGTGAAGGCGGCGGTTTTGCCGGTGCCGGTTTGGGCGCCGGCCAGCACATCGTGGCCGGCCAGCACGGCGGGGATGGCCTCGGCCTGGATCGGGGTGGGCTCGGTGTAGCCCTGCTCGCGCACGGCCTCGACCAAGGCCGGCAGCAGTTGAAGTTCTTCGAATGTCATACCAGTGCGAGCGCCCATGCCGGGGCGCGCGGCATCGAACCTTGACCGCGGTGTGGTCGCAGCCTCGGCAGTGAGGACGACCGGCACGTCCGATGGGTGCGGTTGGCGCGGTTCAGTCGGGGATCGATGAAGTGAAAAACAAGGCGGCGGGGGACGGCGGCTGACCAAAGCTAACATTGGCAGCGTGCGCACGGGGCACCCGAACGCCAGGGCGTTGTTGCCCGCCGGCCCGTGACTGATGCGAACCGACTGCACGTGATTGTCGCATAACTGGGATAATTGGCGCCAACCCCGGGGCCTGCCCGGGCCATTTTTTTCGTGTATCCGTTGTTTTTGTGAAGGTGACCCTGCGATGGCCCAGTATGTGTTCACGATGAACCGTGTCTCCAAGACCGTGCCGCCCAAGCGGCAGATCTTGAAGGACATTTCGTTGAGCTTCTTCCCTGGGGCCAAGATCGGCGTGTTGGGGCTCAACGGCGCGGGCAAGTCCACGCTGCTCAAGATCATGGCCGGCGTGGACAAGGACTTCGAGGGCGAGGCCTACCCGATGCCGGGCATCAAGATTGGCTACCTGCCGCAGGAGCCGCAGTTGGACCCCGACAAGACCGTGCGTGAGACGGTGGAAGAGGGCATTGGCGGCGCGCTGGCGGCCAAAAAGCGCCTGGAGGAGGTGTACGCCGCCTACGCCGAGCCCGACGCGGACTTTGACGCGCTGGCGGCCGAACAAGCCGAGCTGGAGGCGATCATCGCCGCCGCCGGCAGCGAAAACACCGACCTGCAGCTGGAGTTGGCCGCCGACGCGCTCAACCTGCCGCCGTGGGATGCGGTGATCCGCAACCTCTCCGGTGGCGAAAAGCGCCGCGTGGCGCTGTGTCGGCTGCTGCTGTCCAAACCCGACATGCTGCTTCTGGACGAGCCCACCAACCACCTGGACGCCGAAAGCGTGCACTGGCTGGAGCAGTTTTTGCAGCGCTTCCCCGGCACCGTGGTGGCCATCACGCACGACCGCTACTTCCTCGACAACGCCGCCGAGTGGATCCTGGAGCTGGACCGCGGCATGGGCATCCCGTACAAGGGCAACTACTCGCAATGGCTGGAGCAAAAGGAGCGCCGCCTGGAGCAGGAGCAAAAGGCCGAAGACGCGCGCCGCAAGGCCATGAAAGAGGAGCTGAAGTGGGTGCGCGCCAACGCCAAGGGCCGCCAGGCCAAGAGCAAGGCGCGCCTGCAACGCTTCGAGGAGCTGAGCGACTACGAATACCAAAAGCGCAACGAGACCAACGAGATCTTCATCCCCGTGGCCGAGCGGCTGGGCTCGCAGGTCATCGAGTTCAAGAACGTCAGCAAGGGGTTTGGCGACCGGCTGCTGATCGACAACCTGTCGTTCAACGTGCCGGCCGGCGCCATCGTGGGCATCATCGGTCCCAACGGGGCTGGCAAGTCCACCCTGTTTCGCATGATCCAGGGTGTGGAGCAGCCCGACAGCGGTGAAATCATCATCGGCCAGACGGCCAAGCTGGCCTTCGTCGACCAAAGCCGCGACTGCCTCGACCCCAACAAGACCGTGTGGGAGGAGGTCTCGGGCGGTCTGGACAACATCACCGTGGGCAAGTTCGTCATGCCCAGCCGCGCCTACTTGGGCCGCTTCAACTTCAAGGGCAACGACCAGCAAAAGCGCGTCGGCGACCTCTCTGGTGGCGAGCGCGGCCGGCTGCACCTGGCCAAGACGCTGGCCAAAGGCGGCAATGTGCTGCTGCTGGACGAGCCCTCCAACGACCTCGACGTCGAAACCCTGCGCGCGCTGGAAGAGGCGCTGCTGGAGTTCGCCGGCACGGCGCTGGTCATCAGCCACGACCGCTGGTTCCTCGACCGCATCTGCACGCACATCCTGGCCTACGAGGGCGACAGCCAGTGGTACTTCTACGACGGCAACTTCACCGAGTATGAGGCCGACAAGGTGCGCCGCCTGGGCGAGGAGGGCGCGCGGCCCAAGCGCGTGCGCTTCAAGTCGCTGACCTGACACCGCCGCTGGTGGCGGCGGCGCGCGAACGTTGGCGAGCACGGCGATTTCGGTGAAAATGGCGACAATGAAACGCCAAGTGACCGAAATTGACATCGATAGCCACGACCAGCCCTACTACACCACGCTGGAGGTGGCGCGCCTGCTCGGCATGGCCGTGCGCTCGGTGCAACTGATGGTGGACCGCGGCGACCTGGAGGCGTGGAAGACGCCCGGCGGGCATCGCCGCATCACCGCCGAATCGCTGCGCGCCTGGCTGCAACGCAGCCGCGCCAGCGTCGGTGCGGGCCGCGCGCTGGCGCGACGGCGCGCCGGGCGGCAGTCGCGCCCCCCTTGCGTGCTGTTGATCGAAGATTCGTCGCACTTTCAGCAGCTGGTGCGGTTGCTGATGCGGCAGCATTTTCCGCAAGTGCAACTGCAAGTTGCCGACGACGGCATTTCGGGCCTGGTGTCGTTTGGTCAGCTCAACCCCGACGTGCTGATCGTCGATATCCTGCTGCCCGGCATCGACGGCGCGTCGATGATCATGGGCTTGCGCCACCACGCGTTGGTGGGGGACAGCAAGCTGATCGTGCTGACCTCGCTGGACGAGGCGCAACGCGCCGACTACGCGCACGCGTTGCACGGCGTGACCGTGGTGCACAAGCCCAACCTGGTGCGCGAGCTGCCCGGCCTGATCGAGCAGGCGCTGGGTGCGCGCCTCAACCCGCCCAGCGCGCCAGCCAATCCCCCGGCAGCAGCCACAGCAGCGCCGCCGTCATGAGCGTGTAGCGCGCGAACTTGCCAATGGCCATGTAGGCCACGCACGGCCAAAACGGAAACCGCAGCCAGCCTGCCACCGCGCACAGCGGGTCGCCCACCGCGGGCAGCCAGCTCAGCAGACAGGCTTTGGGGCCGAAACGCTCCAACCAGTCCAGCGCGCGCAGGTGCGTCGGCGAGCCGCGCGCGCGGTCGATGGCGGCATGCGCCCCGTAGCCCATCGCCCAACTGATGGCGCCGCCGACCGTGTTGCCCGCCGTGGCCACCAGCACCGCGGGCCAAAACAGCTCCGGGTTGAGCTTGACCAGCCCGAACACCGCCGGCTCCGACCCCATCGGCAGCAGCGTGGCCGACACCAGCGCCACCACGAACACCGTAGGCAAGCCCACTTCCGGCAGGCTCAGCGTGTGCAGCAGGGGAGCGATCCAGGTATCCATGGGGCGGCGGTGGGTCGACGACGGCAAGCAGTATAGGGCGGCGACTGGACGGGGTGGGCCGCACGCTACAATGCCCATTTTTTCAGCAACCATGATGAGCGCTGGCTTGACCCTCGGGCCTTACACACTGCCCAACCGTTGGTTCGTCGCCCCCATGGCCGGGGTGACCGACCGGCCCTTTCGGCGCTTGTGCAAGCGGCTGGGGGCGGGCTACGCGGTCAGCGAAATGATCACCGCGCGCCCGGAGCTGCGCGACAGCCTCAAGACCGCGCGCCGGGCCAACCACGCGGGCGAGCCCGGGCCCATTGCGGTGCAGATCGCCGGCACCGACCCCGAGATGATGGCCGACGCGGCGCGCTACAACATCGACCGCGGCGCGCAGATCATCGACATCAACATGGGCTGCCCGGCCAAGAAAGTGTGCAACAAGTGGGCCGGCTCGGCCTTGATGCAGGACGAAGCGCTGGCCGCTGCCATCATCGAGGCGGTGGTGGCGGCGTGCGAGCCGCACGGCGTGCCCGTGACGCTGAAGATGCGCACCGGCTGGTGCGCCCAGGCCAAAAACGCCCCGCGGCTGGCGCGCATCGCCGAGCAAGCCGGCGTGCGCATGCTCACGATCCACGGCCGCACACGCGAGCAAGGCTACGGCGGCCAGGCCGAGCACGCCACCACCGCCCTCATCAAAACGCTGGTGCGCATTCCCGTCGTGGCCAACGGCGACATCGACAGCCCCGCGGCTGCGGCCGCGGTGCTGCGCGCCACCGGCGCCGACGCGGTGATGATCGGCCGGGCAGCGCAGGGGCGTCCGTGGCTGTTTGCCGAAATCGACCACCAGCTGCGCACGGGCCAGCCCATGCCAGCACCCACGCCCGCCCAACTGCGCGTCTGGCTCACCGAGCACCTGCTGGACCACTACGATTTGTACGGCGAGCACACCGGCGTGCGCAGCGCGCGCAAGCACCTGTTGTGGTACCTGTGCGCGCTGGGCGGCGCGCCCGCGGCGCAGCAGCGCCTGCGCGAAGCGGTCGTGCAGGCCACCCGGCCCGAGCAGCAGTTGCAGGCCTTGCACGCGTTTTTGGATACCCTGCAAGACCCGCCCGCGGCGCTGCCGCTGGCCGCTTGAAGCCACCACCCACACCCGACGATGGACACCCCACCCAGCCTGCCCGACTGCGTGCGCGCCAACCTGGCGGCGTACTTCGATACCCTGGGCGACACCGAGCCGGCCAACCTGCACGACATGCTGGTGCGCGCGGTGGAGCAGCCCCTGCTGCAGGAGGTGATGGCGCGCACGCGCGGCAACCAGTCGCGCGCGGCGCAGTGGCTGGGGCTGAACCGCAACACGTTGCGCAAAAAGCTGCAGCAGCACGGCCTGCTGTCCAGTGGCCGCCCCTGAGGCCAGCGCCCGACCCACCGATTCTCCCAACCTTGTCCCGAGGATCCGAGACCATGCGAGCGTTGATTTCCGTTTCTGACAAAACCGGCGTGCTGGCGCTGGCGCAGGGGCTGCACGCGCTGGGCGTGCAACTGATCTCCACCGGTGGCACCGCGCGCCTGCTGGCCGACGCCGGCCTGCCCGTCACCGAGGTGGCCGAGGTGACCGGCTTTCCAGAAATGCTCGACGGCCGTGTCAAGACGCTGCACCCCAAGGTGCACGGAGGTCTGTTGGCGCGGCGCGATGTGCCGGCGCACATGCAGGCGCTGGCCGACCATGGCATCGCCCCGATCGACCTGCTGGTGGTCAACCTGTACCCGTTCGAGGCCACCGTGGCCCAGCCCGACTGCACGCTGGCCGACGCCATCGAGAACATCGACATCGGCGGTCCGGCCATGGTGCGCTCGGCGGCGAAAAACTGGCGCGACGTCGCCGTGTTGACCGACCCCGAGCAGTACCCCTTGGTGCTGGCCGAGCTGCGCGACGCCGGCCGTGTCAGCGACGCCACGCGGTTGCGGCTGGCGGTGGCGGCGTTCAACCGCATCGCCCAGTACGACGCCGCCATCAGCCAGTATTTGTCGGCGCTGGATCTGACCGCCGGTGCGCCGGCGGCCGACGCCGTGCCAGCGCGGCACACCTTCCCGGCGCAGTTCAACGCGTGCTGGATCAAGGTGCAAGACCTGCGCTACGGTGAAAACCCGCACCAGCAGGCGGCTTTTTACCGCGACCCGGACGCGCCCGAGGGCTCGCTGGCCAGCGCGCAGCAGTTGCAAGGCAAGGAGCTGTCGTACAACAACATCGCCGACGCCGACGCGGCGTGGGAGTGCGTCAAAGGGTTCGAAGCCCCGGCGTGCGTCATCATCAAACACGCCAACCCCTGCGGCGTGGCCGTGGGTGCGAGCCCCCTGGAGGCGTACCGCAAGGCGTTCCAGACCGACCCCACCAGCGCCTTTGGCGGCATCATCGCCTTCAACCGCACGCTGGACGGGCAGGCCGCCCAGGCGGTGGCGCAACAGTTCGTCGAGGTGCTGATCGCGCCCGACTTCACGCCCGAGGCCTTGGCCGTGTTCAAAGCCAAAACCAACGTGCGGCTGCTGCGCATCGCGTTGCCGGCCGACGTGGCCGCCACCCGTAACCGGCTGCACCTGCAGCGCGTCGGTGGCGGGGTGTTGGTACAAACAGCCGACCACCACGTGCTGCGCGCGCAGGACCTCAAGGTCGTCACGCGCCGCCAGCCCACTGCGCAAGAGCTGCAAGACCTGCTGTTCGCCTGGAGCGTGGCGCAGTACGTCAAGAGCAACGCCATTGTCTTTTGCAAAGACGGCATGACCATGGGCGTGGGCGCGGGCCAGATGAGCCGGCTCGACTCGGCGCGCATCGCCAGCATCAAGGCACAGGCGGCGGGCCTGAGCCTGCAGGGCACGGCGGTGGCCAGCGACGCCTTTTTCCCGTTCCGCGACGGGCTCGATGTGGTGGTGGACGCCGGCGCCACCAGCGTCATCCAGCCGGGCGGCTCGGTGCGCGACGCCGAGGTCATCGCCGCCGCGGACGAGCGCGGCGTGGCGATGGTGTTCACCGGCGTGCGCCACTTCCGTCATTGACAGGGCCTTGGTGCGAAGCGCCGTGTTTTTGCGTGTATAATGCGGGCTTCCGACAACAACGCGGCTGTAGCTCAGTTGGATAGAGTACTTGGCTACGAACCAAGGGGTCGTGGGTTCGAATCCTGCCAGCCGCGCCAAACACCCAAGGCCAGTCCCAGCGACTGGCCTTTTTTATGCGCCGTGGCCCATGGCTGCACCCGCTGACATCGTCGTCCATGACCTGACCGCAGGCTACGAGCGCCACCCGGCGGTGCACCACGTCAGCCTGCGCTGGCCGGCCGGTGCGCTGGCCGCGGTGGTGGGGCCCAACGGGGCGGGCAAGTCCACGCTGCTCAAGTGCGTGGCGGGCCGGCTGCGGCCCATGCACGGCCGTATCCACGGCGTGGCGCCGGCGCAGGTGGCGTACCTGCCACAGCTCAGTGAGGTTGACCGCAGCTTTCCGATCACGGTGGCCGAGCTTGTCGCCATGGGTCTGTGGCACGAGCTGGGGCCGTGGCGGCGGCCCGACGCCGGCCAGCGCGCGCGCGTGGCCCATGCGCTGGCCGAGGTGGGGCTGCACGGCTTCGAACGGCGCACGCTCGACACCCTCTCGGGCGGCCAGTTCCAGCGCGCGCTGTTTGCCCGCCTGATGCTGCAAGACGCCCCGGTGGTGCTGCTGGACGAGCCGTTCACGGGGGTCGATGCGCGCACGCTGCAAGAGCTGCTGTGTGTGCTGCGCCGTTGGCACGAGCAGGGCCGCACGGTGATCGCCGTGCTGCACGACCTGGAACTGGTACGCGCAGCCTTTCCTCTGGCCACGTTGCTGGCGCGCGAGCTGGTGGTGCACGGCCCCACGGCTGCGGTGCTGACCGAGGCCAACCTGCTGCGCGCGCGCCAGTTGCAAGAGGCCTTTGACGACACCGCCGAGGTGTGCGACCTGCCCGACCCCGGGGCAGTGCCCCACGCAGCGGAGGCCAGCCATGGGCATTGAGGCGTGGTGGACGGCGCTGCTGGCCAGCACGGGGCTGGAGTTCGACTTCATGCGCCGGGCGGCGATTGGCTGCGCGTTGCTGGCGCTGGGCGCGGCCCCGGTGGGGGTGCTGCTGATGCTGCGCCGCATGAGCCTGATGGGCGACGCCATGTCGCACGCCATCTTGCCCGGCGCGGCGCTGGGCTACTTGGCGGCCGGCCTGTCGCTGCCCGCGATGACGTTGGGCGGCGTGGTGGGCGGTGTGGTGGTGGCGC
Organism: Tepidimonas aquatica; assembly: GCF_007556585.1. Lineage (GTDB taxonomy): Bacteria > Pseudomonadota > Gammaproteobacteria > Burkholderiales > Burkholderiaceae_C > Tepidimonas > Tepidimonas aquatica. The sequence goes on along the minus strand of NZ_VJNA01000008.1, from coordinate 85,139 downwards.
TGGCCGCCGGGGCCGTGGCGCGCCACACCGTGCTGCGCGAAGACGCCGCCCTGGCCGCGTTGTACTTGGTGTCGTTGGCGCTGGGGGTGCTGATCATCTCGGTGCGCGGCACCCAGGTCGATTTGCTGCACGTGCTGTTCGGCTCGGTGCTGGCGTTGGACGATGGGGTGCTGGTGTTGCTGGCGGGGGTGTCGGCCGTGACCGTGGGCGGGCTGGTGCTGCTGTGGCGGCCGCTGGTGATGGAGTGCGTCGACCCGGCGTTTTTGCGCGGCGTCAGCCCCTGGGGCGCGTGGGCGCACCAAGGGTTTTTGGCGCTGGTGGTGATCAACCTGGTGGCGGCGTTTCACGCCCTGGGCACGCTGATGGCGGTGGGCATGATGGTGTTGCCGGCTGCCAGCGCCCGGCTGTGGGCGCGGCGCTGGCAGCCGATGCTGCTGTGGGCCGTGGCCACCGCCACCGCCGCAGGCTGGTTGGGGCTTTGGTTGTCGTACCAGATGGAGTGGCCCACCAGCCCGACCATCGTGCTGCTGCTGGGGGCGTGGTACGCGCTGTCGCTGCTGGTGGCGCCGCACGGTTGGTGGCGGCAGCAGCATGTCCCCCACCGCCACCTGCGTGGCTGAAGGCGGCTAAGCTTACGCCCCATGCAAGCTTGGCGCGCTTCCCTGCTGTGGTTCGACCCGCACGCTGACGGTCCTCAGGCCCACTTCGAACACGATGGTTTGCTGGTGACCGCACCGGACGCGGCCGGGGTGCAGCGGGTGCTGGCCGTGGGTGCCTTCGCCGCGGTGCGTGCGGCGCACCCCACCGTGCCGGTGCGTGACCACCGGGGCTGGCTACTGGCACCGGGGTTCATCGACCTGCACGTGCATTACCCGCAGACCGACATCATCGGCGCGCCGGCCGAGGGGCTGTTGCCCTGGCTGCAACGCTACACCTTCCCACAGGAAGCGCGCTTGGCCGACGCCGACCACGCCCACGCGGTGGCCCGCTTCTTTTTGGACGAGATGGCGCGCCATGGTGTGACCACGGCACTGACCTGGGCCACGTCGCACCCGGCGTCGGTCGAAGCGCTGCTGAGCCAGGCCCAAGCCCGCGGTCTGCGCTGGATCGCCGGCAAGGTGCTGCAAGACCGCCACAGCCCCGACGGCGTGCGCGACGACACCGAAACCAGCTTGCGCGACACCGAGGTGCTGCTGCAGCGCTGGCACGGGCGCGGGCGGCTGGGCTACGCCATCACGCCGCGCTTTGCCCCCAGTTGCAGCGACGCGCAACTGCGCGGGGCGGGCGAGTTGGCCGCCCGCTACCCCGACGTGTGGATCCAGTCGCACGTGGCCGAACAGGTCGACGAGGTGCGCTGGGTGCGCGAGCTCTACCCGCACGACCGCAGCTACCTGGCGGTGTACGAGCGCTTTGGCCTGCTGCGCCCGCGCGCCGTTTACGGGCACGGCATCTACCTGGAGGACGACGATTGGGCGCTGCTGCGCCACAGCGGCGCGGCCATCGCCGTGGCCCCGACCAGCAACCTGTTTTTGGGCAGTGGCTTCTTCGACTACGCGGCGGCGCGCGCGGCGGGGATCGTGCTCGGTTTGGCCAGCGATGTGGGGGGCGGCATGAGCTTTAGCCCCCTGGTGACGATGCGCATGGCCTACACGGTGGGGCGCGCCGCCGTGCGCGGCGATGGCAAGGCCAAGCAAGGGGTGAGCCTGGAGCCGTTGGACTTGTGGTGGCAGCACACCGCCGGGGCGGCGCGTGCGCTGGGCCTGGCCGGCACGGTCGGTTCGCTGGCCCCCGGCAGTGAAGCGGACTTTGTGCTGCTGGACCCCGCCGCCACGCCGTTGCTGGCGCGCCGCTGCGCGCAGGCGCAGTCGTTGGCGGAGTGGTTGTTCGCCCTCATCATGCTGGGCGACGACCGTGCCGTGCGCGCCGTGCACGTGGCCGGGGCGGCGCAGCAACACAACTTGACATGACCGACACACGGCAGCAGTGCACCGGTGGCACGATGGCGCCCACGATGACGACACCCACCCACCCGATGACCGCGCGCCGGCGCCTAACCTGGCTGGCGGTGCCGATGCTGGCGCTGGCCGGGTGCGCCAGCGCCCCGCCGGCGCCCGGGCCGGTGCTCAGCGTCGAGACGCCGACCGCGTGGACGGCGCTGGACGGTGCCGTGCCGGTGCCGCCCGACGGGCCATCGGCGTGGGACGTGGCGCGTTGGTGGGAGGGGTTGGGTGATGCCGCGCTGACGGCCTGGGTGCAGGCGGCGCTGCAAACCAACACCGACGTGCGCGCGGCCCAGGCCGCGCTGGCGCAAGCCCGCGCGGTGCGCGAAGCGGCGCAAGCCGCCACTTGGCCCAGCGTTGATGCCAGCGTGGGCGCACGCCAGGCGCGCACCCAGGCGGGCGGTGCCCACGCCGTCAGTGCCGGGCTCGATGCCCAGTGGGAACTGGACCTGTGGGGTCGACGCAACGCGGCCGTGCAAGCCAGCGAAGCGGACGAGCGCGCCACGGCGGCGTCGCTGGCCTGGACGCGCGTGTCGCTGGCGGCCGAGGTGGCGGCGGCTTACTGGGACCTTTGGAGCGCGCAGCAGCGCCTGCAAACCGCCCAGCAGAGCCTGGCCGCGCAAACCGACAGCGTGCAATTGACCCAGTGGCGCGTGCAGGCCGGCCTGAGCGCGCAGCAAGACCTGGACAGCGCGCGCGCGAACCTGGAGCAAACCCGCGCCAGCGTGGCTGCGCTGCACGCCAGCGCACGCCAAGCGCTGCACGCGCTCAACCTGCTGGCCGGCCGCCCGGCGGGCGCTGCGCCGTTGGCGCAACCCGCCGAGCGTGCGCCCGAGCCGCCGCCGGCCTGGACCCTGCCGGTACCCGCCGACACCCTGCGCCAGCGTCCGGACGTGGCCGCCGCCTGGGCGCGCTGGCAGGCCGCCGCGGCGCGCGTGGCGCAGGCCGACGCGGCCCGGTTGCCCACGCTGACGTTGACGGGCAGCCTGAGCTGGCAAGCCCCGCGGGTGAGCGAGCTGCTGGACCCCGCTGCATTGACCCGTGCGCTGGTGGCCAGCGTCGCCGCGCCGCTGTTCGACGCGGGTCAGCGCCAGGCCCAGGTGCGCCAACAACAGGCCGCGCTGGAGCAAGCCCGCGCGGCGCTGGAAGGGGCGTTGCTGGCGGCGCTGCGTGACGTCGAAAACGCCCTGGTGGCCATCGCCAGCGATCGCGCCCGCGTGCAGCACCTGCTGGCCGCCGAAGAAGCCGCGGCCGCGGCGCTGCAGCAGGCCACGCTGCGCCACCGCGCCGGGCTGACCGACCTGCGCACGCTGTTGGACGCCCAGCGCAGCTGGCTGGCCGTGCGCAGCGAGCGCATCGCCGCCCAGGCGCAGTGGGCCACGGACCACGCGCGCCTGTTCAAAGCCCTGGGTGGGGGCTGGCAACCCGCCGACACCGACCCGGTGCCCGAACGATCGAGGTGACCCTGATATGCCTTGGTGGAAACGAACGACACGCCCTTCCGACGCCGACGTGCAGCGCTTGCTGGGCGACGAACGTCCGCGGCCGCTGTGGCGGCGACCCTGGCCTTGGCTCGCGCTGCTGGTGCTGCTGGCCGCAGGCTGGGGCTGGCAGCGCTGGCAGGTGCGCAGCGCCGAGCAGGCCCGCCCGGTGTACGTGACCGAGCCCCTCAAGCGCGGTGACCTCGTGCTCAACGTCACGGCCAACGGCACGCTGGAGCCGGTGCGTTCGGTCAACATCGGCAGCGAGCTGTCCGGCACCGTGCGCGAGGTGCTGGTCGACGTCAACGACCGCGTGCAGCGCGGGCAGGTGCTGGTGGTGCTGGACACCGCCAAGCTGCAAGACCAGGTCAACAGCGCGCGTGCGGCGCTGGCGTCGGCGCAGGCGCAGGTGGCGCAGGCCGACGCCACCGCCGCCGAGGCCGAGGCCAACCTGAAGCGCTTGCAAACGCTGGCGCAGCTCAGCGGCGGCACCACGCCGTCGCCCAGCGAGCTCGAAGCCGCCCAGGCCGCGCTGCAGCGCGCCCGCGCCGCTCAGGAGGTGGCCCGGGCGGCGGTGGAGCAGGCGCGCGCCACCCTGTCCACCAACGAAACCAACCTGGCCAAAGCGTCGATCCGCTCGCCCATCGACGGTGTGGTGCTGGCGCGCAACGTCGACCCAGGCAACGCCGTGGCGGCGTCGCTGCAGGCGGTCACGCTGCTGACCATTGCGCAGGATCTGCGCCGCCTCAAGCTCGACGTGGCGGTGGACGAAGCCGACGTCGGCCATGTGCGCGAAGGTCAAAGCGCCTCGTTCACGGTGAGTGCCTATCCGCGGCGGCGCTACCCGGCGCAGGTCGAGCGTGTCGCCTACGGCGCCACCAAGACCGACAACGTCGTCACCTACAGCGCCTCCCTGGGCGTGGCCAACGACGACCTGTCGCTGCGGCCCGGCATGACGGCCACCGCCACCATCCGCGCCGCCGAGCGCAAGGACGTGTGGCTGGTGCCCAACACGGCGCTGCGCTTTGCGCCCAGCGAACCCACGGCCCCCAGCGCCGGTGGTGGGCTGGCCAGCCTGTTGATGCCCAAGCCGCCCAGCGCCGGGAGCAAAACGGTGCGCGTCGACACCCGCACCGGCGGGCCGCGCCAGATCTGGGTGCTGCGTGACGGCCAGCCGCAGGCGCTGCCGGTGACGGTGGGCATCAGCGACGGTCGCATGACCGAAGTCAGCGGCGAGGGCTTGGCCGACGGCCTGCCGGTGATCGTCGAGCAACGCAGCAACGGGCGCGGCGCGCGATGAGCACCTCGGCACCGGCTCCGCTGATCGCCCTGGTGGGGGTGCAACGCACCTACGGCAGCGGCTCGGCGGCCTTTCAGGCCCTGCGCGGCATCGATCTGGAGGTGCGCGCCGGCGAGTTTGTCGCCATCATGGGGCCCAGCGGCTCGGGCAAATCCACGGCGATGAATATCCTCGGCCTACTCGACACCCCCAGCGCCGGGCAATACCGCTTCCAGGGCGTGGCGGTGCAGCGCTTGGCGCGCGACGAGCGCGCGCTGCTGCGGCGGCGCTACTTCGGTTTTGTTTTCCAGGGTTTTCACCTGCTGCCGCGCACCACCGCGCTGGAAAACGTCGAGCTGCCGCTCATTTACCGCGGCGAGCGCGCGCGCACGCGCCACGCCGCCGCGCGCGCCGCGTTGGCCGAGGTGGGCCTGGCGGGATGGGAGCACCACACGCCGGCGGAGCTGTCCGGGGGCCAGCAGCAGCGCGTGGCCATCGCGCGCGCCATCGTCACCCAGCCGCAGGTGCTGCTGGCCGACGAGCCCACCGGCAACCTGGACTCGCAGCGCAGCCACGAGATCATGCAGCTCATCACCCGCCTCAACCGCGAGCGTGGCATCACCGTGCTGATGGTCACGCACGAAGCCGACATCGCCGCCTACGCGCAGCGTATCGTGCACTTTCGCGACGGCCGCATCGAGCGCGAGGAGCAGCGCGACACCACGGCGGCGACCGGCCTGGAGGCCTGACGGCGATGTGGTTCAACACCTTGCTGCTGGCACTGCGCTCGATCCGGCGCAACCTGCTGCGCTCGTTTCTGACGGTGCTGGGCGTGGTCATTGGCGTGGCCGCCGTGGTGACGATGGTCACGGTCGGCAACGGCGCCACGCGCGCCATCCAGACGCAAATCGCCAGCCTGGGCGTCAACCTGCTGCAGGTGCGCCCCGGGCAGCGCCTGGGGCCGGGTGGCTCGGGTGGCGCGCCGTCGTTCAAGCTGGCCGACGCCCACGCCATCGCCACCCAGGTGCCGGGGGTGCTGGCGGTGGCGGCCGAGACACGCTCCAGCGGCGCAGTGGTGGCCAACGGTCGCAACTGGAGCGCCAGCCTGATCGGCGGCTCGGCGGACTGGATGCTGACCAACAACTGGACCCTGGCCGACGGCCGCCCGTTCACCGACGACGAGCAACGCGTTGGCGCGGCGGTGTGCATCCTGGGCGAGACGGTGCAGCGCGAGCTCTTTGGCACCAGCTCACCGGTGGGCGCCAGCGTGCGCGTGCGCCAGATCCCGTGCGAGGTGGTGGGTGTGCTCGCCCCCAAGGGCACCGGCGCGTTTGGTCAGGACCAGGACGACTTCGTGCTGATGCCGATCACCACGCTGCACCGCCGCGTGGTGGGCCACACGCGCGTGTTCACACTGCACGTGTCGATGCAAGACGGTGCCGACGCCGACGCCGTCAAGGCCGCCCTACGTGCCGTGCTGCGCGAACGCCGCAGCCTGGCCGACGGCGAGGAGGACAACTTCAACATCCTGGACACTGCCCAGCTGGCCGACACGATGGCCGGCACGACCCGCATCATGACGATGCTGCTGGGCGCGGTGGCCGCGGTCAGCCTCGTGGTGGGCGGCATTGGCATCATGAACATCATGCTGGTCAGCGTCACCGAGCGCACGCGTGAAATTGGCCTGCGCCTGGCCATCGGCGCGCGCGAGCGCGAGGTGATGGGCCAATTCCTCGTCGAGGCGGTGGTGCTGGCGGCGTTTGGCGGGCTGGTGGGGCTGCTGCTGGCGCTGGCCGCCAGTGTTGGGCTCAGTCTGGCGATGGACGTACCATTCGTTTTCGAACCCGCCATCAACGTCCTGGCGTTCACCGTGGCGGCGCTCATCGGCGTGGCGTTTGGCTACTTCCCCGCCCGCCGCGCCGCCCGGCTGGACCCCATTGAGGCGCTGCGGCATGAGTGAGACGGTGGCGGAAGCGGTGAGATTCGAACTCACGAACGGTTGCCCGTTGCTGGTTTTCAAGACCAGTGCAATCGACCACTCTGCCACGCTTCCTACAACTGTTTTCAAGACCGGTGCCTTCAACCACTCGGCCACACTTCCGCAGGCGTGGCCGCCATTGTAGCCGCGCGGGCATGTGGCAGGGGCATGGGCTGGGTGGCCGCTGGTCGTGGCGCGGACGCCGGTAGGGCCGGGCCTGACGCCGGTGTCGGAAAAAACCTGACAGCACAAACAGTGCGCGGCTGACTCCAGCGCCGCGCCGGCTTGCCTACAGTGAAACCGTCGCCGTTGCACCGTAGGAGACCACCATGCAAGCGCCAACGTCCCACGAACCCGCCATCGTGCCGCGCGCCGGCTGGTACGCCGTGCCGGCGCCGGCGTGGCATGCCGAGCACGATATCGCGATGCGCCGCGAGCGGTTGCCGTTCCGGATCCGCGTGACGCGCCGCCAGGCCGATTTACGCCGCGTGGCGCAACTGCGCTACGACGCTTACGCGCGCCACTTGCCGGCTGCGCTGACGCAAGGGCTGCTGCAGGTCGATCCGTTGGACCTGGCGCCGGGCGTGGCGGTGCTGATGGCCGAATCCCGCGCCGATGGCGAATTGCTGGGCACGCTGCGCATCCAGACCAACGAGCACCGGCCGCTGGCGTTGCAGCAGTCGTTCGAGCTGCCGGCGTGGATGGCCGGCGCCCGCTGCGCCGAGGTGACACGGCTGGCGGTGACGCAGCGCGCCGACAGCCGGCTGGTCAAGACCGTGATGCTGAAGGCCGCCTACTGTTGGTGCGAACGCGCCGGGGTGCGTTACGTGCTGGTGACGGCGCGCTCGCCGCTGGACCGGCAGTACGCGCGGCTGATGTTCCGCGATGTCGACCCGGCCAAGGGGTTCGTGCCGCTGGAACACGTGTTTGGGCTGCCGCACCGTGTGATGTACTGCGACATCGCCACCGCGCGCTTCGAGGGAGCGGGTCACCCGCTGTACGACTTTTGGTTCAACACCGATCACCCGGACATCGAGCTCGATGCTGGCGACGGTGGCACGGTCGGCTGACCCAGCACCCAGTCGACTTCGGCCAGCTCGTCGTCGGCCGGGCGGGTGTCGAGGTAGACGCGGATGCGCTCATCCGAGATGAAGTCGGCGCCGCTGCGCGCGCTCAGGATGCGCTGCGGGGTCACGGGGTGCGACAGCGCCCAGCCTTGCACGTAGTCCACGCCGATTTCGGCCAGCGTTTCGACGGTGTCGTAGTCCTCGGCCCACTCGGCGATGGTTTTCATGCCGAGGTTTTGCGCCAGGCTGACGATGGCTTCGACGATGGCGACGTTGGCCGGGTGGCGCGTCATGTTGACGATGAAGCTGCCGTCGATCTTGAGGATGTCGGCCGGCAAGTCCTTGAGGTACGAAAACGACGTGTAGCCGGCGCCAAAGTCGTCCAGCGCCACGCGCGCACCGTAGCTGCGCACACGGTCGATGAAGCGCCGCGTGTTGCCGACGTCGTGCAGGGCCACACTTTCGGTGATTTCCAGACACAGGCGCGACGCCACCTGCGCGTGCTGCAGCAGCAGCGTGTAGACGTCGTGGATGAAGCGCTCGTCGTTGAGCGAGGCGCCGCTGACGTTGACGCACACCAACTGGCTGGCGGGCAGCTTGTCGCGGTGTTCGTCCAGCCAGCGCAGCGTGCCCGACAGCACCCAGCGGTCGATGGTGCTCATGCGGCCCGCGTGCTCGGCGGCACGGATGATGCGCTCGGTCGGCACGCGGCTGCCGTGTTCGTCCATCATGCGCAGCAGCACTTCGAAGTTGAGCGACTGGTGCGGGTGGCGCAGTGACACGATCGGCTGCATTTCCAGGAACAGTCCTTCGATCTCGTGCCCATCGGCCAGGCGCTGCACGAGCTGCATCTCCGCTTCGTGTTCCTGGAACACGCGCGCGCCGTGCTCATAGACCACGAGCCCGGTTGCAGGGTTGCGCTTGGCCTGGCGGCAGGCGCGGTCGGCCGTGGCCAGCACATCCTTGACGGTACTGCCGGAGGTGACTTCGATCAGGCCGATGGAGCCACGTACCTGGAACGCGCGGTCGCCGACGCTGTACGGCTCGCTGCTCAGCCGCAGCAGGATGTCGCGGCAGACCGTTTCGGCACGGTGCAGCGGCGTGTCGAGCACGACGATCAGGAACTCGTCGCCGCCGACGCGGCCCAGGTACATGTGCGGCGCCAGCGGCGCCTGCACCCGCTCGCAGACCTGTTGCAGCACGGCGTCGCCGGCCAGGTGTCCGTACAGGTCGTTGATGAGCTTGAAGCGGTCCAGATCCAGGTACGCCACCGCCAGTGGCTTGCCGCGGCGCAGCCGCTGCAGGCCACGGCTCAGGCAGGCTTCGACGCCGCGCCGGTTGAGCACCTTGGTCAGCGGGTCGTGGTCCGCTAGAAATTGCAGGTGTTCGTGCGCCCGCACGCGGTCGGAGATGTCTTGCAGCGTGCCTTCGATGGTGTCGCCCGCACGTGCGGCGCGCACCAAAAAGCGCTGACCGCCACCGTCGGCCCCGGCCAGCCCGGTTTCGAACTCGACCGTCTGTCCGGGCTCGGCGCCGCCGCTGAGCTTGGTCCAATCCGCCGCCGGAAAAATCGCGTCCCAGCGCTGTCCTTCCAGCTCCAGCGGGCGTTGCAGCAGCGTGTGCATGGCGGGGTTGGCGCTCAAAAAGCGCCCCTGCGCGTCCAGCGTAAACAGGCCAATCGGGATGAAGTCGAAGGTGTGTTGCAGTTCGGCCTGCAGCGCCAGACGCTGCTCGTGCTCGAGCCGAAACTGCTCGGCAATGGCCAGCGAGGCCAGCAGGCTCGACGCCAGCGCCGCTGTGACGCTGTTGAACGAGTCCAGCAGCCCCTTGAGCCCCGCCGCGGCTGCGATCACCTCGTAGACGCTGGCCGCCAGTGCGATGCCCATCGCCGCCGCGTACCACATCGCCACCCGCGAGCGCGTGCGCACCAGCATCATCAGCAGCGCGTAGCCCAGCACCAGCACGCCCAGCCCGGTGGCGCTCCAGATGATCGGCAAAAACCAGCGGTATGGCAGCACCAGCGCGGCCAGCAGCACCGGCACGCAGGCCACGATCACCCAGCGCACCGGGCGCAGCAGGCCGATACGCACCAGGTCGGCTTCGAACAGGTAGCGAAACAGCACCACCGTGGCGGTGGAGTACAGCGCCAGCGTGATGCGCCGCAGCGGCACCAGCCAATCGGTCGGCACCAGGTGGCCGAGCCATTGGTAATCCCAGCCGGCCGACAGCGCCGCCATGCGCTGGTTGATGACCAGCCACGCGGCAAAGATCAGGTAGTTGCGCTCGCGGTTGATGAGGCCAGCCACCAACGTGAACAGCGCCAGCATCAACAGCCCGCCATCGAGCCAGCCGGCGTTGCGGTGAAACCGCCGTTCGGCCTGCTCGACGGCGTCGGTCGGCAGCGCATGCACGGTCAACCGTCCGGGGCCGGTGAAGCGCGCCTGGCAGACGATGGCCTCGGGCCAGGCGGGCAAATCCAGCACGAACCCGGCGCGCGAAGGCCGCAGCGCCCCCGAAGCCGTCGTGCCACGCATGCGGTCGACGGCCCCCAGCGGCTGCAGCGTGGCGGCGTCCCAGCATTGCAACGACGTTGCGTGCCGCGACGGAAAATCCAGTACATGGCCAGCGCGGACGCGCAACTCGGCCGGCGTCTCGATCAATACCCACAGCGGCTGTTCCGACAGTCGGGTGTCGCGTGCCGTGGCAGGCGGCAAGCCGCGCAACGCTGGCAGCACGCTGGCCGCGTCGCGCCCCTCGGCGGTGAACATCGTGCGCAGTGGCAGCGCGGGCGCGTCCGTGCCGTCGGCCAATTCCTGCGGCCAGCGCCACAGCGCCAGCAGGGTCAGCAACGTCAGCATGACCGGCACCGCGTAGGCCGTCAGCGTTTGCAGCGCGCGCTCAAGCCGCTCCACGGCAGACGGGGATGCGGCAGGGGTCGCGGCAGAGGCTGGGCTCATGAAGGCGCGGTGCTCCGGTGGGTCGAAGGCTCCCTGTGGCAATGCATTCACCGACTTACGCGATGCTGTAAACAGCAATTATGAAGGTGAAGTGCGTGTTGTGGTGTGACGCTGTGTCAAACTGCGGCCCATGCGCAACACCGACGACATGGCCGATGACGCGTTGGCGGCGTTCGAGCGGCTGATCGCCGACACGCCCAGCCTGCGGCCGCGGGCCGGGCAGCGGGCGATGGCCGAGCGCGTAGCCACCACGTTGGCGCAAGGGACATTGGGCAAAGCCGTCGATGGTGAGGCACCCGCGCGCCGCATCGCCGTCATCGAGGCCGGCACCGGCGTCGGTAAATCGCTGGCGTACCTGACGCCGGCCATTGCCCTGGCACTGCAGCGCGGCACGCGCGTCGTCGTCTCCACCGCCACGGTGGCGCTGCAGGAGCAGCTGGTGCACCATGACCTGCCCGCGTTGGCCGAGCGCATGTCGTGGGACGTGCGCTGGGCGCTGGCCAAAGGCCGCGGGCGCTACGTCTGCCGGCTCAAGCTCGAGCAATGGCTGGCCGACCCCGCTGCCGCCGACGACGAAGGGCACGACGACGAACTGCCGCTGCAGCCCACCGACGCCGCGTCGGAGCAGGCGCGGCGCGCCTGGCTGCACGCCCGCGCCGCCGAGCTCGTGCACGGCCAATGGGACGGCGAGCTCGACAGCTTGGCGCAACCGCCCGAGCCGCGCTGGTGGGCGGCGGTGGCGGCCGACGCGGCATCGTGCAGCGCGCGCCACTGCCCGCTGTACGGGGGATGCGTGTACTTCGAACGGCGCAAAGCGCTCGTTGGCGCGCACGTCATCGTCGTCAACCACGACCTGCTGCTGGCCACGCTGGGCACGCGCCAGTTGCCCGAGCTGGACCAATGCCTGCTGGTGCTGGACGAAGCGCACCACCTGCCGGCCACGGCGCTGGAGCAGTTTGGCTGCCGCACCGGCCTGACGCGGCTGGCCTGGGTGGACCGGCTGGCCAGCCGGGCGCTGCGCGTGGCGCAGGAGGTTGGTTGCGACGCGGTTGCCGACGTGCCCCAGGCCGCCGCGCAGTTGCGCGCGGCGTTGCAGGACGTGGCGCGGCTGTGCGTGCAAGCCTGGGGCGAGAGGCTGCGCGGGTTGGACGAGCCGCTGCGGGTCAGGCTGCCGCATGGCCGATTGCCCGAGGGCTGGGCAGGCCCCTTGGCCCAGGCGGATGCGGCGGCGGGCACGCTGCTGGCCGCGGTGCGAGCCTTGGGGCAGACGCTGCGCGACGCCATGCGCCAGCAGCCCGACGAGGCGCACCGTCTGGCCGCGCTGTACACCCAGTTGGGCACACTGGCGCCGCGGTTGGAGGCGGCCAGCGACACCGTGCGCTGGCTGCTGCACGAGCCTGCGGCGGGGCAGGCGCCGCTGGCCAAATGGTTCACGCTGTACCCGCCCCAAGGCGGCGACGGCACCGTGCGCGTGCTGGCGCACGCCAGCCCCATGTTGCCGGGCGCGCTGCTGCGAACACGGTTGTGGGGTCAGGTGCGCGCCGCGGTGCTGACCTCCGCCACGCTCACCAGCGGCGGGCGGTTCGACTTTTACCTCAACGAGGTTGGCCTGGCGGACGAGCCCGACGTCGCCGTCCAGACCGTGGACAGCCCGTTTGACCACGCCCGCCAGGGCGAACTGGTGCTGGCGGGGGTGGCGGCCGAGCCGCGCGACTTGGCGGCGTACCAGGAGGCGGTGCAACACGCGCTGCTGCGGGACTTGCCCGCGGTGCGGCGCGGCGCGCTGGTGCTGTTCACGTCGCGCGCGCACCTGCAGCGGGTGGCGGCGGCGCTGCCCCCGGCGCTGCGCACGCGCACGCTGGTGCAGGGCGAGCGGCCGCGCCTGCAGTTGTTGCGGCAGCACCGCGAGCGCGTCGCGGCGGGCGAGGCCTCCATCATCCTGGGCTTGCAGTCGTTTGGCGAGGGGCTGGATTTGCCCGGCGACCTGTGCGCCGAGCTGTTCATCACCAAGCTGCCTTTTGCGCCGCCTGACGATCCGGTGGGCGAGGCGCGCGCCGAATGGTTGCGCGCCAGCGGCCGCGATCCGTTCATCGAACTTGTGGTGCCGGCCACCGCGCTGCGGCTCAAGCAGTGGGTGGGGCGGGCCATCCGCACCGAGGCCGACCACGCCCGCATCGTGTGCTACGACCCGCGGCTGAGCACCACCGGGTACGGTCGGATCATTTTGAACAGCTTGCCGCCGTTTCGTCGCTGCCACGCCGCGGCGGGCCGGCCGCAGTCCAGCGTGGCGGTCAGCCCCGAGGTGTGACGATGGCGGCGGCCACCCATCCCCCGCCCAAAGGCCGTGGCAGCGGTCAGCGGCTGGCCCACCGCTACGCTCACGAGGTGCGCGAGCCGTTCGACGACGGCTGGCCCAGCGACGCGGGCACGCCGCCACCCCCGCGCACCGAGCTGCGCTGGGAAGAGGCGCGCAGCGCCCTGAGCTACAACGACTCGCCCGACATCGGCTTTGACCGCTCGCTCAACCCCTACCGCGGTTGCGAGCACGGTTGCGCGTACTGCTACGCGCGCCCCACGCACGCCTACTTGGACTTGTCGCCGGGGTTGGACTTCGAGACCATCATCGTGGCCAAACGGGGCCTGGCCGAGCGGTTGCGCGCCGAGCTGGCGCACCCGCGCTACCGGCCGGCGCCGGTGGCCATTGGCAGCGTCACCGACCCGTACCAGCCGGTCGAGCGCGAGCTCGGCCTGACACGGGCGCTGTTGCAGGTGTTGCACGAGACGAAGCACCCCTGGGTGCTGGTCACCAAGGGCAGCGGGGTCGAGCGCGACCTCGACTTGATCGCGCCGATGGCTGCGCAGGGCTTGTGCGCCGTGTACGTGACGGTGACGACGCTGGACGCGGCGCTGGCGCGGCGGCTGGAGCCGCGCGCGGCGGCCCCGTGGCGGCGGCTGCGCACCATCCGTGCGCTGGTCGACGCCGGCGTGCCGGTGGGGGTGAGCGTGGCGCCGCAAATACCGTTTCTCAACGACGACATGGAGCAGGTGCTGGCCGCCGCGGCCGAGGCCGGCGCGACGCGTGCTTTTTACACCGTGCTGCGCCTGCCGTGGGAGGTGCGCACCGTGTTTGCCGACTGGCTGCAGGCCCACTACCCGCAACGCGCCGCGCGGGTGCTGGCGCGGGTGCGCGAGCTGCACGGCGGCCGCGACTACGACGCCGCCTTTGGCACGCGCATGGCCGGCCGCGGCGTGTGGGCCGACTTGCTGCGCCAGCGCTTTGCGCAGGCCTGCCGACGGCTGGGCCTGCAGCGCGAACCCACACCGCTGGATGTCACGCGCTTTCGGCCCCCGGCGCCCGCCCCCGGGCTGCCGCAGCAGCGTTCGCTGTTCGACTGATACCCGTTACCATTGCGCACCCCGCGCCGCAGCGCGTGCCTACCCCCGAACGATTGGCGACGATGGACGTCATCCCCCGACTCGAACTGCACGGCATCACCAAACGCTACCCCGGCGTGCTGGCCAACGACCATGTATCGTTGACCGTGGCGCCGGGCAGCATCCACGCGGTGCTGGGCGAAAACGGCGCGGGCAAATCCACGCTGATGAAGATCATCTACGGCGTCGTGCAGCCGGACGAAGGCACGATGCGCTTCGATGGCCGCGAGGTGCACCTGAAAAGCCCGCAGCAGGCGCGCGAGCTGGGCATCGGCATGGTGTTTCAGCACTTTAGCCTGTTCGAGACGTTGACGGTGGCGCAAAACGTCTGGCTGGGGTTGCAGGCCGACACCACGCTGCGCGAGGTCAGCGCCGCCATCGAGGCCAAAGCGCGCGAGTTCGGGCTGGAGGTGGACCCGGCGCGGCCGGTGCACACCCTGTCGGTGGGGGAGCGCCAGCGGGTCGAAATCGTGCGCGCGTTGCTCGCGCAGCCGCGGCTGCTGATTCTGGACGAGCCCACCTCGGTGCTGACGCCACAGGCCGTGCAGCGGCTGTTTGGCGTGTTGCGCCAGCTCGCGGCGCAGGGCTGCAGCATTTTGTACATCAGCCACAAACTGCACGAAATCCGCGCGTTGTGCGACACCTGCACCGTGATGCGCGCTGGGCGGATCACCGGCACGGTGGACCCGCGCGCGGTGGACAACGCCGAGCTGTCGCGCTTGATGATCGGCAACGAGCCGCCGCCACTGCCGCCGCACCGCCGCCCCGCGGGCGAGGTGGTGTTGGCGTTGCGCGGGCTGTCGCTCAAGAGCCCGCACGAGTTCGGCACCGACCTGCACGGCGTCGACCTGACGCTGCGCGCGGGTGAGATCGTCGGGGTGGCAGGCGTGTCCGGCAACGGACAGCGCGAGCTGCTGGCAGCGCTGTCGGGCGAGGATACGTCGGCGCCGCCGGGTACCGTGTGGCTGGACGGGCGCGACATTGGGCGCGCGCACCCGGGGCAGCGGCGCCGGCTGGGGCTGCACTTTGTCCCGGAAGAGCGCCTGGGACGCGGCGCCGTGCCGACGCTGGGGCTGGCGCACAACCTGCTGCTGACGCGCTCCGAAGCGGTGGGGCGGGGCGGCTGGCTGCGCCTGGGCGCGCTGCGGGCGCAAGCCATCGGCATCATCGAACGCTACGGCGTCAAGACGGCCGGACCGGACGCGGCGGCGCAGTCGCTCTCAGGTGGCAACCTGCAAAAGTTCATCGTCGGGCGCGAAATCGACGCGCAGCCGCGCGTGCTGGTGGTGTCGCAGCCGACCTGGGGGGTGGACGTCGGCGCGGCGGCGCAGATCCGCGCCGCGCTGGTGGCGCTGCGCGAGGCCGGCTGCGCGGTGCTGGTGGTCAGCGAGGAGCTGGACGAACTCTTCGAGCTGTGCGACCGCCTGGTCGTGCTGTGCAAGGGCCACCTGTCGCCCAGCGTGCCGGTGGCCGAGGCGACGGTGGAGCTGATCGGTGCGTGGATGTCGGGCCTGTGGCCCGGCTCGCCGCTGGCGCACGCCGAGGAGGAGCACCATGGTGCGGCTTGAGCGGCGTCCCCAACCGTCGGCGTGGTGGCGCTGGGCGTCACCGTTGCTGGCGCTGGCGTTGACGGTGGCCATCGGCGTGGTGCTGTTTGCGGTGTTGGGCAAGGATCCGCTGGCGGGGCTGCGGGTGTTTTTCGTCGAGCCGCTGGGCGACCTGCGCGCGCTCAGCGAGCTGCTGCTGAAGGCCACGCCGCTGATGCTGATCGCGCTGGGGCTGGCCATCGGCTTTCGCTCCAACGTCTGGAATATCGGCGCCGAAGGGCAGTTCATCATCGGGGCCGTGTGCGCCAGCGGCGTGGCGCTGGCGCTGCAGGGGGCGGCCTGGCCCACCTGGCCGCTGGTGCTGCTGGCTGGCGCGCTGGGCGGGCTGGCGTGGGCCAGCGTCACCGCGGTGCTGCGCGACCGCTACAACGCCAACGAAATCCTGGTCAGCTTGATGCTGGTGTACGTGGCGGTGCAGTTGCTCAACTACCTGGTCTATGGCCCGTGGAAAGATCCGCTGGGGTTCAACTTTCCACAGACGCAGCGCTTCGGCGCGACGGCGCTGGTGCCACGTCTGCTGCCGGGGCTGCGCGTCAACGTGGGGTTGGTGCTGGCGCTGCTGGCCACGGTGGCGGTGTGGCTGTTTCTGTTTCGCACACGCGCCGGGTTTGCGCAGCAGGTGGGCGGGCTGGCCCCGCTGGCGGCGCGTTACGCCGGTTTTTCGGCGCGCGCGGCGCTGTGGCTGGCCATGGGGGTGACCGGGGCGCTGGCGGGGCTGGCCGGCGCGCTCGAAGTGGCCGGCCCCGTGGGCCAGCTCACACCCCACGTGCCGGTGGGCTACGGCTTTGCCGCCATCATCGTGGCGTTTGTCGGCCGCCTGCACCCGGCCGGCATCACCGGCGCGGCGGTGCTGATGAGCATGTTTTACCTGGGCGGCGAGTTGGCGCAGTCGCGCCTGGGGCTGCCCAAGTCGATCACCGGGGTCTTTCAGGGCCTGCTGCTGCTGACGCTGCTGGCGTGCGACACCCTAATCGCCTACCGGGTGCGCTGGTCGAAAGGTTGATGCGCGATGGAAGCTGTGGCACTGCTGATCGCCGCCTCGCTCAACGCCGGCACGGTGCTGGCCATCGCGGCGCTGGGGCTGCTGATCAACGAGAAGGTGGGCGTCGTCAACCTGGGCGCCGAGGGGCTGATGCTGTGCGGCGCGCTGGCCGGTTTTGCGGCGGTGGTGCACTTTGGGGCGCATCCGCTGGGCTTTCTGGCCGGCATGGGGGTGGCGGCGCTGCTGTCGCTGGTCTTCGGTTGGCTGGTCATCTACCTCAACACCAACCAGTACGCCACCGGGCTGGCGCTCAGCCTGTTTGGCGCCGGGCTGTCCGCTTTCGGGGGGCAGCCCTACACCCAGTACAAGCTGCCGGAGCTGGTCGCGCCCCATGTACCCCTGCTGGGGGATCTGCCCTTTCTGGGCGCCGCGCTGTTTCGCCAGCATGCGCTGGTGTATGCGGCGGTTGCGCTGGCGATAGGGTTGGTGTGGTTTTTTGACCGCACACGCACCGGACTGGTGCTGCGCAGCGTGGGCGAGAACCCGGAGTCCGCCCACGCCCTGGGCTACCCGGTGCGCCGCATTCGGCTGCTGGCGGTGGTGGTCGGGGGCGCGCTGTGCGGGTTGGCCGGGGCCTATGTGTCCACCGTCTACACGCCGCTGTGGGTCGAAGGCATGATCGCCGGCAAGGGCTGGATCGCGCTGGCGCTGACCACTTTTGCCACCTGGCGGCCGGCACGGGTTTTGCTTGGTGCGTATCTGTTTGGCGGCGTGACGATGCTGCAGTTTCACCTGCAAGGCATGGGGGTTCAGGTGCCCAGCCAGTTCCTGACCATGATGCCCTACCTGGCCACCATCGTGGTGCTGGTGCTGATTTCCCGCAGCCCGCTGTGGATCCGCACCCACATGCCCCAGTCCCTGGGCAAGCCGTTTTATCCCGGGTCGTAACATCCCCCTTTTTCACACAGGAGTACTTCCATGATCGATGCGAACAAGCGCGAATGGCTCAAGACCGCGGCCAAGGCCGCGGCGCTGGGGCTGGTGGCGGGCAGCGCCCTCGTGGGCTGCGGCAAGAAAGAGGAGGCCGCCCCCGCCCCGGCCCCCGCCCCGGCCACGCAGGCGCCCAAGCCCGAGCCGTTGAAGGCCGCCTGGGTCTACGTCGGTCCGGTGGGCGATGCCGGCTGGTCGTTTGCGCACGACCTCGGCCGCAAGGCGGTGGAGGCGCACTTTGGTGACAAGGTGCAGACCACCTTCGTCGAAAGCGTGCCGGAAGGCGCCGACGCCGAGCGCGTGATCCGCGACCTGGCCGCGCAGGGCAACAAGATCATCTTTGCCACCTCGTTTGGCTACATGGAGCCGATGCTGAAGGTGGCGCAAGAGTTTCCGGATGTGAAATTCGAGCACGCCACCGGCTACAAGACCGCGCCCAATATGCGCATCTACGACGCCAGTTTCTACCAGGATGCGTACATGGCGGGCATCATCGCCGGGCACATGACCAAGACCAACACGCTCGGCTTCGTGGGCTCCTTCCCGATTCCCGAGGTTTTGCGCAACATCAACGCGTATGCCTTGGGCGCGCAGACCGTCAAGCCCAACATCAAGCTCAAGGTCGTGTGGGTCAACTCCTGGTTCGACCCGCCGAAGGAGACCGAGGCCGCGCAGAGCCTGATCAACCAGGGCGCCGACGTGCTGCTGCAAAACACCGACTCCACCGCCGTGCTGCAGACCGCCGAGAAGAACGGCAAGTACGCCTTCGGCTGGGACAGCGACATGAGCAGCTTCGGTCCGAAGGCGCACCTGGCCTCGGCGGTCGTCAACTGGGGTCCGTACTACGTCCAGGCCGTGCAGGAGGTGCTGGACGGCACGTGGCAGACCAAGCGCACCGTCTGGGGCGTCAAGGAAGGCCTCAACGACCTGATCAAGATCGCCGACGTGGTGCCGGAAGAGGCCAAGAAGAAGGTCGAAGAGGTCAAAGCGGGCCTCAAGAGCGGCGAGTTCGAGGTCTTCACCGGCCCGATCGTCGACAACACCGGCAAGGAAGTGCTGGCCAAGGGCGTCAAGGCCGACCAGGACTGGAAGGACAAGGTCAACTTCTTCGTCAAGGGCGTGGAAGGCAAGATCCCGGCTGGCAAGTGATGGTCGAGCGCGACCACTGGTGGCCGGTGGCGCTGGCCGATGACGTCGGCGCGGCGCCGGTGCCGGTTACGCTGCTGGACGAGCCGCTCGTGCTGTGGCGCGACGGCGCGGGTGCGGTGCAGGCGTTCGCCGACCGCTGCCCGCACCGCGGCGCGCGCCTGTCCCTCGGCGCGGTGGTGGAGGGGCAGCTGCGGTGCCCGTACCACGGCTGGCGCTTCGACGGCGACGGCCGCTGCCGCGCGATCCCGGCGCTGCCGGGCTTTGCGCCACCGGACGGTCACGCCGCCTGCCGCCATGCGGTGGCGCAGGCGCACGGGCTGCTGTGGGTGTGCTTGGGCACCCCCGTCGCGCCCGCGCCGCCGTCGCTGCCCCCTCTGCCGCCGCGGCGCGTCGTGCACGGGCCGTTCGACGTGGCCACCAGCGCCCCGCGCGCGATCGAGAATTTCCTCGACACCGCGCACTTTGCCTACGTGCACGAAGGCTGGCTCGGCGCGCCGACGCACGCCGAGGTGCCGCCGTACGAGGTGACGCTGACCGCCGACGGCCGCCCGGTCGTGCCGGACTACCCGGCCTGGCAGCCGCGCGCCACTGCCCGCGCGCAGGGCGGCGCCTGGGTGCGCTACCGCTACGAGGTGCTCAGTCCCTACGCCGCGCTGCTGCAGAAGCAGCCCGAGGGCGACGCCCCGGCCGACGCCTACGTCATGTGGGCCTGCCCGACGACGCCGGAAACCTGCCGCGTCTGGTTCGTGCAGCACACCACCGACACCACCACCCCGGACGCGGCGCTGCGCGAGTTCCAGAGCGCCATCTTCGCGCAGGACCGCCCGATCCTCGAGTCCCAGACTCCGAAGCGCCTGCCGCTCTTCGGCGGCGAGGCGATGTGCGCCGCCGACCGCCTGAGCGCCGCCTACCGGCGCTACCTGCGCGCGGCCGGCATCACCTTCGGCGTCTGCTGAACAGGGGCGCGCGATGATCCCTGAACCCGACCTGGCTTTCGAGCGCATCGGCCCCGGGCGGCTCGTCGAGCTGCTGAAGCGCGCGCCAAAGGCCGAGCTGCACCTGCACATCGAGGGCACGCTGGAGCCGGAGATGATGCTGGCCCTGGCGCGCCGCCATGGCGTAGCGCTGCCGTACGCCGACGTCGAGGCGGTGCGCGCGGCTTACGCCTTCACCAGCCTGCAGAGCTTTCTGGATCTGTACTACGCCGGCGCCGGCGTGCTGCGCGACGCGCAGGACTTCCACGACCTCGCGTGGGCGTACTTCCAGCGCGCGGCCGCCGACGGCGTGGTCCATGCCGAATGTTTTGTCGATCCGCAGACGCACACGGCACGCGGCATCCCGATGGCCGTGCTGTTCGAGGGATTGGTCGCGGCGCAGCGCCGCGCGCAGACCGAACTCGGGCTGTCGGTGCAGTGGATTTTGTGCGTGCTGCGTCACCTCAGCGAAGACGAGGGGTTGGCGATGCTGGAAGCCGCGCTGCCGTACCGCGAACACTTCATCGGCCTGGGGCTCGACTCCAGCGAGCGCGATCACCCTCCGCGCCAGTTCGTTCGCGTCTTCGAGCGTGCCCGCGCACTGGGGCTGCACGTCGTGGCCCACGCAGGTGAAGAGGGGCCGCCAGACTACATTTGGCAAGCGCTCGACCTGTTGCAGGTGCAGCGCATCGACCACGGCGTGCAGGCGCTGCACGACCCCGCCCTGATGCAGCGGCTGGCGCGCGAGCGCGTGCCGCTGACGGTGTGCCCGCTGTCCAATGTCAAGCTGTGCGTCTATCCCGATTTGACACGGCACCCCTTGGGTCGGCTGCTGGATGCCGGTTTGTGCGTGTCGGTGCATTCGGACGACCCGGCCTACTTTGGCGGCTACGTGGGCGACAACCTGGTGCAGACCGTGGCCGCGCTGGGCCTGAGCGCGCGTCAGGCGTGGCGCTTGTTGGCCAACGGGTTCGAGGCCGCGTTCATCGACGAGCCGACCCGCGCGCGCTACCTGCAGCGGCTCCATGCCGCGTTTGCCGCCGCAGCGGCCTGACTGGCGCGCGTCGCCTACGTAAAATGCAGTGAACGACTGTTGCGCCACGCCACCATGACCATCAAAAGCGACAAATGGATCCGCCGCATGGCGGAGGAATACGGCATGATCGAGCCGTTCGAGCCGGGCCAAATTCGCGAGGTCGACGGACGGCGCGTCATCAGCTACGGTACCAGCAGCTACGGCTATGACATCCGCTGCGCGCCGGAATTCAAAGTCTTTACCAACATCCACAGCACGGTGGTCGACCCGAAGGATTTCGACGAGAAGAGCTTCGTCGATTTTCACGGGGACCACTGCATCATCCCGCCCAACAGCTTTGCGCTCGCGCGCACGGTGGAGTACTTCCGCATCCCGCGCAACGTCTTGACCATCTGTCTGGGCAAGAGCACCTACGCCCGCTGCGGCATCATCGTCAACGTCACGCCTTTCGAGCCCGAGTGGGAAGGCTATGTGACGCTGGAGTTTTCCAACACCACTCCGCTGCCGGCGAAAATCTACGCCGGCGAAGGCTGCGCGCAGGTGCTGTTTTTCGAGAGCGACGAGGTCTGTGACGTCTCGTACCGCGACCGCGGCGGCAAGTACCAGGGGCAGCGGGGCGTGACGCTGCCGCGGGCGTGAGGAACGCGCGGTTCAGGGGCGGGCAGGTCGCGGATACGAATTTCTCGGTCGAATCCCTCGCGAGACGGCGGTTATCAGCCGCAAACAGGAAGGGGTCTGAAAACTCTGCTTTCGTTGACTCGGTACACGGGTGCAGAGTTACGCCGATGCTGTGAGCCTAGGTTATAAGCCAGGTACACTCAGTCGCCCCTGAAATTTTCACCCGAGCCCCAGTTTTGCGTGCATCGAGCCTGGCCTGAGCGATATCGCCCCCACCCCCGCCTCGGCCTGCCGCAACAGGCGCAAAAGAGGGGATGGGCTCGATGTTTTCGTGGCCGGAGCAGCTTACTCTCCTGCTTGCTGATCTGTGGGGTCTTGCCTCGGTGCACGATGCGCACATCCGAGTTGCAGCGCATCCACCCCCCGGTAGCCCCGATCGACGAACACCGTCGCGGGCTCGACCGCACAGTCTTGCATCAGGATCGTGGCCTGCTCGAGCTGTTCGCGCAGGGTGTGTCCGTCATACGGATGGCCATGGAAGGCCCGCGCACCCACGATCAGGTTGCCCTTGAGCGTGCTGGCAATGCCCGCCTTGACGCCGAATTCGTAGGGTGTTCGGGCCTTGCCCTTGCTGATACAGTCGCGCCAGCATTGCGCCAGCGCTCGACCACCCCTTCGTCCGACTCGTTGAAGGCGTGCTTGAGATACAGGAGGCTGATCATGATGCGCAGCGGCACGCGCGGGCGCCCCGCGTGGCTCAAGCGTTCGCGGCGCTGCACCTGTTCACCAAACAGATCGAGATCGGGCATGGCGATGCCCGAGCGCGCCTTGCGCGACAACAGATGCGCCACCGATCCTCCGATTTGCTGTCAGGGCATGCGAGAGGCCAGCACCGCCAGCGGGTGGCGCAGATCGATCATGTGATCGATGCGCGAGCGGAAGAAATCGTCTGTGGCAGGGCGGGCAAACTTCACAGAAAACTCCCGCAAATCGCGCACACGAGGATGTGAAAGTGGGAGATATTTTTGCCGAGAAAGCGTGAAATCCAGAGCTAAATCAAATAGTCAAGAGTAAATCAGGGGGTGGCTGGGTACAACGCGTCACCCGCTCACCCACAACATCAACGCATACACCCCCGTGCCCAGCAGCGTGGAGGCCGCCAGCCCCCCGCGCAGGCGCTGGAGGAGGATCACGGCGGCGATGGCAACGGCCGTGGGCAGGGCGCGGGTGGGGCCGGCGGCTGGCCACAGCAGGGGGAAGAGCGAGGCCACCAGCAGGGCGGCGATGGCGGCCGGGCCGATGGCCGAGGACCAGCGGCGGATAAGGTTCGAACGCTCGGTACTTTGACGCAGCCCCCACCAGAAGGGCAAGGAGCGCAGCAGGAAGGTGCCCAGCCCACAGGCCAGCACGGTCAGCAGCTGTATCCAGCCGGCTTCACTCATCGTCGCCGTCCTCGTCCACGTGTGCCTGCAGCAACTGGAGGGCCGCACCGGCCAGCATGCCGGCCGGGATGGCCACATGGGCCGGGCCCAGGGCCAGGCCCAGCAGCGTGACACCCGCCGCCCCCCACAGCGCCCGGCCACGTCCGTGCACCCCCATCTGCAGCAGCAGCGACAGGAAGAGCGCCGGCAGCACGAACTGCAAAGCCTCCTGCAGCAGGGGGATCCGGTCCACCAGCTGGGCGCCGGTCTCGGCCCCCAGCCAGGTGCCAGCGATCCACGCGCCATAAGCCCCGGCCTGCAGGCCAGCCAGCCAGCCCGCGCGCTGGGCCGGGGCCAGGGTGGGCAAACGCGCGGCCGCGCAGGCGAAGACTTCGTCGGTCAGGCCAAAGGCCAGGGCCGGGCGCACGCGGGCCGGGCGCGCCTGCGCGAGCTGTTCGGCCACCACCCGACCGTAGAGCAGATGGCGGGCATTGAGCAGCCAGATGGTGGGCACCACCGTCAGCGGCCCGCCGCCGGCGGCGAGCAGGGACACCAGCACGAACTGGCTGGCCCCTGCAAAAACGATGGCTGAGATGGCCACGGCCCATGGAGCCCCCAAACCCATCTGAACGGCGGCCAGCCCGAAAGAAAAAGCCACGGGCACGTAGCCCGCTGCAATGGCCAGGCTGTCGCCCAGGCCGCGCAGCACCTGCCGCGTCATGCGCCCTCCGGCTTGCTGAAGGTGAAGACATGGGTGCCCCCGCCCCAGTCGTCGCTGCCGGTGGTGGCAAACACCCGGCGGTGGCGGCGCAACTCCAACCCGGCCAGCGCGGCCAGCCCGGCAAAGCGGCGCGGGAAGGTCTTGCGCTCGACCTCGTAGTCGAAGCCGGCCACCATGGCCTGCAGCTCCAGCCAGTAGAAGCGCACGAAGGCCCCGATCTCATGTGCAGGGCGCTCGCGCAAACCGGACTCGCACAGGCGCGCATACAGGTTACGGCACAGGCTCACCGCCTGGTTCGTTTTGCCCTCGGTGGCCGCGACCATGGCCATGATGATGGAGCGGCGCAAGTCGCGGTAGAGCCTGAGGTCCAGCCCCCCTTCGGAGGCCGGCGGCTCACCCACCCAGGCCATGCTGGCCAGCAGGTAGGCGCTGTGGTGGCGCACCAGGGCGAGGTTGCGTTCATCCACGCTGGCGAATTCGGGCAGGAACTCGTCGGCCACCACCAGCAGCCCGCCGGGCTGCAGCAGCTGCATGGCCTTTTGCAGCATGAAGGCTGTGTTGAAGTGGTGCGAGGCGCCGAAAGAGGTGATGAGCGGTGTCTCGCCGCTCGGCAGGTCGAGCTCCAGGAAGCCGCCGTGATGCAGCTCGATGCCCTCAACCCCGTGGGCATTGCGCTGCAGGCACACAAACGCCGCCTCGTCGGGTTCGACGGCCAGGAAACGGCAACCCGGATGCAGCTCGTGCAGCATCAGCAACGGCAGACCCGGCCCTGCGCCCACGTCGATGGCCTGCAAGGCGGGCTGCGGTCCGGCGAAGCTTGCGATATCCTGGGCGGCGGCCACTACTTGGCGGGCGTAGGCGGGGTGCAGCAGCTCGAAGGTATCGTACTGCTCCACGTCGATGCGGCTGGAGAACGGCCCGTCCCGGCCGCCGCGCTGCGCCGCTGCGGGCGCCGGGCGCACGTGATGCAGCTGCCGCGGCATGCACATGCGCCCCCGCTGCAGCAGCACCTCAGCGGCCAGGCTGTTGAGCACCCAGCTGTGGCCCTCCAAATAAGCCTGGATCGCAGCCGTTTCGGGCGCGCCAAGCTCGATGAAGGGCGATTCCGCCAGCCGGGCTAGGCGGATGGCGGCAGCCGGCAGGTCGGCGTTGGCCCAGGCGGGCGGTGCCTGGTCGGGTTGGGCAAAGGCTCCGGTCAGGGGCATGGGCACCACGGCGACATACGGCCCCTGGGCGTCGTCTTCCACCAGCGACAGCACCGGCCAGCGCCAGGGACCGGCGGTGGCCTCGTGCTGCATCTGGCGCAGCTTGAGCAGGCCGTCACGCCCATTGAGCGGCTCACCGCGCAGTCGCAGGATGCGCGCGCCCAGGCCGTTGGACACCTCCAGCAGGGCGCGCTCCATCACGCTGCGCACCCCCTCCCAGGCGCTCGGGGCCTGGGGCCACTCTAGGTAGAGCGTGGAGGCACTGGCCGAATAGGTCTTGGGCGGATACACGATCACCACCATGGCCCGGCCGCCTTGCTCGGTGGCCGCGTACACATGCGGCACATCGGCGTCGAAGGTGTGAGTGTCGCCAGCCCTCACCATGCGCGGCCGGTCGGCCTGCCCCACCAGCATGGCCCCGGACAGCACCGTGATGCGTTCCTTCACCCCTTCCGGATGCGGGGCGGAGTCCTTGCGGCAGCCTGGCCGCAGTTCGATCAGATAGACCTCGATCTCGGGGTCGTCGGTCGATTTTTCGATTAATCGAACAATCACCCCCTTGTCCGACAGCTCGCCGCCGTCGCTCAGTTCCTCGTTGACCAGCTGGCCGAAGGGCACTCCCAGGGCGTTAGCCACAGCCCACAGGGTCTCGATCGTGGGGTTGCCCTCGCCGTTTTCCAGCTGCGACAAGGTCGATTTCGCCACCCCGCTGCGCTCGGACAAGCCCGCCAGCGTGAGCCCTCGCTGTTCCCTAAATCGGAGCAGATTCCTGCCGATGGCTGAGACGGTGCTCACGAGGTTTTCCTGATAGATATCGATGTGAGTTCATTATAACAAACAAACGGTTCGTTCTGTCGGTCTGCGGCCAGGTGTGCCTCTATGGCACGATGGCGCCACATTGCATCCGGGGAAGGAGGTCCACGCTATGTCCATCGTTTTGCTCATCGTTGGCGTGGTCGTCCTGGTGGCAGGGGCTGAGGGCCTCACGCGCGGCGCCGCGCGGTCGTCACTGTCCTGGGGGATCTCGCCCCTGGTGGTAGGCTTGACCATCGTGGCCCTCGGCACCAGTGCGCCGGAGATGGCGGTGTCGGTGGGCGCAGCCGCCAACGGCACCATCGATCTGGTCGTGGACAACCTGGTGGGCAGCAACATTTTCAACATCCTTGTCTGCCTGGGCCTGGCCGGCGTGGTGGCGCCCCGTGGCCTGCCCATTTCCGAAGCTGTCCTGAACTTCGATCTGTGGGTGATGGTGGGTGGCCACGCTGCTGGCCTGCCTGCCCATCTTCATGAGCGGCCGGGAGATCGCGCGCTGGGAAGACGGCGTGCTGCTGGCCTACCGCACCACCGCCACCGCCGCCACGGAGGTGCGCCGCGTCAGCGGCTGGCCGAAGAACAGTGCCCCCAGCAGCACCGTCCACACCGGCATGGTAAAGCCCAGGATGGCCGCCCGCCCGGACGCCAGGGCGGCCACGCCAAAGATGGCCAGCGTGTGCCAGCCCAGCATGTTGGGCAGTGCCAGCGTGACGATGCTGCGCCACTCGCTGCGCCGGGGCGGCAGGCGCACACCGCGCCAGCGATAGAACGCGAACAGCCACAGCGCGCCGCCGGTCATCGTCACGGCGCGGAAGAACAGGGGCGAGAGCTCCTGCAGCGACAGTTTCATGACCGGCCAGTTGACGCCCCACATCAGCGTCAAGGCCACCAGTCCCAGGGCTTGGGCGCGCGACAGCATCACGGGTAGGGGCGGCTCACACCGCCACGGGCGCCTTGATGGCCGGGTGGTGCTGGTAGTCCAGGAATTCGAAGTCGTCGAATTCGTAGTCGAACAGGGTCGGCGGGCGGCGGCGGATGCGCAGCGTTGGGTAGGGGTAGGGCGAGCGCGACAGTTGCAACTGCACCTGCTCCACGTGGTTGTGGTAGATGTGGCAATCGCCGCCGGTCCAGATGAAGTCGCCGACGCCCAAATCGCACTGCTGCGCCACCATGTGCGTCAGCAGCGCATAGCTGGCGATGTTGAACGGCACGCCCAGAAAGACGTCGGCGCTGCGCTGGTAGAGCTGGCACGACAGTCGGCCGTCGGCCACGTAGAACTGAAACAACGCATGGCACGGCGCCAGCGCCATCTGGGGCAGGTCGGCGACGTTCCAGGCGCTGACGATGATGCGTCGCGAGTCGGGGTTGGTACGCAGGGTATGCAACACCTCGCTGATCTGGTCGATGTGGCCGCCGTCGGGTTTTGGCCACGAGCGCCATTGCACGCCGTAGATGGGGCCCAAGTCACCGTCGGCGCGCGCCCATTCGTCCCAGATGGTCACGCCGCGCTCTTGCAGCCAACGCACATTGCGCTCGCCGCGCAAAAACCACAGCAGCTCGTAGATGATGGATTTGACGTGCAGCTTTTTGGTGGTGACCAGCGGAAAGCCCTCCGACAGGTCGAAGCGCATTTGGTAGCCGAACACGCTGCGCGTGCCCACCCCGGTGCGGTCGGTCTTGGGCGTGCCGTGCTCGAAGACGTGGCGCATGAAGTCTTCGTACTGCGTGCGGATCGGGCGTGTGCTCATGGGCGCGATTATCGCCGGGCGGCCGCGGTGCAGTGTGGCCTTACCTGTCGACCAGCACACGCCCGGGGTTGAGCAGGTGCTGCGGGTCCAGCGCCTGCTTGATGGCGCGCATCAGCGCCAGCGCCACCGGGTCTTGGTAGCGCGGCAGCGTGGCGGCTTTGAGGCGGCCGATGCCGTGCTCGGCGCTGATCGAGCCCCCGTGGGCGTGGACCAGGTCGTACACCAGGGTGTTGATGGTGGCTTCGTGCGCCTGCAAAAAGGCTGCCGCATCGGCCCCTGGCGGGCACTGCACGTTGAAGTGTAGGTTGCCGTCGCCCAGGTGGCCGAAGTTGACCAGGCGTGCGCCCGGCACCCGGCGCTGCAGCGCCGCTTCGGCCTCGGCGCAAAACGCGGGGATGCGCGACACCGGCAGGCTGATGTCGTGCTTGACGTTGAGGCCCTCCTGTGCCTGCGCCAGCGGGATGCACTCGCGGATGTGCCACAGGGTGCGCGCCTGCGTGAGATTCGTGGCCACGACGGCGTCCAGTGCGCAGCCCTGTTGCAGCGCGTGCGCCAGCACCGCCTCCAGGCGTGCACGGGCGTGGTCCTCGCCCTCCGCGTCGCTCAGTTCCAGCAGCACCGCGTACGGGGCCGCGTCGCCGGGCAGCGGCATCGGCAGCTCGGCAAAGTGGCGCTGCACCAGCTGCAGCGCCAGCCTGTTCATCACCTCGAACCCGGTCAGCGCCGGCCCCAGGTGCCGCTGCGCCATGCCCAGCAACGCCACCGCCGCCGCCAACGACGGCACCGACGCCCACGCGGTCAGCTGCGCCGCTGGCTGCGGTGCCAGCTTCAGCACCGCGGCGGTGATGATGCCCAGCGTGCCCTCGCTGCCGATCAACAGATGGCGCAGGTCGTAGCCGGTGTTGTCCTTGCGCAGGCCACGCAGACCGTTGCAGATGCGCCCATCGGCGGTGACGACCTCCAGCCCCAGGCACAGGTCGCGCGCGTTGCCAAAGCGCAGCACCTGCGTGCCGCCGGCGTTGGTGGCCAGCACGCCGCCGACGGTGCAGCTGCCCTCCGACGCCAGGCTCAGCGGCAGCCACAGCCCGGCATCCGCCGCCGCTTGCTGGGCGGCCTGCAGCACACAGCCGGCCTCCACCGTCAATGTCAGGTTGTCACGGTCCAGCGCACGCACGCGCTGCAGCCGCTGCAGGCTCAGCACCACTTCGGTGCCGCTGGCGTCGGGCACACCACCCAGCACCAGGCCGGTGTTGCCCCCCTGCGGCACGATCGGCACACCGTGCGCCGCGCAGGTGCGCACCACGGCGGCGACTTGGGCGGTGTCGGCGGGGCGCACCACCGCGCGCGCGCGACCGCGGTGGCGGCGGCGCCAGTCCTGCTCCCACGCGGTCAGGTCATGCGTGGCCGCCGTCAGCACGTGCTCGGGGCCGACGACCGCACACAGGGCGCTGAGCACGGCGTCATCGGGGACGGTGGTGTTGGGTGCAGACATGGGCGTTGGCAACGCTAGGGACTCTGGACGTGCGCAGCGCGCAGGCGCAGCCGCACGTGCGCGGCGCAGGCGGCGAACAACAGCAGCGCCAAGCTGGTCTGGCCCCAGGCCAGCAGCGCCGACAGCCCCGCGTCGTTGCTGCCACGCACCACGCCTTCGGCCACGTAAGGCCACACCAGCAGGCTGAGCCACCGGAACGTGTACAACCGCCACTTCAGCAACCCGGCCAACGGTATGGCCAGCGGCAGCACCTTCAGCGCCCACCACGAGCCACCCTGCCGCAGCGGCGCCAGCCACAGCTCCCACGCCAGACCCAGCGCGATCATGGCGGCCAGCGCGGCGATGGCCAGCGCGCGCGTGCGCGCCACCGCCGGCGGGACGGCGTGGGGGGTGGACGAGGCCGACAAAGGTTGCATCGGCTGGCATGATAGCGGCATGCAGCATGACTCTTCCCGGTTGGCCGTGGCCAGCGTCG
Source organism: Tepidimonas aquatica (assembly GCF_007556585.1). Taxonomy (GTDB): domain Bacteria; phylum Pseudomonadota; class Gammaproteobacteria; order Burkholderiales; family Burkholderiaceae_C; genus Tepidimonas; species Tepidimonas aquatica. The sequence continues at coordinate 55,711 of NZ_VJNA01000008.1, read as the reverse complement.
GCGCGCTGGCGCAGCGGTTGCAAACGTTCCCCTGGCGCACCACCTGGCAAACGTTGCGCGAGCGCTTCGCGCACGACCGTCTGGCGGTGGCCGCCGGCAGCCTGACGTTCACCACCACCATCTCACTGGTGCCGCTGTTGACCGTGGCGCTGGCGGTGTTTGCGCTGTTTCCGGCGTTTGGGCAGATGGAGCAGCGCGTGCAGCGCTGGATGGTCGAAGCCTTGGTGCCGGACCACCTGGCGCGCCAGGTGGCGCAGTACCTGTGGCAGTTTTCCAGCAAGGCGGCGCAAATCGGGCTTGGCGGGGCGCTGGCGTTGTTGGTGACGGCGCTGGCGCTGGTGCTGACGATCGACCGCCAGCTCAACGACATCTGGCGCGTGCGCCGGCTGCGGCCGCTGGCGCAGCGGGTGCTGATGTACTGGGCGGTGCTGACGTTGGCGCCGCTGCTGTTGGCGGTGGTGCTCAGCGCCAGCTCGTACGCGCTGTCGGTGTCGCGTGGCTGGCTGCCGGTGGCGCACCAAGGCGTCAAGTGGCTGCTGGACGCGGCGGGCTTTGCCGCCGTGGTGGCCGGCATGACGGCGCTGTACCGCTTCGTGCCCAACGCCCAGGTGCAGACGAGCCACGCGCTGGTGGGCGGGGTGTTCGTGGCGGTGGCGTTCGAGCTGGCGCAAAGCCTGCTGGCGTGGTACCTGCGGGCGGTGCCCACCTATTCGGTGGTCTATGGGGCGTTTGCCACCGTGCCGATCCTGCTGGTGTGGTTGTACCTGGTGTGGCTGATCGTGCTGCTGGGGGCGGTGATCGTGGCCTACCTGCCGTTGCTGCTGGCGGGCGTGGCGCGGCGCGGCAACACGCCCGGCTGGCCGATGCAGTTGGCGCTGGAGCTGCTGGCGCAGCTCGACGCCAGCCGTCAGCCACCGCAGCCGGGTCTGACCGCAGCGCAGTTGGCCCGGCGGCTGCGCGTCGATCCGCTGCAGTTGCAAGAGCCGCTGCAGGCGTTGCAGGCGCTGGGCTGGGTCGGGCGCCTGAGCGACGCCGACGGACGCTGGGTGTTGCTGGTCGACCTGCGGCAGCGGACGTTGGCCGAGCTGGCACAGGTGCTGTGGCTGCCGCGCGACGCCAGCACCGAGCCGCTGTGGCGTGCGCTGCCGCTGGAGGCGACGGCGGTGGCGCAGGTGCTGCCGGCTCCGGTGGCACGGCCAATCGCGGGGTGATCAAGCCTCGGTGACGAAGGGGGCGCGCAAAAACCCCCGAAAACGCGCCCGCCCGCCACGCACCGGCGGCGCGCTGAGTGTGTAGCGTGGAAAGCGTGCCAGAAAGCGCCCGATGGCGATGCGGCCCTCCAGCCGCGCCAGACTCAGCCCGGCGCACTGGTGCACACCGAAGCCGAAGGCCAGGTGGCGGTTGTTGGGGCGGCTCAGGTCCAGCCGCTCGGGGTGCTCGAACACCGCGGGGTCACGGTTGGTCGCGCCGATGCACAGCGTCACCAGCGCCCCTTCGGGCAGGCGCACGCCGCCCACCTCGGCGGCGCGCAGCGCGCGGCGGTTGCCGAGTTGGTTGCTCGATTCGAAGCGCAAAAACTCGTCCACCGCGGCGCTCAGGATGGCCTCCTGCTGCTCGGGCTGATGGCGCGCGTCATGCAGCCGTTGCAGCAACCGCGTCTTTTCCTGTGGCCACTCGTGCAGGCACACCAACGCGTTGCCAATCAGGTTGGTGGTGGTCTCGTGGCCAGCGTTCAGCAGGAAGATGCAGTTGTGCAGCAGTTCGGTCTCGGTCAGGCGCTCGCCGTCGGCCTCGCCCTGGATCAGGCGCGTCAGCACATCGCGCTGGGGGTCCAGCGGGTGGCGGCGGCGGTGCGCCACCAGCACGCGCAGGTAGTCCAGCATGTCCAGCACCGCACGTTCACCTTCTTGCCGGCGCTGCGGCGTCAGCACCGGCTCCAACGCTCCCAGGATGGCCAGCGACCAGCCGCGCAACGGGCCGCGCTCGTCGTGCGGCACGCCCAGCAGGTTGCCGATGATTTCGACGGGAATGGCCGCCGCAAAGTCCTCGATCAGATCGCCCCCGCCCTGGGCTGCGATGCGGTCGAGCAGCCCGTCCACCAGCGCCACCAGACCGGGCTCCAGGTCGGCGATGGCGCGCCGCGTCAGCGCCCCCATGATGAGCTTGCGCACCCGCGTATGCAGGGGCGGGTCGTTGAACACCAGGCTCGTCGTGTGGTGCTCGTACAGCGGCGAGTCGGGGCCGTACTTGGGCGCAAACTCGACGTGCTTGTCCGAGCTGAAGGTGGCGGCGTCGCGGTACACGGCCACGAGGTCGGCGTGCCGGGTCAGGAACCAGCTGCCATCGGGCATCGCGCGCACGGGGTCGCGCTCGCGCAACACCGCGTACACCGGGTAGGGGTTGGCCAAAAAGTCGGGCGGCAGCGCGCGCAGGTCGAACGTGCTGGCGATCGCCACCGCACGCTCGGGCGCCATCGGTGGCGTGATGGCTTCAGGTGGTATCGGTGGTGCGTCCATGGCGGTGCAGCGATGTGTGTCGGCCCCTGTCAACCCACGCCCGCGGGCTGGCGCAGCCAGCCGTACAGCGCCTCCAGCACGGCGTCGGGGGCTTCGGTCATCAGCGCGTGGCCGGCGGGCACGCGCACCACCTGCACCGGCACGCCTGCGGCGCGGGTGGCGTCGATGAGCGGCTGCGCGGCTTTCGGCGGCGTCATTTGGTCGCGCGTGCCCAGCACGAACAGCACCGGGCAGCGCACCTGGCGCGCGGCGACCTCGCCGTCTTGGTAGCTGTCGCAGGCGACAAAGCCGCGGTGAAAGACGTTGACCGACGGGTTGCTGGCCAGCACGCGGCGCATCAGCGCGCGCGAGCCGCCGTACAGCCAGGCGCCGGGCCCCAACGCCGAGGGCGGCGGCGCCAGCGTCGAGTGACTGTACACATTGACCATGTCGATGGCTTTCAGCGGCGCGTTGAGCGACGCCTCCAGCAACGCCGGCGACACCCGCATCGGGTACGCCGTGCCCACCAGCGCCAGTTGCGACACGCGCTCGGGCAGCTCGGCCGCGGTCTGCAGCGCGATCAGCGAGCCCCAGCTGTGTCCTACCAGGGCGGCGCGCGCCACGCCCAGCGCGTCCAGGCATCCGGCCACCGCACGCACGGCGTCGGCGACGCTGGCCGGGGTCTGACCGCCACTGCGGCCATGGCCGGGCAGGTCGATGGCCAGCACGTTGAAGCCGTGGTGCGCGAGGTAGCGGCTTTGCAAAATCCACACGCTGTGGTCGTTGAGCACGCCGTGGATCATCACCACGGTGGGCTGCGCGGGGTCAAACGCTTTGCCGCCGGTGTAGGCGTACAGCGGGGCGCCGTGCACGTCGATCATCATGGTGCGCTCTCCCGGGTCAGGCGGCTTTTTCGGCGGCCTTGAAGGCGCGCTTGAGGTCGTCGATCAGGTCGTCGGGGTCTTCCAGGCCGATCGACAGGCGGATCGTGCCGGGCCCGATACCGGCGGCGGCCAGCGCCTCGTCGCTCATGCGGAAGTGCGTCGTGCTGGCCGGGTGGATGACCAGGCTGCGGCAGTCGCCGACGTTGGCCAAGTGGCTAAAGAGTTTGAGCGCTTCGATGAAGGCGCGGCCCTGCGCGCGGCTGCCCTTGAGGTCGAAGCTGAACACGCTGCCGGCACCGCGCGGCAACAGACGCTGCGCCAGCGCGTGGCTCGGGTGATCGGGCAGCAACGGGTGGCCGACGCGCGCCACCATCGGGTGCGCGGCCAAAAAAGCCACCACCTTTTCGGTGTTGGCCATGTGCCGCGCCATGCGCAGCGGCAGCGTCTCGATACCTTGCAAAATCAACCAGGCGGTGTGCGGGCTCATGCAGGCGCCAAAGTCGCGCAACCCCTCGCGCCGGGCGCGCAGGGTAAAGGCGCCTACCGTGGACTCTTCGGCGAACACCATGCGGTGAAAGCCGTCGTAAGGCTCGGCCAGCTCGGCAAAGCGTCCGTCGCGCTGGTGCGCGGCTTCCCAATCGAAGCTGCCGCCGTCGACCAGCACGCCGCCGATGACGGTGCCATGACCGCTCAAAAATTTGGTGGCCGAGTGGACCACCAGGTCCGCGCCCAGCGCCAGCGGTTGGATCAGCCACGGGGTGGTCAGCGTCGAGTCCACCAGCAACGGCACGCCCGCCGCGTGGGCGATGTCGGCCACCGCCGGGATGTCCAGCACGTCCAGGCCCGGGTTGCCCACCGTCTCGCCAAACAGCAGCCGCGTGGTGGGGCGGATGGCGGCACGCCAGCCATCCAGATCGCCGGGGCGCACGAAGGTGGTTTCGATGCCAAAGCGCCGCAGCGTGTAGTGCAGCAGGTTGTGGCTGCCGCCGTACAGCGCGCTGGAGGCAACGATGTGTCCGCCTGTGCCCATCAGCGTGGCGATGGCCAGGTGCAAGGCAGCCTGGCCGCTGGCGGTGCTGATGGCGGCGATGCCACCTTCCAGCGCCGCCACGCGCTGCTCCAGCACCGCGTTGGTGGGGTTGCTGATGCGGCTGTAGACGTGGCCCACGCGCTCGAGGTTGAACAGTGCCGCGGCGTGGTCGGCCGACTCGAAGACGAACGACGTCGTCAGGTGGATCGGCACCGCGCGCGCGCCGGTGGCGGGGTCGGGGGCGGCGCCGGCGTGCAGCGCCAGGGTGTCGAAGCCGGGATCGGCGTAACCAGGCATGGTGTCTCCTCGCATTGTGGTCTATATTAGCTACACGGCGGCCGCAGTGGCCGCGCCCACGAGACAACAGGAGCCCCACGATGAAAGTTCGCGAAATCCTGCGCGTCAAAGGCGGCACGCTCTACACCGTGTCGCCCGACGAAAAACTGGGCCGTGCCGTGGAGACGATGGCGCAGTTCGACATCGGCTCGCTGGCGGTCATGGAGCACGGCCAACTGGTTGGCATGCTGACGTTTCGTGAGGTCATCGACACCATCGCGCGCAACGGCGGCACGGTGGGCGACGTGACGGTGCGCAGCATCATGGACGACCACCCGATGACGTGCACGCCCGAAACCGAGCTCGACCAGGTGCGCCCGATGATGCTGGAACGCCACACGCGCTACATGCCGGTCATGGACGGCGGCATGCTGATGGGGGTGATCAGCTTTTACGACGTGGCCAAGGCGGTGGTCGAGATGCAAAGCTTCGAGAACAAAATGCTCAAGGCCTACATCCGCGACTGGCCCGAAGACGACGCACCGGCCGCCGGCACGGGCGCCGCTGCGGACGGCGGCACGTCGGCCGCGCAGGGCGGGGCGGCGGCGCACTGACACCGCGCCGTGACCGAAGGCGTCGGACCAGCGCTGGCCACCCTGCTGGGCGGGCTCGGCCTGTTCCTGCTGGGCATGGAGCTGATGACGGACGGGCTGCGCCTGGCCGCCGGCTCGGCGCTGCAGCGCATCTTGCGTGCCTCCACCACGACGCGGGTGCGGGCGCTTGCGGTCGGTGGGTTGGTGACGGCGGTGGTGCAATCGTCCAGTGCCGTCACCGTGGCCACGATCGGTTTTGTCAACGCCGGCTTGCTGCCGCTGGCGGGGGCGCTGTGGGTGCTGTATGGCGCCAACGTCGGCACGACGATGACCGGCTGGCTGGTGTCGTTGCTGGGCTTTGGCTTCAAGATCGACGCGCTGGCGCTGCCGCTGGTGGGCGTTGGCGTGGCCGTGCGGCTTACCGGTGCGGGCAGCCGGCGCGCCGCGCTGGGTACGGCGCTGGCCGGGTTTGGCCTGCTGTTTTTGGGCATCGAAATGCTCAAGCACGCCTTCGATGGCGTGGCCAGCGCCATCACGTTGCCCGCCGGTGTCGGGTGGACCGCCGTGCTGGCCCAACTGGGCGTGGGCTTGGCGCTGACGGTGCTGATGCAAAGCTCCAGCGCGTCGCTGACGGTGGCCCTCAGCGCTGCCGAGGCGGGCTTGATCAGCGCCCAGGGTGCAGCGGCGGTGGTCATTGGGGCCAACATCGGCACCACCGTCACCGCGGTGCTGGCCGCTGTGCGCGCCACCCCCAACGCCAAGCGCGCCGCGCTGGCGCACGTGGCGTTCAATGTCATAACCGCTGGTGTGGCGCTGGCGCTGCTGCCATGGCTGGTGCAGGCCCTGTTGCAGGCCAAGCAGGCGTTGGGCTGGCCGCCGCTGCCGGCGCTGACGGTGGCGATGTTCCACACGCTGTTCAACGTGCTGGGCGTGCTGCTGATGTGGCCGCTGACGCCGACGCTGACGCGCTGGTTACAGACGCGCTTTCAAGCGGCGGAGGAAGACGAGGCCCGTCCGCGCCACCTGGACCCCACGGTGCTGGCGGTGCCGGCGTTGGCGCTGGACGCGTTGCGGCACGAGCTGCAGCGCCTGCAGGGCCTGGCGGTGACAGCGTTGCGCACGGTGCTGGAGCTGCCCGCGCTGCAGCCCGCACCGGTGGCCGGCGCGCCGGACGTGGCGGTGGTGCAACAGCGCTTGGGTGCGGCGCGCGGCGCGGCGCACGCGCTGCAGCGGGCGGTGGCCGACTTTGTGGTGCGCTTGCAACGCGCGGAGCTGGAGCGTGCCAGCGCCGAGCGCCTGCCCGACTTGCTGCGCGTGGCCCGCTACGCCGAGGTCGCCGTGGAGCAGGCCGACGAGGCGGCCGAGGCCCTGGCGCCGTGGGCGCAGCCGGTGGCGGGGCTGCCGCTGCTGGAGCTGGGCGCGTTTGGGCAACGCGCGCGTGCGTTGCTGGAACTGCTGCACACCAGCACCGGCGCGGACGCCACCGCGCTGGACGCCGCGCTGACCGAAGCCGAGGACGCCTACGCCGTGCTGAAAGCGGCGCTGCTGCGTGCCGGTGCCCAGGGGCAATTGCCGCTGGACGCGATGGACGCCTGGCTGCGCGCGGCCAGCGAGTTGCGCCGCGGCTTGCAACAAATCACCAAAGCGGCGCGGCTGGCCCTGGCCAGGGTGACGGCCGCGGGCGGCGACGCTGCGGGATAATGCCGCGCATGAGCGGCAACACCCTGGGTACCCTGTTTCGCGTCACCAACTTCGGCGAATCGCACGGACCGGCCATCGGCTGCGTCATCGACGGCTGCCCGCCCGGGCTGGCGCTGTCCGAGGCCGACATCCAGCCGGAGCTGGACCGCCGCCGTCCCGGCAGCAGCAAATTCGTCACGCAGCGGCAGGAGGCCGACCAGGTGCAGATCCTCAGCGGCGTCTACCAGGGGCGCACCACCGGCGCGCCGATCGCGCTGCTGATCGCCAACACCGATCAGCGCAGCAAGGATTACGCCGACATCGCGCAAACCTTCCGGCCCGGGCATGCCGACTACACCTACTGGCACAAGTACGGTATCCGCGACCCGCGCGGCGGGGGGCGCTCCTCGGCGCGGCTGACCGCCCCCACCGTGGCGGCGGGTGCCGTGGCGCGCAAGTGGCTGCGCGAGCACTACGGCACCGTCGTGCGTGGCTGCCTGTTGCAAATTGGCACCGTGCAGGTGCCGTTCGAGGGCTGGCAGCACGTGGACGCCAACCCCTTTTTCGCCCCGACGGCGGATGTGGTGGCGCTGGAAGCGTACCTTGGCGACATTCGCAAAGCTGGTGACTCGGTCGGGGCCAGGCTGCGTGTCGAGGCCCATGGCGTGCCGGTGGGGCTGGGCGAGCCGATCTACGACCGGCTGGACGCCGACATTGCGCACGCGATGATGGGCCTCAACGCCGTCAAAGGCGTCGAGATCGGCGACGGCTTTGCCTGCGTTACCCAACGCGGCAGCGAGCATGGCGACGCCATCACGCCGCAGGGCTTTGTCTCCAACCACGCCGGGGGCATCCTCGGCGGCATCAGCACCGGGCAGGATATCGTCGTGACGCTGGCCATCAAGCCCACCAGCTCCATTCTGGTGCCGCGGCCGTCGATCGACACCGCCGGCCAGCCCGTCGAGGTCATCACCAAAGGCCGGCACGATCCGTGCGTTGGCATCCGCGCCGTGCCGATCGTCGAGGCGCTGCTGGCGCTGGTGCTGATGGACCACGCCTTGCGCCACCGCGCGCAATGCGGTGACGTGCGGGTCAGCCCTGGGCCGGTGGCGGCGCAGGCCCCGCTGCAACCGGCGGCATGAGCGCAGCGGCCGCCCCGCGGCTGTGGCCGTACGCGGCGCTGTCGGCCGGGTATTTTGCGCACATCGGGTTTTTCAACCCGTACCTGCCGCTGTGGCTGCAACAGCTCGGCTACGGCGTGTGGGCCATTGGGCTGCTGACCGCGCTGCAGTCGGCCACCCGCGTGTTTGCGCCGTGGCTGTGGGCCAGCCTGAGCGACCGCCACGGCGACCCGCTGCGCTGGCTGCGCTGGTGCGCCAGCGCAGCGCTGCTGCTGACGCTGGGCCTGTGGTGGCAACCGTGGCCCGGCTGGCTGCCCGTGGTGTTGCTGCTGCTGTTCACGCACACCAGCGGCATGATGCCGCTGTCCGAAGCGGCGCTGGCCCACGCGGTCAGCCAACACGGTGGGTTCGACGCGGCGCGCTACGGTCGCATCCGGCTGTGGGGGTCGCTTGGGTTTTTGGTCACCGTGCTGCTGGCGGGGTACGTGTTCGAGCGCACGGGCATGGGCAGCTTTCCGCTGTGGGCCAGCGCCACGCTGGCGCTGGTGCTGCTGGCGGTGTGGCGCTTGCCGCCGCTGGCGCCGCGGCACCTGGGTGCGACGCAGGCGCTGCCGACCCCGGCGCTGCGACAGGTGTTGCGCCAGCCTGCGGTGCTGTGGTTCGGCGCGGCGTTGTACGGGCACGTGCTGGCGCACGTGTTCATTTACATCTTTTTTTCGCTGTACCTGGACCAGTTGGGCTACGGCAAAGGCACCATCGGCGCGCTGTGGGCGGTGGCCGTGGTGGTGGAAATCGGCTGGTTTTTCACCCAGGGCCGCTGGTTGCCGCGCTTCAGCGACGGGCAGTGGTTGCTGGTGGCCGCGCTGCTGACCGCGCTGCGCATGGCGGCCACAGCGTGGGGCGCGCACGAACTCGCGTGGCTGGTGGCCGCGCAGGTGGTGCATGCCATCACCTTTGCCGCCCATCACACGGTGTGCATCGGCTGGATCAACCGCCACTTTCCGGGTGCGTTGCGCGCGCGCGGTCAGGCGCTGTACGCGGTGGTGGGCTACGGTCTGGCGGGCGTGACGGCGGGTGCCGTGGGTGGCGCGATCAGCGTCCACTGGGGGCTGAGCGCCGTGTTCGTTGCCGGCATGGTGGCGGCCTTGCTGGCCGCCGCGTGCGCGCTGCAGCTGGCGCGCCACGAACACCCCGTGCCGCGTTAGAGGCCCGTGTGCCCCGCGCCCGCTGCGCCCGGTGTCGGCAGGGCGGAGCCGTCAGCGCCCCAACGGCGCGACGCCAAACAACACCGCGTGCAGCCAGAACGCGAACACCACCCACAGCGCCACGCCGACCACCACGGTGGCCACGGTGGCGGCGGCCGACACAGGGTGGCGCGGATCGGGTTCGGTCACGCCGTCGTCGGCATCGTCCTCGTCCGCTGCATCGGTGCCCGGCGTGCGCGCGTCACGCCGCCGGGCGGCGCGGTAGTTGAACACCGCCCACGCCAGAAAACCGCCAAACAACAGCACGTCGGCCAGGTTGCCATTGGCCAACAGATGCGCCGTGGCCCACAGCTTGACGCTGAGCACCAGCGGATGCCCCAAGCGCACCTTGAGGGCGTTGCCCGGCACGTAGGCCGCCACGGCCAGCACGAAAGCAGGCAGCGTCAACAGCGCCGCGGCGTGGCGCATCGCCAGCGGTGGCGACCACAGCACCGCCGGCTCCAGCCGCGCCTGGGCATAGCCCCACACCACCAGCGCCAGCCCCAGCAGCGCCAGCAGGCCGTAGCCCGCCTTCCAAGCCAGCGGCCCGACGCGCTCGATGACCTGCGTGCGCCAATCGTCCGCGACGATGCGCACCGAGTGCACCCCAAGAAAGACGATCAACCCGAGCACCAACCATTGCATGGTCATACCTCCGCGGCGCGGTGTGCGCCGACGCTTGCCATCATAGCGGCCGATGGGTCGGCCTGCGCAGCAACCTGCGGGGCGTCAACGGGCTATCGCCGGCATCAACAAAAACAACCCCCGTCGCGGCGGGACGGGCGTACACTGCTGATGATCGATGCATGCAATTCATTGGATGTAAGAAATAGTGTGCGTCGATCAAGCGTCGACCCAAGAAAGGAGCCTTGCCATGAACGCCCCCCACCGACCCGCTGCCAGCGGTTGCCCCTTCCACCAAGGGGCTGTGACCCAAGCCGATCCGGCGCGCTCGCCCACCGCCTGGTGGCCCAACGCGCTCAACCTTGACATCCTGCACCAGCACGACACCAAGACCAACCCGTTGCCGGGCTTCAACTACCGCGAGGCGGTGCGCACGCTGGATGTGGAGGCGCTCAAGGCCGACCTGCGCCGCCTGATGACCGACAGCCAGCCCTGGTGGCCAGCGGACTACGGCCACTACGGCGGCTTGTTCATTCGCATGGCCTGGCACGCCGCGGGTTCGTACCGCGTGGCGGACGGGCGCGGCGGCGCCAACACCGGCAACCAGCGCTTCGCGCCGCTGAACTCGTGGCCCGACAACGCCAACCTCGACAAAGCGCGCCGGCTGCTGTGGCCGATCAAGAAAAAGTACGGCAACAAAATCAGCTGGGCCGACTTGATGATCCTGGCCGGCAACGTCGCTTACGAGTCGATGGGCCTCAAGACCTACGGCTTTGCCTTCGGGCGCGAGGACATCTGGCACCCCGAAAAAGACGTCGACTGGGGTGCGGAGCGCCAGTGGCTGGCGCCGGCCGATGAGCGTTTTGGCGACATCAACAAGCCCGAGACGCTCAGCGGCCCACTGGCCGCCGTGCAAATGGGGCTGATCTACGTCAACCCCGAGGGGGTCAACGGTCAGCCCGACCCGCTCAAGACCGCGCTGCACGTGCGCGAGACGTTTGCCCGCATGGGCATGAACGACGAGGAAACCGTGGCGCTGACGGCCGGCGGCCACACGGTCGGCAAAGCCCACGGCAACGGCAACGCCGCCAACCTGGGACCGGCCCCGGAAGGCGCGCCGATCGAGGAGCAGGGCCTGGGCTGGATGAACCACACCACGCGCGGCGTGGGCCGCGACACCGTCACCAGTGGCCTGGAGGGCGCTTGGACGACGAACCCGACACGCTGGGACAACGGCTACTTCGAGCTGCTGTTTGGCTACGAGTGGGAACTGGCCAAGAGCCCCGCCGGCGCCTGGCAATGGCAGCCGATCGGAATCCGTCCCGAGCACATGCCGCCCGACCCCGAGGATCCGTCCAAGCGCACCATGCCGATCATGACCGACGCCGACATGGCGCTCAAGATGGATCCGGTCTACCGCCCGATCGCCGAGCGGTTTTGGAAGGACCACGCGTACTTCTCGGAAGTGTTCGCACGCGCCTGGTTCAAACTGACCCACCGTGACATGGGGCCGCGCACGCGCTACATCGGCCCCGAAGCGCCGCAAGAGGACCTGATTTGGCAAGATCCGGTGCCGCCGGGTCCCAAGGACTACGACATCGGAGCTCTCAAGGCACGCATCCGTGCCAGCGGCCTGAGCGTTGGCGAGCTGGTGGCCACCGCGTGGGACAGCGCGCGCACGTTCCGTGGCTCCGACTACCGCGGCGGTGCCAACGGCGCGCGCATCCGCCTGGAGCCGCAACGCCGCTGGCCCGCCAACGAGCCCGAGCGTCTTGCCAAGGTGCTGGCGGTGCTGGAGCCGCTGGCCCAGCAGTACGGCGCCAGCGTGGCCGACGTGATCGTGCTGGCGGGCAACGTCGGCGTCGAGATGGCGGCCGAAGCCGCAGGCTACCCCACCGAGGTGCCGTTCGCGGCGGGCCGTGGCGACGCCACGCAAGACTGGACCGACGTCGCCTCGTTCCAGTGGCTGGAGCCGGTGGCCGACGGGTTCCGCAACTACCTGCGGCCCGACTGCACGGTGCCCGCCGAGGAGCTGCTGCTGGATCGCGCCCAGCTGCTGGGCCTGACGGCGGTGGAGATGACGGTGTTGGTGGGTGGACTGCGGGTGTTGGGCGCCAACTTCGGTGGCAGCCGCGATGGCGTATTCACCGACCGCGTTGGGGTGCTGAGCAACGATTTCTTCGTGCACCTGACCGACATGGCTTACCGCTGGCAACCCGCCGGGCGCAACCGCTACGACATCGTCGAGCGCTCCAGCGGTGCGGTACGCTTCACCGCCACGCGGGTCGATCTGGTGTTTGGCTCGAACTCGATTCTGCGCGCCTACGCCGAGGTCTATGCCCAGGACGACAACCGCGCCAAATTCGTGCGCGATTTCGTCGCCGCGTGGACCAAGGTGATGAACGCCGACCGCTACGACCTGCGGCCCTGAGGTCTGCCCCGCCGTGCGCAGCGCCGATGTAGCATCGGCGCCATGACCACCCTGGCGCGATGGCCCGACCTGCGCTCCCCCGCCGTGCTGCTGCGCGCGGCGGGGGTGGTGGCCGTGATGGCCCTGGCACTGGCTTGGTGGGCGGGGCAGGGGGTGGTCGGTGCCGCCATCTGGGCGGCGCCATCCTGGGCCACACTGGCGTTGGGCGCGCTGCTGACCCCTTGGCTGCAGCGTCGCCCTTACTGGGTCGCGGTGGTGGCGCTGGCGTTGGCTGGGGCCTTGGCGGCGCTGGCCTGGGCCTTGGTGACGGTGCGCCTGGGTTGGGCCGTGCTGGCACACCCTTGGCGCCACGTCGCGGCGGTGTGGTGGGCGCTGGGTGCCGCGTTGGGCTACCTCGACTGGCGCCACCATCGCCTGTCCGCGGCCCCGGTGGAGGCTCGGCTGCAGGCGTTGCAGGCGCGCATGCGGCCGCATTTTCTATTCAACAGCCTCAACAGCGTGCTGGCGCTGCTGCGGCGCGAGCCTGCGCGCGCCGAGGCGCTGCTGGAAGACCTGGCCGAGCTGTACCGCGCGCTGCTGGCTGAACCGCGGGCGCTGGTGCCCTTGAGTGACGAGGTGGCGCTGGCACGCACCTATCTGGCGGTCGAGCAGGTGCGCCTGGGCGAGCGCCTGCGCCAGGCCTGGCATGTGGACACGGCCCCGATGGATGCCATGCTGCCGGCGCTGACCCTGCAGCCGCTGGTGGAAAACGCCATTCGGCACGGCGTCGAACCCCAACCCGACGGCGCCTGCGTCACCGTCGAAGCTTTCCGCGACGATGACCACCTGGTGCTGTTCGTGCGCAACCCCATGCCGCCGCCGGAGGCGGCCACCCGCGGCCACGGGCTGGCGCTGGCCAACCTGCGCGAGCGGCTGGCGCTGCTGTACCCCGGCCGCGCCCGGCTGCGCACCTACGCGTCCGAGGGCGAGTTCGTTGCCCAGGTGCGCCTGCCGCTCAAACCCGTGGCACCCTAGCCGCGCACCTCGTCGATCAGCGTCCTGAACGCGTCCACGTCCTCGAAGCTGCGGTAGACGCTGGCAAAACGCACGTAAGCCACCTGGTCCAGCTCGCGCAGCGCCTTCATCACCCACTCGCCCAGCTGCTGGGACGCAACCTCGCGCGCGCCATCGGCCAGCAGTTTTTCTTCGATGCGGGCGATCGCGGCGTCGATGCGCTCGGTGCTGACCGGGCGCTTGCGCAGCGCCAGCGCGATGCTGGCGCGCAGCTTGGCGGCGTCGTAATCGACGCGCCGCCCGTCCTTCTTGACCACCTGCGGAAACGCCACCTCGGCGCGCTCGTAGGTGGTGAAACGCCGCTCGCAGCCGGTGCAACGGCGGCGGCGGCGCACGAACATCCCGTCGTCGGACTCGCGGGTTTCCACTACTTGGGTGTCGGCGTGTCCGCAAAACGGGCATTTCATCGCATCACCCGTAGACGGGGAAGCGCTCGGTCAGCGCCGCCACCGCAGCGCGCACGCGCTCGATGGTGGCGGGGTTGCGCGGATCGTCGAGCACGTCGGCGATCAGATGCGCGGTCTGGCGCGCCTCGGCCTCGCCGAAGCCGCGCGTCGTCATGGCCGGCGTGCCCAGTCGGATGCCGCTAGTCACCATCGGCTTTTCCGGGTCGTTCGGGATGGCGTTTTTGTTGACCGTGATGTGCGCCTGCCCGAGCACGGCTTCGGCTTCTTTGCCGGTGATGCCTTTGGCGCGCAGGTCCACCAGCATCACGTGGCTTTCGGTGCGGCCGCTGACGATGCGCAGGCCGCGCTGCTGCAGGGTCTCGGCCATCGCTTGCGCGTTGCGCACGACCTGCTGCTGGTAGGTCTTGAACGCGGGCGACAGCGCCTCTTTGAACGCCACCGCCTTGGCGGCGATGACGTGCATCAGCGGGCCGCCCTGCAGGCCGGGGAAGACGGCGCTGTTGATGGCTTTTTCGTGCTCGGCCTTCATCAGGATGATGCCGCCGCGCGGCCCGCGCAGGCTCTTGTGGGTGGTGGAGGTGACCACGTCGGCGTGCGGCACCGGGTTGGGGTACACGCCAGCGGCGATCAGGCCCGCATAGTGCGCCATGTCGACCATAAAGATCGCGCCGACCTCTTTGGCGACCTTGGCAAAGCGCTCGAAATCGATGCGCAGGCTGTAGGCGCTGGCGCCGGCAATGATGAGCTTGGGTCGGTGCGCGCGCGCCTTGGCTTCCATCGCGTCGTAGTCGATTTCCTCGCGCTCGTTGAGCCCGTAGGAGATGACGTTGAACCACTTGCCCGACATGTTCAGCGCCATGCCGTGGGTCAGGTGGCCGCCTTCGGCCAGGCTCATGCCCATGATGGTGTCGCCCGGCTTGAGGAAGGCCAGAAACACCGCCTCGTTGGCCGAGGCGCCGCAATGCGGCTGGACGTTGGCGGCCTCGGCGCCGAACAGTTGCTTGACACGGTCGATGGCCAGTTGCTCGGCGACGTCCACGTGCTCGCAGCCGCCGTAGTAGCGACGGCCCGGATAGCCTTCGGCGTATTTGTTGGTGAGCTGCGTGCCCTGCGCCGCCATCACCGCGGGCGAAGCGTAGTTTTCGCTGGCGATCAGCTCGATGTGTTGTTCTTGGCGCTGGTTTTCGGCCTGGATGGCCGCCCACAGCTCGGGATCGGTCTGTTCGATGAGGATATTGCGGCTGAACATGGGTATGGCTGGCGAGGTCGATGGACCCGTGGCGCACGCGCACGGGCTGCCCAGGCGAACGGCGTGGCGCCTGACGCCGCGTTGCCAACGACGATGCCAGGCCGCGCGCTCCCCCGTGGTGGTCCACGTCGGCCTAGCCGTGCGGTAAAGGTACCGCGACGGCCCACCTGCAGCCTATCGCCAGTCGCGCGCGGGTGCGATTGTAGCTCAGGAGGGCCGCACCGCGCCGTTGGCCGGCGCGACCAGCGCTTCCAGCGGTGGCGTGGAGGGGGACTCGTCGGCTGCTGGCGGCAGCGCCACCGGCGCATTGAAGGGGACGCGCTGGCCGGCTGCCACGCGGCGCAGGCGCTCCTGTTCGGTGAGTACACGTGTCACGTAACCGCTGGCGTCCACCGTGACGGCACCTACATACAGGCGCAGCCCACCGGCCACGCTGCCGGCTTTGCGCACCGCTTCGTGCAGGATTTGCGCGCCCACCCGCAGGTTGCTGACCGGGTCGAAGGCCGCCTGGGGACCGCCGTGGGGCTCAAATTTGTCCACGTGCACGCGCGTCAGCACCTGCATCAAGCCGTGCGCACCCCAGGGGCTGGCGGCCAGCGGGTTGAAGCGAGACTCGTTGGCCATCACGGCCAGCAACAGCGCCGGGTCCAGCCCGAGCTGCTTGCCGATGCTGTGCGCTTCAGCCACCAAGGTGGCCAGCGGCTCGGCGGCCACACGGTACTTGCGCGCCAACCAATCGGTCATGCGTGCTTGCGCAGCCGGCAGGGTGGCCGCCGGCGTGGCCGTCTCGTTGCTGGCGCTGTCGGCCGACCCGTCCAAGCCCTGGCGCATCAGCAGCCATTGGGTCACGTTCTGTTCGATGTCGGCGCGCAGCTGCGGTTGGCTGGCCAGCAGCAGCGCCAGCCCCACCGTGGCCAACCCCACCAGCGACATGCCGTGGTGCAGCGCACGCCAAACGCGGCGTGCCACGGTGATCCACGGCTGGGTGGGGGCGGTCGGCGCGCCGATCATCTCGGTGCATGCATCCATGCCGTCGCTCCTTTCTTGAGATCGAGGTGTCTCCGGGGCGCGGCGATGTGTCAGGGTTTGACCCTATTGCGCGCCGCCGGGGACGGTTTCGTGATGCAACGGGGCGCGATGGTAGGGGGCTCAACATACGAAGTCAAGACTTAAAACCAAGTGTTATATGCCATAAAAGAATGATGATGCGGGGCTTGGAGGCGCAAACGGCCGTGCGAGGGGCCTTGGCCACCGCGGTGCGGCGCGCGTGGGCGGGTCAATCGAACGCCTGACGGGCATCGAAAATTTCCAGCATCTAAGGGGCCGCGTCGCGCTACACTGAAGCCGTCGTTGGATGGCCCATGGGCGCGTTGTCCCGCCGCCAACGGCAGGCCCGCACCGGTGGGTAACCCCGGTGCCTGGCCCTCCAGCTTGGGGGCCATCCCTGGCCCCCGGCAGCGTGTGACGATGTCCCTCCGCGCTGCCCTTCCCGGCACGACCTGGCTGGCGTGCCAAGGCCCCGCGGGGTTCAGCCCGGCGGGGCCTTCTCGTTAGGGGGCTGGCGCACCGAGGGTCACGCACCGTCGGCCGTGGCGCGTCGCTGCACCTCGGCCAGGTAGGTCGCGCCGTCCGGCGGGCGGCCGTGTGTCTGGCTCTCCCACAGCATGCGCCCCAGGCACGCCATCACCTCGTGGTGCGCCGCGTGCAGCGAGCCGCGGCGCGCCGCCAGCAGCTCCACCGCCTGGCGAATGCCGGGTGGTTGGTCGATCGAGCACTGCTCGCTGATGCTCAGGTGCATCGACAGGTGCAAAAACGGGTTGTCGCGGGCCTCGTGCACCACGTGCATCGAGGCCAGCGCGGCGTCGAGATCGGCCAGCTCGGCGTGGTATTCCGGATGGCGCTCGATCCACTGCCAGGCCAGCAGCTCCAGTGGTTCCATCGGCAGGCCTTGGCGGCCCTTGGCGTAGGCGCCGCAAAAAAAGCGGCGCACATCGGCTTGGCTTGGGGTGAACATGGTGGCGATTGTCGCCTGGGCGGCGGCGTGCTGGCACTGTCATCGGCCGGACAGGGGCGCGCGGCGCGCGTCCGCTACAGTGCGGGCATGCCTACGTTCGACACCTTCCAAGCCATGCAGGCCGCCGTCGGCACCGAGGTGGCGGTGACCGACTGGCTCGACATCACCCAAGCACGCATCGACCGCTTTGCCGACGCGACCGATGACCACCAATGGATCCACGTAGACGCGGCGCGGGCGGCGCAGGGGCCGTTCGGCGGCACGATCGCGCATGGCTTTCTGACGCTGTCGTTGCTGTCGCGCTGGCTGGGTGAGGCGGTGCGCGTGCCGCCGGCACGCATGACCATCAACTACGGCGTCAACCGGGTGCGCTTTCCGGCGCCAGTGCCGGTGGGCAGCCGACTGCGCGCGCGGCTGGTGCTGCAAGCCTTGGATCGCTTGGCCCCAGACCAGTGGCAGGCCACCTGGCACGCGACGGTGGAGCGGCACGGCGGCGACAAACCGGTCTGCGTGGCGGAGATGCTGGTGCGCCACTACGCCTGAGTGGGCGGCGGGGTGGCGCCGGCAAAACCAAGTTGGCGCCAAGCCTCGTAGACCGTCACCGCCACCGCGTTGGATAGGTTGAGGCTGCGTTGCTGCGGCCGCATCGGCAGGCGCAGCCGCTGCGCCGGTGGCAACGTATCCAGCACCGCCGCAGGCAAGCCGCAGGACTCGGCGCCAAACACCAACACATCGCCGGCAGCGAACGCGTTGTCGTGCACGTGACGGGTGCCGCGCGTGGTCAGCGCGAACCAGCGCGCGGCCGGGGTCGGCAGCGCCGCGCGCAGCGCCGCCCAGTCGCGGTGCCGGCGCACGTCGGCGTACTCGTGGTAGTCCAGCCCTGCGCGGCGCAGCAGTTTGTCGTCCATCGAAAAGCCCAGCGGCTCGACCAGGTGCAGCGTGCAGCCGGTGTTGGCGCACAGGCGAATCACATTGCCGGTGTTCGGCGGGATTTCGGGGTGGACCAGCACGACATGGAACATGGGGGCCGCATTATGCGGCGGCGTCGTCGGGCGCAGGGGTGCGGGCCAGCACCAGCGCGCTGACCGCGGTGGCACCAGCGTCGAGCAAGGCGCGTGTGGCGGCCGTTAGCGTGGCACCGGTGGTCATCACATCATCCACCACCAGCACGTGGCGGCCCTGCACCGCGTGGCGCCGCGTCGGCGGCACGTGCATCAGCTGATCGGCCTGGGCCAGCCGGTGCGCGCGGTCCAGGTGGTGCAGCACCGGCGCGTCGGCGGCGCGATGCAGCACGTCGGGCAGGGGCGTGGGGGTCGGATGCAGGCGGGCCAGGGCCTGCATCAGTGCCCAGGCCTGGTTGTGCCCGCGTTCGATCAACCGCGCGGGCGACAGGGGCACCGGCAGCCAGGCTTGCGCCGCGGCCAGCAGCGCGGGCACCGCGGGGTCATCCAACCACAACGGGGCCAGCACCTGCGCCCAGCCGTTGCCGCCCTCGCTTTTGAGGCCCAGCACCAACGCGCGCCAAGGGTGCGTGTAATCCACGCGCGCGCCGACGTAGCGCCACGGCGGCGGGTTGGCTTGGCACGCGGGGCACAGAGGCGACGAGGTCGTCGGCAGCGCGCACCCCGGACAGCGTGGCACCCGCGGCGCCAGCTCGTGGCGGCACGGCGGGCACAGCGGGCCGTGCGGCCAGCTGCCACACACGGCGCAGCGCGCCGGCAGGCTGGCTCGCATGGCGTTGCCGATCCGCTGTCCCCACGCGCTGCGTGCCCCCATGGCCTGCCACTATACTGCGGCGCCGATGGCCAGTCCCCCCCCCTCGACACCGCGCCCACCGGGTTTGGACCCGGTGGCGGCGGCGCGCTGGTTGCGCCGCGTACCCAGCAGCAGCCCTTGGTTGCACGAATGGGTGGGCCAGCGCATGGCCGAGCGGCTGGACTGGATCCGTCGTCAGCCACGGCATTGGGTGAGCTGGTCGCCGCTGCTGGCGGGGGAGGCTGCCCACCGCCTTGTGGCGCGGCGCTACCCGCAGGCCAGCGTGTGGTTGGCCGGTGAACTCGCCGCCGCGACCGCGGCCCGCTGGAGCGCCGGGGCCCAGCCACGGCGCCGCTGGCCCTGGCTGCGCGCGGCGGCGACGCCAACCGCGGCCGAGCCACGGGTTGCGCCTGACGGCGCTGTCCCATGCGCGGTGGACATGGTGTGGGCCAACATGCTGCTGCACGCCGCGCCCGAGCCGCGCGCGCTGCTGATGCAATGGCGCGACTGGCTGGCGGTGGATGGCTTTGTCATGCTGTCGTGTCTGGGGCCGGACACGGCACGCGAGCTGCGCGCACTGCACGCTGCACACGGCTGGCCGGCGCCGGCGGCCGACTACGTGGATATGCACGATTGGGGCGATCTGCTGGTCGAGGTGGGGTTTGCCGAGCCGGTGATGGACATGGAGCGCGTCACGCTTACCTACCCGGACGCCGAGCGCTTGTTGGCCGACCTGCGCCAATGGGGCCGCAACTGGCACCCTGGGCGTCACCCAACGCTGCGGGGGCGTGGGTGGCGGCAGGGTTGGCTGCAAACGGTGCAACAGAAGTTGCCGCGCAACGAGCAGGGGCACCTGCTGCTGACGGTCGAGGTGATCTACGGCCACGCCTGGCGCCCCGCTGACCGTACGGCTGACGGCGTCGTGCGCGTGCCGTTGCAACGCTTGCGCGACCAGCTGCAACAGCGCCGCCCCGGCTGACCCTACCGGCCCCCCAACCCCCCCGCCGTTTCCCACTACAATTGATTTAGATCAAAGGTGGCCGGGGTGTGCGACGCGCCGCGGCGAGGGGACAACGGTTGGCACAGGGTGTGGCGGTGCAGCAAGCGGATCGCTCGCCTGCACGCGCGGGTGGGCGCTTGGCTCAGCGCAGTGCGCAGGGCTGGCGCTGGTGCCTGCGTCGCAACGGCGCATTGACGCCGCGCCAGTGGGCGGTGGCGTTTGCGGCGGCGTGCGCGGCGGTGCTGGCGGTGGCCGGACTGTTTGCGGCGCTGGGCGCGGTGTTGGTGCTACCGTTTGCCGCGCTGGAGCTGTTCGTCGTGGTGCTGGCGTTTGCCTGGATGGCGCGCCACGCGGCGGATCGTGAGGTGCTCGAGCTCGATGCCGAGACGCTGCACGTCGAGCGCCACTGCGGACGGCGTTGCACCCGCGTGCGCTTGCCACGCAGCCGGGTGCGGGTGCACCCGCCGCAGGGCACGCGAACGCTGATCACCTTGCAGGCGGGGGCGCAGCGGGTGGAGGTGGGCCAACACGTCCCCCCGCTGCTGCGGCGCCAGCTTGCGCAGGAACTGCAGTGGACGCTGGCATTGTCCGGCGGCGTGACACCGGCCAGTGGTCATTCGGGATAGTCCTTAGGGCACAGGCTAGCAAAGTTTGGTGTAATCCGCGTTGACATAAATCAACGCTTATATTCGAGGCAAACGACGTGAGCACGATGAAGCAGTCAGGTCAAGCGTGGTGCTGGCATGGGGCCGGTGCCTGGCAGCGGGCGTGGGGTGCGGTCGGCACTGCGATGCTGGCGGCCGCCGTGTGGGTCACCGAGGCGCAGGCGCGGGTCAACGACCTGCCGGGCGGCCCGGCCGTCAATCAGCTCAACTTCCACCCGCCCGCCACCCGCATCGCCGAAGAGCAGCATTGGCTGCACTGGTTTATGCTGGCCATCTGCGCCGCCATCTTCGTCGTGGTGTTTGGCATCATGTTCTATTCGATCGCCAAGCACCGCAAGTCGGTCGGGCACAAGGCTCAGGAGCTGCCGGAGCCGATCTGGGTCGAGCTTGGCTGGACCATCGTGCCGCTGCTGATCGTCATCGGCATGGCGCTGCCGGCCACCAAGGTCATCGTGGCGCAAAAGGACACCTCCAACAGCGACCTCACGATCAAGGTCGTCGGCATGCAGTGGAAGTGGGGTTACGAGTACCTCAAAGGCGAAGGCGAGGGCATTCAATTCCTGTCCACGCTGGACTCCCAGCACCGTGTGATGTCCGACAGCGGCAAGGTCGCCCCCACCGATGACTACCTACTGAAGGTCGACAACCCGCTGGTGGTGCCGGTGGGCAAGAAGGTGCGCATCATCACCACGGCCAACGACGTCATCCACGCCTGGATGGTGCCGGCGTTTGGCGTCAAGCAAGACGCCATCCCCGGCTTCGTGCGCGACACGTGGTTCCGCGCCGAAAAGATCGGCGACTTCTACGGCCAGTGCGCCGAGCTGTGTGGCAAGGAGCACGCGTACATGCCGATCCACGTCAAGGTGGTGTCGCAGGAAGAGTACTCCAAGTGGGTGGCCGAGCAGAAAAAAGCCATGGCCGCCAAGGCCGATGACCCGAACAAAGAGTGGACGCTGGCCGAGCTGAAGGCACGTGGCGAGCAGGTGTACGCGGCCAACTGCGCCGCCTGCCACCAGGCCAACGGCAAGGGTGCGGGTCCGATCAAGCCGCTGGACGGCTCGGCCATCGTCACCGACGCCGACCATGCCAAGATGCTGACCGTGCTGCTCAACGGGGCTGGCAACGGTGCGATGCCCGCCTGGAAACAGTTGTCGGACGTGTAGCTGGCGGCGGTCATGACGTTTGCCCGCAATAGTTGGTCCAACGCCACCGGCGATGCGGTGCAACCGCGCGAGGTCGTGGCCGCGCGCAAGTAAGCTTTTGAGAACGACGTGACGAGGAACGAGCCATGAGTGCAGTACTGGACCATCCGGGCGCCCACGCGCACGACCACGAGCACCATGCGCCCGCCGGCTGGCGGCGCTGGGTGTTTGCCACCAACCACAAAGACATCGGTACGCTGTACCTGCTGTTCAGCTTCACGATGTTGATGATCGGCGGGCTGCTGGCGTTGGGTATCCGCGCCGAGCTGTTCCAGCCTGGCCTGCAAGTGGTCAACCCCGAGCTGTTCAACCAGCTGACCACCATGCACGGCATCATCATGGTGTTTGGTGCCATCATGCCGGCCTTCGTCGGTTTTGCCAACTGGATGCTGCCACTGCAAATCGGCGCGTCCGACATGGCGTTTGCGCGCATGAACAACTTCAGCTTCTGGCTGATGGTCCCTGCGGCCCTGATCCTGGTGCTGTCGTTTTTCATGCCCGGTGGTGCGCCGGCGGCGGGCTGGACGCTGTACGCGCCGCTGACGCTGCAGATGGGGCCGTCGATGGACCTGGCGATCTTCGCGATGCACATCCTGGGCGCCTCGTCGATCATGGGCTCGATCAACATCATCGTGACCATCCTCAACATGCGCGCGCCGGGCATGACGCTGATGAAGATGCCGATGTTTGCCTGGACCTGGCTGATCACCGCCTACCTGCTGATTGCGGTGATGCCGGTGCTGGCGGGCGCCATCACGATGACGCTGACCGACCGCCACCTGGGCACGAGTTTCTTCAACCCCGCCGGCGGTGGTGACCCGGTGATGTACCAGCACATCTTCTGGTTCTTCGGCCACCCCGAGGTTTACATCATGATCCTGCCGGCGTTTGGCATCATCAGCCAGGTCGTGCCGGCGTTCGCGCGCAAAAAGCTGTTCGGCTACACCTCGATGGTGTACGCGACCGCCTCGATCGCGATTCTGTCGTTCATCGTGTGGGCGCACCACATGTTCACCACCGGTATGCCGGTGACCGGGCAGCTGTTCTTCATGTACGCGACGATGCTGATCGCGGTGCCCACGGGCGTGAAGATCTTCAACTGGATCGCCACGATGTGGAAGGGCTCGATGACGTTCGAGGCCCCGATGCTGTGGGCGGTGGGCTTTATCTTCGTGTTCACGATGGGTGGCTTCACCGGCCTGATGCTGTCGATGGCGCCGCTGGACATCAACTTCCAGGACACCTACTACGTGGTGGCGCACTTCCACTACGTGCTGGTGGCCGGTTCGCTGTTTGCAATGTTCGCGGGCTTTTACTACTGGGGTCCGAAGTGGACCGGCGTGATGTACAACGAAACCCGCGGCAAGATCCACTTCTGGTGGTCGATGATTTCGTTCAACGTCACCTTCTTCCCGATGCACTTCCTGGGCTTGGCCGGCATGCCGCGCCGCTACGCCGACTACCCGATGCAGTTCGCCGACTTCAACGCGATCGCGTCGGTGGGGGCGTTTGCGTTCGGGCTGGCGCAGGTGTACTTCTTCGTCGCCGTGGTGCTGCCGATGATGCGTGGCCGGGGCGAAAAGGCGCCGCAAAAGCCGTGGGAAGGCGCTGAAGGGCTGGAGTGGGAAGTCCCGTCGCCCGCGCCGCACCACACGTTCGAGACGCCGCCGAAGCTGGACGCCACCGCGACGCGCATCGTTGGCTGACCGTCAACCACCCTGAGAGCCTGGAGCATGACGCCTGAACAACGTCGCCAAAACGTGCGCCTGGGGCTGATTCTGGCTTCGGTGGCGCTGGCCTTCGCGCTGGGCTTCGTGGCCAAGCTCGTGCTGCTGGGTGGTTAACGGTGGGATGGCAGGAGGTTACCCGCGTGAGCAACCGTGCGCGCCGTGCCGACAACCTGCGCATGACCGGCAAGCTGGTCGTCGTCGCGTTGGGTATGTTTGCCTTTGGCTACGCTTTGGTGCCGATTTACCGCGCCATTTGCGAAGCCACTGGCATCAACATCCTGGCGCTGGGTGAGCGCAACCTGCCGGGCAAGGCCAAGACCGACCCGGTCAACACGCAGGTCGACACCTCGCGCACGATCACGGTGGAGTTCGACACCAACGTGCGCGGGCCGTGGCACTTCAAGCCGGCGGTGCGCTCGGTCGAGGTGCACCCGGGGCAGCTCACCACGGTGATGTACGAGTTCCAAAACGTGCAAAACCGCACGATGGCGGCTCAGGCCATCCCGAGCTACGCACCGCGTCAGGCGGCCAACCACTTCACCAAGCTGGAGTGCTTCTGCTTCAACCAGTACACGCTGGCGCCAGGCGAAAAGCGCGAGTGGCCGGTGGCGTTTGTCATCGACCCCAAGCTGCCCAAGGACGTCAAGACGATCACGTTGTCGTACACGTTTTTCGAGGTCGGCGCACCGACCCCGGCGGCGCCCACCGCGGCCAGTGGCCGAGCGACGGAAGGAGCAGCCTCGTGAGCACCAACCCACCCCCCGCCCACCGTCGGCCGGTTGCTTGGGGTGCCACGGTCAAGGCGGTGCTGTGGAGCTTTCTGGGCTTGCGGCGGCGGCGCGACTTCGAGCAGGACGTGCAGCGCCTCAACCCGATCGCGGTGATGGCCACCGGTGTGGTGCTGGCGCTGCTGTTCGTGGTGGGCTTGATGCTGATCGTGCACTGGGTGGTCGCCAGCAGCGCCGGGGGCTTTTGAGTTTGAACAACGTGAGATCGTGACTTTGGACTGAGGAGTGAACATGTCTGCAACCACGCACGGCGGCACGCCGTACTACTACGTGCCGGGGCTGTCGCGCCTCCGGCGATGGCCGCGTTCGGGCTGTTTGCCCAAGGACGTCAAGACGATCACGCTGTCGTACACGTTTTTCGAGGTCGGCGCGCCCACGGCGGCCAGCAGCGTGCGTGAAGGAGGGGCCTCGTGAGCACCAACCCACCCCCCGCCCACCGTCGGCCGGTTGCTTGGGGTGCCACGGTCAAGGCGGTGCTGTGGAGCTTTCTGGGCTTGCGGCGGCGGCGCGACTTCGAGCAGGACGTGCAGCGCCTCAACCCGATCGCGGTGATGGCCACCGGTGTGGTGCTGGCGCTGCTGTTCGTGGTGGGCTTGATGCTGATCGTGCACCGGGTGGTCGCCAGCAGCGCCGGGGGCTTTTGAGTTTGAACAACGTGAGATCGTGACTTTGGACCGAGGAGTGAACATGTCTGCAACCACGCACGGCGGCACGCCGTACTACTACGTGCCGGGGCTGTCGCGCCATCCGGCGATGGCCGCGTTCGGGCTGTTTTTCGTCATCCTGGGCGCCGGGCAATGGATCAACGGCGTCGAGTGGGGCAAGTGGTCGCTGGCCTTCGGGCTGGCGTGGTGGCTGACCGTGCTGTTCCAGTGGTTCCGCGACGCGGTGCACGAGAGCGAGTCGGGTCTGTACAGCCGCAAGATCGACCTCTCGTTCCGCTGGAGCATGAGCTGGTTCATCTTCAGCGAGGTGATGTTCTTCGGCGCCTTCTTCACGGCGCTGTGGTGGGCGCGCTCGCACTCAGTGCCAACGCTGGGCAACCTCGAAAACGCGCTGATCTGGCCGAACTTCCAGGCCATCTGGCCGTCGGTGCAGGCGGGCGCCACGGCGTCGCCGGCGGGCATCGTCGAGCCGTTCCAGACCGTGGGGCCGTTTTGGTTGCCCACCATCAACACCGCGCTGCTGCTGAGCTCCGGGGTGACGCTGACGATTGCGCACCACGCGCTGCAAGACGACAACCGCACCAAGGCCATCACCTTCATGTGGCTGACGGTGCTGCTGGGGGCGACCTTCCTGGTGGTGCAGGGGTACGAGTATTTCCACGCCTACACCGAGCTGAACCTCAAGCTGAGCTCGGGCATCTTTGGCTCCACTTTCTTCATGCTCACGGGCTTCCACGGGTTCCACGTGTTCGTGGGCATGCTGATGCTGCTGGTCATCACGCTGCGGCTGCAAAAGGGGCACTTCACCAAGGACCGTCACTTCGGGTTCGAAGGTGCGGCGTGGTACTGGCACTTCGTCGACGTCGTGTGGCTGTTCCTGTACGTGCTGGTGTACTGGATGTGAGGCTGGGGCGAGCCTGAGCCGCTGAACCCTGCAGCGGGGCGTCCGACAACGGGCGCCCCGTTCGGTTTTGATGTGGTACGCGCGGCGTGTGCGGGTGGGGGGTGCTCAGCCTTGCGGCAAGCCGGTGGGCTGAATCCAGCCCAGCTGGTGGGCGATGATCAAAAACAAAAACAGCGCCACCGACAGTCCGATGCGCATCGTCAGCGCGCGCACCATGCGCCGCTGCCGGCGCGTTTCGCCGCTTTGCGAGTCGCCCCGCATCATGGCCACGAGTGCGGAGGCGAGGCTGGCAAGGATGCCGACGAAGGCGAGGGCGACGATGGCTTTCATGGGTGTCGATTATGGCCGCGCAGGCGCAGCGGCGCTGCCGCGCTGCGGGTATATCCGTAGGTGACAATAGGCTGATATGCAACGTGGCGTGCGTTTTTGGATTGTGACCGTGGCAGCGCTGGCGGCGTTGGCCACGACGACGGCGCTGGGGCTGTGGCAGTGGGGCCGGGCCGAGACCAAGCGCGCGCTGCTGGCGCAACAGCAGGCGCAGCGCGACGCGCCGCCGTTGGACTGGGACGAGGTGCGTGGGGCCGCGGCGCAGGGGCGGCTGGACGCGCTGCACGGCCGCGCAGTGCGCCTGCATGGGCGCTGGGTGCACGAAGCCACCGTCTACCTCGACAACCGGCCGTTGCACGGGCAGGGCGGCTTCGTCGTCGTGACCCCTTTGCTGGCCCCGGGAGGCATGGCGGCGCTGCTGGTGCAACGCGGCTGGGTGCCGCGCGATCCCCGCGACCGCACGCGTGTGCCCGAGTTGGAGGCGACCGACGCCGAGGTCGAGGTCGAAGGCCGGCTGGCCCCGCCACCCTCACGCCTATTTCAATTCGGACCGGATGCCAGCGGGCCAATACGGCAGAATATCGACGTCGCGGCGGCAGCGGCCGAGTGGCGCTTGCCGCTGCTGCCGGCTTCGGTGCAGCAGCTGGGGCAAGGCGCGCGTGCGCGCGACGGCACCCCGCTCGTGCGCGAGTGGTCGGTGGTGGCCGTTCCCCCCGAAAAACACCTGGCCTACGCCGCGCAGTGGTTTGCGCTGGCGGGGCTGATCGCAGGGCTGTATGTCTGGTTCCAACTCATCCTCCCCCGCCGTCGGCGGCGGTGACGCGCGGCGGGACGAGCCGCTGACGCTGACCGTGCACACGCTGCCGAACCCCGGCGAAGCGCTGGCGCGCGATCCGGCGGCCACGCGCGCCGGGCGGCTGAAGATGCTGCTGCTGCTGTTGGTGGCGGCGTCGCCGGTCATTGCGTCGTACCTGACCTACTATGTCATCCGCCCCGAGGTGCGGCGCAACCACGGGGAGCTGATCGAGCCGCAGCGGCCACTGCCGCACTGGTCCGGTATCGATGCCCAGGGGCGGGAGGTGCCACTGGACACGCTGGCGCACCAGTGGCTGTTCATCAGTGTGGCCGACAGCGCCTGCGACGCGCAGTGCGAGCGCCACCTGTACCTGCAGCGCCAACTGCGTGAGGCGCTGGGCAAGGACAAAGACCGCGTGGACTGGGTGTGGCTGCGCACCGGTGCGCGTGAGTTCCCTGAGCGCCTGCGCGCCGCGCTGGCATCGGCCACCGTGCTGTGGGTGGACGAGGCGCAACTGGCGACCTGGCTGCAACCCGCGCCGGGACAGCGCCTCAGCGACCACCTTTACGTGGTGGATCCGCTGGGCCACTGGATGATGCGGTTTCCGGCCCAGGCCGACCCGAAAAAGATGCTGCGCGATTTGGAGCGCCTGATGCGGGCGTCGGCGTCGTGGGATCGGCCGGGGCGACCGTGAAGGAGACGGCGGTGGACGGTTTCGAGACGTTCGTGGATTGGTCACCCGTGGCGCGGCTGTTGCTGGTCGGCACGCTGCTGGCGGCCGGGCCGCTGCTGTGGGTCGGCTGGCGCTGGCGGGCGGCCACCCCGGTGCAGCGCCTGCGGGCGTTGACGGTGTTGACCTTGTTTTTGACGTTTGACTTGGTGTTGTTTGGGGCTTTCACCCGCTTGACCGATTCGGGGCTGGGGTGCCCTGACTGGCCCGGCTGTTACGGCGCGGCCAGCCCGATCGGCGCGCACGCCGACATCACCGCCGCCCAGCAGGCGATGCCGACCGGTCCGGTGACGTTGTCAAAAGCGTGGATCGAAATGATCCACCGCTACCTTGCCACGGCCGTGGGGGGCTTGATCCTGGTCATTGCGGTGGTCAGCACGGCGCTGCGCCGCCGCGCCGCCGATACACCGATGCTGTGGGCTTGGGTGACGCTGACGTGGGTGTGCCTGCAAGGGGCGTTTGGTGCGTTGACGGTGACGATGAAGCTGTGGCCGGCGATCGTGACGCTGCACCTGCTCGGCGGCATGGCGCTGCTGGCGCTGCTGCGCTGGCAGGCGGTGCGGTTTGCGGGCACCCCGTCGCCCCTTGGCCCCGGGTTGCGCCGGGCGTTGTGGGGCCTGCTGGCCCTGGTGGTGCTGCAAATCGCGCTGGGCGGATGGGTCAGCACCAACTACGCGGTGCTGGCGTGCCGCGACTTCCCGACCTGCCAGGGGCAGTGGTGGCCGGAGATGGACTGGGCGCGGGCGTTCGAGCTGTGGCGGCCGCTGGGCGCACAAGGTGGCGGCGCAGCCTTGCCGTTTGCCGCGCTGACGGCGATCCACTACGCGCACCGCTTGGCAGCGTACCTCGTGCTGGCGGTGCTGCTGGGCGTGGGGTGGGCGCTGCGGCGTGCCGGACACGGCGGGCATGCCCGCTGGCTGTGGGGTCTGGCGGCGTGGCAGTTGGCCACGGGCCTGTCCAACGTGGTGCTGGAGTGGCCGCTGCTGGCGGCGCTCGCGCACACCGGGGGGGCGGCGGCGCTGGTGGTGGTGCTGACCGGCTGGCTGGCGCAGCCCGCGCACCGGCGGGTGGCGCCGGCGCCCGCGGCCAGCGCCAGCGGCGTGTGGCAAGGAGGGCGGGCATGACCAGCGGCACCACCACCGCCACCAAGTCGCTGCCGACCGTGTGGCGGCAGTACTACGTGCTGATGAAGCCGCGCGTCATTCAACTGATCGTTTTTTGCGCGTTCATTGGCATGGTGCTGGCCGTGCCGGGCTGGCCCAACGCCAGCCAATGGGCCACGATGGCGGTGGCGTCGCTGGGCATCTGGATGGTGTCTGGCGCGGCGGCGGCGTTCAACTGCCTGATCGAGCAGCACATCGATGCCCAGATGCGCCGCACCGCGTGGCGGCCCACCGCGCGCGGTGAACTGACGCGCACGCAGGCACTGGTCTTTTCGGCACTGCTGTGCATGGCCGGCTCGGTGCTGCTGTACGTGGCGGTCAACCCGCTGACGATGTGGTTGACGCTGGCCACCTTCGTGGGCTACGCCGTGGTCTACACGGTGATCCTCAAGCCGCTGACGCCGCAGAATATCGTCATCGGGGGGGCGTCGGGGGCGATGCCGCCGGTGCTGGGCTGGGCGGCGATGACCAACAGCGTGACGGCCGAAGCGCTGGTGCTGTTTTTGATCATCTTCCTGTGGACGCCGCCGCACTTTTGGGCGTTGGCGCTGTACCGGGTGGAGGACTACCGCCGCTCGGGGCTGCCGATGCTGCCGGTGACGCACGGCTCGGCGTTTACGCGGCTGCACATTTTGCTGTATACACTGATTTTGCTGGCCGCTTGTCTGCTACCCTACCTGTTGCGCATGAGCGGCTGGCTGTACCTGGTGGCGGCGCTGCTGCTGAACGCCGGCTTCATCGTGCACGCCTGGCGGTTGTGGCGGCACTACAGCGATGCGCAGGCGCGCGCGACGTTTCGCTTTTCACTCATCCACCTGTCGCTGCTGTTTGCGGCGATGCTGTTGGACCACTACCTGGTGATGTCGGTATGAACCCACGCACACCTATGCCGCGCCCTTGGGATGCGGTGTCGATGACTTCGGAGCGGGCCGGGCGGCGGCGCTGGCTCGGCCGTTTGCTGGGCACGGCGGCCGTGGCCGTTGGGGGCGTTTGGCTCGCGGGCTGCGGCGAAACCAAACCCGCGTTCAACGGCATCGACCTCACCGGGGCGGACTACGCCCAGGGGTTCGATTTGCCCGACCAGTTCGGCCAGCGCCGCACGCTGGCGGACTTTCGCGGCAAGGTGGTGGTGGTGTTTTTTGGCTACACGCAGTGTCCGGACGTGTGCCCAACCTCGCTGGCGGAGCTGGCCGAGGCCAAGCGCCTGCTGGGGGCGGACGGCGAGCGCCTGCAGGGCATCTTCATCAGCGTGGACCCCGAACGCGACACGCCCGAGATCATGCGTGCCTACATGGCCAGCTTCGACCCCACGTTTTTGGCGCTGCGCGCCACGCCTGAGGAGCTGCCTGCGCTGGCCAAGGCGTTCAAGGTGTATTACAAAAAGGTGCCGGGCAGCACGCCCACCAGCTACACGATGGACCACTCCGCCGGCAGCTACGTGTACGACACGCAGGGCCGGCTGCGCCTGTACCACCGCTACGGCAGTGGGGCGCAGGCGCTGGCCAGCGATGTCAAGCGCCTGCTGGACGAGGCGCGCTGAGCGCGCCCGCGCCGCGCCACGGCGCGCTCAGCTCGCGCCGGCGGCCTTGTCCGCCTCCGACGTGAAGGCGTCGGCGTAAAACGCCTCTTCGGGCAGGCCGGCAGCGGCGTAATCGCGCCGGGCCGATTCCACGACAACCGGTGCGCCGCAGGCGTACACCTCGAAGCCGGACAGGTCCGGGTGGTCTGCCAAAACGGCCTGGTGCACGAACCCGGTGCGGCCCGTCCAGCCGTCTTCGGGCAAGGCGTCGGAGACCACCGGCACGTAGCGTAGCTGCGGCATGGCGGCGAGCTGCTCGCGCACCCAGGCATCCTCGTACAGGTCGTGCGGACGCCGCCCGCCCCAGTACAGCCAGGTTGGGCGCTCAATACCCTGGGCGCGCATCTGCTGCACGATGGCCTTGATCGGGGCAAAGCCCGTGCCCGAGGCCAGCAGGATGATCGGCTTGTCCGTGTCCTCGCGCAGGAAAAAGCTGCCAAATGGGCCTTCGATGCGCAGGATTTCCTTTTCCTTCATCGCACCGAAGACGTGGTCGGTGAATTTGCCGCCCGGCATGTGGCGGATGTGCAGCTCCAGCTGCGGCACATCCTGCAGCACCTGCGGGGCGTTGGCCATCGAGTAAGCGCGGCGGGCCCCGTCACGCAGCAGGATTTCGACGTACTGGCCGGCGCGGTACTGGAAGGCCTCGGTGGCGGGCAGTTGCAGCCGCACGATCATGACGTCGGGCGCGGCGCGCTGCAGGCTGAGCACGCGCACCGGCAGCTTTTTGATCGGGTACGCGCCGGCCTCGGTCACTTGGCGCGATTCGATGACGACGTCGCTGTGCGCGGTGGCGCAACAGGTCAGGATCAGGCCGGCCGCTTCCTCCTCGGCGCTGAGCGCCTTGCTCTGGTGCGGGCCATGCGTGACCTCGCCGGCCAGCTTGCGGCATTTGCACGAGCCGCACGCGCCGTCTTTGCAACCGTACGGCAGGCCAATGCCTTGGCGGATGGCGGCGGCCAGCAGCGTTTCGTGTTCGGTGGCCGTGAACGTGCGGCCACTGGGTTCGACGGTGATCGTGAATGTCATACTAAGGTCCAGCAAGGGTGGGCGTGGCGCGCGGCCACGCTTAAGCGTGGGGCGCATTGTCGCAAATCCGCAGCGCGCGCCGATGCCCCGGCTTGAAAGTGCAAACCATCCGAAAGGCAACATGTTCGATGCGATGACAGGGACGCGCCCGGCACGTTTTCGGCGCCAGCGGCTGCTGGTGGTGGGGTGCGGGGACATTGGGCTGCGCGTGGTGCGCCGGCTGGCCGGCCGCGTGCGGGTGTTGGCGCTGACGTCCAGCCCGCAGCGGGTGCCGGCGTTGCGCGCCGCCGGGGTGACGCCGTTGGTGGGGGACCTGGACCAACCAGCCACGCTGCGCCGCCTGGCGGGGCTGGCGCCGCGGGTGCTGCATCTGGCACCGCCGCCGACCAAAGGGCTGAGCGATTGGCGCTTGGACCCGCGCTCGCGCGCGCTGGCGGCCGCGCTGGCGCGGCGCACCCCGCCGCGGGTGCTGGTGTACGCCTCCACCAGCGGCGTGTATGGCGACTGTGGTGGTGCCTGGGTGGACGAGACACGCCTGCCCGCACCGCAGACGCCGCGCGCATGGCGGCGGTGGGACGCCGAGCAGACCTGGCGCCTGTGGGGGCAGCGCACCGGCGCGCGCGTGACGGTGCTGCGCGTACCCGGCATATACGCGCCGGACCGGCCGGGCGGCGCGCCGCAGCGGCTGGCCAGCGGCACGCCCGTGCTGCGCCGCGAGGATGATGTCTACACCAACCACATCCACGCCGAAGATCTGGCGCGCGCCTGCCTGCGGGCGCTGTGGCTGGCGCGGCCCCAACGGGTCGTGCACGTGTGCGATGACACCGAACGGCTGATGGGCGACTACCTGGACGGCGTGGCCGACCTGCTGGGCCTGCCGCGTCCGCCCCGCATCGCGCGCGACGGCGCCGAGCGCCAACTGCCGCTGGCGCTGCTGTCGTTCATGAACGAGTCGCGCCGCCTGCGCAACGGACGGCTCAAGCGCGAGCTGCGGCTGCGCTTGGCGTACCCGACCGTCGACGACGGCTGGGCTCAGGCCACCGCGACCAGCTGGTCACGCACCAGCCACAGCGCGTAGCCCACGTAGGCCAGCAGCAGCAGCGCGCCCTCGGCGCGGTTGATGCGCCCGGGCTGGCCGCGCCAGCCCCAGCCCAGCACGAACAACACCAGCGTCAGCGCGGCCATCACCGGCACGTCGCGGCTCAGCAGCGCCGCTTCGGCTTGCATCGGGGCGATGACGCCCGCCAGGCCCACCACGGCCAGCGTGTTGAACAGGTTGGAGCCGATCACGTTGCCCAGCGCGAGGTCGTGCTCGCCCTTGCGCGCCGCCGCGATCGACGAGGCCAGCTCCGGCAGCGAGGTGCCGATGGCCACGATGGTCAGGCCGATGACCAGGTCGCTGACGCCCAGCGACTGCGCGATCGCCACCGCGCCCCACACCAGCGCGCGCGAACTGGCCACCAGCAGCACCAGGCCGACGCCAAGCTCCAGCCACGCGCGGCCGATCGGCATCGGGTGTGCGGCCAGCTCGGCTTCGG
This sequence comes from Tepidimonas aquatica, assembly GCF_007556585.1. GTDB lineage: Bacteria > Pseudomonadota > Gammaproteobacteria > Burkholderiales > Burkholderiaceae_C > Tepidimonas > Tepidimonas aquatica. The sequence goes on along the minus strand of NZ_VJNA01000008.1, from coordinate 22,739 downwards.
TTTCGGTGGCCAGCGGGTCGGCGCCGCCACGCATGGCTTGCCAGATCGACCAGCCCATCAACGCCGCAAACACGCCCAGCATCAGGGCGGCTTCGGCGCGTGTCACGCTCAAATCCCACAGCAGCGCGACGGCCAGGGCCGTGACCCCGGCCAGCATCGGTAGCTCCTGGCGCAGCACCTGGGAGTGCACCGCCACGGGGCTCAGCACCGCGGTCAACCCCAGGATGACGCCGATGTTGGCGATGTTGGAGCCATAGGCATTGCCCAGCGCGATGCCGGGGTTGCCTTCCAGGGCCGCCAGCACCGACACGGCCAGCTCGGGCGACGAGGTGCCAAAACCGATGATGACGGCCCCGATCAGCAGCGGCGGCAGCCCGAAGTGGCGCGCGATCGCCGCTGCGGCGGCCACAAAACGGTCGGCCGACCACACCAGCACCGCCAACCCCACCGCCACCGCCAGCAAGGGCATGGCCAGCTCGGTCATATCGTCTCCTGATCGACGTGCCAGCCGCGGCAGCCCGCGGATGACCTAGGACAAAAAGAAAACCCGCAACGGGGCGGGTTCCGATACGGTTGCCCCTGTTGGGGCGCAGCGTGCGCGTTGGTGCCGGAAGCCGGACTCGAACCGGCACGGTGTCGCCACCGGCAGATTTTGAATCTGCTGCGTCTACCTATTTCGCCACTCCGGCACGCGCAGAGCCAAAATTATGGCACAGCTGCAGCGCGGCCGATGCGGTGCGCGCAGCGCCGTCGATGCGACGTTGGAGCGGGCGCCGTAGTACGATGGCGCCCATGGCCACATCCCGTTCTTCCTCCGCCACCCCCAAGGCAGCGCCGCGGCGGCCGCGCGCCGTGCCGCGCTACCCCACCATCGAAGACGCCGTCGGCAACACCCCGCTGGTGGCGTTGCAGCGCATCGGGGAGCCCGACAACCGTGCGCGCGGCAACGTCGTGCTGGGCAAGCTCGAAGGCAACAACCCGGCCGGCTCGGTCAAGGACCGACCCGCGCTGTCGATGATCCGCCGTGCCGAGGAGCGCGGCGAAATCAAGCCCGGCGACACACTGATCGAAGCCACCAGCGGCAACACCGGCATCGCGCTGGCGATGGCGGCGGCCATCCGCGGCTACCGCATGGTGTTGATCATGCCCGAAGACCTGTCGGTGGAGCGCGCGCAGACGATGAAGGCGTTTGGCGCCGAGCTGATCCTGACGCCCAAGAGCGGCGGCATGGAGTACGCGCGCGACCTGGCCGACAAGATGCAGCGCGAGGGCAAAGGCAAGGTGCTGGACCAGTTTGCCAACCCCGACAACCCGCGCATCCACTACGAAACGACGGGCCCCGAGATCTGGCGCCAGACGCGCGGGCGCATCACGCATTTCGTCAGCGCGATGGGCACCACCGGCACCATTACAGGCGTCAGCCGCTACCTGAAGGAGCAAAACCCGGCGGTGCGCATCATCGGCGCGCAGCCCAGCGAGGGCTCGCGCATCCCCGGCATCCGCAAGTGGCCGCCGGAGTACCTGCCGAAGATTTACGACCCCTCGGGGGTCGATGAGCTGGTCTACGTCAGCCAGGCCGATGCCGAAGCCATGTGCCGCCGCTTGGCGCGCGAGGAGGGCATTTTTGCCGGCATTTCGGCCGCCGGGGCGTGCTGGGTGGCGCAGCAAATTGCGCAGACGGTGCACAATGCCACCATCGTGTTCGTCGTCTGCGACCGCGGCGACCGCTACCTGTCCACCGGCGTGTTCCCGGCGTGACGGCACCGCAACCCGCGTGCCCATGGGGGTTTACCCGCGGGCGGCGCAGGGGCGGGTGTCGTCCTGTTTACAATCGCAGCTCCCGTTAGGCAAGCCCCAAGACCATGCAAATCGACCGTGAACTGGACGCGCGTGGGCTCAACTGCCCGCTGCCGATCTTAAAAGCCAAAAAGGCACTGGCCGAAATGACCAGCGGGCAGGTGCTCAAGGTGATCGCCACCGACGCCGGGTCGGTGCGCGACTTTCAGGCGTTTGCACGCCAAACCGGCAACGAGCTGCTGCACCAAGAGTCCAACGGCGGCGAGCACATTTCGATTCTGAAGCGTCGCTGAACCGCCCCGCGCCAACGCCAAGGCCCCCTTGAGGGGCCTTTTCGTTTGGGGGCCACGCCCGGCCCCCGCCGCGTTGTCAACCCAGCCGTGCGCGCTGCTGCTGCAGCTTGGTCAGCGTGGCGGTGAAGTCGGCCAGGCGCTGGCGCTCCTGCTCGATGACGGCCGCCGGCGCCTTGGCCACGAAAGCTTCGTTGGCCAGTTTGCCCTGCGCTTTGGCCACTTCGGCCTGCAGGCGCGTGATTTCCTTGTCCAGCCGCGCGCGCTCGGCGGCGACGTCGATCGGCATGAACAGGCACAGCCGCGCGGCGCCCACCACGGCCACCGGAGCGGCCTGCACGGCGGCGCTCCAGGCGGCTTCGTCGTCGAACACCTTGACCTCGCTGAGCTTGGCCAGCGCCTGCAGCACCGCGGCCCAGCGCGCGAGGAACGCCTCGTCGCCTACCGCGTACAGCGGCAAACGCTGCGCGGGGGAAACGCCCAGCTCACCGCGCAAGCGGCGGCACGCTTCGACGATGGCTTGCAGCTGCGCCACCTCGGCCTCCGCCTGTGGGTCGATGCGCTGCGGTTGCGCTTGCGGGTACGGCGCCAGCATCACCGAGGGGCCGGCACGCCCGGCCACCGGGGCGACTTTTTGCCACAGCTCCTCGGTGATGAACGGGATGATCGGGTGCGCCAGCCGCAGAATGGTCTCCAGCGTGCGGATCAGCGTGCGGCGGGTGGCGCGCTGCTGCGCGGCGTCGCCGGTTTGCAGCTGCACCTTGGCGATTTCCAGGTACCAGTCGCAGAACTCGTCCCACACATAGCTGTAGATGGCGTTGGCCACCTGGTCGAGCCGGTAGTCGGCAAAGGCTTGTGCTACTTCGGCCTCGACGCGCTGCAGCCGCGACACGATCCAGCGGTCGGCGGCGGAAAAGCTCAGGTAACCGTGGAACGGGCCGCCCGGGGCGCATTGGTCCTTGGTGTGCTCGGCCAGGCCGCAGTCGTGCCCTTCGCAGTGCATCAGCACAAAGCGCGTGGCGTTCCAGAGCTTGTTGCAAAAGTTGCGGTAGCCCTCGCAGCGCTTGCTGTCAAAGTTGATGCTGCGCCCCAGGCTGGCCAGCGCGGCGAAGGTGAAGCGCAGCGCGTCGGCGCCATAGGCGGGAATGCCCTGGGGAAACTCCTTCTCGGTGGCTTTGCGAATGGCGGGGGCCAGTTCCGGCTTGCGCAAGCCCGTGGTGCGCTTGTCCAGCAGCGCCGGCAGGTCGATGCCGTCGATCAGGTCCACCGGGTCGAGCACGTTGCCTTCGCTCTTGCTCATCTTGCGGCCCTGGGCGTCACGCACCAGGCCGTGGATGTAGACGTGCCTAAACGGCACGCGCCCGGTGAAATGGGTGGTCATCATGATCATGCGCGCCACCCAGAAAAAGATGATGTCGTAGCCGGTGACCAGCACCGTGCTGGGCAGGTACAGGTCGTAGTCGCTGGGGGCGGCCGTGTTTTCACCACCGGCGGGACCGGCTCCGCCCGGGCTCATCCGTCCAACGGCCGGGAAATCGCCCGGTCCGGAGCCGGTCCTGCAAGCGGCCTCGGGCCAGCCCAACGTCGAAAACGGTACCAGCGCGCTGGAGTACCAGGTGTCGAGCACATCCGGGTCGCGCCGCAGGCCGGCGGCCAGCAGCGCGCTGCGCTGCGACTCGCTCAAATGCGCCACATAGGCCTCGAACTGACGCTGAGCGTCGGCCTCGGAGCGCGCCACGTAGACGTTACCCTCGGCGTCGTACCAGGCCGGGATTTGGTGTCCCCACCAGAGTTGGCGGCTGATGCACCAGTCCTGGATGTTGCTCATCCACTGGTTGTAGGTGTTGACCCAGTTTTCCGGCACAAAGCGCACTTGCCCGCTGGCCACGGCGTCGATGGCCTTTTGCGCGATGCTTTTGCCGCTGGGGTCTTGCGGGCTGACCTTGGTCATGGCCACGAACCATTGGTCGGTCAGCATCGGCTCGACGATCTGGCCGGTGCGCGCGCAGCGCGGCACCATCAGGCGGTGCTTTTTGACCTCCACCAGCAGCCCGGCCGCCTGCAGGTCGTCGACAACGCGCCGGCGCGCTTCGAAGCGGTCCAGGCCACGGTAGGCGGACGGGGCGTTGTTGTTGACGGTGGCGTCGAGGTTGAAGATGTTGATCAGCGGCAGGCCGTGGCGCTGGCCGACGGCGTAGTCGTTGGGGTCGTGCGCCGGGGTGACCTTGACCACACCGGTGCCAAACCCACGGTCCACGTAGGCGTCGGCGATGACCGGGATGTCGCGCCCGCACAGCGGCAGCCGAACGTACTGGCCCACCAGGTGGGCGTAGCGTTCGTCCTCCGGGTGCACCATGACGGCCACGTCACCCAGCAGCGTCTCGGGCCGCGTGGTGGCCACGACCAGCTGGCCTTCGCCGTTGGCCAAGGGGTAGGCGATGTGCCACAGAAAGCCGTCTTCTTCCTCGCTTTCGACTTCGAGGTCCGACACCGCGCTCATCAGCACCGGGTCCCAGTTGACCAGGCGCTTGCCGCGGTAGATCAGGCCCTGTTCGTACAGCCGCACGAAGGTTTCGGTTACGACCTGCGACAGCCGCTCGTCCATCGTGAAGTACTCGCGGCTCCAGTCCACGCTATCGCCTAGGCGGCGCATTTGCTGGGTGATGGTGTTGCCGCTTTTCTCTTTCCATTCCCACACGCGGGCGACGAAGTTCTTGCGCGCCTCCTCGGGCGTGGCGCCCAGGTCGTGGCGCGACAAGCCCTCTTGCTGCAGCTGGCGCTCCACCACGATTTGCGTGGCGATGCCCGCGTGGTCGGTGCCGGGGATCCAGACCGTGTTGTAGCCGCGCATGCGGTGGTAGCGCGTCAGGCTGTCCATGATGGTCTGGTTGAACGCGTGCCCCATGTGCAGCGTGCCGGTGACGTTGGGCGGCGGCAGCTGGATGGCGAACGACGGCGCGTCGGCGCGCGCCTGCCCGGTGCCACGCCAACCCGCGCGGCCATAGCCGCGCTGCTCCCACACAGGGCCCCAGCGGCGCTCCACCGCCGCCGGTTCGAACGACTTGGACAGGCTTTGCAGTCCGGGTTGCTGCTGCACAGGGTCGGTCATGGGGAAACGCTCGTCGTTGCCAAGGGGGTCAAGGAGGGCGGGGCAGGGTACCCCGACGTCAAACCCGCCATTGTAGGAGGGGCGCTCGCGCAACGGCGGGCGCGGGCGGGCTGGGCGTGCCGATTGACGCCTTCTATGAAAGGTATTGGCAGCATCCTCTGGACGCCCGGCCAACATCGGGCTCTGGTTGCAGCGTCTGCCGGCGCCGCCCGCTGCGGGCGGCGGGCAGCGACTGTGTGAACCACCCTACCAGGAGATACGTTATGCCGCAACTCAAAGGCTCCAAGACCGAGCAATGCCTGAAAGACGCGTTTGCGGGCGAATCGATGGCCAACCGCCGCTACCTGTACTTCGCCAACAAGGCCGACGTCGAAGGCCAAAACGACGTGGCGGCGTTGTTCCGCTCCACCGCCGAGGGTGAAACCGGCCACGCGCACGGCCACCTGGAGTTTTTGGAGCAAGCGGGCGATCCGGCCACCGGCATGCCGATCGGCACCACGCGCCAGAACCTGGAGTCGGCCATCGCCGGCGAAACGCACGAGTACACCGACATGTACCCGGGCATGGCCAAGACCGCGCGCGAGGAAGGCTTTGACGAAATCGCCGACTGGTTCGAGACGCTGGCCAAGGCCGAGCGTTCGCACGCCAACCGCTACGCCAAGGCGCTGGCCGAACTGGTCGACTGACGGCGCGCTGGGGCTGTGGCCGCCACCGGCGGCCATGCCCCGTGGGGCGGCGCCGTGCCGCCCCCGCTGCCCACAACAACAACCATTTCCCGACGCAGGGCGGGCGCGGGCCTTGGCGCCGCGCCCCCGAGCCGTCGGCAGGAGGCAACCAAGATGGCCCGCGAAGGCAACCTCGAAGCACCGACCCGCCACCCGCTGGACTGGCGCAACCCCGACTTTTACGACGAGAGCAAGTGCTTCGCGGAGCTGGAGCGCATTTTCGAGATCTGCCACGGCTGCCGCCGCTGCGTCAGCCTGTGCCAGGCGTTTCCCACGCTGTTCGACCTGATCGACGAGGGCAAGACCGGCGAGCTCGACGGCGTGGCCAAGGCCGACTACTGGAAGGTGGTCGACCAGTGCTACATGTGCGACCTGTGCTACATGACCAAGTGCCCCTACACGCCGCCGCACGAGTGGAACCTGGACTTTCCCCACACGATGCTGCGCGCCAAGGCGATCAAGTTCCGGCAGGGCAAGGTCAAAGCGTCGGAAAAGTTTCTGGCCTCCACCGACGTGCACGGACGGCTGGCGGGCATCCCTGTCGTGGTCGAGGTGGTCAACGCCGTCAACCGCACCCGCCCCGTGCGTGCGGTGATGGAAAACGTGCTGGAGGTGCACCGCGACGCCTGGATGCCGGCGCTGGCGCGCACGACGCTGCGCCGCGCTGCGCCAGCGTCGCCGCCGCTGTCGCAGGCCGTCGCTGGCGAGCGCACCCCCGGCAAAGTGGCCATTTTTGGCACCTGCTTCGTCAGCCACAACGAGCCCAGCATCGGCGTGGACTTGCTCAAGGTGCTGGCCCACAACGGCATCCCTTACACCTTGGTGGACAAGGACCGCTGCTGCGGCATGCCCAAGCTGGAGCTGGGTGACCTGGACGCCGTGGCCGCGGCCAAGGAAGCCAACATCCCGGTGCTGGCACGCTACGCGCGCGAGGGCTGGGCCATCCTGACGCCGGTGCCCAGCTGCACGCTGATGTTCAAGCAGGAGCTGCCGCTGATGTTCCCGGACGACCCCGACGTGCAGCTGGTCAAGGAAGCGATGTGGGACCCGTTCGAGTATTTCAGCGCGCGCCGGCGCGACGGCCTGCTCAAGACCGACTTCAAGCGCGGCTTGGGCAAGGTCAGCTACCAGGTGCCATGTCACAGCCGGGTGCAAAACATGGGCCGCAAGACCGAAGAGGTGCTCAAACTCATTCCCGACACCGAGGTGCAAACCATCGAGCGTTGCTCCGGCCACGCCGGCACTTACGGCGTCAAAAAAGCCACGCACCCGGTGGCACTCAAAATCGGCAAGCCCGTCTTCAAGGCCATGGCCCAACACAAGGCCGGCGGCGCGCCCGACGTCATCGGCTCCGACTGCCCCCTGGGCGGGCACCACATCGCGCAGGGCTTTGAGGTCAACCAGCTCGGCGCGCCCAGGCTGATGCATCCGCTGACCATGTTGGCCACCGCCTACGGCCTGACGTGAGGGCGTTCGCCCATCCTGCTGTTCGAGAGGCGCGAACCATGATCACCACGATGCAACTGACTGGCAAAATCACCCGTGACACGCTGATGCCGCTGGAGGCCTACGCCAAGTGGCGCAAACTGCACAAGCCCGAGGTCATCGCCCACCGCAAGCTGCGCACCGTGCACCTGGGCGAGCACCTGACCGTGCAGTTCGAAAGCGAACTGTCGATGCGCTACCAGATTCAGGAGATGCTGCGCATCGAAAAAATCTTCGAAGAAGAAGGCATCCAGGACGAAATCGACGCCTACGCGCCGCTGGTGCCCGACGGCACCAACTGGAAGGCCACGCTGATGATCGAGTACCCCGACGTCCATGAGCGGCGCCGCGAGCTGGCGCGCCTGATCGGTATCGAAGACCGCATGTTCGTCGAGGTCGAAGGCCACGGGCGGGTGTACGCGATCGCCGACGAGGACCTGGACCGTGAAACGCCCGACAAAACGTCTGCCGTGCATTTTTTGCGCTTCGAGTTCTCGCCGGCCATGCGCGCCGCCATCAAGGCGGGTGCCTCGGTCAAGCTGGGCTGTGATCACACCAACTACCCCGCCCACGTCACCATCCCGCCAGAGACGTTGGCCAGTCTGGCCGGCGACCTGCGCGATTGAGCCGCGCCGCCAACCCCGCTGCGGCGCGCCGTATCATCGCACCGCAGGAGGTTGACCACCGATGCTGTTGATCCTGTCCCCGGCCAAGGCGCTGGACTACGATACCCCGCCCACCACCGCGCGCGCCACGCAGCCGCTGTTTGTCGAGCAGGCCGCCGAGTTGATCGGCATCCTGCGCACGAAGTCGCCGCAGGAGGTGGCGGCACTGATGGACCTGAGCGACGCGCTGGCGCAGCTCAACGTCGCGCGTTACCAGGTCTGGGAGCCGACGTTCGGGCCGCACAACAGCAAGCAGGCGGTGCTGGCGTTCAACGGCGATGTTTACGAAGGGCTGGATGCGCGCACCCTGTCGGAAGAGGACCTGGACTGGTTGCAGCAGCATGTGTGCATCCTGAGCGGCCTGTACGGCGTGCTGCGCCCGCTGGACTGGATGCAGCCGTACCGGTTGGAAATGGGCACCCGCCTGGTCACACCCCGCGGGCGCAACCTGTACCAGTTCTGGGGCACGCGCATCGCCGAATACCTGTCGCAGCGCGCGGCCGAGGACGACGGCATCGTCGTCAACCTGGCCAGCGAGGAGTATTTCAAGGCCGTGGACCCCAAGGCGCTGCGTGCCCGCGTGGTGAGCTGCGTGTTCGAGGAGCGGCGCGGCAGCGGCTACAAGGTCATCAGCTTCTTGGCCAAACGCGCGCGCGGCCTGATGACGCGCTGGGCCGCGTTGCACCGTGTGCGTCAGGTGGAGGAGCTGCGCGGCTTCGACGCCGAAGGTTACCGCTGGACGGCGGACGCTTCGACGCCCGAGCGGCTGGTGTTTCGCCGCGACGAGCGCGCCTGAGGCGTGCGCGGCGGCGCTACACTGGCGGCTGCGATGAGCCAAACCATCACCCCCGAGCTGCGCGCCTGGATCGTGCAACAGGCGCAGGCCGGCTGCAGGCCCGAGGCGGTGCTGCAGGCGATGCTGCGCGCCGGTTGGAACGAGGACGTGGCGCTGGCCGCGATGGAGCAAGCGCTGCAAGACCATGTGGCCAGCCTGCCGGCGGCGGCCCCGGCGCGGGCAACGCCCCGCCCACAGCTGGCGCTGCGCGAAGGTGCGCACACCATCGACGCTGGCGACCGCATTGTGCAGGTGCTGACCACGCTGCGCCGGCCGCGGTTGGCGGTGTTGGGCAACGTGCTGGCGCCCGAGGAGTGCGACGCGCTGATGCGGCTGGCCGAGCCGCGCCTGAAGCGCTCGCGCACCGTGCAAACCGCCACCGGCGGCGAAGAGCTTAACGCCGACCGCACCAGCGACGGCATGTTTTTCCGCCGCGGCGAGACGCCGTTGATCCAGCGCATCGAGGCGCGCCTGAGCCGCCTGGTGCAGTGGCCGGTGGAAAACGGCGAGGGGCTGCAGGTGCTGCGCTACCGTCCAGGGGCGCAGTACAAACCCCACTACGACTACTTCGACCCGCGGGCCCCGGGCACGCCGCGCATCACCGCCCGCGGTGGCCAGCGCGTGGCCACGCTGGTGATGTACCTGAGCGAACCGGTGCGCGGCGGCGGCACGACGTTTCCCGATGTGGGGCTGGAGGTGCTGCCCCAGCGCGGTGGCGCGGTGTTTTTTGCCTACGACCGTCCGGACCCCGCGACGCTGACGCTGCACGGCGGCGCGCCGGTGCTGGAGGGCGAAAAATGGGTGGCCACCAAGTGGCTGCGCGAAACCGAATTCACCCCCTGAACCGCACACCGTGGTGACGACGACCGACCACCCGCAGGCAGCCACGGCGGCCCTGCACGCCACCCCACTGGGGCGCGAAACCGCCTACCCCGAGCGCTACGACCCCACGCTGCTGTGCCCGGTGCCGCGTGCCCTGGCGCGCGCTGCGTTGGGCTGGACGGGGCCGCTGCCGTTCACCGGGGCCGACCTGTGGACGGCGTTCGAAGTCAGCTGGCTCAACCCGCGTGGCAAGCCGCTGGTGGCCATCGCGCACCTGACGGTGCCGGCGGAAACCCCGAACCTGATCGAGAGCAAGTCGCTCAAGCTGTACCTCAACAGCTTCAACCAAGAACGTCTGCGCGACGCCGACGAGCTGCGCGCGCGGCTGCGTGCCGACCTGACCGAGGCACTGTGGCGCGGCAGCGGGCAGACCCCGGGCAGCGTCGGGGTGCGCTTGCAGTTGCCCACCGAGTGGGCGTGCGAGGCCGCAGCGGGCCTACCCGGCCTGAGCCTTGACCGCCTCGACGTCGAGTGCACGCACGACCACCCCGCGCCACAGCTGCTGCGCGCCGACGCCACCCAGCCACCGGTGGACGAGACGCTCAGCAGCGACCTGTTCAAGAGCAACTGCCCGGTCACTGGCCAGCCCGACTGGGCCAGCGTGCAGATCCGCTACAGCGGTCCCCCCATCGACCAGGAAGGGCTGCTGCGCTACCTGGTCAGCTTCCGCCAGCACCAGGGCTTTCACGAGCACTGTGTCGAGCGCATCTTTATCGACATCTGGCAGCGCTGCCGGCCGGTGCGCCTGAGCGTGTACGCGCGTTTCACCCGCCGCGGCGGGCTGGACATCAACCCCTCGCGCACCAGCCATCCCCAGCCCGCGCCGGGCGCGGTGCGGCTGGCGCGGCAGTGAGGCGCGCGCGTCAGCCCGTCAGCAGCCGCTGCACCAGCTCCACCGTGCTGCGTGCGCCCAGTTTGCGCATCAGGCGTGTGCGGTGCACCTCCACCGTGCGTGGGCTGATGCCCAGCTGGCGCGCCGCCTGCTTGGCGGTGCAGCCCTTCAGCAGCAGGGCGGCCACCTCGCGTTCGCGTGCGGTCAGCCCCGCCTGCAGCGGGCGGCGTGCCGACAGGTCCTCGAAGCTCCAGATGCCGGCGGCATGCGGGTCGCTGCGGTCCAGCGCGCGGCCCATCACGTGGCACCAAAACGTCTGGCCAGCCAACGGGCCGCCCACGCGGCGCATGATGCGCTCGTCGCTGTAGGTGCCGCAGGCGTTGAGGATGGGGGCGATGCGCTCGCCGATGCGCTCGAATTCGGCGGCGCTGGGGTACAGGATGCGAAAGCTCTGGCCGACGAGCTCGTCGCGCGTGGCGCCGAACATGTCGCACAACGCCTGGTTGCAGTCCACCATCACACGGTGGCGCGACAGCGCCATGCCCACGGGGGCGAGCTCGAACGCCAGCCGGTAGTCGTCCAGGGTGGGGCCGTGCGGGGGCATCGGTGGGGGACTCAGGGTTGCCCGGTACGCGATCCTACGTACGCCAATACGTAGTATCGTAATGGCTTGTTCCCACCATCGGACAGGAGCGAGCATGAACAAGGTCTACCCCAGCGCCCGCGCGGCCCTCGAAGGGGTGGTGCGCGACGGCCAGTTGATCGCCGTAGGCGGCTTTGGCCTGTGTGGCATCCCCGAGGCACTGATCGACGCGCTGCGCGACAGCGGCGTCAAGGATTTGACGGTGATTTCCAACAACGCTGGCGTGGACGGTTTTGGTCTGGGCAAGTTGTTGGAGACGCGCCAGATCAAAAAAATGATCTCCTCGTACGTGGGCGAGAACAAGGAGTTCGAGCGCCAGTACCTGGCCGGCGAACTGGAAATCGAGTTCACGCCCCAGGGCACGCTGGCCGAAAAGCTGCGTGCGGGTGGGGCCGGCATCCCGGCGTTTTTCACCAAGACCGGGGTCGGCACCATCGTCGCCGAAGGCAAGGAGCACCGTGAGTTCAACGGCGAGACCTACATCCTGGAGCACGCGCTGTTTCCTGAGGTGGCACTGATCAAGGCCGACGTGGCCGATCTTGCGGGCAACCTGCGCTTTCGGCTGACGGCGCGCAACTTCAACCCGGCCGTGGCGATGGCGGGCAAGATCTGCATCGCCGAGGTCGAGCGCATCGTGCCCACCGGCGCCATCGAGCCCGACGACGTGCACCTGCCCGGCATTTACGTGCACCGCATCGTGCACAACCCGACGCCGGAAAAACGCATCGAGCGCCGCACCACCCGCGAGCGCAAGGTCTAACCCCAGGCTGCCCCAAGGAGAGCGATCATGCCCTGGACGCACGACGAGATGGCCGCCCGCGCGGCCCAAGAGTTGCAAGACGGTTTTTACGTCAACCTCGGCATTGGGCTGCCGACGCTGGTGGCCAACCACGTGCCCGACCACATCGAGGTCTGGCTGCAAAGCGAAAACGGCCTGCTGGGCATTGGCCCGTTCCCGTACGAGGACGAGGTTGACCCCGACCTGATCAACGCCGGCAAGCAGACCATCACGACGATCAAGGGCTCGGCCACGTTTGGCAGCCACGACAGCTTCGCGATGATCCGCGGTGGCAAGATCAACCTGTCGATCCTGGGCGCGATGCAGGTGACGCACAAGGGCGACCTGGCCAACTGGATGATCCCGGGCAAGATGGTCAAAGGCATGGGGGGCGCGATGGACCTGGTGGCCGGCGTGCCGCGCGTCATCGTGCTGATGGAGCACGTGGCGCGCAAAAAAGACGGTACCGAGGACCTGAAGATCATCCCCGAGTGCACGCTGCCGCTGACCGGCAAGGGTGTGGTGGATCGCATCATCACCGACCTGGGGGTGATGGACGTCACGCCCGAGGGGCTCAAGCTCGTGGAGCTGGCGCCGGGGGTGACGCGCGACTTCATCCAGAGCAAGACCGGCGTGCCGTTGCTGTGATGCCGGGCTGACGGGACGTGACGGCGGACTTGCGCATCGGGTTGGCGCTGGGCAGCGGCGCGGCGCGCGGCTGGGCGCACATCGGCGTGCTGCGCGTGCTGCAGGAGGCAGGCCTGGAGCCTGACGTGGTGTGCGGCACGTCGATCGGTGCGCTGGTGGGGGCCGCCTACGCCGCGGGCGAGCTGGATCGCCTGGAGCCCTGGGTGCGCAAGCTCGATTGGCGCCAGGTGGTGGGCCTGCTGGACGTGCGCATGGCCGGCGGGCTGCTCGAAGGCGGCAAGCTGGTGGCGTTTTTCCGCGAGCGCTTCGTGGATGGTGGCATCGAGGCGCTGGCCAAACCCTTTGGCTGCGTGGCCACCGACCTGGCTACCGGGCGCGAGGTGTGGCTGCGCAGCGGCCCGGTCATCGACGCGGTGCGGGCGTCGATCGCGATCCCCGGCGTGTTCACACCCGCGGTGCGTGACGGGCAACTGCTGGTCGATGGCGGCTTGGTCAACCCGGTGCCGGTGTCGCTGTGCCGGGCGATGGGGGCGGACGTGGTCATCGCCGTGGACCTGAACTGGCACCTGATGCGCCGCCAGCGCATCGCGGGGCGCGCCCAGGCGCGTGACCGGCGCGGCGGGGGACTGCTGGATGGCGTGTTGCAGCGTTGGCGTGGCGGAGATGCCAGCGTCGCCGGGCCCGCGCCCGCGCTGCCATCGCTGTTGGATGTGCTGACCACCAGCATGAACATCGTGCAGTGGCGCATCACGCAAAGCCGTCTGGCCGGCGAGCCGGCCGATGTCGTCATCCGTCCGTTGCTGGGTGACATTGCGGCGATGGAGTTTCACCGCGCGGCACCGGCCATCGCCGCCGGGCGCAAAGCGGCCGAGCAGGCCCTGCCGGCGCTGCGCGACGTGCTGGCGCTGCTGCAGGGCACGGCCCCGGCGGCGCCTGGCGACGTGGCGCCGCCGCCGGCCACCACCGGCTAAAACGGCACCGGGCAGGCCAGCGTCAGCGGCGTGGCGTCGCTGGGGTGGGGCAGGGTCAGCGCGGCAGCGTGCAGCAGCAGGCGCGGCGCGGCGTGGCGCGCGGCCCCGTCGGCGTACAGCGGGTCGCCCAGGATGGGGTGGCCCAAGGCGGCCAGGTGCACGCGCAACTGGTGCGAGCGGCCCGTGATCGGTTGCAGCTCGACCCGGGTGGCCGACAGCGGCCCCCACCGTTCCAGACCGAGGATGCGCCAGCGCGTGTGGCTGGGCTTGCCGTGTGCAAAGGTGACCGCGCTGCGCGGTCGGCGCGGCCAATCCACCGCCAGTGGCAGGCGGATGTCGCCCCAACCGTCGGCGCCGTCGGGAGGCAGCGGCACGCCCGCCACGACCGCGACGTAGCGCTTGCGCACGCGCCGCTGGGCGAACGCGCGTGCCAGCGCCGACTGGGCCGCCGCCCCACGCGCCAGCACCATCACGCCCGAGGTGTCCATGTCGAGCCGGTGCACCACCCGCGCGTCGGGCCAGCGCCGCTGCACGCGCGCGCTGGCGCAGTCCGCCTTGTCGGGGCCGCGGCCGGGCACCGCCAGCAGCCCAGCAGGTTTGTCGATCGCCACCAGCGTCGCGTCGGCGTGCAGCACCCGCAGGTCAGCCTCGGTGTCGTCGGTGCTCACGTCTGCACCCCCTCGACGACCAAGCGTGTGCGACGCAGGCCTTGCCACTCGTCGGCGTCGAGTCGGTACGCCAGGCGCGCGCGGTGGGGCAGTGCCTCGGTGTGGCCAAACCAGATCGCCTCCATCGGCTGGCCGTGCACGCGCAGGCGCAGCGCCAGGTGACGCTCGCCCACCAGCCGCTGCCCCAGCACCTCGGCGTCGGCCTGAAACAGCGGCGGCGCGAAGCCCTGGCCCCACACCTGCGCGTCCAGCAGTGCGGCGGTGTCGGGGTGGTGGCGCTCGGCGCCGAGTTCGCCGTCGGTGTGCAAGCGGCGCTGCAGCGCGTCGGGCTCAAGCCACTGTTGGGCCACGTCGCGCAGCGCGGCGTCGAAGAGGGGCCAGCCGTCGGCGCGCAGCGTGCAGCCCGCGGCCATCGCGTGGCCGCCGAACCGCAGCAGCAGCCCGGGGTGGCGCTTGGCGATGGTGTCCAGCGCGTCGCGCAGGTGCAGTCCGGCGATCGAGCGGCCCGAGCCGCGCAGGCATGGCGTGCCGTCGTCCAGCCGGGCCGGGGCGAAGACGAACACCGGCCGGTGCAGGCGGTCTTTGAGCCGCGCGGCGACGATGCCCACCACCCCTTCGTGAAACGAGGGGTCGAAGACGGTGACCGCGGGGGCCTGCTCGGCACCGGTGGGCAGTTCGCGCTCGGCCAGTTGCAGCAACGCTTGTTCGCGCATCGCCGCCTCCAGTTCGCGCCGCTCGCGGTTGATGGCGTCGAGCTGCTGCGCCAGGGCCTGGGCGTGGTCGGGGTCGTCGCAGAGCAAGCACTCGATGCCCAGCGCCATGTTGGCCAGCCGTCCGGCGGCGTTCAAGCGCGGCGCCACGGCAAAGCCGAGGTCAAACGTCGTGGCGCGTGCGGGCACGCGCCCGGCCACGACCAGCAGCGCGCCCAGGCCCGCGGGCATGGCGCCGGTACGGATGCGCTTGAGGCCCTGCGCCACCAGACGGCGGTTGTGCGCGTCCAGCCGCACGACGTCCGCCACCGTGCCCAGGGCCACCAACGGCAGCAGCGGGTCCAGCCGGGGCTGGTCGGAGGGCTGGAAACAGCCGCGGCGGCGCAGCTCGGCGCGCAGCGCCAGCAGCACGTAAAACATCACGCCCACGCCCGCCAGGGCCTTGGCCGGGAATGGGCAGCCCGGTTGGTTGGGGTTGACGATGACGCAGTCGGCAGGCAAGCGGGGTTGGCCGTCGACCACCAGCGGCAGGTGGTGGTCGGTGATCAGCACCTGCAGCCCCAGCGCCCGGGCGTGCGCCACACCGTCCAGGCTGGCGATGCCATTGTCCACGGTAACCAGCACCTCGGCGCCCAGCGCGTGCACCCGGTCGGCCAGCGCGGGCGTCAGGCCGTAGCCGTCACGCTGCCGGTCCGGCACCAGGTGCAGCACCTGCGCGCCACCCAGCCGCTGGCCCAGCAGTCGCAGGCCGCGCACGGCCACCGCGCAGGCGGTGGCGCCGTCGCAGTCGTAGTCGGCCACGATGGCGATGCGCCGCCCACGCTGCAGCGCATCGGCCAGCAGGGTGGCGGCGTCGGCCGCGCCGCGCAACTGGTCCGGCGGCGGCAGCAGGTGCAGCCCGTCGTCGAGCTCCTGCGGGTCGCATACGCCGCGCGCGGCGTACAGGCGCGCCAGCAGCGCGTCCACGCCGGCCTGTTCCAACGCCCAGGCGGCCCGTGGCGGCACGGTGCGCGGCACGATGGTCATAGACCGACCCACCATGATGGCGTGAACGGAGTCTCAGGGGCGCGTCGCGGCCATGGCCACCAGCGCCGCCGCGGCGGGGGTGCGGCCGTGCCGGGGTCGAGCCGCCAGCAGCGCCAGCCGCGCTCGCCGCACAGCGTCAGCCAACGCGGCTGGCCGTCGTCCAGCGCCGCTTGCAGCCACGGCCCCAGGTGTTCGCGGTCCAGCCGTTGCCAGGTGTCGCGCCAGCTGGCCGCGTCGCCGGCCAGCGCGGCAGGCGTCAGGTCGTGCCAGACCTGGGCTGGCGCCTCAACCGGGCTGGGGCCAAGGCCATCCCACACGCCGGCGCCTTCCACCCACAGCGCGTTGATGGGCGGCAGGCCACGCGCGCGCCGCGCGTCGTTGACCGGGTGGTCGTGCCACAGCATTTGCGCCTCTTCCAGCACGCGCAGCAAGCGCCGCGCGGCCGGGTCGTCGCTGTGAGCGTCCCACCAGGTGTCGAGCCGTCGGTGCGCCACCCGGGCCAGACTCGGCACCGGCCAGTGCGCCAGCAGCGTGCCGCTGGCCAGCCAGCGTGTCGCCTCACCGCCCAGCAGGTCAAGGCCTTCGCTGGCGGCGTACGGTGCCCACGCTTGGCGCAGCGCCTGCGCCTCGTCGACGCTGAGCTGCAGCGCCGCTGGCGGCAGCACCACCATGTGGTCTAGGCTGGCTTGCCAGTGGCACGGCACCAGCCAGGCGCACGGCGTGCCGGGGCGCTGGGCCTGCCAACCGGCCCAGGGGTAGGGGTCGGCGCGTTCCGGCCAGCCCAAGGCTCGCGCCAGCGCCTGCTCGTGCGGGGCGTTGAGCGTGTGGGGGCCGTGGCTGGCCTCGGCCACCACAGGGGCCAGGGTCAACCAGCGCTGCAACGCGGGCAACGCCAACGCGGGCAGCTCAGCCAGCAGGCCGGGGTCGTCGGCGCAGGCGTGGGCGATGATCCAGTGGCGCACGGTGGGCATGGGGCAATTGTCCACGATGCCGCACGACGCCTGGCGCGGTTGCAGGCACAATCGCCGTCCATGCCTTGGCCTTACGAATTCGTCATCGGCTGGCGCTACACGCGCGCTGGCCGCGCCGCCCGGCGCAACGGGTTTATCTCCTTCATCAGCGCGGTGTCGATGCTGGGCATCGCGCTGGGGGTGGCCGCGCTGATCATCGTGCTGTCGGTGATGAACGGCTTTCAGAAGGAGGTGCGCGACCGCATGCTGGGCGTGCTGGCGCACGTCGAGGTACTGGCCGCCGACGGCGGCGCGCTGCCCGACTGGCGCCGCACGGCCGAGGTGGTGCAGCGCCACCTGCAGGTGCGCGCGGTGGCGCCGTTTGTGGCCGAGCAGGGGCTGCTGGCGCGCGGTCAGGATATGAAAGGCGTGTTGGTGCGCGGCGTGGACCCGGCGCTGGAGCCGGCCGTGACGGCGCTGGGCGCCGAGCTGGCCACGCACGCGCTGGGGCAGCTGCAGCCGGCCGGGTTTGGCGTCGTGCTGGGCGCGGCGCTGGCGCGCCAGCTGGGCGTTGGCGTCGGTGATGCGGTGACGCTGATCGTGCCCAGTGGGCAGCTGACGCCGGCCGGTGTGTTGCCGCGGCTGCGCCAGTTGACCGTGGTGGGGCTGTTCGACTCCGGCCACTACGAGTACGACGCCACGCTGGCGCTGCTGCACCTGGACGACGCGCAGCGCCTGTTTCGCGTCGAAGGACCCACGGGGGTGCGCGTGCGGCTGCAGGATCTGCATGCGGCGCGTGCGGTGGCGGTGGAGCTGGAAGCGGCGCTGCAAGCCGACGGGCAGTACGGCGTGGCGGTGCGCGACTGGACGCGTGCCAACCGCACCTGGTTTGCCGCGGTGCAACTGGAAAAACGCATGATGTTCATCATCCTGACGCTGATCGTGGCGGTGGCGGCGTTCAACCTGGTCAGCACGCTGGTGATGACGGTGACCGACAAACGCGCCGACATTGCCATCCTGCGCACCTTGGGCGCCAGCCCCGGCAGCGTGATGGCGATCTTCGTCGTGCAAGGTGCGGTGGTGGGGGTGGTGGGCACGCTGGCCGGCTTGCTGCTGGGCTTGGGCGTGGCGTTCAACATCGACACGCTGGTGCCGGCGCTGGAGCGGCTGTTGGGCATGCGCTTCCTGCCTCAGGACATTTACCTGATCAGCCGCATGCCCAGCGACCCGCAGGCGGCCGATATCGTGCCGATCGCCCTCATCGCGCTCGGCTTGGCGTTCGTGGCCACCGTGTACCCGAGCTGGCGAGCCAGCCGTGTCGATCCGGCGGAGGCGCTGCGTTATGAGTGAGGTGGTGTTGCAGGCCCAAGGGCTGGTCAAGCGCTTCCGCGAAGGGGCGTTGGACGTGACGGTGCTGCGCGGCGTGGACCTGAGCGTGCACGCGGGCGAGACGGTGGCGATCGTCGGCGCGTCGGGCTCCGGCAAAAGCACGCTGCTGCACCTGCTGGGCGGGTTGGACGCGCCCAGCGCCGGCCAGGTGCTGCTGCAAGGGCAGCCGTGGCAGGGCCTTAGCCCCGCCGAGCAGGGGCGCCGGCGCAACCGCTGCCTGGGGTTTGTCTACCAGTTCCACCACCTGCTGCCGGAGTTCACCGCGCTGGACAACGTGGCCATGCCGTTGTGGATCCGCCGCCAGCCCTACGCCGAGGCCGCGCGCCACGCGGCCGCGTGGCTGCAGCGTGTGGGCTTGGGCGAGCGCCTGCGGCACCGGCCGGCGCAGCTCTCTGGTGGCGAGCGACAGCGCGTGGCGATCGCGCGGGCGCTGGTGGGCGAGCCGCTGTGCGTGTTGGCCGACGAGCCCACCGGCAACCTCGACCGCGACACCGCCGCCGCCGTGTTCGAGCTGATGCTACGTCTGGCGCGCGAGCAGGGCACCGCCTTCGTCGTCGTCACCCACGACGAGCAGCTCGCACAGCGCTGCGACCGTCGGCTGCGCCTGCAGGGCGGCTTGCTGCAGGGCTGATCGATACCGTTCATCGGCTCGATTGTCAGAATTTTGTGCCGCTTAGGGTTTACACTAATCGGTATATTCGCAATTGCTAATATAGTGACGCTTGTGAGCACACCCGCCCCGACCGCCGCTGCCGCCGACCTGCAACCGATCTTTGAGTCGGTTGGCCGGGTCTTCAGCGTGCTGGGTGAGCCGGCGCGGTTGCGCATCCTGCACGCCCTGTGTGGGTAGGAGCGCTGCGTCAACGACATCATCCAGGCCACCGGGCTGGCGCAGGCCAACGTGTCGCACCACCTGGCGCGGCTGTACCAGGCCGGCCTGCTGGTGCGTCGGCGCGAGGGCGCACAGGTGTTTTATCGCGTGGCGCCGCGTGCTCCGCTGGATTTGTGCCGCGTCATTGCCGCCCAGGTGATGGTGCAGCACGGCCAGGCCCCGCGTGACGGTGATCGGTTTTTCTCGGTCTTCCCTCTCGACACAAAGGAACAAGCCAGTGTCTGACAATCTCCGCGACGTGATCGGCCGGGTGTTGCCTGCCCCGGAGAACCACCTCAGCCCCGAGCTGTTGGAAAAGGCGCGCAAGGCGCGGCGCAGCTTCATGGCCAAGGCGCTGGCCATGGGGGCGGGCGCCGCCGCGGCGGGCAAAGCCATGGCCGCCCCGGAAGGCGAAGACGCCATCCTCAAGCTGCCTGAACACACCACGGGCCTGGGTCAACCGGTGGCCGCGCGCGGCTACGGCATGCCCAGCAAGTGGGAATCGAACCTGCAGCGCCGCGAAAGCCCGGGTCTGACGCGGGTGTCGCAGGCGTCGGTGAGCTTCACGCCGCTGCAGGGGCTGTTTGGCATCATCACCCCCAGCGGCCTGCATTTCGAGCGGCACCACCAGGGCTGGTGGGACATCGACCCCTCGAAGCACCGCCTGATGATCCACGGCGACGATGGTCTCATCAAGCGCCCGCGCGTGTTCACGATGGACGAGCTGATGCGCCTGCCCAGCGTGTCGCGCATCCACTTCCTGGAGTGCGGCGCCAACACGGCGATGGAGTGGGCCAACGTGGCCGTGCCGACGGTGCAGTACACGCACGGCATGAGCAGCTGCTCGGAGTGGACCGGTGTGTTGCTGTCGACGCTGCTGGACATGTGCGGCATCGACCGCAAGCGTGCCAAGTACGTGCTGGCCGAAGGGGCCGATGGCTCGTCGATGACGCGCACGATCCCGATCGAGCTGGCGCTGGACGACGTCATCGTGGCCTGGGGGCAAAACGGCGAGATGCTGCGCCCCGAAAACGGCTACCCGCTGCGCCTCATCGTGCCGGGTGTGCAGGCGGTCAGCTCGGTCAAGTACCTGCGCCGTATCGAAGTGGGTGACAAGCCCTGGAACACCAAGGACGAAACGATCCACTACATCGACCTGCTGCCCAACGGGCTGCACCGCCAGTACAGCGGCATCCAGGAGTGCAAGAGCGTCATCACGACACCGTCGGGCGGGCAAACGCTGCTGGACCGCGGCTACTACAACATCTCAGGTCTGGCCTGGTCGGGCCGCGGCACCATCAAGGCGGTTGACGTGTCGGTGGACGGTGGCCGCACCTGGCGTCCCGCGCGGCTGGAAAAGCCCATCCTGCCCAAGGCCTTCACCCGCTTCAACTTCGACTGGGTGTGGGACGGCAAGCCCGCTATTCTGCAAAGCCGCGCGATCGACTCCACCGGCTACGTGCAGCCCAAGATCAACCAGTTGCGCGCGGTGCGCGGCACGCGCTCGATCTACCACAACAACGCCATCCAAAGCTGGCTGGTGTCGGAAAACGGCGAAGTCTCCAACGTGCAGGTGTACTGATGATGAAGCGCTTCCAACATACCGTTCGCGCGGCGGCCGCGGTCGCTGCCCTGACCGCGGGCTTTGCCGGTGCCGCGCACGCCAACCCCGCCGGCGACAAGCCCTGGGCCAACATGGGCCGGGCGCCGACGCCGGCTGAAATCAAGGCCTGGGACATCGATGTGCGCCCGGACTTCAAGGGCTTGCCGAAGGGCTCGGGCTCGGTCAAGCACGGCGAAGAGGTCTGGATCGCCAAATGCGCCTCGTGCCACGGCGAGTTCGGTGAGTCCAACGAGGTCTTCACCCCGATCGTCGGCGGCACCACCAAGAAAGACATCGAAACCGGCCGTGTGGCCAACCTTCACGTCGACAAGTACTTCCCGCAGCGCACGACGTTGATGAAGGTCTCCACCGTGTCGACGCTGTGGGACTACATCAACCGTGCCATGCCGTGGAACGCGCCGAAGTCCTTGTCGGTGGAGGATGTGTACGGCGTGGTGGCGTACATCCTGCACCTGGGCGACATCGTGCCCGAGGACTTCGTGCTGAGCGACCAAAATATCGCCGAAGTGCAAAAGCGCATGCCGAACCGCAACGGCATGACCACCGACCACGGTCTGTGGCTGCCCAACTACGCGTTCAGCGGCAAGCCTGACGTCAAAAACACCCGCTGCATGAACAACTGCCCGGTGGAAGGCGACATCAAGTCGATGCTGCCGGAAAACATGCGCGACGCGCACGGCAACCTGTTCGAGCAGCAGCGCCTGATCGGGCCGATGCGTGGCTGGGACACGACCAAGCCGCCGCGTAAAGAACCGCTGACGCAAAAGGTGTCGATGGCCGCACCGGCGCCGGCCGCTGGTGCCGCGGCTGGCGGTGGGGCCGATGCCAAGAGCCTGCTGGCCAAAAACGCCTGCACCGCCTGCCACGGTGTGGCCAACAAAATCGTCGGGCCCGGCTTCAACGAGGTGGCGGCCAAGCACAAGGGCAAGGCCGACCTGGAAGCCTACCTGGTCGGCAAGATCAAGGGCGGCGGTCAGGGCGTCTATGGCGCCATCCCGATGCCGCCGCAGCCGCAGGTCAGCGATGCCGACGCCAAGGCGATCGCGGCCTGGATCGCCGCCGGAGCCAAATGAACCGGCGCAGGCCGATCGGTCTCTAACAGGCCGTTGAAAAACGTCGCGAGGATGGCCAGATGCAAGGCGCACGGAGCACAGCGACCGAAGCCTATCAAACAGATAGGCGAGGGAGCGAGCACCGCGCAACGCCGCAGATGGCCTACCGCAGCAGTTTTTCAACGGCCTGCTAAACCATGCCCGCACCGCGGGCCCAACCTTAGCCAACAGGAGATGACGACGATGAAGCGAGTGATGACGATGGCCGTGGTGGCGGGTCTGGTGGCGTTGACCGCGCCCGTGCATGCGATGGACGCCGCCGCCGCCAAGGCGCTGGCGCAAAAGAACGCCTGCATGGGCTGCCACGCCGTCGACAAGAAGATGGTGGGGCCGGCGTACAAGGATATTGCCGCCAAGTACAAAGGCATGAAGCCCGAGGAGCTGGCCGCCTCGATCAAGAAGGGCGGCGCCGGCAAGTGGGGCCCGGTGCCGATGCCGGCGCAAGCCGCTCTGTCGGATGCCGACGCCAAGCTGCTGGCCGAGTGGGTGCTGGCTGGTGCGCCCGACAAGTAATAAGATGCCCATCACGGTATCGTGATGAACCGTTTTTTAGGAGTCTATCGATGAAACAGAATCGACGCGCCGTGCTGAAGGCCGGCGGGGCTGTGGCGACGCTGGTGTCGCTGGGGGTGATCACGAGCGAGCAGGCGCTGGCGCTGCCGCGCGAGGCGTTTGCGAGCAAGAGCCTGGCTGAGGCGCTCAACGCGGTGGGTGGTCAGCCGGCCACGA
>NZ_VJNA01000079.1 GCF_007556585.1 Tepidimonas aquatica | reverse complement strand
CTGTTGCGCCGTCTGAAAGGGTTCCGCCGCATCTTCAGCCGCTTCGACAAGCTCGACGTCATGTTCGCGGCCTTCATCCACTTCGCACTGATCGTCGAATCGTTGCGATAGTGTTAACAGGCCCTAGGGCGACACTGATTCAATAACACCCGAGAAGCCAGTGAGCGGATCCGCTGCAGGGCGTCGATTGCGCAGGCACGCGGCCATCATCCACAGCCAGACGAGTGCTGCCAAACGGCAGTGGCCGCCAAGAAGCGCAAGAGGCGGCGCAGCCGCTTTTGAACGAGATCGACGCCATCAAGCCCTGGGAGGAGCAGTGGCAGGTCAAGAGCGCCCACTGCCCCACAGGCGGGGATGGCAGATATTTTGTGTGTGAGGCGGGTTGAGACGTTCACGATTTCATCCCTCAGCCGTTGCGGTCTTGATTGTCGGCATCCTGGCGCACGGCGGGTAGTTGCTGGAGCAACGTCGGCAGCCATTGCTGTACCGTCTCCCACACCACATCGAGGTTGATGTCGAAATAGCCGTGGGCCATGCGATTGCGCATATTGCGCATGCTGCGCCACGGCACGTCGGCGTGCGCCTGGGTGAACTCGGCGTAGCCATCCATCACCTTCGTCGCGGCCTCGCCGATGACGATCAGGCTCATGATGACGGCTTGCTGGGTGCGCTTGTCGGCCAGGAAGTCGTCCTTGGCCATCCCTTCCACGAAGCTGCGCGCGTCGGCTGCGGCCTGCTGGATGTGGTCGAGGTAATCGGGCAAGCGGTTCTCGCTCATACCGGCCGTGCCTCCGCGAGCACCTTGGCCCGGAATTTCGGCGGCAGGTCGCCGGGCGTCAGCACATCGACGTGGACGCCGAGCAGCGATTTCAGCTCTTCTTCCAAATCACCCAAGTCCAACAACGTGGCACCGGGCAGCGCATCGACCAGCAGATCGAGGTCGCTGCCGTCCCGATCGGTACCATGCAAAACCGAACCGAAGACGCGCGGGTTGGCGGCACGAAAGCGTCCTACCGCCTCGCGCACCACGCTTCGCTTCATATCGAGCACAACGGACGGTCGCATGGGCATCTCTTATCGAAACTGTTTGAAATGATATGCAATCAAGAATGGAATTTCAAGAACTCGTATGAGCCCTATACCTTTGGCACTCGAGCGGATTGCTGGAGGAGGAATGCGTGAACCGCCCCGGTTTTTGAGGAGGCCCCCACCCCCCGCGTCAGAATACTTGTCGCCCCGATAGGACCAGAGCTGTGAGACTGGTTCATTGATGGTGGTGGGAGGCTGTGGAGCTTGTGGGCGAAGGCCGGCGCGGTGGGCAACGCGGATGCGTTGTC
>NZ_VJNA01000078.1 GCF_007556585.1 Tepidimonas aquatica | reverse complement strand
TCAGGCGGCAGCAACCGCGCCACAGCACGGTCCTTGAATGCTTGTCCGTATCTGGCCAACTTGTTCTTCCATCATCGCCCCCAGGTTCAGAGTTCTATGCGGGCGACATCTATTCTGACGCGGGGGGCGGGCTGGCCGCAGACTTGGCATTGTTTTCTGGCCATGCTGATGCTCCTGAGAGGGTTAACTGGGCGAGGCACCGCAGATCACGGTGCCTCATCTCTTTGTGGTTTTTGAGAAAAACGCGCTGCCCCGCGTCAGCCGTTGATCGGGATCGAGCGCCCCTGCTTGGGCGCACTGGCCTCGCGCTTGTCCATCGTGATCGTGAGCACGCCGTTCTTGAAAGCGGCCTTGATCGTGTCCTGGTTGGCATCGGCCGGCAGGTTCAGAGCGCGCTGAAAGCTGCCGTAGGAGCGCTCCACCCGGTGGAAACCGCCGTCTTTCGTTTCCTGCTCCTGACGCTTTTCACCGCGCACCATCAGCACGTCGTTGTCGAGCGTGATCTGGATGTCTTTTTCCTCGACGCCGGGTACTTCCAGGGCGATCTTGTACTGCTTGTCGGTCTCCTGGATGTCCAGCGCCGGCTTCAGCATGCCCGGCCAGTCCGACGGCCAGCGTGGCATGGCCAGCGTCGGGAGACCGAAGCCTCGAAACGCGTCGTCGAACAGGCGGTCGATCTCGCGATGCAATTGCAGGATGGGACTGACGGGCCCACCCGCCACCGGCAGGTCATTGCGCTGCACCGGCAGCGAGGCAGTGCTCTGTTGTTCTTCCTGCTCCTTCTTGAACCAGTTCCAGGGAGCCAATTTCTTGAAATCAATGTCCATGTCACACCTCCAGAAGAAAAATTGAAGACTCTCGCTCACTCCGTTTGCCTGCGGCGACGGACAGCGCGCCCAGACGACACGGAGTGTTCCGCTGACTTTGGCTGCTCATCTGTGCGTATCACCTCCTTCTTTCTGCCCGCTTGGATCTGATCATTGATCCATTGATCGATTTCACTTTGACGAAACCGCCACGTCCCGCCGACCTTGAAGGCCGGAATCTCCCCGTGCGAGGCGAGCCGGTAAAGCGTCCGCTTGCCGACTTTCAAGTAGGCAGCCAACTCGTCGAGTGTGAAGATCGCCTGCTGGCGCGCTGTCATACCACCCCCACAAGTTCCGTCGTCACGCGGCCTCGCTCGAGGAAATTCTTGCAAGACTTTGCAAGATATTGCGTATAACATACAGAAAGTCAAGAGTCAACATCCAGCGACCTGCTGGGTAATCCCCCCGCAAAACCAGTGCGCTGAGAAGTAGAGAGTCTCGAAGGAGAATCTCTACGATGAAGAAATCGCGTTTCACTGACAGCCAGATCATCGACGCGCTCAAGCGGGCGGAGGCTGGTC
>NZ_VJNA01000077.1 GCF_007556585.1 Tepidimonas aquatica | reverse complement strand
GCGTTCTTGTGCAGTCGAACCATCATGACTTTTGCCTCCGTAGTTCCTCGATCAGCTCACGCATCGTCTCGCGACCTATGAATAATGCACGACGTCGCGGATCAATGCAATCGTCCGGGACCTGACAGGGGTCCAGGATCACGAATTTGCGCGACAGCGCGATCAACGCAATCAGCACCACCGTCTTGACCTGCACGATGCTGTCCTGCCCCATCACCACGCGCACGATGGAGTGCTTGAACTCCATCGCGATCAACAGCGTCATGATCATGCCAAACACCGTCTGGAACACCTGATGGTCCAGTGGGTTGAAGGCATCCAGCACCAGCAGCGTAAACACCACGCGGATCAACTGCACCAGCGAGGTGACGATGATCACCGCGATCACCACCGACAGCACCAGGGCCACAACCCACTCAAAGCGCTCGTACAGTGTCATCATCGGCCAGTGCTCGCGCAGCGTCTGCCACGGGCCGCGCGCGCCGGCGGGCGTCGTCTTGGGGGAAAGCTCGGTTGGCATGACGGGGACTCCTTGGCTGCGCGCAGCCCCCTTCGTGCAGCACCGCGCGGGGCTGGCCGCGCCCAAGTCTAACGGAGAACCCGGTGGCCGCGCGGGATAATCGACGGTCATGAGCATCCCCACCCCACCCGGCCGCCAGCGCTGGCTGGCGCTGGACACCAGCACCGCGGCGCTCAGCATCGCGCTGGGCGCCGCGGGCGCCGACACCCCGCTGGCCTACCACGGCGGCGAGGGCGGCCCGCAAGCCTCGGCGCGCCTGCTGCCCACCATTTTGGATTTGCTGCGGCAGGTGGGCTGGCCATTGGCCGAGCTGGATGGCATTGCGTTTGGCTGTGGGCCGGGGTCGTTCACCGGCTTGCGCACCGCCTGCGCCGTGGTGCAGGGGCTGGCCGCGGGCGCGCGCCCCGGCGGTGTGCCGGTGCTGCCGCTGGGCACCCTGCTGGCGGTGGCCGAGGCCGCCCGCCACACCCATGCCCCGGATGCAGCGCAGTTGCAGGTGTGGGCGGCGTTGGACGCGCGCATGGACCAAGTCTACGTCGCCCGCTACGCCTGGCGCGCCGGCCACGGCTGGCAGGAGCTGGTCGCCCCGCGCCTGAGCGCCCCCGAAGCGCTGCCCGAACCCGACGACGCCACCACGCTGTGCGCGGGCAACGTGGGTGAGGTGTACGCCGAGCGGCTGCCCGCCGCGTGGCGGGGCGCGGCGGCTTGCAACACGGTACCGGACGCCGCCGCGCTGCTGCGCCTGGCGGCACAAGGCATCGAGCACGGCCTGTGCGTGCCGGCGGCGCATGCGCAGCCGCTGTACGTGCGTGACAAGGTGGCGCTGGACGTGCACGAACAAGCCGCCTTGCGTGCCGCCCGGGGCGGCTGAGCCCACCATGGACTCCCCCGCCGACCCGCTGCCCTGCCCCGCCCCAGCGCCGCTGGCGGCGCTGGGGCGGGGCAGGGCAGCGGGTCGGCGGGGGAGTCCATGGTG
>NZ_VJNA01000076.1 GCF_007556585.1 Tepidimonas aquatica | reverse complement strand
GGGGGTGCTCTCGATGGACTTTTGCTGGGATTTCATTGGGTGGCCTCTCCGGGGTTGATGTGCCGGTCAAGCAGGTCTGAGAGCTCAGTCGCAACGTCGCTGGCCAGCTCGGCGGCGAGGTCGAGGTATTCGCGGCGCAGATCGGGCGCCACATCCTCAAACGATTCCTGGCCACTGGGGCCAGAAATCGCCTGCAGCATGGCGGCCAGTCGCCTGGCCTTCGTCGAGCTTGTGTCCAGGCTGTCGAAGCTCTCGGGGCGGATCGGTTGCGGTGTGTTCATGGTCTTAAATTCGCTTTGAGGTTGAGGGGGTCAGATGGCGCCGAGCGCCTGGGCCATAGCGGCCGCCTTGGTTTGCACGGTCAGGTGCGCGTAGCGGCGCGTCATGTCGAGCTTTCGATGCCCGAGCACTTCGGCCACCACGTTGAGCGGCACGCCCGCCTGCGCCATGTAGGACGCGCAGCAGTGGCGCAAGTCGTGGAAGCGGAAATTGCGCAGCTTGGCGCGCGCCACGGCTTCGCGCCAGGCGGTATCAATCCGCGCGGGCTCGAGGTACTTGCTGCGCACGCTGCCGAAGACGAAGCGCGCGGGGTCGGTCGAGACAAAGGGACGCAGCGCTTCCACCACGTCGGGCAGCAGGACCAGGGTGCGGCGGTCGCCGTTTTTGGTGCGGCCCAGGTAGGCCAGACCGGCCTCAAGGTCGACGTCGCGCCAGGTCAGGCCCAGCAGCTCGCCTTTGCGCGCACCGGTTTTCATGGCCATGAGCACGAGGGCGTACAGCCTGGGGTACTTGGACACCCGGCACGCCAGAAACAGCCGCGAGCGCTCGTCGGTGTCGAGGTAGCGCACGCGGCCATCGCTTTCGCCCATGCGCTTGAGCCCGCGGCACGGGTGAACAAACCCCTTGGGCGTCAGGCGCTGCTCGATGGCCCAGGTAAAGACCGATGCGATGGCCTGCACGTAGCGATTAAGGGTCGCGCCGCTTTTCTGGCGCTGGCGGCCCTTGACCTTGAAGATTTGCCGCCCTTGGTGATCCACCCCGACAAAGACCAGCGGCGGCTTGGTCGCCAGCTCGCTGCGTCCAGCGTGGATCAGGTCAGCGTCGACCTGGCTCACCTCAAAATCGCCAATCATCTCCTGCCATGCGGCGAGGCGATGCGCGCGAGAGCCGTCTTGCCCGTTGTACTGGGCCATGTAACGCTCGATCAGCTCGCTGACGGTGATCGAGGTTGGGCGCTGCGAAAGCGAGCGCAGCCGGAGGGAAACGCCCTCCGGGTCGACTTGTGAGCGGGCGCTGGGAACACCCGCAACACTGTTGCTGCCATGAAACGTCATGTCGATTTCCTCCAAAAGCGCCGACAAGCGGCGGACTGGTTGGAGTCTGGACTGACGCTGGCAAACCAATAACTAAGTCATAGACTTAGCGGAGCATTTTGGCTCCCCGACCTGGGCTCGAACCAGGGACCTACGGATTAACAGTCCGGCGCTCTACCGACTGAGCTATCGGGGA
>NZ_VJNA01000075.1 GCF_007556585.1 Tepidimonas aquatica | reverse complement strand
CGGCATTGACCGTCACCCGGTGCTCGCGCTCGCCCCATTCGCGTAGCAGCACGGTGCC
The DNA here is from genome assembly GCF_007556585.1 of Tepidimonas aquatica. Lineage (GTDB taxonomy): Bacteria > Pseudomonadota > Gammaproteobacteria > Burkholderiales > Burkholderiaceae_C > Tepidimonas > Tepidimonas aquatica. Next base: position 1,516 of record NZ_VJNA01000075.1, on the reverse strand, counting down.
CGGTGCGAAGTCGAACTTGCGCGGGCGCGCGCGCAGTTTGATCTTGGAGTGCTTCGCGCCGATGGCCTCAAGGCGCTGGCGCGTTTCGGGTGCGAGTCCGCCGAAGGCTTCTTCCTGCAGCTTGTAGGCGATGCGGGACTCGACGTGCGTGCGATTCGGATGTTCGGGCCGGCGCTCGAAGTGCCGGTCCCACAGGACCCACAGCTCGGCCATCGGGAGATGACCCAGGTCGGCGATCCGCGCCGCAATGGACGCTGACTTCTCGCTCATGACAACTTCTCCGTTGGATAGGGGGTTGCATGAACGCGCTGGTCGGGCAGGAAGCCAAGGCGAACCGCGCTCTGTTCCAGCCCGGAAGACCCGAGGGTACGGACGATGGCGGCCGCGAGGATGGCGCTGACTTCCCCGGCCCGGGCGCCGGGGCTCATTTCCGAGGGTGATGCCAGTTCGAGGTTCTTCATGACGGCTCCGGGGAATCGCAAAACCGTCAGGCATGGTCTGCCCGATTGCCCGAAGCAGATGGCAAGGGCGGGCAAGGCGGTTCAATTTCGACTTCGCGCGATTGTCTTGCAAAAGTAATTTCGCAAGAATAAAATGCTGTTTTATCCTCAAAGAGAGGAGCGCTTTGCCATGCTTGAACGACTGTCCCACCGGCTCATCGGCTTTCGCGTCAAGGCCGCACGAGAGGCTGCCGGCTGGACGCAGGAGCGCCTGGCCGAGTTGCTCGGTCTCAACGACCGGCAGAGCGTGTCAGACCTTGAGAACGGCAAACGCCGGCTTCAGCCCGATGAACTGGTACTGCTTTCCGATGCGCTGGGGCGCGACCTCGAATTCTTCCTCGACTCCTTCGCGGTGGCTGGCGAGGCGCAGTTCTCCTGGCGCGCTTCACCGGGTGTGCCCGAGGACGACCTCGACGGCTTCGAACTGCGGGCTGGCCAGTGGATCGGCCTGTTGCGCTGGCTGCGCGAGGGAGAGCAGACCCAGAGCCCGCTCAAGTTCAGCCTGCGGCTGACCACGCAAAACACCTTCGAAGAGGCCATCGCGCGCGCCGAGGAACTCGTGGAGCGGCTCTCACTGAGCCCTGTTCCGGCCGAGCGCTTGATCGAGGCGGTCGAAAGGGATCTCGACATCCCCGTGCTGTTCGTCGATACCCTGACGACCCCCGAAGGCGACACCGTTTCCGGCGCCACCTGTCACCTGCAGGATTTGGGCGTGATCCTCATCAACCGCAACGAGATCGAAGCGCGTCGTTACTTCGTCGCCCCTGAAATATTCATAACAGCATGATTTTTCTTGTGTTATTGCCTGTTTGCGAGTACAATTTCCCCCAGATTTGATGGTCTGATGCGCCGTTTTCTGGGAGTTTTGCGATGTTTGCCTGCCCCGCCACCGAGGACTTCTTCCGCGCCCGGCTCGATCAGATGATCGACCTGCGCCATCCGCTGGCGGTGTTGTCCTCACGCATGCCGTGGCAGGAGTTGGAAGCAAGGCTGTCGCACCTGTTCATGCGCAAAGC
>NZ_VJNA01000074.1 GCF_007556585.1 Tepidimonas aquatica | reverse complement strand
CCGGCCTCCGCCTCACGCAGGAAGCCGATGATCTGCTCTTCGGTAAAACGCTTCTTCACGTCCAATCTCCTTGTCGTTGGGGATTGGACTCCAGATCGCGGCGCTACTCAAAACCGGGGGGACGTCGGCGCCACTCGCCCACGCCCTGAGCCAGCAGTCGATCGCGCCGCGCGCCCAGGCAGTGATGCACGAGCTTGAGCGCCAATGTCTTGCCCACGCCGTTGGCGCTGCCTTCGCGGTCGCTGGCGTCGCCCACGATCACCGACACCCCCTCCGGCCGGAACAGCAGCGGCTTGAAGGTGTTGCTGTCGCATTCCAGCGTGAGCAGCCTCATGGCGATACGGCCTCGATGCGGTCGTCCTGAACCCGGCGCACGGCGCCGATGGCCGCCAGCAGCGTCACCGCCAGCGCCACCTGTTCGAAGCGCGGCCGCCGGGGCCAGCCGCTATCGTCGCGCGAGACGGCTGCAAACAGCTCATCCAGCGTGCGCGGTCCGTGCGCAAGCTGCACGCGCAGCCAGCCGGCCAGCCCGACCAGGCTGTCGGCAAAGCCTACGTGCTCATGCGGCGCCACCGCCAGGGCCAGGTTGTGCATAGATGTCGCAGCTCTCGAAGTATTTGGCCAGCACCACCTCGGCGGCCTCCCGGTAGGCCTTGAGGCTGTGCGGGTGCGCGCGAGCCGGCGCGGGGATCAACTGCTCAATGAGCCACACATAGCGCAGCGCCGGTGGGTCGTCGGGGTCATCGGCGAACTTCTCCAGGCTCTGCGCGTAGAGCTGGCGCAGCTCCTGCGCGACAGCCTGCGCCAGATGCTGCCCGCGCAACGCCAGAAATTCCTCCACCATGCCACACTGGTAAGACATGGCGCGCAGGCGGCTAGCAACGAAAGCCGGCAAGCCATTAAAGCGGATTTTCTCATCAAAATCTGGCGCAAGCGAGCGAGCCGGATCGAAGCGGGCATCGGCATCGGCCAGGCTGGACAGGACCTCACCGACCGCGCGCGGATCGACCCACTCGGGAGGTTCAACCGGAATCCCGCGCAAAATATCTTGCCGTTTGTCCTCGGGCAGCGCCATAAACCAGTCGGCCAGACCGCGGCCCAAGACCACATCGCAAGGCACGCCCGTCTGCGCCTGCAAGTCCCGCAACGCGTCGAGTAGACCTTTTGGCTCCCCGAGGTAGCGATCATTGAAGACGAAGCTGTAGCGGCGAAGATCGGGATAGTTGTCGCGCAGCTTGGCGAAGTCCTCCCGGGCCTTGCGCACCACCGCGGCAGGCCGCCAGCTTGAACCCGCCTGTGGGCCGTACACCTGGAAGTACCAGCCCTGCTGCGGCACGAAGCCATCGTTGCCACCATCGCCCAGCCGCCCAGCGGGAGCCACTGGAACAAAGCCTTCGAAGCGTGCGTGCAGGATGTCGGAGACCAGCCGCTGAAAGGCGCTTCCGTCTGACTCGTACAGACGAACCTTGAAATGAAGCCGGTACCAGTACGCCTCACTCATCCCAAAATGATAGCAGTGAATATCTGAGTGGGGCTTTGCGCCCAGTAGCGGGGTTTGTGGTGTTCTCCCGCGGTGCGTGTCAAGATAGTTGTCGCGCAAGTCATGCGGCCAATTGTTGTGTATCGTGATGCAGCGTGAGGCCTTCGATCACCGCGTCGCGCTCGGGGTTGAGCGTGACGGCGCCGATGGGCTGCCAG
>NZ_VJNA01000073.1 GCF_007556585.1 Tepidimonas aquatica | reverse complement strand
CCCCCCGCGTCAGAATACTTGTCGCCCCGATAGGACCAGAGCTGTGAGACTGGTTCATTGATGGTGGTGGGAGGCTGTGGAGCTTGTGGGCGAAGGCCGGCGCGGTGGGCAACGCGGATGCGTTGTCCACGGCAAGCTGGCCGGTGCGCGAAGCGCATCGTCCACAAATGCACAGCCTGTGCGGCGCCGAAGGCGCCGCCCCCCGCACACCATCGTTTCATCGACACGGGGGCGCGGATGAGAGAAGAAGTTGGCCCGATACGGACAAGCATTCAAGGACCGGGCGGTGGCACGCATGCTGCCGCCGGAGAGCGCCGCACCGCAGGTGGTGTCGCGCGAGATCGGAGTGGGCGTGGACACGCTGGAGCGCTGGCGCGCTGAGTCGTTGGCCAGGCCGGCGAAGGAGCGCGTGTGGACAGCTGCCGCGCGCCTGGAGGCGGTGATCACGACCGCGGCGATGGACGATGCCTCGCGCAGCGCCTGGTGCCGCGAGAACGGCGTGTACGCGCAGCAACTGCAGCAATGGCGAGACAACGCGGTGCGGGCACTGGCTGCACCCGAGCAAGTACGTGCCAGCCCCTCGCAGACCAAGGAGGATCGGCGCCGCATCAAAGAGCTCGAGCGAGAGGTACGCCGCAAGGACAAGGCCCTGGCCGAGGCGGCGGCGCTGCTGGTGCTGTCAAAAAAAGCCGAGGCGATCTTCAACAGGAACAAGGGCGAGGACGAATGATCGGCCTCGAAGATCGCCAGGAAATTGCCCGAGACATCGAAGCGGCTTGCGATGCCGGTGCGCGCCTGAAGCCAGCGTGCGAACTCATGGGGATCAGCGCGCGTACCTTGCAGCGCTGGAAGGCCGGCCAAGGCCTGGAATCGGGCGATGGCAGGCCGCAGGCCGTGCGGCCGGCGCCAGCCCATGCGCTGAGTGATCGCGAACGTGCGCAGATCGTCAGCGTGGCCAACGAGCCGCGCTTCGCCGATCTGCCGCCGGCGCGCATCGTGCCGACGCTGGCTGACGAGGGCGTCTACATCGCCAGCGAGTCCAGCTTCCGCCGCGTGCTGCGTGCGCAGGGGCAAATGAGTCACCGCGGGCGCGCCAAGGCACCACGCAAGGGCCGGCCACCGACCACTCACGTGGCCACCGCGCCGCGACAGCTGTGGTGCTGGGACATGTCGTTCCTGCCAAGGGATGTCGCCGGACGCTGGTTCTTCCTGTACCTCATCATGGACGTGTACAGCCGCAAGATCGTGGGCTTCGAGGTGCACGAGGACGACGACTGCGACCACGCTGCGCGGCTCGTGCAGCGCACGGCGCTGGCCGAGGGCATTCACGCCATGCCGCGTGACGAGCGACCCGTACTGCACGGCGACAACGGCGCCACGCTGAAGGCCACCACCGTGCTGGCCATGCTGTGGTGGCTGGGCGTGAAACCGTCGTACTCACGGCCCCGCGTGAGCGACGACAACGCCTTCGTCGAAAGCCTGTTCCGCACGGCGAAGTACCGGCCGGAGTTCCCAGAAAAGGGCTTTACGGATCTGTGCGCCGCGCGCGAGTGGGCGCGCCAATTCGTGCATTGGTACAACCACGATCACAGGCACAGCGGCATCCGCTACGTCAGCCCGGCACAGCGCCATGAAGGCCACGACGTCGCGATCCTTGCGGCTCGGCACCAGGTCTACCTCCAGGCTCGCGAACGCAACCCCGCGCGCTGGTCACGCGGCACACGCGACTGGTCGCACATCCGGGCCGTTACCCTCAACCCTGAACGCGACTCTGTGGTCACAACGGCTGTGAGCCGAGGAGACATTCAGCCGATTGCTGCGTGACAGAGGCGACAAGTAGCTTGACGCGCGCCG
>NZ_VJNA01000072.1 GCF_007556585.1 Tepidimonas aquatica | reverse complement strand
CTGTACAATCACCACATCCCCCAGAAAGCCCTGGGACATGTCCCGCCCATCGAGGCCATGAAAAGATGGTACAAAGAAAAACCGGAACTTTTCATAAAAGTGCCACGCAATCGTCCGGGACCTGACAACGCTCCAGCACCGCGCGGTTGGTGTCGAGGATCCGGTAGGCGCGCTCGAACACGCCCATCACGATGTCGCGGATGGCCTGATCGATGCGCGCCTGGGTCGATTCGGCCACCCGGCAGCCGCCGTGGGCCAGTTCCGGTGTATCGAGAAAACGCGGCCTCTGCGCCTCGAAGGCGATGTAGCCCAGTCCTTCGTCCATGCCAAAGCGGGTGATCATGTCGCGGGCGATGTCGGTGGCCCGCGCGAGGTCATCGGCGGCCCCAGTTGACAGCTCGCCGAACACCAGCTTCTCGGCCGCACGACCGCCCAGCAGCACGGCGATCTTGTGCTCCAGGTCGGCGCGCGTCATCAGGAAGCGGTCTTCGGTGGGGCGTTGCAGCGTGTAGCCCAGCGCGCCGATGCCGCGCGGGATGATCGATATCTTGTGTACCGGGTCTGTGCCTGGTAGCGCCAGCGCCACCAAGGCATGGCCCATCTCGTGATAGGCCACCGTCTCGCGCTCCTTCGGGTTGAGGACACGGTTGCGCTTCTCCAAGCCGGCGACGATGCGCTCGATCGCTGCAGTGAAGTCCTGCAGCTCGACCGCACGGGCTTTGCGCCGGGTGGCAGCCAGCGCCGCTTCGTTAACCAGGTTGGCTAGGTCGGCACCAGAAAAGCCGGTCGTCAACGCCGCGACTTGTTCGAGATCGACATCACTGGCCAGGGTAACCTTCTTGACGTGCACTTTCAGGATGTCCAGCCGCCCCTTCTTGTCGGGCCGGTCCACCAGCACCTGGCGGTCGAAGCGACCGGCGCGCAAAAGCGCCTGGTCGAGGATTTCGGGGCGGTTGGTGGCGGCGAGGATGATCAGCCCGACCGAGCTGTCGAAGCCGTCCATCTCGGTGAGCAGCTGGTTGAGGGTCTGCTCGCGCTCGTCGTGGCCGCCGATGGGGCCGCCGACGCCGCGTGCGCGGCCCAGCGCATCGAGCTCGTCGATGAAGATGATGGCCGGCGCCTGCCCGCGGGCCTGCTCGAACAGGTCGCGCACACGGGCCGCACCCACGCCGACGAACATCTCGACGAACTCCGAGCCTGAGATGGAAAAGAACGGTACCCCGGCCTCGCCCGCCACGGCCTTGGCCAGCAGGGTCTTGCCCGTGCCGGGCGGGCCAACCAGCAACACGCCCTTGGGAATGCGCGCGCCGAGCCGTCCATACTCCTGCGGATTCTTGAGGAAATCGACGATCTCAACCAACTCCGCCTTGGCTTCATCGACGCCAGCGACATCGGCAAAGGTCACGCCAGTGTTCTTCTCCATGAATACCTTGGCACGGCTCTTGCCGATGCTCAGGAAGCCACCCATGCCCTGCTTCTCGGCGAAGCGGCGGAACAGGAAGAACCAGACGCCGAAGAAGGCCACCGCCGGCAGAATCCAGGAGAGCACATCACGTAGCCAGGTGTTTTCCACCACCCGCGCGTAAGGCACGTCGTATTTCGACAGCCGATCAGCCAGGTCGGGTTCGACGCGAGTGGCCACGATGGTGGTCTTGCCCTGGCTGTCCGGCGATTTCAGGCGCCCGGTGACCGTGCGGTCCGACACCAGCACTTCGGCGATGCGCCCCTCGGCCAGCGCCTTCTCGAATTCGCTGTAGGGCACGGGCTCGACGGTCTTGGCCGCCTGCCAGTAGTTCTGCAGCGTCAGCAGCAACAGGCCGGCGACGATCCAGTAGCCGATGTTCCATTGATCTTTCTTTTCCATGGGCAATGTTCCTCGCAAGTCGTGTCGCTAGATGTCAGGTCCCGGACGATTGCGTGGCACTTTTATGAAAAGTTCCGGTTTTTCTTTGTACCATCTTTTCATGGCCTCGATGGGCGGGACATGTCCCAGGGCTTTCTGGGGGATGTGGTGATTGTACAG
>NZ_VJNA01000071.1 GCF_007556585.1 Tepidimonas aquatica | reverse complement strand
GGAAAAGCGCGGCAACTAACATCGGCAGTTTCGCCGGAGGGCAATTGCCCTCCCCGACGCGCCGTCGAGCGGCACGTGGCGGCGCTGCATGCGAGCCTCGCCGGCGAGCGCTCCGTGACGCTGGTCGGGCACTCGCTCGGGGCAGCGCTGGCGCTCGCCTATGCGGCGCGCTATCCGTCGGTCGTCAGGCGACTCGTGCTGATCAGCCTTCCCAACTTCGGCGGCGCCGAAGGGGCCACCGCCTGGTTCGCCCGTCAACGCGGCGGCTGGATCTACACGAACATGTGGGCGACCGCAATCGCGTGCATCCTGACGCGGCGCGTCGTCGGACGCCTGTTGCCGCGTCTTCTTCGCGACATCCCGCGCGAAGTCGCCGAGGACCTCGTGGCGCACACCATGGTGTCGTCGACTTCGTCGTTGTGGGAAGCGCTGTACCGACATGACCTGCGCGCCGAGGCGGAGGCGACGGCGCAGATCCTGCCGGTGCTGATGTTGCACGGCAGTGCGGATCTGGCCGCGCCTTTGGCCGGGGCGCAGGAGCTCGCGGCTGCGCGTTCGACGTGGGAGATGCGCGTCCTCGGCGGCGTGGACCACCATCCGTGGTTGCGGGTGCCGCACGAATGCCTGCAACACATCGAGCAGTGGCTCTCCAGACTCGCGGAACGTGCGCCGGCGAGCCCCGCCGAGCACCTCGAAAGTGCGCGCGCCACTGGCGTCGGCGTGAAGGAGCATCCTTGAACAGTATGTCGCTGTCGGACCTGTTGGGCGTCGGTATCGCGCTGGCGGCGGGCCTGCTCATCGGATTGGAGCGAGGCTGGCATCAGCGTGATCTGCCCGATGGCCACCGCGTGGCCGGCCTTCGCACGTTTGCGCTGATCGGCTTGCTCGGCGGCTTGAGCGGTCTGCTCGCGCAACGATGGGGAGCGATCGTCCTGGGCGTCGTGCTGGCCGTGGTGGCGTTGCTGGTCCTGGCCGGCTACATCGTGACGGCGCGCATGCACAGCGTCATGGGCCTGACCACGGCGATGGCAGCCATCACCACGTTCCTTGTCGGCGTGTTGGCGGCAGGCGGCAGCACACTTCTCGCCTCCGCCGTCGCAGTGGTGACGGTGGCACTGCTGCAACTCAAACGGCCGATGCACAACGGCATCGGCAAGCTCACCGAAAGCGAGTTGACCAGCGGCATCCAGTTGCTGCTGATCAGCGTCGTCATCCTTCCGGTCATCCCCGATCGCGGGTTCGGCCCATTCGAGGCATTGAATCCCTACAAGCTCTGGTGGGCGGTCGTGCTGCTTGCGTTGCTCTCGTTCCTCGGGTTCGTCCTGATGCGCTGGTTCGGGGCCCGGCGCGGACTCACCCTCACCGCACTGCTTGGTGGACTGGTGTCCAGCACCGCCACCACGGCGACGCTGGCACGCTGGGCCAAGGAAGCCCCGCAGTGGCGGCCCCTGGCGGCTGGAGGAGCCACGCTCGCGTGCGCGGCCATGTTCGGCCGCATGGCGGTGCTGGTAGCCGTCGCTGCGCCGGCGCTCGGCACAGCGACAGTCGGGACCCTGGGCGCCATGGCCGTCACCGGGGCCGCGTTCGGTGCGTACCTGACCACGCGCGAGCATGCGCGGGATCTTCCGGATCTGTCGACTCAGAATCCGCTGAAGCTGACCGCAGCCGTTCAGTTCGCGCTGTTCCTTGCAGCAGTGCTGCTCGCCGGCCGGTTCCTCGCCGACCGGTTCGGCGACGCCGGGCTGCTGGTCACGGCGGCGATCTCGGGTCTGGTCGATGTCGACGCCATCACGCTGTCCGTGGGCCGGATGGTCGGCGATGGGGTTGTCGGTGCGTCGGTCGCAGGCCTGGCGGTCTTTCTCGCGGCCGCCGTCAACCAGGTCACCAAGCTCGGGCTGTTGTGGGTGCTCGACAGTCGATCGCTGGCGCTGAAGGTGCTGCCGGCTTATGCGCTGATGGCGCTCGTCGGTGTCGGAGCGGCGCTGGCACTGGGCTGAGCTGCGGTGACGTTCGCGCGACGGCGCGTCGGGGAGGGCAATTGCCCTCCGGCGAAACTGCCGATGTTAGTTGCCGCGCTTTTCC
>NZ_VJNA01000070.1 GCF_007556585.1 Tepidimonas aquatica | reverse complement strand
GACAACGCATCCGCGTTGCCCACCGCGCCGGCCTTCGCCCACAAGCTCCACAGCCTCCCACCACCATCAATGAACCAGTCTCACAGCTCTGGTCCTATCGGGGCGACAAGTATTCTGACGCGGGGGGCCTATCGCTGGCTGATGACTTTGCTGTTGGCGACTTGCGCGTTGATTGGCGGGCCAAGCTACGCAGCCGACACCACCGAACTCAAAGCCAAACAGATCTGGCAGCTTCTGGACTACGTCAATTCGTCGCCACCTCGCAACGTCTAACAGGCCGTTGAAAAAGTCGATGCGGGTTCAAAAAATGGTGATTTCGGGGGTGCCTCACCCCTTACCCACTCTTGAAAAATCGCTTGTAGGTCGTTCTGAAAGGTCGGCCTTTGGCAGTGCATCGTTCCTCGGGACTTTTTCAACGGCCTGCTAAGAGGCGTCTGCCTCGTCAACCTGAGTGCTTTCGCGCGCTTCGGCAAGGATCTCTCGGCCACCTTTGAACGCGATGGCGCTCACCACCATTCCAAGAATCAGATCCGGCAAGTTCGAACCAAGCCACATCACCAGCGCACCCGATGCGACGATGGCCAGGTTCACGATCGAATCGTTGCTTGTGAAGATCGAGGATGCTTTGAAGTTGACGTCCTTGCCCTTGTGTCGCTTGAGGAGCCTCAGGCAGAACAGGTTCATGCCGGCATTGACCGCCGCCATCGTCATCATCGCCGGTCCAAGAGGCGCTTCGCCTCCGAAGAAGCGCCGCAGGACTTCGCTGAGCATCAACACTGCGAGCCCGATCAGGAGCCAGCCAGACAGGCGCGCTGCCCGTGCTTTGATGGCGGCTGAGCGGCCAACAGCGTAAAGGCTCACGCCATACACAGAGGCGTCGGCAAGGTTATCAAGCGCTGCTCCCATCACGGCCGTCGAGGACGCCCACGCGCCCACGGCGAATCCGGCGATACATTGAGCAAGGTTGATCAGGAGTACCTGCCAGAGAATGCGCCTGTCCGAAGCCTGTCGGCCGTCCAGGCGATGATCGTCGTCGTTACTCATCAGTATTCCCTCCAAGGGCAGCGGACCAATGGGCCAATTTGAATCTTGGTGAGGCATTTGAAACCCTGTACCCAGTAGAGAGTCAAGGGGTGCGCGACCATCATCTGAGGTTGCCCTGAAAACTAGGAAAGGATTTCGAGATACGGGTTCTTATCGACGATTGCTGCCTGTGATTTTCGCTTGAGCAGGGCAATCAGATCACCTTGCCGTTGGAGCAGCATCACGAATTCCTGCAACGAGCACAGGAAGATTGTCTTGAGATTCAGCGCGTTCTTGCACTCGGTCAGTACGGGTTCGGTGTAGCCGTTCGTCGCAATGAAGATGCCGTGCGCGTTTGCCCGCAAGAACAATCGGCTGAGATGTGGGGAAAATTCGCCCATACCGACGGGAACATTGAGCCACTTCATTTCGACCAGATGGATTGCCCCATCAAGTTCAATCACGCCGTCAATCTGCTCAAGGACGGTGCCGGTGTCGGGAGATTTGCGGCGGAAGTCCTCGCGGACGTGGATGCCGTAGGCTTTGAACAAGTCATTCAGAACGGCTTCGAGCAGTTTGCCCCGTTCCTGCGGCTTGTCGTCCATGCTGAACAGGGCGAACAGCCTCTTGCTGACATCTTCGATCTTGGCGCGCTTCTCTGCTGCTGCTGCTTGCTCGGCACGCTGACGGGCAAGTACCTGCTCCCGCTCGGTGTCTCGCTCTTGCTTCATGCGCGTGAAGGAGTCTTTGACGTTGACGATCTTGCGCAGATCGGCGACCAGCCCCTTCGCCTTGAGCTGGTCATTTGGCCAGCACGTCGAAAACTCCTCGAACTCGACGATGCGCTTGATGATCTCTCTGCGCGCGCCAAGTCCGCTGTCGCCGCGTGCGTTCACCTTCGTGAGCACGTTGCGAGCAATGTCGTACTTGTTGATTGAATCGGGACTAGGGCCTGTTAACACTACGTGCTAACATACTGCGCATGGAACTTACGCCTGCGCAATTCGCGCGTATCGAGGATTGCCTGCCGCGGCAGCGGGGCAATGTGTCGCTGGACAACCTTCAAGTGCTCA
>NZ_VJNA01000007.1 GCF_007556585.1 Tepidimonas aquatica | reverse complement strand
CTGTACAATCACCACATCCCCCAGAAAGCCCTGGGACATGTCCCGCCCATCGAGGCCATGAAAAGATGGTACAAAGAAAAACCGGAACTTTTCATAAAAGTGCCACGCAATCGTCCGGGACCTGACACCTAGGGAAAACCCGGGGGTGGGATCCTGTCCGGCACTTGATCCCGTGGCGCCGTCATGACCAACGCCATCAGGGTGCGCATCGGACCACGCCTCATTCCTCATCGCATCAAAATAAGCATATAAACCCATCATCTGGTGACATTTGGCATCCACGTGCGTAAACGCTGTTTGATTGAGGTCAAAGTCCCTTGACGCAGCGGCTGTCTTCCGAAATCCTGAAGGTGAGTCCCATGCTCTCCATTTGCCCATCTGGGAAACACCCGATGCGCATCAACGAACCCGTCACCCAGCGCGAGTACCCGTTCGACGGGCGCCAGACACTGCCGTCCACCACCGACCCCAAAGGTCGCATCGTGTACGCCAATTCGGCGTTCGTGGCCATCTGTGAGGCGGAGGAACTGACCGGCCAGCCGCACAACATGGTGTGCCACCCCGACATGCCGCTGGAGGCGTTCGAAGACATGTGGCGCACGATCAAGGGCGGCGAGTCGTGGACGGCGTTGATCAAAAACCGCCGCAACCTGGCGCTTAACGCCGCGGTGGAAGCCGCCCGCGCGGGTGAAGCGGGGCGCGGCTTTGCCGTGGTGGCCGGGGAGGTGTGGGCACTTGCGCAGGGCAGCGCCGACACAGCCAAGGAAATCAAGACCTTGATCCCCAGCAGCGTGGCCGAGGCGGTGGCGCAGCTGGATCAAAACACCCAGAGCAACGCCGTCTTGGTGGAGCAAATGAGCGCAGCCGCGCGCACGCTGCACCAGCAGTCCGAGCGGCTGGCCGAAGCGGTCGAGGTGTGGCGCAGCGGGGCGCGCCCGACGGTGGCCGCCTCGGCCCGCTGGGACACCACCGCCGCCAACAGCCGAGTGCGCCTGACCCAGGCGCAGGCCCGGCGGCGTGAGGCCTGAACGGGGTGGGCGATGAAGTTGGAGCCGCCCCATAGCGCTGGTGTCGGTGATGCGCCGTCGACGCCGGCGCTGGCACTTGCCCGTGCCGTGCAAGATGCGCTGGCCGACGGTGACGCCCCCGGCGGGCAGGGTATCGAGCGGACCATGCTGGCCGCCGCGCCCGACGCGGTGCTGTTGGTCGATGCGCAGGGCACCATCGTGCTGGCCAACGCCGCAGCGGGCGTGCTGACGGGCTACGCGCCACAAGCGTTGGTCGATCAGCCGCTGGATATCTTGCTGCCGCAGGGGCTGCAGGGCCGTCACCGGCAGTGGGTGGCGCAGTATTTTCAGCGACCATACACCCGCCCGATGGGCCGGGTGACCAACCTGCGGCTGCGCCACCGCGCCGGCCACGAGGTGCCGGTGGACATCGCCTTGGGGGCCTGCACGGTGGCCGGTGCACCGTGTGCGGTGGTGTTCATGCGCGACGTCAGCGAGGCCCGGCGCCTGGGCGACGCGTTGCGCCATCAGGCCGCGCACGACGCGCTGACCGGCTTGTACAACCGCGCCCAGCTGCACGAGCTGCTGCAACTGACGCTGCGCCAAGCCCTGCGCAGCGGGCGCTGCGGCGCGGTGTTGCTGCTGGACCTGGATGACTTCAAAGCCATCAACGACGGGTACGGGCATGCCGCCGGGGACCGCCTGCTGGTCGAGGTGGCGCGCCGGCTGCGCGCGCACTTGCGCGAGAGTGGCCTCGTGGCGCGCCTTGGGGGCGACGAGTTTTTGGTGCTGCTGCCGGAGGTGCACGATGCCGCCGCCGAGACCGTGGCGCGCAAACTGTTGGGGGCGCTGCAGCAACCCTACGCAGTGGACGGCTGCGAGCTGCGCACCAACGCCTCGATTGGGGTGGCCCTGTTCCCGGACGATGCGCGCGATGCCGACGTGCTGCTGCGCTGCGTCGATTTGGCCATGTACGCCGCCAAGGACGGTGGTCGTGGCGGTGTGGTGCGCTACGACGCGCGCATGCGCCATGCGTTGGACGCGCGCGTGCGCCTGCACGAACGCTTGCAGCAGGCCTTGCACGATGGCCAGGGGCTGGCCCTGCACTACCAGCCGCAGTGGCATGTGGCCGGCGAACGCGTCGATGCCGTGGAAGCGTTGCTGCGTTGGCACGACCCCGTACTGGGGGCGGTGTCGCCGGCGCAATGCATCGCGGTGGCCGAGCGCACCGGGCTGATCGTCGCCCTGGGCGACTGGGTGCTCGACGAGGCGTGCGCCCAGGCGGCGCGCTGGCGGGCGCAGGGCGCCCAGGTGCGCGTGGCGGTCAATGTGTCGGCGCAGCAGTTTCGCTTGTCGGATTGGCCGCAGCGGGTGCAGGGCGCGCTGCGCCGCCACGGCCTGCCCGGCGATGCGCTGGAGCTCGAGATCACCGAGACGCAGGCCATGGCCAACCCGCAGCAGGCGCGCGCCACGTTGCAGCATTTGATGGCGCAGGGGGTGCAGCTGGCGCTGGACGACTTCGGCACCGGGCATTCGTCGCTGGCCCAACTGAAGCGGCTGCCGTTGCACTGCATCAAAATCGGCCGCGAGTTTGTGTGTGAGCTGCCCGACAACGCCACCGACGCGGCGATGGTGCGCGGCGTGGCGCGCTTGGCGCGGCTGTTGCGGCTGCGCACCGTGGCCGAAGGGGTGGAAACACCGGCGCAGGCGCACCACTTGCGTCGCAGCCGTGTCGACGCCATGCAGGGCTGGCTGTTGGCGCCGGCGCTGCCGGCGCACGACGTTCAGCGTTGGATCGCCGCCGATGACTTGGCTTGGACAAGGGCGCAGTTGGCCCTTAAGGGTGCCGTAGGGGCATGAGCGCAACCGTTCGGCGGCGCCCCAGGCAGCTGGGGCTGCCTCCTGCGCACCCAGCTGCCTGGGGCGCCGCGAGGCTCAACCACAGTCAGTGGGTAGGGTTGTCGCCCGAATGGGCCTTGCAGGTGTTGATGCCAAAGATGGCGTAGGGCGGGCACCAGCCGATCAGGCCGGTGGCCAGCGGCACGATGCCGATCCAGCCCCATACGCCGATCGTTTCGGTGACGGCGCCCAGAATCAGCGCAGCGCCCACGACGATGCGAATGACGCGGTCGATGCCGCCGACGTTACGGGTCATGGTGTGCTCCTGTGCGGAAGGTGTTGCAAAAGCCAGCGCGTTGGCCCCACTTGGGCCGCCTGTTGACTGTACAGGTAATGTATGCCAGCGCCTTGATGTGGAGCAAGGGGGGCGGGGTATCGATGGGCTGCGTTTCACGTGAAACCTACGCTGACGTGGCGCCTGGGTGTGCCCCGCCCTGCAAGGCGGAGCGGGACGTGGGACAATGCACACTTTTTCGTGGTGGTGAAGCGCGATGTGGTACCCGGAGCCCTTTGACGTCATCGTGGTGGGCGGCGGACACGCCGGCACCGAGGCGGCGTTGGCGGCGGCCCGCATGGGCTGCCGCACGCTGTTGCTGACGCACAACATCGAAACGCTGGGGCAGATGAGTTGCAACCCCAGCATCGGCGGCATCGGCAAGGGGCATTTGGTCAAGGAAATCGACGCCCTGGGCGGCGCGATGGCCTTGGCCACCGACGAGGCCGGCATCCAGTTTCGCATCCTCAACGCCAGCAAGGGCCCCGCGGTGCGGGCCACGCGTGCGCAGGCCGACCGCCAGCGGTACAAGGCGGCCATTCGCCGCCGGCTGGAAAACCAGCCCAACCTATGGCTGTTTCAGCAGGCGGTGGACGACCTGATCCTGGAAGGCGACCGCGTGGCCGGGGCGGTGACGCAGATCGGTGTGCACTTCCGCGCACGCGCGGTGGTGTTGACCGCGGGCACGTTTTTGGACGGCAAGATCCACGTCGGCTTGCAGCACTACAGCGGTGGGCGTGCGGGTGACCCGCCGGCGGTGGCGCTGTCCGCGCGGCTCAAAGAGCTCAAGTTGCCGCAGGGTCGGCTCAAGACCGGCACGCCGCCGCGCCTGGATGGCCGCACCATCGACTGGAGCCGCTGCACCGTGCAGCCGGGCGACGGCATGCCGGGGTCCGACACCGAGGGCCAGCCGGTGCCGGTGTTCAGCTTCATCGGTCGGCCCGAGATGCACCCGCGCCAGCTGCCGTGCTGGATCACGCACACCAACCCGCGCACGCACGAAATCATCCGCTCCGGTTTTGACCGCAGCCCGATGTTCACAGGCAAGATCGAAGGCGTGGGGCCGCGCTACTGCCCCAGCGTCGAGGACAAGATCAACCGTTTTGCCGACAAAGACAGCCACCAGATTTTCCTGGAGCCGGAGGGGTTGGACACCCACGAGGTGTACCCCAACGGCATCTCGACCAGCTTGCCGTTCGACATCCAGTACGCGCTGGTGCGCTCGATCGCGGGGTTGGAAAACGCGCACATCCTGCGCCCTGGTTACGCCATCGAGTACGACTACTTCGATCCGCGCGCGCTGCGCTCGACGTTCGAGACCAAGGCCATCGGCGGGCTGTTTTTTGCCGGGCAGATCAACGGCACCACCGGCTACGAGGAGGCGGCCGCCCAAGGCTTGTACGCCGGCATCAACGCGGCGCTGCAGGTGCTGGGGCGCGAGCCGTGGGTGCCGACGCGTGACCAAGCCTACCTGGGTGTGTTGGTGGATGACCTCATCACCAAGGGCGTGACCGAGCCGTACCGCATGTTCACCAGCCGCGCCGAGTACCGGCTGCAGTTGCGCGAGGACAACGCCGACCTGCGCTTGACCGAAATCGGCCGGCGGCTGGGCCTGGTGGACGATGCGCGCTGGGCAGCGTTTGCGCGCAAGCGCGACGCCATCGAGCGCGAAACGGCTCGCCTCAAGGCCACCTGGGCGCATCCGCGCAACGTCAGCGCGGCCGAGGCCGAGCGTGTGCTCGGGCAGCCGTTGGCGCACGAGCACACGCTGTTCGACCTGCTGCGCCGCCCGGGCGTGCGCTACGAGGCCTTGATGTCGCTGGAGGGTGGCCGCTTTGCGCCGGCCGCCGACGGTGTTTCACGTGAAACGTTGGGCGACGACTACGGCGCCGTCATCGAGCAGGTGGAAATCGGCGCCAAATACGCCGGCTACATCGAGCGCCAGCGCGAGGAGGTTGAACGAGCGGCGGCCTACGAACACCTGAAGTTGCCGCCGGATTTGGACTACATGCAGGTCAAGGCGCTCAGCATTGAGGTGCGCCAAAAACTGCAGCAGCACCGGCCCGAAACGCTGGGACAGGCGGCGCGCATCTCGGGTGTGACGCCGGCGGCCATTTCGCTGTTGCTGATCCACCTCAAGCGCGGGCGTTTCCGAGGCTTTGCCGACCTCGACACCCCGGCCGAGTGCGACACCCCGCGCGCGGAGGCGGCGTGAGCGGCCTGCGCGCTGCCGACCACGACGCCCTGGCCAAGCGGCTGGCCGCCGGGCTGGCCGCGCTGGGCTTGTCGGCGCACACCGAGCTGCCGCGCCGCGCGTTGGCGTACCTGGATTTGCTGCAGCAATGGAACCGCGTGTACAACCTGACCGCGGTGCGCGACCCGGCCGACATGCTCACGCACCACCTGCTGGACTGCTTGGCGGTGGTGCGCCCGCTGCAGCAGCAGTTGCAGCGGATGGGCCGCGGGGAGGCGGCCGCGGTGCGCATCCTGGACGTCGGCTCGGGCGGTGGCCTGCCGGGCGCGTTGCTGGCGATGGCGTGCCCTGCGTGGCAGGTGACGTGCGTGGACACGGTGGCCAAAAAGGCCGCCTTCGTCGCCCAAGTGGCCGCGGCGCTGGCGCTGCCCAACCTGCGCAGCGTGCACGCGCGTGTCGAAGCGCTGCAAGAAGCCGGCTACGACGTGGTGTGTTCGCGCGCTTTGGCGACGCTGGCGGACTTCACCGCGTGGTCACTCGCGGCGTTGGCGCCGGCGGGGGTGTGGATGGCGATGAAGGGCCGCGTGCCGCACGACGAAATGGCCGCACTGCCGCCGGTCATCGAAGTGTTTCACGTGGAACCTTTGAGCGTGCCTGGGCTGAACGCCGAGCGCTGCCTAGTTTGGATGCGCCAGCGTGCCGTGCAGAGAACGTAAACTGCAGCCTTGCGCAACGCAGCCGCGGGTGGGTGCGGCACCGGCAAAGGAAGTAGTGACGGCAATGGCGAAAGTTTTTTGCGTGGCCAACCAAAAGGGCGGGGTGGGCAAGACCACCACCGCGGTCAACCTGGCCGCGGGCCTGGCGCTGCTGCGGCAGCGCGTGCTGCTGGTGGACCTGGACCCGCAGGGCAACGCGACGATGGGCTCCGGGGTGGACAAGCGCACCCTGACCCCCACCGTATACCAGGTGCTGCTGGGCAGCGCCAGCGTGGCCGAAGCGGTCCGCCCGAGCGAGCGCGTTGGTTACCACGTGCTCGGGGCTAACCGCGAACTGGCCGGCGCCGAGGTCGAATTGGTGAGTTTGCCGCGCCGGGAACACCGCCTGCGCCAGGCGCTGGCCGCGGTGCAGGGCGACTACGACTTCGTCTTGATCGACTGCCCGCCGTCGCTCAGCCTGCTGACGCTCAACGGCTTGTGCGCCGCCCACGGTGTCGTCGTGCCAATGCAGTGCGAGTACTTCGCGCTGGAGGGTCTGGCCGACCTGGTCAACAGCATCAAGCAGGTGCACGCCAACCTCAACCGCGACCTCAAGCTGATCGGCCTGCTGCGCGTGATGTTCGACGCCCGCATCACGCTGCAGCAGCAGGTCAGCGAGCAGCTCAAGGGGCACTTTGGCGACAAGGTGTTCGACACCGTGATCCCGCGCAACGTGCGCTTGGCCGAGGCGCCCAGCTACGGTGTGCCCGGCGTGGTGTTCGACCCGGCGGCGCGCGGCAGCAAGGCGTTCGTGGATTTCGCGCGCGAAATGGTGGCGCGCGTCGAGCGGATGTGAACCGATGACACAAGCGAACAAAAAACCCAAAGGCCTGGGCCGCGGGCTGGACGTGCTGCTCGGACCCAGCGTCGACGACGCCAGCGGCGACACCCCACGCGAGCTGCCCCTGACCGACCTGGTGCCAGGTCAGTACCAGCCGCGCACCCGCATGGACGAGGGCGCCCTGTACGAGTTGGCCGAGAGCATCCGTGCCCAGGGCATCATGCAGCCGGTGCTGGTGCGCCGCTTGCCCGACGAGGTGGCCGAAGCGCGTTTGCAGGCGTGGCACACGAGCGCCGCCGGCCAGCCGTTTGCGCCCAGCGTGCCGCGCGGTGCGCGTCCGGTGTACGAAATCATCGCCGGCGAGCGGCGTTTTCGGGCGGCGCGGCTGGCCGGGCTGGAGTCGGTGCCGGTGCTGGTGCGCGACGTCAGCGACGAAGCGGCGGCGGCGATGGCGCTGATCGAAAATATCCAGCGCGAAGACCTCAACCCGCTGGAACAGGCGCAAGGGCTGCAGCGCCTGATCCGTGACTTTGGGCTGACCCACGAGCAGGCGGCGCAAGCCATCGGGCGCTCGCGCAGCGCCGCCACCAACCTGCTGCGCCTGCTGCAGTTGGCCGAGCCGGTGCAGACGATGCTGCTGGCCGGCGACCTCGACATGGGGCATGCGCGCGCGCTGCTGAGCCTGGACAAGGCCACGCAGATCACCGCGGCCAACCAGATCGCCGCCAAGGGGCTGTCGGTGCGCGAAGCCGAGGCGCTGGCCAAGCGGCTGGGCGCCGAGTTTGCCCTGACGCCGCCGCGCCCCAAGCGCGACAAATCGCATGACGCGCGCCGGCTGGAAGAGGAGCTGTCCGACCTGCTGGCGGCGCAGGTGGAGGTGCGCGTCAAAAAACGCATCAAGCGTGCAGGCCGCGTCGACGAGCAGGGCGAGCTGGCCATCGCGTTTGGCTCGCTGGACGAGCTCGATGGGCTGCTGCAACGCTTGCGCGCGCTGGCCGACGGCTGATCCCCGATGCGCCGCCGCGCCGCCCCGCCGTCGCCGCACGACCGCTGGCCGCTGCCCGCGCTGCTGGCGTGGTTGGCGGCCTGGGCTGGCTACGTGGTGCTGCGCGTCGGACTGCAGCGGCCGGTGGCCGAATCGTTTGGGGTGGTGGCGCTGCTGGCCATCGTGTGGGCGCTGCGCCGGGGCGACACGCCGCTGCGGCGCATGGTGCTGGCGGCGGGGTTTCCGGTTTCGTGGGTGCTGGCGGCCGGGCTGGTGCCGACACCGCCCGTGTGGGTGTGGGCGCTGCTGGCGCTGCTGGTGCTGGCGCTGTACCCTTGGCGGGCGTGGCGCGACGCGCCCCTGTACCCCACCCCCGTTGGGGCGCTGGACGGCCTGCGCGAGGCCCTGTGGCTGCCGCCGCGCGCGCGCGTGCTGGACGCGGGCTGCGGCGCGGGTGACGGGCTGCGCGCGCTGGCGCGCGCCTACCCCGACGCCGAGCTGCACGGCGTCGAGCGCGCCTGGCCGTGGGTGCTGTTGGCGCGCCTGCGCGCGCCGGTGGGCGCGCGTGTGCGCCACGGCGACTTGTGGCGCACCGATTGGGTGCCGTACGACCTGGTGTACCTGTTTCAGCGCCCCGAGACGATGCCGCACGCGGCGGCCAAAGCCGCGGCCGAGCTGCGCCCGGGCGCCTGGCTGGCCAGCCTGGAGTTTGAGGTGCCCGGCTGGCGGCCGACGCTGCGCTGGCGCTGCCCGGACGGTCGCTGGCTGTGGGCCTACCGTATGCCAGCTCAAGCGCTGGCGGGTGCTGTCCAACCCTGCTCGGCAGCCGCCGCCGCGCCCACGACGACCTGACCCCGGCCGCGTCGTTTGGCCTTGTAGCAAGCCTCATCGGCGGCTTTGAGGGCTTGTGACCAGGCCGCCTCGGCCTGACCCGCAACGAAGGTGGCCACGCCGATGCTGGTGCCGAGCCGAAACGTGCGGCCGCCCCAAGCGAAACTGAAGTCAGCCACGGCGTCGCGGATGCGTTGCCCGACATCCGTTGCCCGCTGGGCGTCCAACCCCACCAGCACGACGGCGAACTCATCGCCGCCCAGCCGCGCGACGATGTCCTGCGAGCGCACCTGTTCGCGCAACAGCTGCGCCAGGCGGCACAGCAAGGCGTCGCCGGCACCGTGCCCGGCGGTGTCGTTGACGGGTTTGAAATGATCCCGGTCGATCAGCAGCAAGCTGTGCGGCGTGCCGTTTGGGCTGGCGCGCAACAGAAGCTCGCGCGCCTGCTCGAAACCGTGGCGGTTGTACAGACCCGTCAGCGGGTCACGGCACGCGGCCGCCTCGGCGCGCTCCTTGTCCAACAGCAACAACCGCTCGGCGCGTGCCACCAGGCGCGTGACCGCCACGCCGATGGCGACCCCCAGCGCAAACAGCGACGCACCCAACATCAGCACAATGCGCTCAGCCGAGCGTTGCGCTTCCAGGGCACGCTGCTGATCGGCCTGTACCTGCTGCTGCATGCGCTGCGCCAGCGCTTGCAGCTCCAGCGCCAGCTCACGTTGCACGTCGAACAAGCGCTGCTGTTCCAGCAGCGCCTCACTCATGGCGCTGGCTCAGGGCCACCGCTTGCTGCTGCAAGTGCTGCAGCTGGATTTGCGTGGCGTCGTCCAAGGCCAGGGCCAGCAGCGCGTCGCGGGCGCGCCCCAAAGCCAAACCTTCTTCTTGCGCGAACGCCTGCGCATCCGCCTCACGCTCGAACGGGTCGGGCTGCGCCAGCTGCGCAGCAACAGCATGATGCGCGCCTGGGCGGCGCGTCGCATCTCGTGTGCGTGCTGCTGCGCTGGCAGCGCCGTGCGTGCAACGTGGTCGAACATCGTGCCGATGTCACGCAGCCGTTGCAACCCTTGCTGCACCAGCAACGTCTACATCACCAGCAACACGATGAAGCCGGCCATCACCCAGCGTGCCGCGCGCGGGGTGGCCAGCAACACCACCAAACGACCGAACGGGCGCACAGCGGCTGACCCCATCACGCCAACACCTTGCCGGGGTTGAGGATGCCCAGCGGATCCAACGCCGCTTTGATGGCGCGCATCAGCGCCAAGGCGCCGTCGCCGACCTCGGCGTGCAAAAACGCCATTTTGTGCAGGCCCACGCCGTGCTCGCCGGTGCAGGTGCCGCCGCAGTCGATCGCGCGCTGCACCAGCGCGGCGTTGAGCGCTTCGGCGCGCGCTCGCTCGGCGTCGTCGTCGGGGTCGATCAGGTAGCCCATGTGGAAGTTGCCATCGCCGACGTGCCCGACCAGGAAGTAGGGCAACCCCGCCGCGTCGGCCTCGGCCACGGCGGCGCCCACCTGTTCGGCCAGTTGGCTGATCGGCACGCAGGCGTCGGTGGTGATGCAGCGGCACCCTGGGCGGCTTTGTACGGCGGCGAAGTAGGCGTTGTGGCGTGCCGTCCACAAGCGTGTGCGCTCTTCGGGCGTGGTGGCCCACCCGAAATCCTGGCCGCCGTGTTCATGCGCCAGCGCCTGCACCGTTTCAGCCTGCTCGCGCACGCTGGCTGGCGAGCCGTGGAATTCCATCAACAACATCGGCGCTTCGCGCAAGCCCAGCTTGCTGTGGGCGTTGACGGCGCGCACCGTGCGCGCGTCGAGCAGCTCGCAGCGGGCGATGGGCACGCCCATCTGGATGATGGCCATCGTCGTGCGCACGGCGGCGTCGACACTGGGAAACGAGCACACCGCAGCCGACACCGCTTCGGGCAGCGGGTACAGGCGCACGGTGATTGCGGTGAAAATGCCCAGCGTGCCCTCGCTGCCCACGAACAGGCGCGTCAGGTCGTAGCCGGCGCTGCTTTTGCGCGCCCGCGTGCCGGTGCGGATGACGTCGCCACGCGCGGTGACCACCTCCAGCGCCAGCACGTTGTCGCGCATGGTGCCGTAGCGCACCGCGTTGGTGCCGCTGGCGCGGGTGGCGGTCATGCCGCCGATCGAGGCGTCGGCGCCGGGGTCGATGGGGAAAAACAAGCCGAGGTGCTTGATGGCCTCGTTGAGTTGCTTGCGCGTCACCCCGGGCTGCACGGTGGCGGTGAGATCGTCGGCGTGCACGGCCAGCACCTGGTTCATGCGGCTGACGTCCAGGCTGATGCCGCCGCGCACCGCCAGCAGTTGACCTTCCAGCGAGGAGCCAACCCCGAACGGGATCACCGGCACGCGCCACTGCGCGGCGATGCGCACGGCGTCGGCAACGTCCTGCGTGGACTCGGCAAACACCACCGCCGCCGGCGGCGGCACGTGGGTGAAGGCCGACTCGTCGCGGCCGTGCTGCTCGCGCACGGCCCAGGCGGTGGACAGCTGCGCGCCAAAGCGCGCCTGCAGCGCCACCAGCGCTTCGGGCGGCGTGGGTTGGACGTCGATGTGCGGCAACAGCGTGGGGGTGAGCGCGACGTTCATGTGGGGCGGGGTCGGGTGTGGCCGATAATGCTGCGCATTATCCGCAGCCACGCCACGGGAGACAATGCATGGGACACCGCCTCACCCAGATCGCCACCCGCACCGGGGATGCCGGCACGACCGGTCTGGGCAACAACCAGCGTGTGAGCAAAAACAGCTTGCGGGTGCACGCCATGGGCGATGTCGATGAGCTCAACTCGAACCTCGGGCTGTTGCTGACCGAGCCTCTGCCGGACGATGTGCGCGCGCTGCTGCAGCGCATCCAGCACGAGCTGTTCAACCTGGGCGGTGAGCTGAGCGTGCCCGGCTACCAGTTGCTGCAGACCGACGCGGTGCTGGCGTTGGACGAGGCGCTGGCGCACTACAACGCGCGGCTGCCGCGCTTGCAGGAGTTCATCCTGCCCGGAGGCAGCCGCGCCGCGGCGCTGGCGCACGTGTGCCGCACGGTGGCGCGCCGCGCCGAACGCAGCCTGGTGGCGTTGGGGCAGGAAGAGGCCATCCACGACGCGCCGCGCCAGTACCTCAACCGCTTGAGCGACCTGCTGTTCGTGCTGGCGCGCGTGCTCAACCGCGCTGCCGGCGGCGACGACGTGTACTGGCAAAGCGAGCGCTTGCAGCAACAAGGCGATTGAGCGGGCGGCGACGCGGCGGCATGGGGCCGGAGGCCACGCCGTGACCGGCCCTGGTCAGCTTCAAAGCACGGCCTCCAGGCCCTTGCGTTCGATGAGGTTGAGCAGCTTCAACGACGGGCCACTCGGCTTCTTGTCGCCGATCTCCCACTTCTGAACGGTCGACACGCTGGTGTTGAGCAAGGCCGCAAACACCGCCTGGCTAACGCGGGCTTGCTGACGCAGCGACTTGATTTTCTGTGGCGGCATCTCGTGAACGTCGAGGTGGCACAGCGCATCGAACTCGCGCATACGGCGCTTGTCGATCAGACCGATTCGGTGCAGATCGGAGGCCATTTCATGGACCTCTTGCAGGATCCGGCTGTTGCGCTTTTTCCTCGTCATGACACACCTCCGTCAGTACTCCGCTGCCGACCGCTAGCGCGATCTGTCGATCATCGAACCCCAAGTAATGCTTGGCCAGCTCTTGCAACGCTTTGAGCTCTGCCGCGTCGAGGTTGGCTCGCTCGTTCTTGGCAAAGCCCAGCACAAAGAACCAGCGGTCTGCCGTCTTCGTGGCCACGATGGTGCGTGCACCTCCCCGTTTGCCTTGACCGGGCAGTGCAAGGCGCTTTTTGAGCAGATGACCGCCGAGGTCGGCATCGATCAACCCTTGCGCCATCTCCACAACGGCATTGCACAGCGCCTCATCGGTCAGCCCCGCTTTGCGCATCCAGCGGGTAAAGCTGCGGGTCCGGAACACGCGACGCGTGGCCAAAGTATATCACCTGGTGAAGCATGTCCGGCGTCCATGCATGCGCGCCGCCGACCCCACTGCGGCAAGCGGCGCACCGCCATGCCGCTGTAGGAATTTGCCTGACACGCTGCCGGCGGACCTCCGACGGCGCGAACAGACACCTTCCGATTCAAGAAAAGCAGGGCGGTTTTGACAATCCTTTTCAACGCAACAGCGCTGTGCGGGGTGTGGTAAAGGTTGCAGCCCGGCAGCGCCAGAACCTGAAAAGGAGAGCTGCCATGACCGCCGCCACCCACGAACTGCCCGGCACCGACGCTGAACGTGAGCAACTGCTGGCCGAGATCCGCGAGGCCAACCTCACCTACCTGATGCTGGCGCAGCGCCTGATCCGTGCCGACAAGGTCGAGGCGTGTTTTCGGCTGGGCTTGAGCGAGGAAGCGGCCGAGCTGATCGCGGCGCTGAGCACCGCGCAGGTGGTCAAACTGGCCAGCCAGAACACGCTGCTGGCACGCTTTGCGGCCGGCGACGACATGGTGTTTGCGCTGCTGGCCGGATCGCACGCCCCGCAGCGCTCGGTGGGCGAAGCGGCGCAGCGCCTGCACGGCAGCATTTTGCTGGCCAGCCGACTGGCCGAGGCTGCCTGACACCGCCGGTCCACCCTCAACAACGCCACGCCCCCTAACGCAGCCGCAACCCCAGCCAGGAGCCGTCCGATGAGCACCACCACCAAGCCCGCCACCAAAAGCCTGCTGGCCGAAGCGCGCGACGTGCAGCGCGCCATCGATTTGATCCGCCTAGGCGCGCGGCTGCAGGTGCTGGAGAGCGAAACCAACCTGTCGTACGAGCGGCTGCTAAGGCTGTACAAAGAGGTGACCGGACGCTCGCCCAGCAAGGGGCAGTTGCCGTTTTCGACCGACTACTTTTTGCAGTGGCAGCCCAACATCCACGCGTCGCTGTTTGAAAACATCCGGCAGTCCATCCTGAAAAGCGTCGCGGTGGACAACATCGACGCCATCATGCGCGCCTGGCGCCTGTACGCCGAGCAGATGCACGCGTGTGGGCTGGAGCCGCTGCTGAGCTTCACGCGGGCGTGGCGTCTGGCCCGCTTCATCGACGCGGGCATGCTGGTACGCACCCGCTGCACCTGCTGCGGGGGGCACTTCGTGGCCGACCCCTACGTCAACAAACGTCACTACGTGTGTGGCTTGTGCAAGCCGCCCGCGCGGGCCGGCAAGGGCCAGGCTGCGGGGGCGCTGCGTGCGCACGAGTGACCCCCACGGTGGCACGGGCGCGCGGGCGCTACCATCGCGCCCATGGTCGTGCCCCCCGTCCCACCGTCGCCCGATGACGCGCTGGCGCTGCTGCGCGCGCGCATCGACGCCCACTCGAGCCAGGACCGCGTGCAGGCCGGCTCGCTGATCGTCACCGTGTTCGGCGACGCCGTGCTGCCGCGCGGCGCGTGCCTGTGGCTGGGCAGCCTGATCCAATTGCTGCAGCCGCTGGGCGTCAACGAACGCCTGGTGCGCACCGCGGTGTACCGCCTGGTGCAAGAAGGCTGGTTGACCACACGGGCGCACGGGCGACGCACCGACTACCTGCTGACCGACGCGGGGCTGGCGCGCGTGGACGAGGCGGCGCGGCAGATCTACGCCGCGCGGGCCCCGAGCTGGGACCTGCACTGGCGCATGCTGCTGGTGACCGAGGCGCTGCCGGCGCGGGTGCGCGAGCGGCTGCGCCGCTCGTTGTTCTGGCAGGGCTACGGCGAGCTGCCGGGCGGGGTGTTCGTGCACCCCAGCGCCGACATGGACGCCACCCTGGAGGCGCTGGCCGCCGACGGGCTGGGCGCGTGGGCCGGGGCGCTGCTGCCGCTGCGTGCGCAGCGCCTGCCGTTGCGTGGCGTGACCCCCAACCGCACGCTGGTGCAGCAGGCGTGGAACCTGGCGGCGCTGGCGCAGCACTACGCCGACTTTGTGGCCCAGTACGCCCCCATCGAAGCGGCGCTGCGCAGCGCCGCCAGCGCGCCGCCGCCGGAGTTGGCGTTTTGCGCGCGCACGCTGCTGATCCACGACTGGCGGCGCCTGCTGCTGCGCGACCCGCAGTTGCCCGCCGAGCTGCTGCCGCGCGAGTGGCCCGGCGAGCGTGCGCGCCAGGTGTGCCGACGCCTGTACCGCCTGCTGCTGGCCCCGGCCGAGCGGCACCTGGACGCGCGCCTGTGCCTGGCCGATGGCCACACCCCGGCCGCCGCGCCGTGGCTGTGGCAGCGCTTCGAGCCGTTGGACGACGAGTGCTCGCTGGGGCCGCCGATGACGGCCTGAACCCGTCGCATCCCCCCCGGGAAAACCCCTATAGGCATGGGCTTGCCCCCGCGTGATACTGAAAACATCAAGAAGCACGATGTTTTTGTATCACGATGAGCGCCCACACCCCGCCCCCAACCGACCCCCAAGCCCTGGCCGAAGCGGCGGCGGCCGCGATGTGGGCGCGCGACCACGCCTGCCAGGCGCTGGGCATGCGGCTGGAAGCCATTGGCCCTGGTCGCGCGGTGATGTCGATGACCGTGCGCCCGGACATGGTCAATGGCCACGCGATGTGTCACGGCGGGCTGATCTTCACGCTGGCCGACAGCGCGTTTGCCTACGCCTGCAACAGCCACAACCACAACACGGTGGCGTCGGCCTGCCACATCGACTTTTTGGCCCCGGCGCGCGCGGGCGACGTGCTGGAGGCCGAGGCCGTCGAGCGCTCGCTCAGCGGTCGCACCGGTGTGTACGACATCACGGTGCGCGTGCGTGGTGGGCGCACGGTGGCGCTGTTCCGCGGCAAGAGCTACCGCCTCAGCGGCGAAGTCATCGCCGGGCTGGAGCAGGCCGCCGCCGCGCGCGGCGCCGCCACCTGACACCACCCCGATTCGAGGAGACCCTGACCATGCCCGTCAAAGCCCCCCGCCCCGGGAACCTGGAGCCGATCGAGACCGCCAGCCGCGACGAAATCGCGGCGCTGCAACTGGGGCGCCTGCGGTGGAGCGTGCGCCACGCCTACGACAACGTGCCGCACTACCGCGCCAAGTTCGACGCCGCCGGTGTCCACCCGGACGACCTCAAGACGCTGGCCGACCTGGCCAAATTTCCCTTCACCACCAAGGCCGACCTGCGCGACAACTACCCATTTGGCATGTTCGCGGTGCCGCGCGAGCGCGTCGTGCGCATCCACGCTTCGTCCGGCACCACCGGCAAGCCTACCGTGGTGGGCTACACCCAACGCGACATCGACACCTGGGCCAACCTGGTGGCGCGCTCGATCCGCGCCGCCGGCGGCCGCCCAGGTGACATCGTGCACGTGGCCTACGGCTATGGCCTGTTCACCGGGGGGCTGGGGGCGCACTACGGTGCCGAGCGCCTGGGCTGCACGGTGATCCCGATGTCGGGCGGCCAGACCGAGCGCCAGGTGCAGCTGATCATGGACTTCAAGCCCGACATCATCATGGTCACCCCGTCGTACTCGCTGGTGTTGGCCGAGGAGTTCGAGCGCCAGGGCATCGCGCCGGAGCGGATACCGCCCAAAGTCGGCATCTTTGGGGCGGAACCTTGGGGCGAAGGCATGCGCGCCGAAATCGAGCGCAAGCTGGGACTGGATGCGGTGGACATCTACGGCCTGTCGGAGGTAATGGGGCCGGGCGTGGCCAACGAGTGCATCGAGACCAAGGACGGCCCGGTGATCTGGGAAGACCACTTTTACCCCGAAATCATCGATCCCGACACCGGCGAAGTGCTGCCCGACGGCGAGGAGGGCGAGCTGGTCTTCACCTCGTTGACCAAGGAGGCCATGCCGATCATCCGCTACCGCACGCGCGACCGCACGCGGCTGCTGCCCCCCACCGCGCGCAGCTTTCGGCGCATGGGCCGCATCACCGGCCGCACCGACGACATGATCATCCTGCGCGGTGTCAACGTTTTCCCGACCCAGATCGAGGAGCAGATCCTGCGCGACGCGCAACTGTCGGGCCACTACCTGCTGGTGCTGACGCGCGAGGGGCATCTGGACCAGCTCGAAGTGCGCTGCGAGCTGCAACGCGCCCTCAGCGGTCGGCTCAGCGACGCCGAGCGCGCCACCATCGCGCGCGAACTGCAGCACCGCATCAAGACCTTCATCGGCGTCAGCACCCGCGTCACGGTGCTGGACGCCGACACGCTGCCGCGCACCCAGACCGGCAAGGCCAAGCGCGTGCAGGACGAGCGCCCACGCTCCCTTTGATCCCCCCGGAGACCCGCCATGTACACCCAAGCGCTGAGCATCCCCGACCCCAAGGGCAACGTGCAGCCGCTTCAGGCTGACGAGCCCGCCGCCAAGCTGGCCGCATTCCAGGCCCGCATCGACGCCGACGGCCGCATCGAGCCGCAGGACTGGATGCCCGAGGCCTACCGCAAAACGCTGATCCGCCAAATCAGCCAGCACGCCCACAGCGAGGTGGTGGGCATGTTGCCCGAGGGCAACTGGATCACGCGCGCGCCCAGCCTCAAGCGCAAGGCCATCCTGTTGGCCAAGGTGCAAGACGAGGGCGGCCACGGCCTGTACCTGTACTCGGCGGCCGAAACGCTGGGGGTGAGTCGCGCCGAGCTGATCGAGCAACTGCTCAGCGGTCGCGCCAAATACAGCTCGATCTTCAACTACCCGACGCTGAACTGGGCCGACGTGGGCGTGATCGGCTGGCTGGTCGATGGCGCCGCGATCATGAACCAGATCCCGCTGTGCCGCTGCAGCTACGGTCCTTATGCGCGCGCGATGATTCGCATCTGCAAGGAAGAAAGCTTCCACCAGCGCCAGGGCTACGAGCTGCTGCTGACGATGATGCGCGGCACCGAGGAGCAGCGCCGCATGGTGCAAGACGCCGTCAACCGCTGGTGGTGGAAGTGCCTGGCCATGTTCGGGCCGCCCGACAGCGCCAGCGTGCACAGCGAGCAAAGCATGCGCTGGGGCATCAAGCGCATCAGCAACGACGAGTTGCGGCAAAAGTTTGTCGACGCCACCGTCCCGCAGGCCGAAGTGTTGGGCGTGACGCTGCCCGACCCCAAGCTGAAATGGAACCCCGAGCGCGGGCACTACGACTTCGGCGAGATCGACTGGGAGGAGTTCTGGCAAACCGTCAACGGCCACGGCCCGTGCAACAAGGAACGCCTCGGCACCCGCATCAAGGCCCACCACGACGGTGCCTGGGTGCGCGAAGCAGCGCTGGCGCATGCGCGCAAGCAGCGCGAGCGCGCCCTGAAAGCCGCGGCGTGAACCCTGGGCTGCCGCGTTTCATTCCCCCATCCCGCCCAAGGACGCCCCCACCATGAGCGACACCACCCCCAACACCACCGCCCCGGCGCTGAAAGACTGGCCGCTGTGGGAAGTGTTTGTGCGCAGCAAGCAGGGCCTGGAACACAAACACTGCGGCAGCCTGCACGCCGCCGACGCCACGCACGCGCTGCAAATGGCGCGCGACATCTACACCCGGCGCCAAGAAGGCGTCAGCATCTGGGTCGTGCCCTCGGCCGCGATCGTGGCCAGCCGCCCGGACGACAAGGGTGAGTTTTTTGAGCCGGCGGCGGACAAGATCTACCGCCACCCGACCTTCTACGACATCCCCGACGAAGTGGGGCACATGTGATGGACACGCTGGCCGTGGACACCTCGGTGCTGACCGAGTACCTGCTGCACCTGGGCGACAACGCCCTGGTGCTGGCGCAACGCAACTGCCAGTGGTGCGGCGTGGGGCCGGTGCTGGAAGAAGACCTGGCCCTGGCCAACCAGAGTCTGGACCTGATCGGCCAGGCGCGGCTGCTGTACCAGGAGGTGGCGCGCCTGCAAGGCGGCGACGCCACCGAAGACACCTACGCCTACTGGCGCGACGCGCACCAGTTCCGCAACTACGTGCTGCTGGAGCTGCCGGCCAGCCTGGCGCGCGTCGGCTACGCGCAGGGCGACATGGACTGGGGCGTGACCCTGGCGCGCAACTTCCTGTACAGCGCGCTGATGGTGCCGCTGTGGGACGCGCTGCAGGGCAGCCGCCACGAGCCGCTGGCCGCGATCGCCGCCAAGTCGCTCAAGGAGGCGCGCTACCACCTGCGCCACGCCAGCGAGTGGGTGGTGCGGCTGGGCGACGGCACTGACGAGTCGCACGCACGCATGCAGGCGGCGTTGGGCCACCTGATGCCGTACACGCAGGAGTTTTGGACCTCCAGCGACGTGGAGCGCGCCGCCGTGCAAGCCGGTGTGGGCGTGGACGTGGCAGCCTTGCGCGCCCCGTGGCAGGCCACGGTCGAGGCCACCCTGGCCGAGGCCACGTTGCGCGTGCCCAGCGACCAAGGCCACGTGCCGCAAGGCAAGCTCGGCGTGCATTCGGAGCACCTGAGCTACCTGCTGGGCGAGCTGCAGGTGGTGGCGCGCGCCCACCCCGGTGCGCAGTGGTGAGGCAAGGGCACGCGATGGCGCCACCCACCAACGCCCTGCCCCCCGTGGACGACGCGCTGCTGGTGCGTGTGCACGCGGCGTTGGCCGAGCTGACCGACCCCGAAATCCCGGTCGTCACGCTGGCCGACATGGGCATCGTGCGCGCCGTGCGTGCCGCCGCCGACGACCCGACCTGCGTCGAGGTCGTCATCACCCCCACCTACAGCGGCTGCCCGGCCATGGCGCAGATCGAAGACGATGTGCGCGCCACGCTGCAGCGCCTGGGCGTGCGGGCGCGCGTCACCACGCAACTGGCCCCGCCGTGGACCACCGACTGGATGACCGAGCAGGCCCGCGCCAAGCTGCGTGCCTACGGCATCGCCCCGCCGGGGCGCTGCGCCGACACGCCCACGGCGGGCGAGCAGGTGCTGCGTTTCGTGCCGCGTGCGCCCGCGCCCGTGCCGTGTCCGCGTTGCGGCTCGACGCGCACGCGCGAAGTGTCGCGCTTTGGCTCCACCGCGTGCAAAGCGCTGTGGCAGTGCCTGGACTGCCACGAGCCGTTCGACCATTTCAAACCCCATTGACCTCCCCCCGCCCGAGGCTGCCATGAGCATCGCCCGCTTTCATCCCCTCACCGTCAAGCGCGTCAGCCCCGAAGCGGGCGGTGCGGTGGCCATCACGTTGGAGGTGCCGCCCGCGCTGCGCGAAACCTTCCGTTTCGAGCCCGGCCAGTACCTGACGCTGCGCGCCACCGTCGACGGCCAGGAGCTGCGCCGCAACTACTCCATTTGCAGCCCGCGCTCGCGCCTGCAGCACGCCGGCGAGCTCGACATCGGCATCCGCCCGGTGGTGGGTGGGCGCTTTTCCAACTGGGCGGTGCGCGCCGTGCAGCCCGGCCAGACGCTGGAGGTGATGCCGCCGCAGGGGCGCTTCACCGTGCAGCGCCCGCGCGCCCTGCACCGCGTTGGCTTTGCGGCCGGCTCGGGCATCACGCCGATTCTGTCGATCGTCGCCAGCACGCTGGAAGAGCAGCCCCACACCAAGTTCACGCTGGTCTACGGCAACCGGCGCACCTCCACCATCATGTTCAACGAGGCGCTGCAGGACCTCAAGGACCGCTACCCCGACCGCTTCACGATGATCCACGTGCTGTCGCGCCAGGCGCAGGAGGTCGATCTGCTGCAGGGGCGGCTGGACGAGGCCAAGGTGCGCGCCATCATGGACGCGCTGCTGCCGCCGGCCAGCATGGACGAGGTGTTCATCTGCGGCCCCGAGGCGATGATCCAGGCCACCGAGCGCGCGCTGCTGCAGGCCGGTGTGCCGGCGCAGGCGATCCGCACCGAGCGCTTCACCACCGACCCCGCGCAGGCGGCCAAGGTGCAGGCCGACGTCGACGCCGCCGAGGCGCGCCGCGCCGCGCACGCCGCCGCGCAGGCCATCGTGGTGCTGGATGGCAAGCAGCACGAGGTGCCGCTGGCCGCCGGCGAAGCCGTGCTCGACGCGGCGCTGGAAGCGGGCCTGGACCTGCCATACTCGTGCAAGGGCGGCGTGTGCAGCACCTGCCGCGCCAAGGTGCTGGAGGGCGAGGTTACGATGGAGCGCAACTTCGGCCTCACCGACGCCGAGGTGGCGGCCGGGTTTGTGTTGACCTGCCAGGCGCGGGCCTGCACACCGCGGCTCGTGCTAACCTTTGACGAGCGCTGAGACATGCACTATCATGCATATTATGGCGCATAACCATGCGAGGCAGTCGGCTGCTTCGTGCAACTTCGTGCCACCCCTGAGGAGACCTCTGATGAAACTGCGCAAAACCCTGCTCGCGTTGGCGGCCACCGCCGGCCTGAGTACCGCGGCCTGGGCCGACATCAACGTCGGCGTCACGCTGTCCACCACCGGGCCGGCGGCGTCGCTGGGCATCCCGGAGAAAAACACCGTGGCGCTGATGCCCAAAACCATCGGCGGTGAAAAAATCAACTATGTCGTGCTCGACGACGCCAGCGACACCACCGCCGCCATCACCAACACGCGCAAGCTGATCAGCGAAAACAAGGTTGACGTCATCGTCGGCTCCACCACCACGCCCAACTCGCTGGCTATGATCGACGCCGTGGCCGAGGCCAAGGTGCCGATGATTTCGCTGGCCGCCTCGGCCCGCATCGTCGAGCCGCTGGACGACAAAAAGCGCTGGGTGTTCAAGACGCCGCAAAACGACATCCTGATGGCGGTGGCCATCGCCACGCACATGGCCGACAGCGGTGTGCGCAACGTGGCCTTCATCGGCTTTGCCGACGCCTACGGCGAAGGCTGGTACCAGGAGTTTGCCAAGGCCGCCGGGCTGAAAAAGCTGCAGGTCGTGGCCAACGAGCGCTACAACCGCACCGACACCTCGGTCACCGGCCAGGTGCTCAAGATCGTGTCGGCGCGGCCTGACGCGGTGCTGATCGCCGGCTCTGGTACGCCGGCGGCGCTGCCGCAAAAAACGTTCAAAGAGCGCGGCTACACCGGCAAGATCTACCAAACGCACGGCGTGGCCAACAACGACTTTTTGCGCGTGTGCGGCAAGGACTGTGAGGGCACGTGGCTGCCCGCCGGCCCGATGCTGGTGGCCGACCAACTGCCCCAAGACCACCCGGTCAAGAAGTCGGCCCAAGCGTACGTCAAGGCCTACGAGGACGCCTATGGCAAGGGCAGCGTGACCACCTTCGGCGGCCACGCCTGGGACGCCGGCTTGCTGCTGCAGGCGGCGGTGCCCGAAGCGCTCAAAAAGGCCAAGCCCGGCACGGCCGAATTCCGCGCCGCGTTGCGCGACGCGCTGGAAAACGTCCGCAACGTGGCCGGCGTGCATGGCATCTTCAACATGTCGCCCACCGACCACGCCGGCTTGGACCAGCGCGCGCGCGTGATGGTCAAGATCGAAAACGGCACTTGGAAATACACGCCCTGAGCCGCGGCGCAGCGGGTTGCCCTGCGCGCGCGTGGTGGTGCGTCCCGCGCCGGTGCAGCGGCGCGCCTTTCGATGACCCCGAGGCTGTCGCCCGATGGACTTGCAAATCGCCCTTTTTTTGGCCCAGGACGGCATCGTCAACGGGGCTGTGTACGCGCTGATGGCGCTGGCGCTGGTGCTGGTGTTTTCGGTCACGCGCGTGATCTTCGTGCCCCAGGGGGAATTGGTCGCCTACGCGGCGTTGTCGATGGCGGCGCTGCAGGCCGGCGCCACGCCGGGCATCCTGTGGCTGCTGCTGGCGATGGCGGCGGCGGTGCTGCTGTTGGAGCTGTGGCGCTGGCGCCGCGGCGCCACGGTGGACCCGTGGGCCACCGCGCTGTGGTGCGTGGTGCTGCCGGGGCTGGCGGCGGCGCTGCTGCTGGGGTGGCGGCCCACCTCGCTGCTGGGGCAGGCCGTGGCGGTGCTGCTGCTGGTCACGCCGCTGGGGCCACTGACGTACCGGCTCGCGTTTCGGCCCTTGGCGCACGCCACGGTGCTGGTGCTGCTGATCGTGTCGGTGGCGCTGCACGGCGTGCTGATGGGCCTGGGGCTGTGGCTTTTTGGCGCCGAAGGCTCGCGTACCCCGGCGTTTTCCGAGGCGCGCCTGGAGCTGGCCGGCATCCCGGTGCCAGGCCAGGCGCTGGTGGTGGTGGGCGTCACGGTGCTGCTGGTGCTGGCGATGTTTGCCTTTTTCGAGCGCACGCTGCTGGGCAAGGCGCTGCGCGCCACCGCCATCAACCGCGTCGGCGCGCGCCTGATGGGGATCCCCACCGAACTGTCGGGCGACCTCAGCTTTGCGCTGGCCGCGCTCATCGGCGCGGTGTCGGGGCTGCTGATCGCGCCGATCACGACGATTTACTACGACACCGGCTTTTTGGTCGGCCTCAAAGGGTTCGTGGCGGCCATCGTCGGCGGGCTGGCCAGTTACCCGCTGGCGCTGCTGGGGGCGGTGCTGGTGGGGCAGTTGGAGGCGTTTGCCTCGTTTTGGGCCAGCGCCTTCAAGGAGGTGTTGGTGTTCACGCTGATCATTCCGGTGCTGCTGTGGCGCTCGCTGCGCAGCCACCACGTGGAGGAGGAAGAATGAGCGCCCCCGCAACCCGTGCGCCGGCGGCCACCGGCAACGGCCCCGCCTGGCTGACCACGCGCACCGTCACGGTGGCCGCGGTGGTGGTGCTGCTGGCGCTGTGGGGTGGGCTGTCCCCCTTCACCGTGACCTTGCTCAACTACATCGGGCTGCACGCGCTGGTGGCGCTGGGGCTGGTGCTGCTGACCGGTGTGGGCGGCATGACCTCGTTCGGCCAGGCCGCGTTCGTGGGGCTGGGCGCGTACGCCACCGCGTGGGTGTGCGCCGCGCCGGAGGTGGCCGCCGCGCTGCAAGGCGTGCCGGCGGCGTGGCTGCCGTGGTTGGGGCTGGCGCTGGGCCTGGTGCTGACGGCGCTGGTGGCCGGGGCGCTCGGGGCGGTGACGCTGCGCCTGGGCGGGCACTACCTGCCGCTGGCCACCATCGCCTGGGGGCTGAGCCTGTATTTCCTGTTTGGCAACCTTGGCTTTTTGGGCGGGCACACGGGCATCACCGGCATTGCCGCGCTGCAGGTCGGGCCGTGGACACTGGCCGACCCGCGCGAGCTGGGGCTGCTGATCTGGGCCGTGGTGCTGCTGGCGCTGTGGGCGCTGCACAACCTGCTGGACTCGCGTACCGGCCGTGCGGTGCGCGCGCTCAAAAGCGGGCGCCTGATGGCCGAATCGATGGGCGTGGACACCGGGCGGCTGCGCGCGCAGGTGTTTTTGCTCGCCGCGCTGCTGGCGGCGCTGTCGGGTTGGTTGTACGCGCACTTGCAGCGCTTCGTCAACCCCACGCCGTTCAACATCAACATCGGCATCGAGTACCTGTTCATGGCGGTGGTGGGCGGCTCGGGCCACCTGTGGGGCGCGGTGGTGGGCGCCACCCTGATCGCGCTGCTCAAGGAGCAGCTGCAGGACTGGCTGCCGCGGCTGCTGGGGGCCAGCGGTAACTTCGAAATCATCATCTTTGGCCTGCTGATGATGGTGGTGCTGCAGCGCTACGCCGACGGGCTGTGGCCCACGCTGGCGGGCTGGGCACGGCGGCTGGGGGTGCACCCGACGCCGGTGCGGCTGCCGCCACCCAGCGCGCTGCCGCAACGCACGCTGCCGCCGCCGGGCACGGTGCTGGTGCAGGCGCGCGACGTCACCAAGCGCTTCGGCGGTCTGGTGGCCAACAGCCAGGTGTCGCTGGAGGTGCGCGCTGGCGAGGTGCATGCGCTGATCGGCCCCAACGGCGCGGGCAAGAGCACGTTTTTCAACATGATCTCGGGGGTGGACGACCCCACCGAGGGCGAGGTGTGGCTGCTGGGCGAGCCCATGACCGGGCGGCCGTCGCGCGACTTCGCGGCGCGCGGCCTGGGGCGCACGTTCCAGCACGTGCGCCTGCTGGGGCAGCGCAGCGTGCTCGACAACGTGGCGCTGGGCGCGCACCTGCGCGGGCGGCGCGGCTGGCTGGCCAGCATGCTGCGGCTGGACCGGCGCGAGGAAGCCGCGCTGCAGGCCGAGGCGCTGCGCCAGATCGAACGTTGTGGCCTGACCGAACACGCGCACACCCCCGCGGGGGCGCTGGCGCTGGGGCAGCAGCGCATCGTCGAAATCGCCCGCGCCCTGGCCGGGCAGCCCGCGCTGCTGTTGCTGGACGAGCCGGCGGCGGGCCTGCGCCATCTGGAAAAACAGGCGCTGGCCAAACTGCTGGACCAGCTGCGCCGCGAAGGCCTGGGCATCCTGATCGTGGAGCACGACATGGAGTTCGTGATGAACCTGGCCGACCGCATCACGGTGCTGGACTTTGGCACCGTCATCGCGCACGGCACCCCGGCCGAGGTGCAGCGCGACCCGCGCGTGCTGCAGGCTTACCTTGGTGACGACGCGCTCAGCGGAGGTGCGGCATGAGCACCCCGCTGCTGCAACTGCGCGGCTTCAGCGTCTCGTACGGGCCGGTGGAGGCGCTGCACCAGGTGGACCTGGACGTGCACCCAGGCGAAATCGTCACCGTCATCGGCCCCAACGGCGCGGGCAAGACCACGCTGCTCAACGCCGCCATGGGCCTGCTGCCCTCGCGCGGCCAGTTGGCGGTGGACGGCGAGGTGGTGCCGCGCCCCAGCGTCGAGCGCATGGTGGCGCGCGAGGTGGCGCTGGTGCCCGAAAAGCGCGAGCTGTTTGGCGAGATGTCGGTCGAGGACAACCTGCTGCTGGGGGGCTTTGCCCGCTGGCGCCGGGGCGACCGCACGCAGCGCCAGCGCATGGAGGAGGTGTTTGCCATCTTCCCGCGCCTGCGCGAGCGCCGCGCGCAGTTGGCCGCGACGTTGTCGGGCGGCGAACGCCAGATGCTGGCCATCGGCCGCGCGCTGATGGCCAAGCCGCGCCTGCTGATGCTGGACGAGCCCTCGCTGGGGCTGGCGCCGCTGATCGTGCGCGAGGTGCTGCACACGGTGGCACGGCTGCGCGAGCTGGGCGTGTCGGTGCTGCTGATCGAACAAAACGCGCGCGCGGCGCTCAACATCGCCGACCGCGGCTACGTGCTGGAGATGGGCGCCATCGCGCTGCACGGCGCTGCCGCCGACTTGCTGCACGACCGCCGCATCGTCGAGACCTACCTGGGCATCGGCGGCCAGCGTGCGGCCGCGGCGGCCTGATCTTGCTTGTCAACCCTCCACCTCAGACCCCATGAGCACCATCCCCGTTTTGCAGAGCTACCTTGGCGGCCGCTGGCAGGGGGTGCAGCCGGCCCAGACGCTGGCCAGCGCCATCAACGGCCGCCCGGTGGCCGCCACCCACGCCGAGACCCTCGACTTTGCCGAGGCCCTGGCGCACGCCCGCGGCGCGCAAGGCGCGCTGCTGGCGCTGGACTTCCAGCAGCGTGCCCAGCGCCTCAAGGCGCTGGGCAAATACCTGATGGAGCACAAGGAGCAGCTCTACGCCTGGTCGGCCTACACGGGGGCCACGCGCAACGACAGCTGGATCGACATCGAAGGCGGCATCGGCACGCTGTTCGCCTATGCTGGCCTAGGCAGCAACGAGCTGCCCAGCGGCAACCTGCTGCACGAAGGCCCGGTGGTGCCGCTGGGCAAGCAAGGCCATTTTGCCGGCACGCACGTGCTGGTGCCGCGTGCGGGCGTGGCGGTGCACATCAACGCCTTCAATTTCCCCGTGTGGGGCCTGCTGGAAAAATTCGCCCCCACCTTTTTGGCGGGGATGCCCTGCATTGGCAAACCCGCCACCGCCACCAGCTACCTGACCGAAGCGCTGGTGCGGCTGATCGTCGCCAGCGGCCTGCTGCCCGAAGGCAGCCTGCAGCTCATCATCGGCGGCACGGGCGACTTGCTCGACCGCTTGCAGGAGCCAGACGTTGTCACCTTCACCGGCAGCGCCGACACCGCCGCGCGGCTGCGCGCCCACCCCAACCTGGTGCAGCGCAGCATCCCGTTCAACGCCGAGGCCGATTCGCTCAACAGTGCCATCCTGGCTCCCGACGTCACGCCCGACGACGAGGAGTTCGACCTCTACGTCAAGGAGGTTGTGCGCGAAATGACGGTCAAGGCGGGCCAAAAGTGCACCGCGATCCGCCGTGCGCTGGTGCCGCGCCGGCACCTGGACGCCGTGGCCGAGCGGCTGCGCGCCCGGCTGGCCAAGGTGGTGGTGGGGGATCCGGCGCTGCCCGAGGTGCGTATGGGCGCGTTGGCGTCGCGCGCGCAGCAGCGCGACGTGGCCGAGCGCGTGGCGCTGCTGCGCGCCGGCGCCGAGGTGGTGTGGGACGGCGGCCCCGACTTTGCGCCGCAGGGTGAGGGCACGGCCGACGGCGCCTTTTTCCCGCCGACGCTGCTGCTGGCGCGTGACCCGTACGCCCACGACGCTGTGCACGAGGTCGAGGCCTTTGGCCCGGTGAGCACGCTGCTGCCCTACGACGACCTGGACGAGGCGCTGGCGCTGGCCGCGCGCGGGCGCGGCAGCCTGGTGGCCACGCTGGTCACGCGCGACCCGCTGACCGCGGCGCGGGCGGTGCCGCTGGTGGCGGCCTGGCACGGTCGGTTGTTGGTGCTGGACCGCGAGGCGGCTCCCGAGTCCACCGGCCACGGCTCGCCGCTGCCGCACCTCAAGCACGGCGGCCCCGGGCGCGCCGGTGGCGGCGAGGAGCTGGGCGGCCTGCGCGCCGTCAAGCATTACCTGCAGCGCACGGCGGTGCAGGGTTCGCCGACGATGCTGGCGGCCATCAGCGGCGAGTACGTGCGCGGCGCCGCGCGCATC
The DNA here is from genome assembly GCF_007556585.1 of Tepidimonas aquatica. GTDB lineage: Bacteria > Pseudomonadota > Gammaproteobacteria > Burkholderiales > Burkholderiaceae_C > Tepidimonas > Tepidimonas aquatica. Next base: position 83,517 of record NZ_VJNA01000007.1, on the reverse strand, counting down.
GAGACCGACGTGCACCCGTTCCGCCGGTACTTTGAAGACCTGCGCGTCGGTGAGAGCCTGCTGACGCACCGCCGCACCGTGACCGAGGCCGACATCGTCGCCTTTGGCGGCATTTCGGGCGACTACTTCTACATGCACTTCGACGACATCGCCGCCAAGGAGTCGCCGTTTGGGCGCCGCATCGCGCACGGCTACTTCGTGTTGTCGGCGGCGGCGGGCCTGTTCGTGTCGCCCGCGCCCGGGCCGGTGCTGGCCAACTACGGGCTGGACACGCTGCGTTTCGTCAAGCCGGTGGCCATCGGCGACACGATCCAAGCGCGCCTGACCTGCAAGCGCAAGATCGACCGCGCCAAGACCGACGCCCAGGGCCGCGGCCAAGGCGTTGTCGCTTGGGATGTGGAGGTGACCAACCAGCACGGTGAGCTGGTGGCCAGCTACGACATCCTGACCCTGGTGGCCAAACGCGCCTGAACGCCACCCGCGCGCCGGGCCGTGCGGTGCCGATGCCCGGGCGTGGGTTGATTTCCATCCACCGTCCCCATGCCGAGATCCGTGCCATGACCCATGCCTTCATCTGCGATGCCATCCGCACCCCCATTGGCCGCTACGGCGGCGCGCTGTCCAGTGTGCGCACCGATGACCTGGCCGCCAAGCCGATCGAGGCGCTGATGGCGCGCAACCCGCGCGTCGATTGGGGCGCGCTGGGCGACGTCATCTACGGCTGCGCCAACCAGGCTGGCGAAGACAACCGCAACGTCGCGCGCATGGCGGCGTTGCTGGCGGGCCTGCCGGTCGAGGTGCCCGGCGCCACCGTCAACCGTTTGTGCGGTTCGGGCCTGGATGCGGTGGGCAGCGCCGCGCGCGCCATCCGCGCCGGCGAGGCCGAACTGATGATCGCCGGCGGTGTCGAGAGCATGAGCCGCGCGCCGTTCGTGATGCCGAAGGCCGAGACGGCGTTCGCCCGCACGAATGCGGTCTACGACACGACGATCGGCTGGCGCTTCGTCAACCCGCGCATGCAGGCTCTGCACGGCACCGACTCGATGCCGGAGACGGCGGAGAATGTCGCCGCGGAGTTCGGCATCGCGCGCGAGGATCAGGACCGCTTTGCGCTGGCGTCGCAGCGCAAGGCGCTGGCGGCGCAGCAAGCCGGGGTGCTGGCACAAGAAATCGTGCCGGTGACGATCCCCGCGCGCAAGGGGGAGCCGACCGTGGTGGCGCACGACGAGCACCCGCGCGACACGAGCCTGGAGGCGCTGGCCAAGCTCAAAGGCGTGGTGCGACCCGACGGCACCGTGACGGCGGGCAACGCCAGCGGCGTCAACGACGGCGCCTGCGCGTTGCTGCTGGCCAGCGAGGCCGCGGCGGCCCGCCACGGCTTGACGCCGCGCGCGCGCGTGGTGGGCATGGCGGTGGCGGGGGTGCCGCCGCGCGTCATGGGCATCGGCCCGGCGCCGGCCACGCGTAAGGTGCTGGCGCTCACGGGCCTGACGCTGGATCAGATCGACGTCATCGAGCTCAACGAGGCCTTCGCGGCGCAGGCGCTGGCGGTGCTGCGCCTGCTGGGTTTGCCCGACGACGACCCGCGCGTCAACCCCAACGGCGGGGCGATCGCGCTGGGGCACCCGCTGGGGGCCAGCGGCGCCCGCCTGGTGACGACGGCGGTCAACCAGTTGCACCGCAGCGGCGGGCGCTACGCGCTGTGCACGATGTGCATTGGGGTTGGTCAAGGCATCGCGTTGGTGCTGGAGCGCGTGTGAAAAAAGACCCCCGGATGCGGTTGCAGCCGGGGGTTCAAGCCTTATGCTGTCACACACAAAGGCACCCGCTCAGGGAGGAAAAGCGGGGAGGCGCGTAGGCCTCACCCATTAATTTACCACAAGCTGACAGCGCTGCCTGACTCGGGGACAGGCGGTGTCGTATGATGGCAACAGTTCTGGCAGTGTCATCTCGTGCTCAATCATTTTTAGCTTTTTTGGCCTGAAGGTCGAACCGCATCAGCCGGCACTCGATGGGGCCATTGAACAGCACGATGCGCCGGCTGGCCTGCAGGCGCAGCCGCCGTGGCAGGTCGCGGTCGGCGCTGAGGATCCATGCGGTCCAGCCGCCCCAATGCGTCTTCCATTGCGCGGCCAGGCGTTCGAAAAACACGTCCGCGCCCAGCGCGCCGGCCACGCCGGCGGCGCCGATGCGCTCGCCGTAGGGCGGGTTGAGCACCAACAGGCCCGGCGTGGCGGTGGGCGGCAGGCGCTGCAGCGCGTCGCCGCCGCGCAGCGCCACCGCGTCGGCCACGCCCGCGCGGGCGGCGTTGCGGCGTGCAAAATCCACCATGCGGAAGGCCACGTCGCTGCCCCACACCAGTGGGCCGAGCGCGCCGTCCCACGCGCGCTCGGCGGCGCGGGCGGCCTCGCGCAACGCTTGCCAGCGCGCCGCGTCGTGCGGCAGCAGCCGCTCGAAGGCGAAACGGCGCGCACGCCCCGGCGCCATGCGCAGCGCGATCTGGGCCGCCTCGATCGGCAGCGTGCCGCTGCCGCAAAATGGGTCCACCAACGGTGGCGGGTCGCCCGACGCGCAGGCCGCGGTGTAGCCCGTGGCCGCCAGCACCGCCGCGGCCAGCGTTTCCTTCAGCGGCGCGTCGCCTTTGTCCTCGCGCCAGCCGCGCTTGAACAGCGGCTCGCCCGAGGTGTCCAGCAGCAAGGTCAGCTGCTCGGCCTGCAGGTGCAGATGCAGCCGCACATCGGGCCGTGCGGTGTCGACGCTGGGGCGCGCGCCGCAGCGCTGGCGCAGGCGATCGCACACCGCGTCCTTGACACGCAGCGCGGCAAACTGCACGCTGCGCAGCGGGCTGCGCTGCGCGGTGACCTCGACCTTGATCGTGTGGCGGGGCGTGAACCAGTCTTCCCAGGGGACGCTGGCGGCGGCGGCGTAGACGTCGTCTTCGCTGCGGTAAGGGGCTTGGCCCAGTTGCACCAGCACGCGCTGGGCGATGCGGCTGTGCAGGTTCAGCCGCATCACCGCGTCCCAGTCGGCGCGCAGGGCCACGCCGCTGCGCTGCACGTGTAGCGCCGCCAGCGGCTGGCCGGTCAGGGTGGCGGTCTCGTGCGCCAGCAGCTCGGCGGCGCCGCCCGGGGCGTTCAGGTACAGGTTGAGGGTGGACATGCAGGTTCAGCGCGCGCGGCGCAGCGTGGCGGTGGGGATGCGCAGCGCCTCGCGGTATTTGGCCACCGTGCGCCGCGCGCATTCGATGCCGTGCTCCTTGAGCCGCTCGGCGATTTGGGCGTCGCTCAAGGGGTGGGCCGGGTCTTCGTCGGCGATCATCTGGCGGATGAGGGCCCGCACCGCGGTGCTGGAGGCGCCGTCGCCACTGTCGGTGCCCAGCGCCGAGCCAAAGAAATACTTCAGCTCGAACGTGCCGCGCGGCGTGGCCATGTATTTGGCGGTGGTGACGCGGCTGACGGTGGATTCGTGCAAGCCCAGCTCGGTGGCGATGTCGCGCAGCACCAGCGGGCGCATGCCGACTTCGCCGTGCAAAAAGAAGCTGCGCTGTTGCTGCACGATGGCGCGCGCCACGCGCAGCAGCGTTTCACCGCGTTGCTGCAGGTTTTTGATGAACCAGCGCGCCTCTTGCAAGCGCTGCTGCAAGTCGCCGTGGCGGTGTTGACGCAGCGCGCGCACGTAGGCGTCGTGGATGCGCAGGCGCGGCTGCACCGCGGGGTTGAGCTGCACGTCAAAGCGCGTGCCCTGCACGGTGACCAGCACGTCCGGCACGATGGCCAGCCGCTCGACGTCGGCAAAGCGCCGCCCCGGCTTGGGTTCCAGCTGCGCGAGACGCTGCAGGCCGGCGCGCACCGCCTCGGGGGGCAGTCCGGTGGCGCTGCCCAGGCGGCGCAGGTCGCGGCGTGCGATCCACTCCAGCGGTTGCGCGCACAGCGCCAGCGCGGCGCGCGTGGCGGGGTCGTCGGGTTGCTGGCGCAGTTGCAGCCGCAGGCATTCGGCCAAGTCGCGCGCGCCCACACCCGGCGGGTCCATCGCCTGCAGCCAACCCAGCGCGCGCCGTAGCAGCGCCAGCAGCGCGTCGGCCTGCTCGGGGTCGTCGTGGCCGCCGCGCGCCAGCAGCACCGCCGCCAGCGCCTCCAGCGGTTCGTCGAGGTAGCCGTCGTCGTTGAGCGATTCGATCAAAAAATGCAGCGCGGCGCGTTCCTCGGCCGTCAGGTGCAGCGCCAACGCCTGCGTGTGCAGGTGGTCTTGCAGCCGTTCGGGCTGGGGGGTGCGCTCGGCGGCGCTGGGCAGCTCGTCGTCGTCCCAACGGCCGTCGCGGCCTGGTCCCGCCTCGGTGGCAAGGGGGCTGGGCGCGGGTGCGTCGGCGGGGTCGTCAGCGCGCCAGCCGCCGCTGTCGTCGTCCAGCTGCGTGCTCCAGTCGGCCTCGGCCAGCGGCACGTCGGCCTCGATGACGCTGTAGCTGTCCAGCGGGTCGCCGGCATCGCTGTCGTGCGGCAGCGCCGCGGTCTCGGGTTCGGTGGCGTCGTCCTGCAAGGGCGCCGCCGCCTCGGTCGCGGCGTCGTCGGAGGGCGCCGCGTCGTGCACGTCGTCGTCGGCCCGCTCCAGCAGCGGGTTGTCGGCCAGCATCTGTTCGACTTCCTGCGCCAGCTCCAGCGCCGACAGCTGCAGCAACCGCAGCGATTGTTGCAGCTGCGGTGTCAGGGTTAGTTGCTGCGCCATGCGCAGCCCAAGGGTGCCGCGCGTCACCATCGCTACAAACGGAAGTGCTCGCCAAGGTACACGCGGCGCACGTCGGCGTGGTCGACGATGTGCGCGGGCGTGCCGTGCGCCAGCACCCGCCCTTCGCTGATGATGTAGGCGTGGTCGCAGATGCCCAGCGTTTCGCGCACGTTGTGGTCGGTGATCAGCACGCCGATGCCGCGCGCTTTGAGAAACCCGATGACGCGCTGGATGTCGATGACGGCGATCGGGTCGACGCCGGCAAACGGCTCGTCCAGCAGGATAAAGCGTGGCTGCGCCGCCAGCGCGCGGGCGATTTCGACCCGCCGGCGCTCGCCGCCGGACAAGGCCGGCGCCGGCACGTCGCGCAGGTGGTCCACGTGCAGCTCCGCCAGCAACGTGTCCAGCCGCTGGCGCAACTCGGCCTCGGGCAGCGGACGGCCGTCGGCGTCGCGCTGCAGTTCCAGCACCGCGCGCACGTTTTGCTCCACCGTCAGCTTGCGAAAAATCGACGCTTCTTGCGGCAGGTAGCCCAACCCCAGACGCGCGCGCCGGTGGATGGGCAGGTGCTGCACCGGCTGGTCGTCGATCCAGATCTGCCCGGCGTCGGCGCGCACCAACCCGACGATCATGTAAAACGACGTCGTTTTGCCGGCGCCGTTGGGGCCCAGCAGCCCCACCACTTCGCCGGCGCGCACCTGCAGCGAGACGTCGTGCACGACGGTGCGCGCGCGGTAGCGTTTGCGCAGGCCCTGCACGCGCAGCAGCGATGCGGCGCCGTGGTTGGGCGGGCTGCTGCTCATGGGCGGCGCTCCGGCGCGGTGCTGGGTTGCAGCGCGGGCGGGACGACGCCGCTGGGCGCGGGTTGTTGCGCGGCCACGTCGGCGCTGCGCGGGGTCAGGGTGGCGCGCACCCGCGCCCCGCTGCCACCGCCGCCGGCGGGCGCACCGTCGACGCTGAAGGTCTGGGCGCGGTTGTCGTACACGATGACGGCGCCGCTGCTGCGGTCGGCCAGCACGGTGCCACGGTAGCGGCGCAGCTCGGCGTCGCCACGCAGCGTCACGCGGTCGGCGGCGCCGTCGTACTCGATGCGCTGCGCCTCGCCCTCGATCCATTCGTCGACGCCTTCGCGCTTTTGGCGGTAAAACGCCCGCTGGCCCGGGGCGCCCAGCGCCACGCCGTGCTGCAGGCCTTGGTCGTCCTGGCGCACTTCCACCTGCTGGGCGCGGATGCGGATCGTGCCTTTGCTGATGGCGACGTTGCCGCTGAACAGGCTGACGCGGCGCGCTTCGTCGTAGCGCAGCGCATCGGCTTCGATGTTCATCGGGGCCTGGCGGTCGGCCAGCTCGGCGCGGGCGCCGCAGGCGGCGCACAGGGCCAGCAGCACGAGCCAGCGGCGTGGCGGGGGCACGGTGGGCACGGTTTTTGCTCCTCGGTCGTGGCCGACCGATTGTGCCATGCCCGCCGCCGCCATCAAGCCTGCCGCACGCGCGCAATCAGGGCGTCGGCGATGATGAGGGTGCGCTCGGCCTGGCCGGGCACCAGGTAACGCCCCGCGATGCCCAGCGACGGGGTGGCGTCGACCTCGTAGGCATCTTGCAGTTGCAGCGCACGCTTGACCTTGCCACTGACGCCAAACGACTGCCAGGTCTGCGTGAACGCTTGGCGGTCCACGCCACGGCGCGCGGCCCAGTCGGCGGCCACGTCCAGACCGTTGAAGCGCACGCGCTCGTCGTGAAAGGCCTTGAACGCGGCCTCGTGCAAGTCCCCCAGACGGCCCAGCGCCTCCAGCGTGTAATACAGGCGTTGCAGCGGCTCGAAGGCGGCGTTGAAGCCCACCGGCACGCGCCGCACGACGATTTCTTTGGGCAGCTTGCGCATCCAGGCCGTCATCAACGGCTCGAAGCGGTAGCAGTGGATGCAGCTGTAGGAGAAAAACTCCAGCACCTCGACCTGCCCAGGGCCGGTGTCGACCGGCACCGGTTTGCCCAGCGTACGGTAGTCGGTGCCTTCGCGCAGGGTGCCCGACTGGGCCCAGACGAGCGGGGTGGCGGTCAGCGCGGCGCCGGCCAGGGTGTAACGGTGAAAGTCGCGTCGCTGCATGGTGGTTGAGGTGGTCGTTTCGATGGTAGGGTTGGAGCACGCCGGGCGCGCGCAGGTTCCGCCGCGCTTTTAGCGCTGCACGCGCACCAGCGCCGTTTCGAACTGCTTGCCGCGCAGTTTTTCCTGCATCAGCTCGGCGTCGACCTTGGTGTTGAACGGCCCCAGGCGCACACGCCAGACGCGCTGGCCGCCCTGCTCGCGCTCGCTGACCTTGGCATCGAAGCCCTGCAGCGCCAGCCGCGCGCGCTGCGCCTCGGCTTCGTCGGCGGAGCGAAACGCCCCCACCTGCACGTAGTACACAAACGGGTCGGCCGCCGCGGCGGCGCTGCCGCCGTCACCCTGGGTGCGCTGGCGGATCAATTCGGCGATGGGGTCGCGGGTGGCGTCGGTCGCCGGCGCGCCGGCGTTGTCGCGAGCGGGGCCGGAGGGGGTGTCGGTGGGCGCATCGGACGGGGCGCTGGCCGCTGGTTTGGTGTTGCTCAACCCCGCGTTGGGGTTCCAGCCGCGCAGACGCTCGGCTTCGGTGTCGGGCTGGATGGGCTTGCGCTGCACGCCGCGGTCCACCAGCGGGATGGGCACTTTGGTCACGTACAAGGCCACCGCCAAAGCGGCCCCGACGCCCACCAGCAGGCCGAGGAAAAACCCCAGCAGCGTGCCGCCGCGGGTGCGTTGGGGGCCATGAACGTGGGGGCGCGGGGGGACGCGTGGCATGGCGGTCGTTTCCTTGCGAAGGCTCACATCGAACGCGGGGCGCTGACGCCCAGCAGCCCTAGGCCGGTGCGCAGCACCTGCGCGGTGGCCGCCACCAGCGCCAGACGGGCCAGGCGGGTCGGCTCGTCGTCCACCAGGATGCGCTCGGCATCGTAGTAGCGGTGGTAAGCGGCGGCCAGCTCGCGCAGGTAGAACGTGACGTCGTGCGGGGCAAAGTCGGTCGCGGCCGCCGCCATCACCTGCGGCCAGCGCGCCAGCTCCAGCATCAGCGCCTGCGCGGGGGCGCTGGCCAGCGCGTCCAGCGCCACGTCGGCCAGCGTGGCTTCGTCGCCGCCCCACTGCGCCAGCACCGAGCAGATGCGCGCGTGCGCGTACTGCACGTAGTACACCGGGTTGTCGTTGTTTTGCTGGATGGCCAGGTCGACGTCGAAGGTGTACTCGGTGTCGGGCTTGCGGCTGAGGAAAAAGAAGCGCACCGCGTCCTTGCTGGTCCACTCGATGAGGTCGCGCAGCGTCACGTAGCTGCCGGCGCGCTTGCTGATCTTGACCTCTTGCCCGCCGCGCACCACGCGCACCATGGTGTGCAGCACGTAGTCGGGGTAGCCCTGGGGGATGCCGAGGCCCAGCGCCTGCAGCCCGGCGCGCACGCGCGCGATGGTGCCGTGGTGGTCGGTGCCCTGGATGTTGACGGCTTTGGCAAAGCCGCGCTCCCACTTGGTGACGTGGTAGGCCACGTCCGGCACGAAGTAGGTGTAGCTGCCGTCGGACTTGCGCATCACGCGGTCTTTGTCGTCGCCCCAGGTGGTGGTGCGCAGCCACAGCGCGCCGTCGGCCTCGTAGGTGTGGCCGGATTCGATGAGCCGCTGCACCGTCTGCGCCACGCGCCCGCTGCTGTACAGGCTGGACTCGAGGTAGTACTGGTCGAAGCGCACCTCGAACGCTTGGAGGTCCAGGTCCTGCTCGCGGCGCAGGTAGGCCACGGCAAAGTCGCGGATGCCGTCCCAGTCCTCGGCGTCGCCGCTGGCGGTGACGGTGCGATCCGCCGCCTGCACGGTGGCGCGCGCCAGGAACGCGTCGGCAACGTCCTGGATGTAGTCTCCGTTGTAGGCCGCTTCGGGCCAGCCGGGGTCGCCGGGTTTGAGGCCGCGCGCGCGCGCCTGTACCGAGCGCGTGAGGTTGTCGATTTGTGCGCCAGCGTCGTTGTAGTAAAACTCGCGGTGCACCTGCCAGCCCTGGGTCTGCAGCAGGTTGCAAATGGCGTCGCCCAGCGCGGCTTGGCGCCCGTGGCCCACGTGCAGCGGCCCGGTGGGGTTGGCCGAGACGAATTCGACGATGACGCGTTCGCCGCGGGGCGGCTGGCAGCCCCAGCGCGGGCCCTCGCGCAAAATCTCGCGCACCGTTTGCTGTTTGGCCTGCGGCTTGAGGCGCAGGTTGATGAAGCCTGGGCCGGCGATGTCCAGCGCTGCCACCCAGCGGGCGAACGCGGGGGTGTCTTGCAGCCGCTGCACCAGGGTTTGCGCCAGCGCGCGCGGTGGCGTGCCCAGCGGTTTGGCCAGTTGCAGCGCGGCCGTGATGGCCAGGTCGCCGTGCGCGGCGACTTTGGGTTGTTCGAAGGCGGCGCGCTGGCCCGCGCCCGGGTGCAGGGCGTCAAGCGTGTCGGCCAGCGCCGCCAGCAGTTCGTTGTGGACGTGCAGCATGGGGGCCGATTGTAGGCCGCCCCTCGTGGGGCGTTCAGCCGCGCGCGCGGCGCTGCGCCGCCAGCACGCACAGCAGATCGCACGCCACGTGGGCCGCGGCCAGCGCGGTGATGTCGGCGTGGTCGTACGGCGGGGCCACTTCCACCACGTCCATGCCCGCCAAATGCAGCGGCACCAGCCCGCGCACGATGTGCAGCGCCTGCGCGCTGCTCAACCCCCCGGCCACCGGCGTGCCCGTGCCGGGCGCGTGCGCGGGGTCCAGGCAGTCGATGTCGAAGGTCACGTAGGCTGGACGATCGCCGACGATGGCCAGCACCTGTCGCAGCGTCCAGTCGGCGCCGCGCGCGTGCACCGTGGGCGCGTCCAGGACGTGCAGGCCCATGAAGTCGTCGTTCCAGGTGCGGATGCCGATTTGCACCGAGTGCGCGGGGTCGATCAGCCCTTCGCGCACCGCCTTGTAAAACATCGTGCCGTGGTTGAGCGCGTCGGGGCTGTCGTCAGGCCAGGTGTCGCAGTGGGCGTCGAAGTGGATCAACGCCAGCGGCTGACCCAGCCGCTCGGCGTGGGCCTGCAGCAGCGGGTAGGTGATGAAGTGGTCGCCGCCGAAGGTCAGCATGCGCGCGCCGCTGGCCAGGATGCGCCGCGCGTGGTCGCGGATGGCGCCCGGCACGGTGTGCGGGTGGTGCGGGTCGAGCCAGCAGTCACCCGCGTCCACGACCGCCAGCGTCTCGAACGGGTCGAACCCCCACGGGAAGGGTTTGAGCTCGGCCAGCTGCACGCTGGCGGCGCGGATGGCCGCTGGCCCCAACCGCGCGCCGGGGCGGTAGGTGGTGGCAATGTCCAGCGGTACACCGCTGACGACGACGTCGGCGCCGGCCAGCTCGCGCGTGTAGGTGCGGCGCATGAAACTGAGCACGCCCGCGTAGGTCATCTCGGGCCACGAGCCGTGCAGGCCCGGGCGACGGATCGCGCCATCGCCAGCCAGCGGCGCTTCGGTGGGGGGCGGTGAGGTCTCCATCGCCGCCATGCTAGCGCAACGGCGGCGCCTGCGCGGGGCCGCCTTCAGGTGCCGGCCGGGTGCCAGGCGTGGGCCTGCAGCTCGGCCAGGCTGACCACCTGCAGCGCGGCTTCGTGGGTTGCTTCGAGGATGACCGGCGGCGCCACGCCCGCTTGCAGCGCCTCTTTCCAGCGCAGCGCGCACAGGCACCAGCGGTCGCCCGGCTTCAGGCCGGCGAAGCGCCATTCGGGCCGTGGGGTGACGAGGTCGTTGCCGCGTTCCAGGGAAAACGCCAGGAACTCGGCCGTCACCTTGGCGCAGATGACGTGACGGCCCGCATCGTGCGGGCCGGTGTGGCAGCAGCCATCGCGAAAATAGCCCGTCAGCGGGTCGTAGGAGCAGGCGCGCAGCGGCCCTCCCAGCACATTGCGAGCGGTCGGTTCCATGGTCGGTGCGTCGTCGATGAGACAAGCCTGCACTGTAGCGCGGTGGCATCAACCTTGTGTCTCATGGGGCGCGGGCAGTGGCAGCAGCGCCGCGCGCGCCGCGTCACGGATTGCACGGGTGAGCCGCTGCGCGGTGGGGGGCTCGCGCTCCCAGTGCTGCCAGTAAAGCGCCACGTCCACCACCGCGTCGGGGATGACCTCCTCCAGCGGGGGTTTACCCGTGCGTTGGGCCAAGTGCAGTTCGGGCACCATGCCCCAGCCCAGGCCTAGCTCGATGACGCGCTCGAAGGCGTCCACCGCTGGCGTGAAGTGGCGGGGGTAGCGTGCCTGCCGCAGCCCGAAGTGGCGCTCCAGCCACACGTCCTGCAGCGCGTCTTTGCGGTTGAAGATGACGGCGGGCAGCGCCAGCAGCCGGTGCGGCGTCAACCGCCCTTGCGGCGTGCGGGCGCGCGCGACCACCGCCGGTGCGGCGACACAGCGGTAGCGCATGATGCCCAGCGGTTCGGCGACGCAGCCGCGCATGGGGTCGGCGCGTGTGGTCACGCAGCCGATGACGGTGCCGTTTTTGAGCAGCTCGTGCGTGTGGTCCTGGTCGTCGATGGTCAGATCGAGCAACAGACGCTGGCGCGCCAGTAGATCGGCCACGCCGGGCAGGAACCACGCGGCTGCCGAGTCGGCGTTGATCGCCACCGGCACGCTTTGCCAGCGCTGGTCGTCGCTGCCGCGCAGCCGCTCCAGCAAGTCGGCCTCCATCAGCTGCACCTGCTTGACGTGCGCCAGCAACGCCTGGCCAGCCGGGGTGGCGCGCACTTGTTTGCCGCGCACCACCAACCGCTGGCCCAGCTGGGTCTCCAGCGCGCGAACGCGCAGCGACACCGCCGCCACCGTCAGGGCCAGGGCCTTGGCCGCTGCGGAAAAACTGCCGTGTTCGACCACGGCGGATAGGGCTTGCAGTTGGCGAGCGTCGAGCATGTCATGCGGATGAACGGGGCTTTACGCGCTACTTCGGCTGCGACCAAACGAAAGAAGTGCCACAGCCGCTGAGCCCAACATCAATAGGAGGCTGACCGCGTTGAGCACCGGGGTAGAACCTTCGCGCATGCGCCCGTACATCAAAATAGTCAGCGGCGGCTCAGAGCCCACCAGCATGAGCGTGGTGTTGAAGTTCTCGAACGACATCACGAACGCCATCGCAGCAGCCCCCAGCATGGCTGGGCGTAAGTACGGAAACGTGATTGTCCACCACACCGCCCACCGGGTTGCTCCTAGATCGTGCGCCGCTTCCTCCCATGTGCGATCCATGCGCCGCAGGCGCGCGGCCACGGTCAGTGTTGCAATGGTCGTGATATAGCTAAATTGCCCCAGGATGACTAAAGGTAATCCGGGCCGTAGCCATTCGATCTCCCAGCCCATCCATCCCTCCAGCGCGTTGGCGATTCGGCTGGCGAGGGCAAGTATAGAGATACCTAGCACGACACCCGGTATGACCAAAGGTGCCAAGGTCAACAATCCCAAAGCAGCTTTGCCCGGCAGCGCCACGCGTTCCAGCACCCACGCGTTGCAAGTACCGACGATGACGGATAGCAGCGACACCCAGGTTGCTACCCAGGTGCTGACTCCCAGCCCACGCAGCAATTCTCGATCGTTCAAGAGGCCGACGCGTTCGCCCCCTTGTCCGATGAACCAGTCAAGTGTCCATCCCATCCATGGAGGGCTGGGGTGCGACGCATCATTAAACGCAAACAAGGCCACCACGCACAGTGGCAGCAATAGGAATATCAAGAATGCTGCTGTGTAAACAGACAAGGCCCAGCGCCAGCGCCAAGCGGCGGGGAGAGTCGGGATCATTTTTGAGTCTGCATGACGTAGTTGAGACGCTGCCCCGTCAGGCGCAGGCCTAGCCACACCATGGTGGTCGACAGTGCAAGCAGCAAAAATCCAAAAGCAGCTCCCTGATTCCAGTTGAAGCGGGTGATGAACTGGGTATAAATCTGCTCGGTAAACCACAGCGCATCTTTGCCGCCAAGCAAGGTAGGCGTTAGATAATTCCCCAAGCACAACATGAACACGACGATAGAGCCTGCCGTAATGCCCGGTGCGGCATGCGGCAAAACGATCTGCCACAGGATATTGATTGGCGAGCCGCCCAGATCGTAGGCCGCTTCAATTATGCTGTCGTCCAGATTTCCTAAACTGTTGACGAGTGGAACCACCATAAACAGTAAAGAGCCATAAACCAAACCCAGTAAAATCGTGATATCACGGTATAGCAGTTCCGGAGGTTGTTCAGTCAATCCTAGCGCACGCACACCTTGGGCAACGACACCCTTGGGATGCAGCAGTATGAGCCAGCCTATGGTTCGAACCAGCTCGCTGACCCAAAATGGAGTGAGCACGAGCAACGTGAGACCCGCACGCGTATCGGGGCGAACCTCTTTGGCGATCATCCATGCAACCGGGAATGCCAGTAACAGTGTCAATACTGTCGCTAATAACGACATGACCGCTGTCCGAATAAATGTGTGCCAATATAACGGTTCGGAAAAAAAAGTGTCGTACTGTTGCAGACTCCAGACGTATTCTCCTGGGGCGACGCGGGCCTGCAACGATAGAATCAGCAATTCTATGTGGGGCAAAACGAGCAGCCCCACCAACCACAACAACACCGGGGCAAGTAGCAGCCCGATTGTCAATCCGCTCCAGTCGGGCTTTGTCATTCGTCGCCTCCGCGAGCAAAAGCCCACGCGTTCTCTGGGCGCCAAGCGACGAATAGGGACGCCCCGGGCCTCAAATTGTTCCACTGACCGGTCATGGGTAACGCCACTCGCAGTGACACGTCCACACTTTCGTGCCGTACCTCGACGGTGGTGTTGTTGCCGTCGAACCAAACCATTTGAACCTGAACCGGCCAAAATGGTCGCCCGTCGGGAGGCGAGTTCAGCAGTTCGATCACTTCCGGCCGCACAAACGTCCAAGCCGCTTGCCCAGGATACAGCGACTGCATTGCTCGCGCCCAGGACTGACAGCCCTCGGGATGCTGCAAGAGCACCAGATCACCATGCTGCTGCACGACCTCGACTCGCAGCCGATTGTTGTGGCCGACGAAACTGGCAACGAATGCGGTTCGGGGTTCGAAATACAGTTGTCGTGGGGTGCCAATTTGCTCGAACTGTCCGCGCCTCATGACCGCCACCTGATCAGACATGACCAGTGCTTCGCTTTGATCGTGTGTGATGTAGACGAACGTAGTTCCCACCTCCGCTTGCAATTGCTTGAGCTCCAGTTTCATGTATTCGCGCAACTGCATATCGAGTGCGCCCAATGGCTCATCGAGCAACAACAACGCTGGTTCGAGCACCAGTGCGCGGGCTAATGCCACCCGTTGTTTTTGGCCGCCGGAGAGCTGATCAACGCGCTTGTCCTGGCTGCCCGGTAATCCGACCCGGGCGAGCATCGAAGCCGAGCGCTGGCGGGCTTCTCTTGCCGATAAACCCCGCCGGCGTAGTCCGTATGCGACGTTTTCTCCCACGCTCATCATGGGAAACAACGCGAGATGTTGAAACACCATGTGTGCAGGTCGCCGATTCGGCGCTACGCCACGCATGGACTGCCCTTTGATCAGAATGTCACCAGTATCGGGTTCGACGAAGCCAGCGATCATTCGCAACAGCGTCGTTTTTCCGCAACCCGAGGGCCCCAGAATGGAGAAAAACTCGCTCTTCGGCACTGTGAAGCTGACGTCTCGAACAGCAACAAACGCGCCGTACTTCTTGCCTACGGCGCGTACCTCGAGATCGCAGATGGTCCTCGAATCTTTTTCTGTCATGGCGCCTCAACGCGCAGCTTTGATGCGGTCAAGAACACGTCCCTCGATATCCTCCAGTCCGGCAGGGACCGCTGGATACCACTTGATGTTCTGCAACGCAGCTTCCGGGAAACTTTCGTTGAACTGCCGCTTTAGAACCGGATCGACGTCGGTGTCACCTCCCTTTGCAGCTGTAAAATTACCAGCCGAGCGCGCTACTTTGGCGGCAATTTCAGGCCGCATGTTAAAGTTGATCCAAGCGTACGCAGCCTCGTCATTGCGGCCCTTGGCGGGGATGGCGTACGTGTCGATCCAGCCGAGGGCGCCGGATTTGGGCGCAAGGTATCGGATGTCGGGTTGGGTACGATTCAGGGCCCAGCCGCCAGTATCCCACATCATGGCAGCGACCAGCTCTCCGGAGCGCATACTAGTCAGCAATTGGTCCTTGTTATCCCAGTAAAACTTGACATGCTTTTTGCACGCCATGAGGGTTTTGCCGACTTCATCCATGAGCACCGAGTATGCTTTGGGATCGCTGTAAAGAGCAAATGGATCTCTGCCTGAAGCAAACGCAAACGCGATCAGTGTCGGGCGCTTGAGCCGCATTGAAACCTTGCCGCTGTACGCTTCTTGGCACAGGTCGGCATAGTCTTTTACCTGCGGAGCAAGTTTGGTATTTACCACCAGGCCATCAGTGCCCCAAATATGAGGAACTGCATAAACTTTACCTTGAACCGTGGTGTTCTTTTTGGTTGCCTCCAGCATGGCTGGAATGAAGCGATCCGTCTGGATTTTGGATAGATCCAGCGGTTTGTAAAGTCCGAACTCCGCTTGTGGGCCAGCAACGCGATCCTGGCTTGGCTGGGCAAGATCGAATCCCGCCCCCCCTGTTGCACGTAGCTTAGAAATCATCTCCTCATTGTTGGATAGTGTAATCTCAACCTTGATGCCCGTTTCTCTGGTGAATTGCTCGACCACTTCTTTGGGGGCGTAGTCGGCCCAAGTGAGCAGGCGCAGGACCTTTTCGTTGGCCGATGCGGCCATGGGTGACAGGCAGATGGCGGCGAGCCATACTAGGCGTTTCAGTGATGAGCGTCTGTTGGGCATGTTGGTCTCCTGAGCGGTTGAAGTCGGCAAAACCGAACGCAAGTGATCACATAATGTAGGGTAAAGTAGTGTTGTGACAGTTATGTGACGACGGGGCGCAATCGTGTCCGATCGAGCGCGACAAGCACAGGCGCAAACGGCTCGTCATGCACGCCGCGGCTCTTCGCTGAAGACACCTATCAGTGGCAATCCGCTGTGATCCTTCAATCCAACGCCGGTAGTTTGTAACCGGCGCGCCTCTTGAGCCAGCCAGGCAAATCGTCGTGCGGCGGTTACGACGTCCTGACCACCGACACGTATATTTGAGATACAGTTGCGCTGCGCATCGGTGCAGCCCACGCGTGGCCGAAGGGTGAGGTAGATTCCTACGCTGTCGGGCGAGCTCAGACCAGGACGTTCACCGATGATCATCGCCACCATCCCTGCGCCGAGCAACTCGCCAACTTCATCGCCGGCGGCAACGCGCGCTTGTTGGACGATGACCAAGGGCGCGACTCGCCAAGTGCGGTCCAGTGCGTCGCGTATTGCCCTCAGTAGCGCGGGGGTGTACCGTTGTACGCCCAGCGCCGATAACCCATCCCCTATCACGAGCACCAAGTCCGAGGCCTCGGTACGGCGGCGAGCGTCTTGTAAGACTCCCACGCTCGCGTCGTCAAGTCGGCGTCCCCAATCGGGACGCAAAAGGTAGCTTTGGCGATCGGGCGCGCGGGTGTGCACGCACAGCGGCGCGGGCCAGCCGTCTGTGGTGAGCGCAGCCGCCAGTGCCTTGACGTCCAAGGGCAAGTGTATGGCATCCCGAGCTTGAGCATGCGCCAGCCCAAACGCCAAGACCTGCCGACTGGGTAGGCTGGACCCGCACCTCCCCAATGCGATACGCGCAGGGGTGAAACGCTTGAGCACCTCCCACGGCGTGTCCGTAGCGACGATGCTCGAAGAGAGCTCGGGACGTGATGGGGGGGCTGTCATCGGTCGGGTTGAGGCAAGGTCCACAACGTTTGTGCAAGCGCAGGCGCGACGCGCGCGGGCAAAAGGCGCCCGGTCTCGTCGACGACGCCCATGTTGCGTAGCCATTCGTCGAATTCCGGGGCACGCCGCAGTTGCAGTAAATCTCTCACGGCCAGAGCATCGTGGAACGATGTGCTTTGGTAGTTCAGCATCACGTCATCAGCCCCGGGTACGCCAATAATGAAATGGACCCCAGCGCAAGCCAACAACACGAGCAGGTTGTCCATGTCGTTTTGATCCGCCTCTGCGTGGTTGGTATAACAGATATCGCAGCCCATGGGGAGGCCGAGTAATTTCCCACAAAAATGATCCTCGAGTCCGGCACGAATGATTTGCTTGCCGTCGAAGAGGTATTCGGGCCCGATGAATCCAACAACCGTGTTGACGAGCAGTGGGTGATAGCGCCGCGCTACTGCATACGCACGTGCTTCGCACGTTTGCTGATCGACGCCATGATGGGCGTTGGCAGAGAGTGCGCTGCCTTGCCCGGTCTCAAAATACATGACGTTATCTCCCACCGTTCCGCGCCGCAGCGCCAGCGCCATGGAATGCGCCTCGTCGAGCAGAGCCAGATCGATTCCAAAGGAGCGGTTCGTCTGCTCTGTGCCGCCAATCGACTGAAACACCAAGTCCACGGGAGCGCCCATCTGTATTGCTTGCATGGTGTTGGTGACGTGGGTCAATACGCAGCTCTGGGTGGGGATGTTGCCACGTTCGATGACTTCTGCCAACATGTGTTGCAACCGTACCAAATCGGCGATGCTGTCCGATACGGGATTGACGCCAATGACGGCGTCGCCGGCGCCAAGCAGCAACCCGTCGATGATGCTGGCCAAAATGCCCGCGGGATCATCGGTCGGATGATTCGGCTGCAGTCGCACTGCCAGGTGTCCGGGTAACCCTAATGTGTTTCGGAAGCGGGTGACGACGGAGCAGCGCTTCGCGACGATCATTAAATCCTGATTGCGCATCAGCTTACTAACTGCGGCAACCATCTCGGGCGTAAGACCAGGTGCAAGCCTTTTTAGCGCCACTGGTGTCGCCGCCTCGCTGAGCAGCCAATCCCGAAATTCACCAACCGTTTGTGTCGAGACGGGCTCGAACGCTGATTCATCGTGTGTATCGATGATCAGCCGGGTGACCTCATCCGACTCATAGGGGATCAGTGGTTCTTCGAGAAATTGCCGCAGGGGCACCTCAGACAGCACCCAGCGCGCCGCCATACGCTCCTGTTCGCTCGTCGCTGCCACGCCGGCCAGTTGATCTCCAGATCTCGGTGGGCTCGCCTTCGCCATGACCTCGCGCAAGGACGCGAAGCGATAGCGAACACCCGCAAGATCGACCTGGTAGTGCATGACGATCACCGAACCTTTTGGGCGTTGGGTAAAGCGATGTCGCCAATGTCGGTGGCAGCGCTGTCGGTGTCGAGACGTTCGTTGGTGCCGACCAGCATTTCATCATAAGCGGCGTTGAGGCGTTGGTTCTGAGTAAAACGGAAATAAACATATCCAGCCGCCGCCAGTACAGTAAAAAGCAGTGAAAGGGCCGGGTTGTAATAAATCACTGCGATTAGGCAAATGATTCCGCTGCCGAGGGCGAGCGCTGGGAAAATCGGATAAAATGGTGCCCGAAAGGTTCGATGCAATCCGGGTTCGGTCGAACGCAACTTGAACAGGCTCGCCATAGAAACGATATACATAACCAAGGCGCCCAAAACCGCCATCGTTACGATGTTCGCAGTAAGTGGCTGCCCACCAAACGTGATCCATTCATCGCTGAATACCGCTAAGATGCCCACGACACCCCCACCGATCAAGGCTCGAACGGGTGTGCGAAAACGAGGGTGCACCTTGGCGAAAAACGGTGGAAGAAAACCAGCGCGCGCGAGGGCATATATTTGCCGCGAGTATCCCAGTATGATGCCGTGAAAGGAAGCGATCAATCCGAACAAGCCGATCCAAACCAGCATGTGCAGCCATGCGCTGTTGTCGCCAACCACGATTTTCATGGCTTGCGGCAACGGATCGTTGATGTTTGATAGAGTTCGCCAATCACCAATGCCGCCGGCCATGATCATGACCAGAAAGGCGAGTGCCACCAACGTCAGGATGCCCGCGATATAAGCAATCGGGATGGTCCGTTGGGGGTCGCGGGCCTCTTCGGCTGCCATGGCCGCGCCTTCGATTGCAAGGAAAAACCAAATCGCAAAAGGAATCGCTGCAAATATGCCGCCGACTGTCGCCCAGGTGAATCTATCGCTGCCAGCCCAGCCGTTGGCGACAAAATTGGTGAGCGACCATCCAGGGGCCACGACGCCCGCAAAAACCAGCAGCTCGATGACCGCAAGTAGGGTAACAAATAGCTCAAAGGTGGCGGCGATCCCCACGCCAATGGCATTGAGCGTAATAAAGACGACGTAAGCGGCTACCGCAGCGATTTTGGGGTCAAGCGCGGGAAACTGCACGTTGAGATAGGCGCCGATAGCCAGTGAGATCGCGGGCGGCGCGAATACGAACTCCACCAGAGTGGCAAACCCAGCGATGTAGCCACCAGCGGGGCCAAATGCCCGTCGGGCGTAGGCAAACGGACCACCCGCGTGCGGGATGGCCGTCGATAGCTCGGTAAAACTGAAAATGAAGGTGGTGTACATCAGGGCTACGAAGGCGGTGGCGACCAAGAATCCCAGCGTGCCCGCGGTAGCCCAACCGTAACTCCACCCGAAGTACTCACCCGATATAACCAAGCCAACGGCGATACCCCAAAGTGAAAACACGCCGAGTACGGGTTTGAGCTCGCGCGAGACATGGACAGACGGTGTATGTGGTGATGCCATGACAAACCTCACATTGATAATAAGGGGGCGGGGGCATCTGCTAGTGTCCCCGACGACGTCCGAGACAGATCATGGTCTAGGGAGTCGCGACGACGGTATCCCGTTTGAGCAAAAACACGATGTGGCCGAAAATTTTCCGAAACGGGATAGTGTTGCTAAGGGTTATCCCTTACGCAGGGTCTGGCATGGTTCTTGATACTTTGAGCTCATCTGCCAAAGATCGCACCACTATGGAGCACGCCAGGGTGAGCCAAGAGGCCGGGCCGAGTTCGGTTGCACAGTTTTGTGTCAAGCGCACAAGTGACGTGCATGTGCATGCAAGCCACCTGTCCGCCTGGGAGCAGCAGTACGAGCAAGTGTCGCGCGGGGTTTTCAGCGGTGTCGTGCGGGAGGTCGCCGCCCCTGGGCTGCAGGTGTTCGAAGAATGGGCTTCTTGCGCGACGGCCCAGCATTGCCGCCCCTGGTCGGGCGGGGTGTGGATTGGCATGCCCGTGCCAGAGGATACCCAGGGTCTGCGCTACATGGGCCGCAGTGTTGATAGCCAACAGTGGATGTGGGCGAACGATGACCAGGTTTTCGACCTTTTCGTGCCGGCAGGGGTTGGCCTTTACGGAGTGGTCTTGGACGGCCGCGACATGATGCGCCATCTGCACTGGCGAGATGGGAGAGGTGAGTGCGGCACCGGCCAGTCGTTTGCGAGCACGGGATGGTCTGGCATGCAGTTGCAGCACCTCACCATTGCCCAGCGCCAGCGATTGACCGGTTTGCTGCGCGAGGTGCTCAGTAATGTCGAACGTACGCCAGAGGTTTTGAGCCACGACGCCAGCCGCCAGGCGTTACACCATGCGGTGCTCACGGTTGTCTGCGACTTGGCGGTACCCCGAGAGGTCCAGCCCGTGATGGTGGGGCGACATCATCGTCGCCTTACTCTCGTGCGGCGCGCGCGCGAGCTGATATTGGAGCGACCGCAGGACTTCAGCCATTTGACAGCGCTGTGCGCTGCTCTTCACGTGACGCGGCGCACGTTGCAGAACTGTTTTCACGAGGTCATGGGTATCAGCCCTGCTGCATACCTGCGCGAGGTCCGCCTCAACGCTGTCCGCCGTGCCCTGCAAAGCCCGCTGGAGGCGCAGCACACCATCACCGAGATCGCTGCTCGCTGGGGCTTTTGGCACATGGGCCACTTCGGACGGGAGTACAAGACGCTCTTCGGCGAGACGCCCTCCCAAACCCGCGCGGCGTGGCTTGAGGTCAAATAAAAAATAACTTGATGAGGTAAAGTTCGTTTTGAAATACTTAATGCCGTAGCGCGTCGGGAGCACACTCGCGTGTAACGAGAGGAGTGCTGCCGATGATCTTGACTGCCCCCAGCTTCACCGCCGGCCTGGTGATGAGCCTGTCGCTCATCATGGCCATCGGCCCGCAAAATGCGCATGTCATCCGTACCGGCTTGCAGCGGCGCCACCTGTGGCTGACCGTGGCCACGTGCGCGGTGGCCGACATCGTGCTCATCGCCCTGGGCGTGGCCGGCCTGGCGCAGTTGGGCGGCTTGTCGGACAAGCTGCACGGCGCGTTGATCGGGGCGGGGATCTTGTTCCTGCTCGTCTATGGTTACCAAGCGGCGCGGCGCTTCTGGTATGGGCCGGCGGCACCCCAGGTGCCCGCCATCGGTACGCCGGCCGCGCAGCCGACCAGTGCGCTGCAGGCCGTCGGGGCCGCGCTGGCGTTTTCCTGGCTCAACCCGCACGCCTGGCTGGACACGGCCGTCCTCATCGGTACCGCGTCGTTGGCGTGGGGCGCGCAGCAGCCCATCTTCGGCCTGGGGGCAGCGACCGGCTCGGTGGTGTGGTTCTTGCTGTTGGGCGGCGCGGCGTTTTGGCTCGGGCGGCGGCTGAATTCGCTCAAGGTCTGGCGCGCACTCGACGGCCTTGTGGCCCTGATGATGTGGGGCACGGCAGCGGCCCTGTTCATCAGCCTGTTCGAATGATGGAATCTGAGGAGGAGACGACCCATGTCCACGATGACCCTGCGCGTGCCCCAGCGCCGCGCGCCCGACGCACCGATCACGATCTTCGGCCCGGATTTTCCCTTCGCCTATGACGAATGGCTCACTCACCACGCCGGTTTGGGCCGCGTCCCGGTTAGCCGTTACGGCACCGAGGTGGCCGTCGTCGGCGCCGGCATGGCGGGGCTGACCGCGGCGTATGAGCTGATGAAGCTGGGCCTCAAGCCCGTGGTGTACGAGGCCTCGCGCATGGGCGGGCGGTTGCGCTCGCAGCCCTTCGAGGGCGGGCAGGGCGCGATTGCCGAGCTGGGCGGCATGCGTTTCCCGCTGTCCTCCACGGGTTTTTACCACTACGTCCATCTGTTGGGGTTGGGCAGCCGGCCGTTCCCCAACCCGTTGACGCCCGCGGCCAACTGCACCGTTATCGATCTGGAGGGCCAGACCCACTGGGCGCGCACGCTGCAGGATCTGCCACCGCTGTTCCAGGAGGTGGCGCAAGCCTGGGCCGACGCGCTGGAGGAGGGCGCGGGTTTTACCGCGCTGCAAACCGCCATGCGCGAGCGTGACGTGGAGCGGGTCAAGGCGCTGTGGGATGCGCTGGTGCCGCGCTGGGACGACCGCACGTTCTACGACTTTGTCGCGCAATCGAGTGCGTTTCGTCGCTTGAGCTTTCACCACCGCGAGGTGTTTGGGCAGGTGGGCTTTGGCACCGGGGGGTGGGATTCGGACTTTCCCAACTCCATGCTCGAAATCCTGCGCGTCGTGCTCACCGGTTGCGACGAAAACCAACACTACATCGTCGGCGGTGTGCAACAGGTGCCCATGGGCCTTTGGCAGCACGCGCCGGCGCGCATCGAGCACTGGCCGCAGGGCACCACGCTGGCCCGCCTGCACCACGGGGCACCGCGCCCGGGAGTGCGCGCCATCCAGCGTGGGGGCAACGGCCAGCTGGAAGTGACCGACACCTGGGGCACGACGCGCCGCTACGACGCGGTGTTGGTCACGTGCCAGAGCTGGCTGCTCACGACACAGATCGCGTGCGAGGAGTCGCTGTTTTCGCACAAACTCTGGATGGCGCTGGACCGCACGCGCTACATGCAGTCGTCCAAGACCTTCGTGATGGTCGATCGCCCGTTTTGGAACGACCTGCGCGCCAACGGCTGGCCGGTGATGGGCATGACGCTCGCCGACCGCCTCACGCGCGGCACCTATCTGTTCGACAACGGGCCCGATAAGCCCGGCGTCATCTGCTTGTCGTATGCGTGGATGAGCGACGCGCTCAAGATGCTGCCCTACGACAGCACGAAGCGCGTGCAACTCGCGCTCGACGCGCTGCGCAAGATCTACCCCGACGTCGACATCGCCAGCCATATCATCGGTGACCCGATCACCATTTCGTGGGAAGCCGACCCCTACTTTTTGGGCGCCTTCAAAGGGGCGCTACCCGGCCACTATCGCTACAACCACCGGATGTACGGGCATTTCATGCAGGACGCGCTGCCCGAGCGCGAGCGCGGTATTTTCTTGGCGGGCGACGACATTTCCTTCACGCCGGCGTGGGTGGAAGGCGCGGTGCAAACGGCCCTCAACGCGGTGTGGGGCATCGTGCGCCACCTGGGGGGCGCCAGCCATCCGGACAACCCCGGCCCTGGCGATTGGTACCCCCACATCGGGCCCGTGGCGCTGCCGGATTGACACCGTGCACGGAGGGAATCTGCCGGAAACAGGTTGCGCTACGCTTGCAGACATGGACGCACGGATGCAAACGGAGAACGACCACGCGCGGCCAGCGCAATCGCTGCGTATTGCCCTCTGGCAAACGCCCCACCCCTCGCCTGGAAACGCCGGCCATGCACTGGCGTGCCTGGATGCCGCAGCAGCACAAGCCGCGCAACACGGCGCGCACTGGCTGGTCACGCCCGAAATGTTGATGACGGGCTACATGATCGATCCCGCGCAGTTGGCTGCGCTTGCGCAACCGGCTGACGGCCCCTGGGCGCAGGCGGTCGCGGCCATCGCACAGCGCCATCGCCTGGGCATCGTCTATGGCTGGCCCGAGTCGCACCCCGCGGGCGCTCGACCCTACAACGCAGCGCAAGCCATCGGCCCCGACGGGCGGCGGCTGGGGGTGCACCGCAAAGTGCACCTTTTCGGCGCGGCAGACGCCGAGCGCTTCTCGCCGGGCGAGGAAGTGGGTACCCCGTTTGACTGGGAAGGCTGGCGCATCGGCCTGTTGATCTGCTACGACGTAGAGCAGCGTGCCGCTGTTCGCGCCCTAGCGGCGCAGGGGGCGCGCGTGATTTTGGTGCCCACGGCCAACATGCTGCCCTACGACGACGCGCCGTGCCTGACGCTGCCGCGCTTGGCCGCCGAGTCGCGCGTGGTCATCGCCTACGCCAACGCCTGCGGGGCGGAAGGCGACACGCGGTATGGGGGGCTGAGCCGCCTGGTGGCGGCGGACGGGCGGGTGGTGGCTGCGGCGGGGCGCGGCGAGGCGCTGCTCATTGGCGATAGCCCGGATTGATCCGATCCAGCCGGCGCAACAAGCCCGGCCACGTCAGCGCCCCCGCACCCTGGCCGCGCGTCACCTGCCGGGCTTGGGCCTGGGCGGTGCCGATGATGGCGGGGTCGATGGGGATCAGCTCGCCGCCGCCCGCCTGCGCCCGCACCTGAATCGCACACACCGCTTCGAACAGGTACATCGACAGAAAGGCATCGGCTACGGACGGCCCCAGCGTCAGCAGGCCGTGGTTGCGCAGCATCAAAAAATGCGCATCGCCCAGGTCTGCCACCAGCCGGGCCTTTTCGTCCTCGCGCAGCGCCACGCCTTCGTAGTCGTGGTAGGCCAGGCTGGCCAGCACGAAGATCGACTGCTGCGACAGCGGCAGCACCCCCTGTTTTTGCGCCGAAACCGCCACGCCGTTGAGCGTGTGCGTATGCAGCACGCACTGCGCATCGTGGCGTGCCGCGTGGATGGCGCTGTGGATGGTGAAGCCGGCCGGGTTGACCGGGTAAGGGCTGTCGTCCAGCTTGTTGCCCTGCAGGTCGATCTTGATGAGGCTGGACGCGGTGATCTCCTCGAACAGCAGGCCATACGGGTTGATCAAAAACTGGTCGTCCGTCCCCGGTACGCGCGCCGTGATGTGGGTAAAAACCAGGTCGTCCCAGTGAAAGGCGGCCACCAACCGGTAGGCGGCTGCCAAATCCATGCGTACCTGCCATTCGGCGTCGCTGACCTGGCCCTGGCGGCTGGGGATGGCGAGGGGGGTGTTCATGTCCACCACGATAGGCCGACGCACAACGATCGACTATCGCCTTTGCGACACGTTTCGTGTAGACCGATATTCGGCTGTTCTGTGGCAGCGCAAGTGGTTGCCATATTGCAAATCACAAGCAGAACGATGGTTTGAAGCGTGCGAAGGTAAAATGAGTGCTGCAAACGGTTGAAATTCATCAATCGTCCGGCCAGGTGAAAATCTGTTGTAGCTCCCTCTCTCACCCCGGATGGCTACAATAGCCGCGAGCGCATCCGCTACGGCGAGACGGTTGTAGCTCCCTCTCTCACCCCGGATGGCTACAATCGGCCGTTGTCCCGGCTTGTGCCGTCGATGGTTGTAGCTCCCTCTCTCACCCCGGATGGCTACAATGCCAGAAGGCAGCACGGCCCGGCCCCGCTTGTTGTAGCTCCCTCTCTCACCCCGGATGGCTACAATACCCGTCACGTAACTCGTTGTCAGGGCGTGACTTAGCCAGTTTGCGCCGTTGTTCAATTTTTCTAAAAAAGGAGTAGCTGAGAGGCAGTAACGTTTTTTTCTTGAGAAACTGGCTTGCCAACAAGCAAGCGTATGCCGGCGTACTGTCGTTCCGTTACTGTCATGCACCGGACCGAGCCGCGCGATGGCAGATTTTGTATCAGGCGTGCCAGGTGTTTGCTCTCTGCATCAATGCCATTCAGTATCCTGCCATACACCGACCACTGGATCATGTCGTAGCCGTCGTTGAGCAAAAATCTACGAAACTGCACGTAGGCGCGCTTTTCGGTCTTGGTCACCATGGGCAGGTCGAAAAAGACGAGCAGCCGCATGTATCGCCTCGTCTCGCCGCTCATCAGTATTCCAGCCGGTGACGCTGTAAGCCGAGCAGCCGGGGTAGATCCAGACCTTTGGCTTTGCCCTCATAGACCCGGACCAAGCCCTCGACCGCATATTCGATGGCAGACAGCACGGACATTTGCCCTTGAGGCATGTCGACATCCACATTGAGCAGCGCCACCAGGGCCTCTTTGTCGCTTGGGGTCAGATCTCCGGTGGTGCTCGCCGGGTGTTGCGCCACATGCAGATCGACAAGAGGCCGAAACGGCTCGATCAAATCGTCCGCCAGGTTGAAGGCATTTTGTTCGCTATCGTGAAACAGCCCGATGCTAGGGTGCAGCCCGTGCGCGACCAAGCCGCGGGTTATCGCGCCACGCAACACGGCATAGCCATAATCGAGGGCGGCA
Organism: Tepidimonas aquatica; assembly: GCF_007556585.1. Lineage (GTDB taxonomy): Bacteria > Pseudomonadota > Gammaproteobacteria > Burkholderiales > Burkholderiaceae_C > Tepidimonas > Tepidimonas aquatica. The sequence continues at coordinate 57,591 of NZ_VJNA01000007.1, read as the reverse complement.
TTCGTCCAATGCGCGTCGGCGCGATTGAAAGCGTTGCCAAATAGCTGGGCGAAATAAAACGCCGCGGCTTGCGCCTCCAGATTATCGGGGTCGCCTGAGCGCACGCGGCGGGCATGAGAAGCCAAGCGCTCCGCGCCTGCGCGAGCGCTCAGCGCCAGGCAGGCGGCTTGGTTTTCGATTTTGCGCCGCACGATCTCGGCCCAGGCTTGCTTGGCCGTTGGTTTTGAAATGCCCAATTGTTTGCGCATCATGCGCGTGCTGCGCGAGTGCGAAAGAAAAGGCAAAAAGATGCCTGCGGGTTGGTGATTGTGCCCGGTCGCATAAAGGCCGATCCCGTATTCGGCGCAAGCCGACAACACCGGGTGCGTGAGCGTGATCTCGCGGTGATTGAGCACGATCACCGCGATGTCCTCGAAGGGCACGAAGGCGGTTTCTTCCTGCTCGATGGCGAGCGAATAATGCGCCCGCCGCAGCCGCGCCGGACGCGAGATCATCACGCTACGCCAGACCACGGCGCACCTCCTTCGGCGCGGGGTAGAGGTTGCCGAGGACGTCGACGTGGAATTTCTCGAAAGCAGTTGCGGTTTTTACGCCGGTGCGGATGAAGCCATCCTTGCCGACACCGGAGTTGCGGTCATGCGCCCAAAGGCCGATATTTCCAGTCGAACGGTCGCAGCTGGCGAAATAGCCTGAGAGTACTTCCTGTTTCAAAGCGATACGTAAAAAATCATTGGGGTGCGCAGAAAACAGAAAGTCGAAATTCTGGTCATCGATCAGCGTCCAGTCCTCCTCATCCTTGAACGCGACGATCGCCCGGTTTGGCAGCTCGCCGGTTCGCCGGTAGATCGCCGCGTGATGCACGTAGATTGGCACGAGATGGAATTTGCCGTCCTTCTTGTGGCGGAAGACGTCGACGCGCAGCATGGTGTCGTTCTTGGCGATGCCGCCGCGCATGGGAATGCCCGAGAGCTTGTCGATCACCAGCGTCACGGTGCGCACGATCGGGCCGGTCGGGTTGCCGTCACGGTCGGGTTTGCGCAGCGGGTTGTCGGGCGGGAAGGCCTTCTCACCCTTGCCGCCGTGCGCTTCGAGCCGCGCGCGGATCGCGGCGTAGAGCTTCTCGTTGCGGTGCGGGTCGATCAGCTTGTCGAGGTCGGCGAGCTTGAGGCTCGCCAGCGGCACGCGCTGTGTCACGCCGCCTTGGGCCTTCAAGCGTTCAGGCTGAGCATAGATGGTGTCCTTATGCGCCGCGCCGCCATTTCGCCGCTGCGGCGCGCGCGAGACGAACAGCGGCCGCACGGCGGCGAGCGCCTCCTTGGAATAGGTGCCAAACACCTCCAGGCGAGTGCGTAGCTCCTCCGCGTCGTCCACGAATAAGCGCGCCTGCAACTCTTGGCGGAAATGCGGCCAAGGCTCGGGGAAATGTTCGGCGAGGCGCTGGAACATCGCCGGATCGAGGATTTCGCCGGTCTCGGGGTCGGGGAAGCCGGCGCGCAGGTTTTCGAGTTCCCTGCGCCGCGAATAATCGGCGAGACGCTTGACCATGCTGTGGCTGCAAGCGGCGACGACGGCGGCGTCGAGGGCATGGTGGCGGTCGCTCTCGCTGCGGATCTTCAGCAAGCCCCAGCGAGCGCGCAGGAAGGCGGTGGTCTGGCCGTTCAACACCACGCAGCGCTTGGCAACGGGCAACACCGTGCCGTCGGCCTCGACCTTTTCGGCGAGCTGAAGATGATTTTCGACCCAGTTCTTGAAGAAGCGGCAGATATAGCGCGTGTCGTTCAGGTTGCGCTCGCGGAACTCCTCGGCGGCCTTGCCCGTGAAATCCTTGCGCAACAGACGCTGGCGTTTGGCGAGGCGGTAGTTCTTGTTCGCTTCGACAAAGGCGGCGAACTCGCGCCAACGCTCGCCCGAGGGGTCGATCGCCATCAGGTATTCGTAGGGCGTGCGGTTGCCCTTGTTACGGTTTTCCTCGGTGAGCGAGAGCACCTTGTTGTTCTTGCCGTCGTCGAAGCTGCGCGAATAGGGCAGGACATGGTCCACCTCGGCATAACCGGGCTCGAAGATCACGCGGTGCAGATCGAGCGGCTTGAGCGAGTAGGCGCATTTGCCCTGCTGCTCGCGGTAGAGTTGGAACTTCTCGAACTCGCGGCTTTTCGCGGCGATGCCGTATTCGGCGGCGAAGGCGGCTTTGTCTTTTTCGTTCTTCTCGCGGTATTCCTCCTGCGCCTTTCGGATCTTGTTGCGCTCGTCAAAGGGCCGTGAGAGGTCGCGCGCCATCTCGATGTGCACGGCCGCAGGCGAGCCGTATTCCCGGATCAAGGCATTCATCACCTTGCGCGCCTGGTTGAGTGCGCGCAGCACGACGGGATTACGCGGCACGTCCAAGCGGTCATTGAAGATCATCCGGCCATCCTTGTCGCGGCCGGAATAGAGCGGCGGCAGGAAGCGCGATTTTTTCCCCTCGCCAGCCTGCGGCTGGCTGTGGTGGTAGCCGGCCGCCTGGCAGGCCTCGTCGTAGCGCAGGCCGCCCTCCATGTGCGGCACGATCTTTCGGAGTGCCTTGAGCGAGAGGTTGTGGAACTTGTCGAAACTCACCTCCGAGAGCGCCTCGATCATCTTCTCGCCGCCCGGTAGGTTCAGCTTGGCGAGCTCGGCCTCGACCTCGGCGCCGTCCTTGAAGACGGAGAGCACCCAGGCGATGGCATCGAGCATCGCCGGGTCGCCACCAATGGCACGCCCGGCCAGGCCCTCCCACTCGGTTTCGAGCCCCTTGTCTTTCATCGCCTTACGCAGCGTCTGCCATGCGGGCAGTTTGACGAGCACGTCTTTTTCCTTGTCCTCATTGACGCCAGCGAAGGTGAAATCGCCAAGCCCCGCCTTGGTGAGCGCCTTGCGCACGTGTTCGTACTTGAAGTCGCCCGCTTGCCGGTAAGGTAGCGGCAAAATGATCTGCCGTTCGGCCTCGGTGAGCGGCCGGGTGACGCCATCGACGACGAGGCGCAGGTTGTTGAGGCGCGTCAGCCACACGTGGCGCTCGGCGGTAAAGCTCGCCTTCGGCGCGCGGTATTCGCCCTTGCCATCAGGCCCGCCCGTTCTCTCGAGGGTGCAGCGGCCCAGCATCTTGAGCAGCGCCTCGCCCGACAGCGGCGGCTTTTGCTCCCAGAAGATGCCGCTCTTCCTGTTGCCCGTGCCGAGAATCTTCGCCTCCAACGCCGTACCGGCATGTGGGTTGCCGAGTTCGCGCTGGCGCTGGAACAACAGGGCCAGTTCGTCCGCCAATAGAGCGCGGGAGAGCGACTTGTCATAGGCGCCGGCCTTGTTGCGCCAGGCGTCCGGGAATTCGGCCAGCACCATCTCGGCGGCGGTTCGATAGTTTTTCTCCTTCATGCGGCGCTGGGTGTTGGCGAGCCCCTCTTTGACCTTGCCGCCTTCCTTCTTGTCGCCTTCGGCCTTCTTCTCTTCGGCACGGCTTAGCCAATGAAAGCCGCGGTGCTTACAGAGGTGGTAGAGCACCCGCGCCCATTCTTCGCTCGTCAAACGGCGATCCAGCCCTTCGACACGCAGCCGCCAGGGCGAGACGGGCGCGGGGCTGCGTACCTCGTCGAGGTGGGCGATCAAGCCCTCGCGCTTGAGCAGGCGGGCGAGCTTCACCAGCCGCCAGGCACGGCGGCGCAGCCGGCGGCGCATCAAGCGCGCGATGCGCCGCGCTAAATTCAGCGGCTCGCCGTCCTTGGCGGTTTCGGCCTTGTCGAAGCAGCGCACGCCAAGATCGACGATACGAGTGTCGGATAGCACGCACCAGCCGACCGAGGCGATGCCGATGTCGAATCCGAAGACCAGACTTTCCGGTGTCTTGTTGTGGCTCACGACGAATCTCCCTTATAATGCGGCCATTGTAGCTATCCGGGGTGAGAGCCGTTGCTACAATAAAGGCGAAAGCCTGTATCCGCCCAGCAAGCTTGCTTGCTGGGCTTTTCATTTGGAGCAGGAATCAAAGGGACTTGTTGGCCCCCCAAAACTCCGCCCGCCCATAGTGGTCCTTTAGAAAATCGATCCAGGCCCGCACGCGCCGCGGCAGGTGGCGGGCGGTGGGGAAGACGGCGTAGATGCCATTGGGGGGGGCGGCGTAATCGTCCAGCACGGCGACCAGGCGGCCGGCGTCGAGGTCGGCCTGCACTTCCCAGGTGCTGCGCCATGCCAGGCCCAGGCCGGCCAGGCACCATTCGTACAACACCTGACCGTCGGTGCAGTCCAGCGGGCCGCGCGGGCGAATGTGGATCACCTTGCGGCGGCCGGCTTCGTCCGGGACGGTGAAGGCCCAGCCGCGCGTTTGCGACGCCTCGGACGACAGCAGCAGGCAGTCGTGCTGCAGCAGGTCGTGCGGCGTTTGCGGGGTGCCGCGGCGGCGCAGGTAGTCGGGGGCCGCCACGACCAGGCGGCGGTTGTCGGCCAGTCTGACGCTGACCAGTGACGAGTCGGGCAAGTCGCCGACCCGTACCGCACAGTCGTAGCCCTCGGCCACCAGGTCCACCACGCGGTCGCTGAGGTTGAGCGACACGGTGACCTCCGGGTACTGTTGCCGAAAGAGCGGCACCAGCGGCGCGACGCGGCGGCGCCCAAAGCCCGCCGGGGCGGTTACGCGCAGGTGGCCGCGCACCCGGCTGCCGCCGGCGCTGACATTGGCTTCGGCCTGCGCCAGGTCGGCCAGCAGGCGCTGGCAGTCTTCCAAAAAGGCGCTGCCCTCCGGCGTGAGCGTCAGCCGCCGCGTGGTGCGCACGAGCAGCTTGACGCCCAGGTGCTCCTCCAGCGCGTCGAGCCGTCGCCCGATGACCGCCGGCACCACCCCTTCGGCGCGGGCGGTGGCGGCCAGGCTGCCGCGCTGCGCCACGGCGACGAAGGTTTCGATGGCCTTGAGCTTGTCCATGCCAAATTATGCAACTAAAAGTCATGAGTCTATGGCCTGATAGGGGCTCGATCGTGATGTTGGCTTGCGCTAAAGTTCGCCTGATCCGGCCTTGCGCCGCCCTGTATCACGGAGATTGCACCCATGTCTACGCCCCGCGTGACCAAGGGCCGCCTGCAGGTGGCCGACGTCTTGTACCGTTTTATCGAAGAGCAGGTGTTGCCGGGCACCGGCATCGACAGCGAGCGCTTCTGGCGCGGGTTTGACGCCATCGTGGCCGACCTGGCGCCGAAAAACCGCGCGCTGCTGGCCGAGCGCGACCGCCTGCAGGCCGAGCTGGACAAGTGGCACAGCGCCAACCCGGGCCCGATCCGCGACATGGCCGGTTACCGCCAATTTTTGGAGACGATCGGCTACCTGGTGCCCCCGCCCGGCGAGGTGCGCGTGACCACCGCCAACGTCGACGCCGAGCTGGCGACGCAAGCCGGCCCGCAGTTGGTGGTGCCGATCCTCAACGCTCGCTACGCGCTCAACGCCGCCAACGCACGCTGGGGCAGTCTGTACGACGCCCTGTACGGCACCGACGTGATCCCCGAGGACGACGGCTGCGCCAAAGGCCCCGGCTACAACGACAAGCGCGGCGCCAAGGTGATTGCCTACGCGCGCGGCGTGCTGGACCAGGCCGCCCCGCTGGCGCAGGGCTCGCATGCCGACGCCACGGCGTACGCGGTGGTGAATGGCGGTCTGCAGGTGACGCTGGCCGGTGGCGCGGTGACCGGGCTCAAGGATCCGGCGCAGTTCGTGGGGTACCATGGCGCGCCCTCGGCCCCGTCGTCGGTCTTGCTGCGCCACCATGGGCTGCACCTGGACATCCGCATCGACCGCAACCACCCCATTGGCGCGACCGACCGCGCCGGTGTGTGCGACGTGGTGGTGGAGGCGGCGCTGTCCACGATCCTGGACCTGGAGGACTCGGTGGCCGCGGTGGACGCCGAGGACAAGGTGCTGGGCTACCGCAACTGGCTGGGCATGATGCAAGGCTGGTTGACCGAGAGCTTTGACAAAGGCGGCCGCACGCTCACGCGCGGCCTGCACGGGGACCGCCGCTACACCGCGCCCGACGGGCAGGGCGAGGTGGTGTTGCCCGGGCGTTCGCTGCTGTTCGTGCGCAACGTCGGCCACCTGATGACCAACCCCGCGATCCTGTACACCGACGCCGACGGCACCGTGCGCGAAATCCCCGAAGGCATCATGGACGCGGTGATCACCACCACCATCGCGCTGCACGACCTGCAGGGTCACGGCAAGCTGCCCAGCGGCGAGCCGATCCGCAACAGCCGCGCCGGCAGCATCTACATCGTCAAGCCGAAGATGCACGGGCCCAAGGAGGTGGCGTTTGCGGCCGAGTTGTTTGCGCGCGTCGAGCAGATGCTGGGCCTGCCGGACAGCACCGTCAAACTGGGCATCATGGACGAGGAGCGCCGCACCAGCGTCAACCTCAAGGCGTGCATCGCCGCGGCCGCCAGCCGCGTGGCCTTCATCAACACCGGGTTCCTGGACCGCACCGGCGACGAAATCCACACCGCGATGCTGGCTGGCCCGATGATCCGCAAGAACGACATGAAGGCCAGCGCCTGGATCCAGGCCTACGAGCGCAACAACGTGCTGGTGGGCCTCAAGTGCGGGCTGCGCGGGCGCGCGCAGATTGGCAAGGGCATGTGGGCGATGCCGGACCTGATGCGCGCGATGCTGGAGCAAAAAATCGCCCACCCCAAAGCCGGCGCCAACACCGCGTGGGTGCCCAGCCCCACCGCGGCCACGCTGCACGCGCTGCACTACCACCAGGTGGACGTGGCGGCGGTGCAGCAAGAGCTGGAGCGCATCGACGCCGACGCCGAGCGCGACACGCTGCTGACCGGCTTGCTGACCGTGCCGGTGGCGTCCACCCCCCACTGGAGCGAGGCCGACAAGCAAGCCGAGCTGGACAACAACATCCAGGGCATCCTGGGCTACGTGGTGCGTTGGGTGGACCAGGGCATTGGCTGCTCCAAGGTGCCCGACATCAACGACGTGGGCCTGATGGAGGACCGTGCCACGCTGCGCATCAGCAGCCAGCACGTGGCCAACTGGCTGCACCACGGCGTGGTGACGCCTGAGCAGGTGCGCGCTACCTTCGAGCGCATGGCGCGCAAGGTCGACCAGCAAAACGCCGGCGACCCGGCCTACCGCCCGATGGCGCCGAACTTCGAGGCCAGCATGGCGTTCCAAGCGGCGCTGGACCTGGTGTTCAAGGGCAAGGAGCAGCCCAGCGGCTACACCGAGCCGCTGCTGCACGCCTGGCGGCAGAAGGTCAAGGCCGCCGCGGCGGCGCGCTGAGCGCCGGGGGCCCCCCGACGCGCCGGCCACGGAGGTGAACGAGGGGCGCCGATGACCGCCGAGGAGCCGACCGTCGATCCGGCTCGCTGCCCGCTGTGTGGCGGCGACAACGCCTGCGCGATGCAGGCGCAGCACCGCAGCGGTCAGCCGCAGCCGCCGTGCTGGTGCACGCGCGTCTCCTTCGCGCCGGATCTGCTGGCGCGCGTGCCCGAGGTGGCGCGCGGCCGCGCCTGCCTCTGCCCGCGCTGCGCGGCCGAGGGCGCTGGCCCCCGTGCGTGTTAGGATGGGCGCTCCTCCAGCGTCCGTTGCCCGATGGTCGAAACCGCCGCCTCCGCTGCGCCGCCCGTTCGTGTCGCCCTGATCGATGCCAACGCCGCCGCGCGCGCGGTCGTGCAGGGTCTGCTGCAGGCCGAAGGTGCCGACGTGCACGCCTTCGGCCACGGAGAGGAAGCGCTGCTGGCGCTGGCCGGTGACCTGCGTGTGGACGTCGTGCTGGTGTCGCGGCACCTGCCGGACATGGGGGCGCTGGAGCTGTTGCGCCGGCTGCGCCAGCTGCCGGGCGGCGCGGTGCTGCCGGTGGTGCTGATCACGGGCGATGCCACCGAATCGCTGCGCTTGAGCGCCCTGGAGGGTGGCTTCACCGAGGTGCTGCTGCGCGCAGCACCCGAGCAGTTGGCGCCGCACCTGCGCGCGCTGCTGCGCCGCCAGGTCGACCTGCAACGTGCGCGCATCCTGCTGGTGGAGGACTCGCCCACCATGGCGGCGGCCACTGCCGAGGCGCTGGCCCCGCTGGGCATGGAGGTGGAGCACGTGCTGCGGGCGCACGAAGCGCTCGAGCGGCTGGAGCAGCAGGCCTTCGACCTCGTCATCGTCGACGTCGTGCTGCCCGGGGTGCTGACGGGGCTGGGCCTGCTGTCGGCCATCCGCAGCCGGCGCGATGACCTGGCCGAGCTGCCGGTGCTGGCCTACACCGGCTACGACGAGCGGGCGCGGCGCGTGGAGATGCTGCGCCGCGGGGCCAACGACTACGTCACCAAGCCGATCGACGCCGACGAGCTGCGCGCCCGCGTCAGCAACCTGGTGCGCTACTGGCGGCTGCTGCAACAGGTGCGCCGCCAGCATGCGTTGATGATGCGCCAAGCGGTCACCGACGCGCTGACCGGGCTGCACAACCGCTACCTGCTGGACGATCTGGGTCCGCGCCTCGTGCGCCGCGCCTGGCGCGGTGGCGAGCCGCTGACGGCGATGATGCTGGACCTGGACCACTTCAAGGACGTCAACGACCGGCACGGCCACGACCGCGGCGACCAGGTCTTGCAGGCGCTGGCCCAGCGGCTGCGCGAGCACGTCCGCCCCGAGGATGTGCTGGTGCGCTACGGCGGCGAGGAATTCGCGCTGCTGCTGCCCAGTCTTGGCCCCCAGGTGGCCGCGGCGCATGCCGAGCGGCTGCGTCAGGCGGTGGCGCAGCGCCCGCTGGCCGGACTGGCGCTGACGGCCAGCATCGGCGCCTGCGTGTGGCAGCCGGCTCCAACCCCCGGGGCTGCGGCCAGCGCCGAGGAGGCGACCGCGGTGCTGCGCGGCCTGCTGGTGTGCGCCGACCGCTGCCTCTACCGTGCCAAAGGTGCGGGACGCGACCGCAGCGTGGTCGAGGTCGCGCAGGGCGTGCCGCGCGCATGAGGTGCGCCGCGCAGTCGCGTCACAATACGGGTCCATGAACGTGCCCAGCCCCTGCGCCGGCCATCCGGCCCCGTATCCGCTGTCGCGGCCGCGCCGCCTGCGCCGCGACGTGTTCACACGCAACCTGGTGCGTGAGCATCACCTGACGGTGCACGACCTGATCTACCCCGTGTTCGTGCTGGACGGCCACGGCCGGCGCGAGCCGGTGGCTTCGATGCCGGGGGTGGAGCGCCTGAGCCTGGATCAGCTGCTGCCGGTGGCGCGCGAGTGCGCCGACCTCGGCATCCCGGTGTTGGCGCTGTTTCCGGTGATCGACCCGGCGCTGAAGACCCCCGACGGGCGCGAGGCCTGGAACCCCGACGGGCTGATCCCGCGCGTGGTGGCCGAGCTCAAGGCCAAAGTGCCCGACCTCGGGGTCATGACCGACGTGGCGTTGGACCCCTACACGAGCCACGGGCAGGATGGCCTGCTGGATGAGACCGGCTACATCGTCAACGACGCGACGGTGGAGGTGCTGGTCAAGCAGGCGCTGGTGCAGGCCGCCGCCGGCGTGGACATCGTCGCACCCAGCGACATGATGGATGGCCGCATCGGCGCCATCCGTCAGGCGCTGGAGGCGCGCGGCCATGTGCACACGCGCATCATGGCCTACAGCGCCAAGTACGCCAGCAGCTTTTACGGGCCGTTTCGCGACGCGGTCGGCAGCGCCGCCAACCTCGGCAAGGCCGACAAGAAGGTGTATCAAATGGACCCGGCCAACTCCGACGAGGCGCTGCGCGAGGTGGCGCTGGACTTGGCCGAGGGGGCCGACATGGTGATGGTCAAGCCTGGCATGCCGTACCTGGACGTGGTGCGCCGCGTCAAGGACGAGTTCAAGGTGCCGACCTTTGCTTACCAGGTCAGCGGCGAGTACGCGATGCTGAAGGCCGCCGCTGCCCACGGCTGGCTGGACCACGATGCGGTGATGATGGAGAGCCTGCTGGCCTTCAAGCGCGCCGGTGCCGACGGCGTGCTGACCTACTTTGCGCTGGAAGCGGCGCGCAAGCTGGCGGCGCAGGGTTGAGGGCGGGGCGCGCGATGCGGCATTGGTTGCCGAAGGAGGCGTGGGCCTGGCTGCAGGCGCAGCGTGGGCTGCCGCCGGACGAGCAGCCGCTGTTCGTCGACGTGCGCATGGAGATCGAGTCGCTCTACGTCGGCCGCCCGCCGGGCGTGGTCAACATCCCGTGGTACGAGTACCCCGACCTGAGGCCGGATCCGCAGGGCTTTGCGCGCAAGGTGCTGCAGGAGGCCGGCCGGCTGGACCGCCCGGTGCTGCTGATCTGCCGCAGCGGCAAGCGCACGCTGGACGCCGGCGCGGCGCTGGAGGCCGCCGGGTTCACCGACGTGGCGCACGTGGTGCACGGCTTCGAGGGCGAGCTGGACGAGCACTTCCACCGCTCCAGCCGCAACGGCTGGCGCTTCGAGGGGCTGCCCTGGGAACAGATGTGAGCGCGCTCACGCCCGCACAGGCGCTGCAGGCAGGCCGCGCCGTGCTGGCCGAGGTGTTCGGCTACGCGGACTTCCGGGGGTTGCAGGCCGACGTGGTGGCCCACGTGGCCGCCGGTGGCGACGCGCTGGTGCTGATGCCCACCGGGGGCGGCAAGTCGTTGTGCTACCAGATCCCGGCCATCGTGCGCCAACGCGCCGGGCTGGGCGTGACGATCGTCGTGTCGCCGCTGATCGCGCTGATGCACGACCAAGTGGGGGCGCTGCGCGAGGCCGGGGTGGAGGCCGCGTACCTCAACTCCACGCTAACCCCCGCGCAGGCCGCCGAGGTCGAGCAGCGCCTGGTGCGTGGCGAACTGACGCTGCTGTACGCGGCGCCGGAACGTTTGGTCACCCCGCGCTTTGTTGCCCGATTGCAGGCGCTGCACGCGGCGGGGCGGCTGGCGCTGTTGGCCATCGACGAGGCGCACTGCGTCAGCCAATGGGGGCATGACTTCCGGCCCGAGTACCGTGAGCTGGCGGTGTTGGCCGAGCGGCTGCCCGGTGTGCCGCGCGTGGCGCTGACGGCCACCGCCGACGCACTGACCCGGGCCGACATCGTGGCGCATCTGCACCTGCAGCAAGCGCGCACCTTCGTGGCGAGTTTCGACCGGCCCAACATCCGCTACACCATTGTCGAAAAGCGCGACACGCTGCGCCAGTTGCTGCGCTTCATTGGCGACGAGCACACCCTGCCCGACGGCCACCATGACAGCGGCATCGTCTACTGCGCCTCGCGCCGCAAGGTCGAAGCGGTGGCCGCGCGGCTGCAGGCGGCGGGTTTGCAGGCGCTGCCCTACCACGCCGGGCTGGATGCCGCCACGCGCCAGCGCCACCAGGACCGCTTCCTGCGCGAGGAGGGGCTGGTGATGGTGGCCACGGTCGCCTTCGGCATGGGCGTCGACAAGCCGGACGTGCGCTTCGTGGCCCACGTAGACCTGCCCAAGAACATCGAGGGCTACTACCAGGAGACCGGCCGCGCCGGCCGCGACGGCGAGCCGGCCAACGCCTGGATGGCCTACGGCCTGGGCGACGTGGTGCAGCAGCGCCGCCTGATCGACGACAGCGCAGCCAGCGACGACTTCAAGCGCGTGCAGCGCGGCAAGTTGGACGCGCTGCTGGCGCTGGCCGAGTCCACCACCTGCCGCCGCCAGCAGCTGCTGGCCTACTTTGGCGAGGCCAGCAGCCCCTGCGGCAACTGCGACAACTGCCTGGCGCCGCCCCAGACCTGGGACGCCACCGAAGCCGCGCGCAAGCTGCTGTCGTGCATCTACCGCCTGCAACAAACCGGGCAGGCGTGGGGGGCGGGGCACGTCATCGACGTGCTGCGCGGGCAGGCCACCGACAAGGTGCGCCAGCACGGACACGAACGGCTGTCGACGTGGGCGATCGGGCGCGAGCTGGACGAGACCGAGTGGCGCCGCGTGCTGCGCCAACTGGTGGCGTTGGGTGCGGTGCAGGTGGCGGGCGAGTTTCACACCCTGCATCTGACCGCCGCGGCGCGGCCCATCCTGCGCGGTGAGCAAGCGGTACGGCTGCGGGTGGCCGCGGCGCCCAGCGGGGCAGGCCGTGGGCGCGCCACCCGGCAGGCGCGGGCACTGGCCAGCGAGGCACGCCTGCCGCTGCGCGAGCGCGAGGTGCTGGCGGCGCTGAAGCGCTGGCGCGCCGAGGTGGCGCGTGCGCACGACCTGCCGGCCTACGTGATCTTCCACGACGCCACGCTCGTGGCGCTGGCGCAGCGCCAGCCGGCCTGCGACGGCGACCTGGACGGCATCCCAGGCCTGGGCGAGAAGAAGCGCGCCGCCTACGGCGCCGAGGTGCTGCGCGTCGTCGCGCAGGCGCTGCAGGCCGCCGGGCCCGCCGCGCCGGAGCCACTCGTGGCGTGGCCCTGACGGCGCGCGGGGGCGGCAGCGGTGCCTTCAGCCGTGGCCGCGCAGCCCGGCGCAGTGATCGACGGCCGCGACCGCCGGCGTCAGCCACAGCGCATCGAACGCCGGGTCGGGCTTGGCGCGCGCGGCGTCGGTGGCGCGCAGCTCGATGCTGAGGCAGGCGCGCGCGGCGTCCGTGCCGGCGCGGCGCGCCAGGTGGTGCGGCACGCCGCGGTCGCGCCGGGCGTGCTGCGCGCCGGTCACCAGCAGCACCGTGCGGCCCGGGCTGCGCCGCTCCAGCAGCGTGGCGGCCATCGCGTCGTCGCGCGCCAGCTGGATGCGCGCCATCGCCGGCAGCTGCGCGGCCGGCAGCAGGCCGCAGTGGCCTTCGTCCAGCGCGCGGTGCAGCGCGGCGCGCTGGTGCGCATCCGGCAGCGTGTCGTCCCAGGCGGTGTCGCGCATCACCTCGCCGTGCTGGTGCCGCGGCAGGTTGCCGCCGGCCACCGGCACGCCGGCGCGCACCGCCGCCATCACCACCGGGCCGTAGCGCCGCCACGGCCAGCCGGCGTCGTGCCAAGCCAGCGCCGCGCGCACCGCGGCCTCGTCGGCGTCGGGGGCCAGCGCCGCGGTGTCGCGGCCGCGCTCGGCCATTTCCAGCACCAGCGCGGCCAGCCGCCCATGCCGCGCCAGCGCCTGCACCGCGGCGGCCTCCAGCCACTGGTGGGCGTCGGCGTCATGCTGCTCGCCCAGCAGCAGCCAGTCGGCCGCGCCCGGCAGCGCCGCCAGCCGCGCGCGCACCCAGGCCAGCCGCGCCTGCTCGTCGCTCACCACGGCGCGCGCGTCGTCGCCCGCCGCCGTGCGGGCGCGCGCACCCGCCCACGGGGCCAGCGCCGCCAGCGTGGCGACGGCCCCGTGCCGCAGCCAGCGCCGGCGTGCCGGGTCGGTCGTCATGCGCCCATTATCGGCGCGGTGCCGCTATGATGGGGTGTGACACCGATTTCGTACCCCCAACCCTGTCGAGGAGCTTGACGACCATGGCCAAGAAGAACACCACCAAGACCGCCAGCCGCGCCGCCACCCCGGTGGACATCGGCATCGCGCCGGCGCAGCGCGCCGCCATCGCGCAGGGGCTGGAGCGGCTGCTGGCCGACACCTTCACGCTGTACCTGACGACGCACAACTTCCACTGGAACGTCACCGGGCCGATGTTCAACAGCCTGCACGACATGTTCATGCAGCAATACACCGAGCTGTGGAACGCCATCGACCCGATCGCCGAGCGCATCCGCGCGCTCGGGCATGTGGCGCCGGCCTCGTACGCGCAGTACGCGCGCCTGAGCTCGCTGCCGGACGCGCCGGCCGAGCCGCCGAAGGCGATGGAGATGGTGCGCATCCTGGCGCTGGGCCACGAGGCGGTGGCGCGCACCGCGCGCGGCCTGTTCCCGCTGGTGGACGAGGCGCACGACGAGCCGACCGCCGACCTGCTGACGCAGCGCCTGTCGGTGCACGAGCAGACGGCGTGGATGCTGCGCAGCCTGCTGGAGGAGTGAGCGGGCGGGACGCGGGCGCACCCGATAGATGCGGGCAATGATTGCGATTGTCGAGTTCTATCCAGTTCGGGTGACTTTTTGATCGAGGTCAATCGCACCTGAAAACCACGAGTCCAAAATGGTTTTTGCCATTGCCGGATGGGCACCGACTGGCAATCCGCAGACCAAGAAAGGACTCATCATGAACTCCCGCAAACGTCGTCTCGCCCGCGTGACCCTGGTGGCCGGCGCGGTGGCCGCTGCCGCGCTGGCCGTGGTGGCGCAAGAGCGTTCATTCGACCAACTCTATGCCCCGATCCAACCGCCCAAGTCGGTCGACCTCGGCAAGGTCGAGCTGGGCAAGAAGCTGTTCTTCGACCCGCGCCTGTCTCAGTCGGGCTTCATCTCGTGCAACTCGTGCCACAACCTGAGCATGGGCGGCTCGGACAACCTGAGCACCTCCATCGGGCACAAGTGGCAAAAAGGGCCGATCAACGCGCCGACGGTGCTGAACTCGGCGCTGAACCTGGCGCAGTTCTGGGACGGTCGCGCCGCTGATCTGAAGGAGCAGGCCGGCGGGCCGATCGCCAACCCCGGCGAGATGGCGTTCCAGCACACGCTGGCGGTGGACGTGCTGCAGTCGATCCCGGCGTACGCGCGCGAGTTCAAGCTGATCTACGGCAAGGACAAGATCGACATCGACATGGTGACCGACGCCATCGCCGAGTTCGAGAAAACGCTGGTGACGCCCAACTCGCGCTTCGATCAGTACCTGCTGGGCAAGAAGGACGCGCTGACCAAGGACGAGCTGGCCGGCTACAAGCTGTTCAACGAGAGCGGCTGCGTGGCCTGCCACAACGGCCCGAACCTGGGCGGCAACTCGTTCCAGAAAATGGGCATCGTCGAGCCGTACAAGGGCGCCGGCGACGGCCGCGCCGCCGTCACCGGCAAGGACGCCGACCGCTTCAGCTACAAGGTGCCGACGCTGCGCAACGTCGAGCTGACCTACCCGTACTTCCACGACGGCGCGGCCTGGACGCTGGCCGAGGCGGTGGACATCATGGGCCGGCTGCAGCTCGGCCGCAAGTTCACCGAGCAGGAAAACGCGCAGATCGTCGCTTTCCTGAAGACGCTGACGGGCGAGCAGCCGGTGCTCCGCCTGCCGATCCTGCCGCCGTCCAACGAGAAGACACTGCGGCCGCGGCCGTTCGACTGAGCGTCCACACGCTGCTGGCCCCCCGCCTGGTCCGCGCCGACCAGGCGGGCAGCGTCAGTGCACCACCACCGGGGTTTGCGCCAGTGTCGCGTAGCGCTCCAGCGCTTCTTCGACCTCTTCCTGGGTCGGGTGCTCGCGCTGCCAGGCTTCGATCTGGCGCTGGAACAGCTCGGCCCACGAGCCGTCCAGGTACACCTCCTTGCCGGAGCGCTTGTCCACGATTTCGAAACCGTGGCGCGGCAGCACCGGCCCGGTGGATTCGCCGCTGGCAGCGCTGGCCACCTCCTGCGCGTTGGCCAGGATGTGGACCACCGCAAAGCTGTCGGAGTTGTAGAGCATCTGCATGGCGTAACTGTCCTCGAAAAAGGGATGACCCTGCAAGCGTCCGTCCTAACACCGGGGCCGCGCTGGGTCTGGGGATTCGACCCGGATATCAGGGCGCGAGCCGGCTTTTCAAGGGGACGCGGTTTGCAGTCGACCGCTTTGTAGACTTTGATCGATGCGTTGACCGTCGGTTTCCTGCAGCAGCACACGCACCGGCAGCACGCCCCACGCCGGGGCGTACCACAAGGTCACACCGAGGGCGCGACCGCCGTCGACCACACGCTGCACGCGCACGGCGCGCAGCGTGCCCACCGGCAGCTCCAGCGCCTCGTGCTCCCCTGCCACAAAGGTCCAGGTTTGCACCTCACCCAGGCCGACCACCGGCACCACCAACCGCGCGCCGGGTGGCGGTTGCAGCAGCGTCACCCACGCCCCCAGTTGCATGAACATGCTCAAGCGGTCTTGGGCCCCGCTGGGCAGCGGGGACAGGGTGCGGCCGTCCTCGCGCTGCGCTTGGCCGGGCTCGTGCGGCGAGGCCCAGGTCAGCCGCAGGGTGCGCGTGCGTTTGCCTTGGTCGGCGTACTCGGCAGGGCGCAGGCCCGCCGGTGTGATGTCTCCCGCGCTGCGCTGGCTGCGCTGCGCCCACAGCGCGCCCAAGGTGAGCGTCGCGCTGTAGTGGGGGCCTTCGGCTTGCCACTGCAACGTGGCGCGGGCGCCGAGGCCCAGGCCGCGCATTTCCGCACGAACGTCGTAGTGCAGCTCCGCGCTGCGCGGCCAAACGTCGGGGGGGATGGCCCAAGGCGTCGGGGGGCGGACCTCCGCCGTGGCCGGTGCGGCGCTGGCTGGCCCGTCGTTGGAGGGTGGCGCAGCGCTGGCCGTGACGGTCGGCTCAGGCAGGGCGGCCACCGCCTCGGCCGCCACCGGTGGCTCGGTGGGGCTGGCCGCGTCCGGCGCTGGCGGCTCGGGCGGCTCCATCGTCGGGTCGTTCGACGTGGCTGCCGCAGGCGGTGCGGCGCTCGCAGGCGTCGCTGGGGCGTGCGCAGCGCCCGTCCCCCGGGCGCGGGCGGGGGCTTGGGTGGGTGTGGCGTTGGCGGTCGCTGGCACCGTCCAGGCCGCCAGCACGCCGGCGTCCGTCGGCCGAGGCGGCGCGGGTTGCAGCGCCCACCCCCCCAGCACCACGGCGTGGGCGGCCAGCACCGCCAGCGCCGTCACAGCGACGGTGCGACGATGGGATGCTCGCGTTCGTAGCGTTGTTGGCATGCCAGGCAGCGCAGCGTCGTGGGGGCAGCGTGCAGCCGTGCGGCAGGGATTTCGGCACCGCAGTCCACGCACAACCCGAAGGTGCCGTCGGCGATGCGCTGCAGCGCGGCGTCGATGTCGCGCAGCGCCGCGGTTTCGCGCTCGTCCAGCGCCTGCTCGAGGTCGCGCTCGCTGTCGAACTGGTTCCAGTCGCCGCTTTGCACCTCGTGCGGGTCGGGGGCGGCCTGGGCGCGCCCCACCTTGCCACCGCGGCGCTGGCGCAGGTGGGCGATGAGGTCGGCGCGCATCTGTTGCAGTTGCTGGGCGAACGTGTCCGAAATGGCTTGGGTCATGGTCATGGGCTCCTGGGCCGCCCGTTGCGGGCGCATGGTTGGCATTGTGCGGGCAAAGCGTATCCCCGCCAAGACCAAGGCGGTGCCTGCACGGGCGACGCTTGATCCGTGTCAAGCCAACTGTGGCATGCTACGGATGTCACACCAACCCCAGGAGGCTGGCCATGAACCAACCCGACCCCGGCGCGTGGGCCCAGGCCTGGGCGCCGTTTGCGCGCCTGTTTCCCGGCATGCCGGAGTCGCCCGCAGCGGCCCCGGTCCAAGCGGCCGACGCTGGCACGCCTGCGCCGCCTTGGGCCGGGTGGGTGGCGCCGGTGCTGGACGTGGATGAACTGGACCGACGCATCCGCGACCTGCAGGCCGTGCACTTTTGGTTGGAACAAAACGCCCGCGCGCTGCAGGCCACGATTCAGGCGTTGCAAGTGCAGCGCATGACGTTGGCGGCGCTGCGCTCGATGAACGTCGGCTTGCAGACGATGGCGCAGGCCAACGCCGCCGCGGCGCAGGGGGCATCGCCCTCGGCGCCATCCGCCCAGCCCCCCGGCGTGGCGCCAACGTCCGCTGGCAGCGCCGCGGCCGACGCGCAACAGGCCAGCGGCACGGCACCGGGCTTCGACCCGGTGAGCTGGTGGCGAGCGTTGAGCGAGCAGTTTCAGACCATCGCCCAGCAAACCATGGCCGACGCGGCGCGCGGCGTGGCAACGTCTGCGCCAAACCCGGCCCCGAACGCTCAAGGGGCGCCGCCTGCCGCCCCAGCCGCGGCGCGTCGCGCGGGACGTCGCACACCGCCCCCCCAGCGTCCATGAAACGGTTTGTACACGCCCACGCCACCCACCCGCAGTGGTCGGTGGCCACCGCGCAGGTGGTGGCGCAGTTGCGTGCGCAGATGGCGGCCCACCCCGACCGGCGCTGGCCGCTGGGTCTGCTGTACCTGACCGACCACTACGCCGACCACGCGCGCGAGCTGCTGGCCAGCTTGAGCGCCGAGCTGCCCCAGGTGACCGACTGGGCCGGGGCGGTGGCCCTGGGCATTGCCGCCCAAGGGGTGGAATACATCGACGAGCCCGCGCTCAGCGTCATGCTGTGCGACCTGGAGCCGACGCGCTACCGTGTGTTCCATGGGCTGGCGCCGTTGCCGGCGGCGCGCGGGCCGGATGGCTTCGTGCCGCAAACGGCGCTGGTGCACGCCGATCCGGCCACGCCGGAGCTGCCGGAGTTGGTGCGTGAGTTGGCCGAGCGAACCGTGGGGCATTTTGTATTCGGCGGGCTGGTGGCCAGCCGTGCCGGCGCGGTGCAGATCGCGCGCAGCAGCCGCGTGGGGCTGGCCGGGCACGGCCAAGCCGCCGCCGAGGGTGTGTGGGAGGGCGGCTTGAGCGGCGTGGCCTGGGCGCCCGACGTCGGCATCGTGGCCCGGGTGACCCAGGGTGTGCGGGCGATCACGCCGCTGCGGCGCGTGACCGCTGTGCACGGCCACCGGGTCGAGGCGCTGGATGGCGAGCCGGCGCTGGACGTGGTGCTGCGCGACCTGGGGTTGCCGGCGCACGACCTGGGGGCGATCGTGGCGCGGTTGCGTGGCACGCTGGTGGGTTGGGTGGCCCCCGCGGCCGCGCGCACCCCCGCCCCGCCGGTGCCCGGGCGGGTGCCGCTGCGCTTGGGGGAGGACGTATTGGTGCGGCATCTGGTGGGCATCGACCCGGCGCAGCGTGCCCTGGTGGTGGCCGATGAGCTGCCGCCCGGTGCGGGCTGGATGCTGTGCGAGCGCCACGTGCACGCGGCGCGGGCGGACCTGCTGCGCATCGGCGCCGAGGTCCGCGAAACGTTGGCTGGCGAGTCCGACGCCGACCCGTTGCAGCGCGTGGCCGGCGCGGTGTACGTCAGTTGCAACGGGCGCGGTGGCCCGCACTTTGGCGGTGCCAACGCCGAGCTGCAACTGCTGCGCCAGGCGCTGGGTGACGTGCCGTTGGTGGGCTTTTTTGCCGCCGGCGAGATCGCGCACCACCGGCTGTACGGCTACACTGGCGTGCTGACGGTGTTTGTGGCCGACGCCGACGAGCGCTGACGACGCAGGGCGTGCTGGGGTTGAAACGGCGCGGTGTCACCCCACTTGACGTTGCAGTGCATCCCCGACGCACAAAGGAGCTGAGGTGGAGTTCAAAGACTATTACGCGGTGCTGGGCGTGGCGCGCGACGCCAGCGCCGACGACATCAAGCGGGCTTACCGCAAGCTGGCGCGCAAGTACCATCCGGACGTCAGCAAGGAGCCGGACGCGGCGCAGCGCATGAGCGAGGTCAACGAGGCCTACACCGTGCTGTCCGACCCGGGCAAGCGCGCCGCCTACGATCGCCTGGCGCAGGGGCGTCGCGCCGGGCAGACCTTCACCCCGCCGCCGGACTGGGATGCTGGCTTCGAGTTTCACGGCGCGCCCGAAGGCATGGACGCGGCCGAGTTCAGCGACTTTTTCAGTGAACTGTTCGGTCGCATGGCCAGCGCGCGCGCCGCTGGGCGGCATGCCGCGCGCGGGCGCGGCCTGCGCGGCGAGGACCACCACGCCAAGGTGGTGTTGGATCTGGAGCAGGCTTGGCGTGGCGGTACGCACACGCTGACGCTGCAGGCGCCCGAGTTGGACGAGCGCGGCCACGTCGTGCTGCGGCACCGCACGCTGCAAGTCACCATCCCTGCTGGCGTGCGGCCGGGGCAACTGATCCGTCTGGCCGGCCAGGGTGGCCCGGGCGAGCCGCCGGGCGACCTGTACCTGGAGGTGGCCATCCGCCCGCACCCGCGCTACCGGCTGGACGGCAAAACGCTCATCACCGAGCTGCCGCTGGCCCCGTGGGAAGCGGCGCTGGGCGCGGTGGTGCCGGTCACGCTGCCCGATGGCAGCTCGCTCAAGGTGCGCGTGCCCGCAGGCAGCCAATCGGGGCAGACGCTGACCGTGCGTGGCAAGGGGCTGCCGGCGCGCGAGCCCGGCGACCTGGAGCTGCAGCTGCGCGTCATCCTGCCCAGCGCGTACGACCCGCGGGCGCGCGCGCTGTACGAACAAATGGCCGCCGAGCTGACCGACTTCGACGCCCGCCGCGTGGCGGCGGCCGAAGCCGAAAGGAGCCAGTGAGATGGAAGTCAACGTCATTCGCGTGGAGGTGCTCAGCGAGGTCACCGACGCCGAAGCCCTGTGCCGCGCAACGGGCGTGTCGGCGGCGTGGTGGCAGGCGGCGGCCCAAGCAGGGCTGGTGCCGGCCATGGGCACTGGCGAGCCGCTGGATGCCGCGGCGCTGCAGCGGGTGCGCCGCTGGGCGTGGCTGCAACGCCACTTCGACGCCGACCCCGAGTTGGCGGCGCTGGTGGTGCAACTCGAAGGCGAGATCGAGCGCCTGCGCGCGCGGCTGCGCCGCCTGGGCGCCGCGCTGGACACCTGACCCCCACCGGCCCGGATCTGCCGCGGCGCAGCCGGGTCTGCCGTAGGAGCCGTTACGACAATGAAACCCGACCCGAAAACCTCGTGGAACGTTGGCTACTGGCTGCTGGCGCTGATGCTGCTGCTGTGGATGCAAAACCTGTGGCAGACCGCCCGCACCGTCGAGCCGGTGCCCTACAGCGCCTTCGAGCAGGCGCTGGCCGAGGGCAAGGTGGCCGAGGTCATCGTCGGCGAGACCACCATCACCGGCCGCCTCAAGTCCCCGGAGCCGGGCGGCAAAAGCGTCATCGTGGCCAACCGCGTCGAGCCGCAGCTGGCCGAGCGGCTCAGCCGCTACGACGTGCCCTACACCCGCGTGGTGGAAAACACCTGGCTGCGCGACATCCTGTCGTGGGTGGTGCCGGCGCTGGTGTTTTTTGCGCTGTGGTTTTTTGTCGTGCGCAAGGTGCTGGAGCGCCAGGGCGTCGGCGGCTTCATGAACATTGGCAAGAGCCGCGCCAAGGTCTATGTGGAAAACGACACCGGCGTGACCTTTGCCGACGTCGCCGGTGTGGACGAAGCCAAGGCTGAATTGCAGGAAATCGTGGCCTTCCTCAAAGACCCGCAGGGCTACGGCCGGCTCGGGGCGCGCGCGCCCAAGGGCGTACTGCTGGTGGGGCCGCCCGGCACCGGCAAGACGTTGCTGGCCAAGGCCGTGGCCGGCGAGGCGGGTGTGCCGTTTTTCAGCATCAGCGGCAGCGAATTCGTCGAAATGTTCGTCGGTGTGGGCGCGGCGCGCGTGCGCGACCTGTTCGAGCAGGCGCGCGCCAAGGCGCCGGCCATCATCTTCATCGACGAGCTCGACGCGCTGGGCCGTGCGCGTGGTGCGGCTGGGCCCATCGGTGGCCACGACGAGCGCGAGCAAACCCTCAACCAGTTGCTGGTGGAGCTCGACGGCTTTGACAGCGGCACGGGGTTGGTGCTGCTGGCCGCGACCAACCGGCCCGAGATCCTGGACCCCGCGCTGCTGCGCGCCGGCCGCTTCGACCGCCAGGTGCTGGTGGACCGCCCGGACAAGGCCGGTCGCGTGCAAATCCTGCGCGTGCACGCGCGCAAAATCAAGCTGGCCCCGGATGTGGATCTGGAGCAGATTGCGGCGCTGACGCCCGGGTTTTCGGGCGCGGACCTGGCCAACTTGTGCAACGAAGCGGCGCTGGCGGCCACCCGCCGCGGCGCCGACGCGGTGACGCTGGCCGACTTCACTGTCGCCATTGAGCGCATCGTCGCGGGGCTGGAAAAGAAAAACCGCCTGCTCAACCCGCGCGAGCGCGAAATCGTCGCGTACCACGAAATGGGCCACGCGTTGGTGGCGCTGGCGCTGCCCGGCACCGACCCGGTGCACAAGGTTTCCATCATCCCGCGTGGCATCGGGGCCTTGGGCTACACCATCCAGCGTCCCACCGAGGATCGCTACCTGATGACGCGCGAGGAGTTGCAGCGCAAAATCATGGTGTTGCTGGGCGGGCGCGCCGCCGAAAAACTCGTCTTCGGTCACCTGTCCACCGGCGCGGCCGATGACATCGCCAAGGTCACCGACATCGCGCGCGATATGGTCACGCGCTACGGCATGGAGGAGTCGCTGGGCTACATCGCCTATGAAGCGCAACGCACGCCGTTCCTCGATGTGCCGGGCCTGAGCAGCGGCGGCTGCCCGCGCAGCCCCGAGACGCAGGCGCGCATCGACGAGGCGGTGCGGCGCATCGTCATGGAGGCCTTTGAGCAGGCCACGGCAATCTTGCAGCGCCACCGCGACGTACTGGAGCGCTGCGCGCGCGAGCTGCTGGCGCGCGAAACGCTGGACGAAGCGGCGCTGGCGCAACTGACCGCCGACGTGCGCGCGCAAGCCACCGCGCCGGCCAGCGGCCACTAAACGCCTTGGCTGCGTTCGGCGGCAAAGCGTTGACGAAACTCGCCGAAGCGGCCCGCCTCCAGGGCGGCGCGGACGTCGCGCATCAGGTTCAGGTAGTAGTGCAGGTTGTGGATCGTGGCCAACATCGGCCCCAGCATCTCGCCGCAGCGGTCCAGGTGGTGCAGGTACGCGCGTGAAAAACCCTCGCGCCCCCCGGCTTCCCACGGCACGCCGCTGGAGCCGGCGCAGGCGTAGCAGGTGCAGCTGGGGTCGATCGGCCGCGGGTCGGTCTTGTGGCGTGCGTTGCGGATCTTCAGGTCGCCGTAGCGCGTGAAGTACGTGCCGTTGCGGGCGTTGCGCGTCGGCATCACGCAGTCGAACATGTCGACGCCACAGGCCACGCCTTCCACCAGATCCTCTGGGGTGCCCACGCCCATCAAGTAGCGTGGCTTGTGCGCCGGCAGGCGGTGCGGCGTGTGCGCCATGATGCGGCGCATCTCCTCTTTGGGCTCGCCCACGCTCACGCCACCGATGGCGTAGCCAGGGAAGTCCATCTCCACCAGCGCTTCCAGCGACGCTTGCCGCAGGTGTTCGAACATGCCGCCCTGCACGATGCCAAACAGCGCGTTGGGGTTGCCCAGCCGTTCGAACTCGGCCTTGCAGCGGCGCGCCCAGCGCAGGCTAAGCTCCATGCTGGCGCACGCCTCGGCCTCGGTGGTGACGTGGCCGCTGGCCTTGTCCCCCTGCCAGTACGGCGTGCATTCGTCCAATTGCATGACGATGTCGCTGCCCAGCACGGTCTGGATTTGGATGCTGACCTCGGGCGACATGAACAGTTTGTCGCCATTGACGGGCGACGCGAAGTGCACCCCTTCTTCGGTGATTTTGCGCATCGCCCCCAGCGACCAGACCTGGAAGCCGCCCGAGTCCGTCAGGATCGGTTTGTGCCACTGCTCGAAGGCGTGCAAGCCGCCGAAAGCCCGTATCACGTCCAGCCCAGGCCGCATCCACAGATGGAAGGTGTTGCCCAGGATGATTTGCGCGCCCATCTCGTGCAGGCTGCGCGGTGTGACACCTTTGACCGTGCCGTAGGTGCCAACGGGCATGAAGATGGGGGTCTCGACCACGCCGTGGTTGAGCGTCAGCCGCCCGCGCCGGGCGTGGCTGGTGGGGTCGGTGGCCAGGACGTCGAAGCGCAACATCCCCGCATTGTCCCCGATCACCGGGACACGCGGGTGGCCGGCAGCGACGGCCCTGCGCTCAGACCATCACGTTGAGGCGGGTGCCCAACGGGCCTTGGGTGGCCAGTGGCTGCTCGCCGGTGGGGCCGGCCGGGGGCTGGGGCAGCGCCTGCAACAACGCCAAGGCCCCCTGCTGCTGCACCTGCAGGGCTTTGCGCAGCGCCAGCACCTGCGCCGCCCCCGGCGTGTCGGACACGGCCGTGGCTGCCTGCGAGACAAACGAGGGGGTGGAGGCGATGTTCATCACGGCCCCTATCGTAGTGCGTTGCGCCAGGGCACGCAAGGTGTTTGTATGCGTCCAGTACTTTGGGTGCGTCGGGCGGCGTTGGGCGAGGGGCACCCGCGGCGTCGGCTGGCCGCGGCCATCGGCACCTAGCCGCCGGACCCCTTGGTGGGTTGGATGCGCAAGGCCTCTGCAAGCTCTTGCACGATGGCAGAAAACCGCGAAACAGCAGACTTGTAGACCACCGCATCCTCGCGCTTGTCCACCGCGAGCACAACAACCAGCAGGTGGTCGTCCTCGACCGAATACACCAGACGCACACCTTGCTTGCGCAACTTGATCTTGTAGCAGCCCGCCAATGCTCCAGTCAGCTCTGCTCCCGGGACGTGAGGGTTGTCCAGGCGCTTCTCGAGCAGCTTCTTGAGGTTCGCCTTGACCGAGCCGTCCAGGCTGCGCCATTCATCGAGCGCCTCCGGCATGAAGCGAAGCTTGTAGCGGTGCGTGCGCTTTGGCTGCAAACCGTCAGAGTTCGTCAATGTCCACCTCGACGGCCTTGGACTTCTCGGCCAGACGGCTCGCGGCTTTTCGGTACAGCTCACGGTCAGCGAGCTCTTCCATCATTGCCTCGAACAAACGCGGCTCCACCATGTAAAACGCCGTGCGGTTGTGGCTGAGCACCGCCACCGGCCGGTGCTTGGCCTGCCGCAGGACGGCAGCCGGGTTCTTCTTGAACTCGGACATGCTTACAGCGATATCTGCAAGGATCGGCTCCATCAGCGACTCCCATGTTCGACATCAATATGGCTACGAAACGTAGGGCCGTCAACCCCGTGTATTTGCCGTGCCCTGTGGGGATTCGGGGTGGAGCGGCGTCTAACCGCCCTCGCGCCGCAGCAGCATCGCGTCGCCGTAGCTGAAAAAACGGTAGCGCTGCTGCACGGCGTGGCGGTACAGCGCCATGATGCGCTCGTAGCCCGCGAAGGCGCTGACCAGCATCATCAGCGTGCTGCGCGGCAGGTGGAAGTTGGTGATCAGCCCATCCACCACGCGGAAGCTGAACCCAGGGGTGATGAAAATGTCGGTGTCGCCCTCGGTCTGGCCGGTGGCGGCCCAGCTTTCCAGCGTGCGCACGGTGGTGGTGCCGACGGCCACGATGCGCCCGCCCTGGCGGCGGGTCTGTTCCAGCGCGGCCAGTGTTTCGGGGGGGATGCGGTACCACTCGCTGTGCATGCGGTGTTGGGCGATGTCGTCGACCTTGACCGGCTGGAAGGTGCCGGCGCCGACATGCAGGGTGACAGCAGCCCGGCGCACCCCGCGCGCGTCCAGTGCGGCCAACACCGCCTCGTCAAAATGCAGCGCGGCGGTGGGCGCGGCCACCGCGCCGGGGTGCTTGGCGAACACCGTCTGGTAGCGCTGCTCGTCGTCGGCGCTGTCCGGGTGCTGGATGTACGGCGGCAGCGGCACGTGGCCGTAGCGCTGCATCAGCGTGTACGGGTCGCCAGAAAAACGCAGCCGAAACAGCGGCCCATCCGCCTCGGGCCAGCGCCCCAGCAGCGTGGCGGTGAACGCGGGCGTGCCGTGGGCGTCGGGCGCCATGCGCAGCTCAGTGCCGACGGCGGGTTTTTTGCTGACTTTCATGTGCGCCACGACCTCGCCGTCGGGCAGCACGCGCTCGACCAGCACCTCCAGCCTGCCACCGGTGGGTTTGACGCCGAACAGGCGAGCCTTGATGACCTGGGTGTCGTTGAACACCATCAAGTCCCCGGGCTGCAGCAGCTCGGGCAACTGCCGGAAAATAAGGTCGATTGGTGGCCAGCGCCGACCATCGAGCAGCCGTGACGCGCTGCGCTCGGGCGCGGGGTGCTGGGCGATCAGCTCAGGTGGCAGCTCAAAATCGAAATCGGTGGTGCGCCACGTATGGGGGGTTGAAATGCTCATGGGACTTGAGGACCGGACGGATCCGTACCAAGGGAAAACGCGAAGGCGCCATTGTCGCCCAGCGCGGGTCAATCGGGCTACCATCACAACAAACGAACGTTCGTGCCGGCCGAGGAGACCGTCCCATGCCACCTTTTGATGACAGGCGTGCACCGCCGTCGGCGCTGCCCACTGGGGGTGTGCACACGCTGTGGCAGCGCGTGCGCGGCGACTACACGCTGGGCGTATTGGTGTTGGGCGTCGTCGTCGCGGTGGTGTGGCTGCTGCCGTTTGCGCTGTACCGCGCCTGGCAGGGCAACTGGCTGGCGATGGCCAACGACCTGGTGCTGTCCGCGCTGCTCAGCGGCGCGGCGGGGTACGCCTGGCGCAGCGGCGACACCCGGCGGGCGGGGTGGGTGGTGGGGCTGGCCATCGTGGGCGGCATCTGGGCCATCGGGTGGGCGGCGCGGTTTGCGGCCCTGTTTTGGATCTACCCCGGCGTGCTGATGCTGTTTTTTCTGGTGCCGCCGGCGGCGGCCATCGTGCTGGGCCTGGCCGCCATCGCCGGGGCGGCGGCGCTCTCGTGGGGAGAGCTGGGTGGCCACGAGGGGCTGCTGTTTTTTATCTTCACCGCCTCGCTGACGGCGTTGCTGGGCTACGTGGTGGCCCAGCAAGCGCAGCAGCACATTCGCGGCTGGCGCACGTTGAGTCTGCTCGACGCCCTCACGGGGGTGGGCAACCGCCGGCTGCTGGAGCTGGAGCTGGCGCAGGCGGGCGGGGCCTTGGGCACACTCGTGGTGGTGGACCTGGACCACTTCAAGGCCATCAACGACCGCCTGGGCCACGATGAGGGCGACGCCGTGCTGCGCCGTTTTGCCGATGTAACGCGCGGCGTGCTGCGCAAAAGTGATCGTCTGTACCGGCTGGGGGGCGAGGAATTCGTGCTGTGGTTGCCGCAGGGCGAGCCGCAGGCGGTGCAAGCGTTGCTGCAACGCCTGCGCGCCCGGGTGGCCGAGGACGTGCAGGCGGACCAGCAGCCGGTGACGTTTTCGGCCGGGGTCGCGGTGCATGCCGTCGGCGAGCCGTGGCAGGCTTGTCTGGCGCGCGCCGACGCCGCGCTGTACGATGCTAAACGCACTGGGCGCGACCGTGCGGCGTGGGCACCGCCTGGCCCCGCGATGGTGGCGCGCAGCTAAAGGCGGCGCGGCGCTGGGGCGGTGGGCGGTGCTAGCATCGGTCCATGCCGCGTCGCGCCGCTGCCCCGACTGAGCCCGCGCCCCCAGCCGGCGCGCCAGGCCCGCGTGCGCCAGCCAGCGCCGCGCAGCGGGCGTTGCAGCGCCTGGGGCTGACCGACGATAGCGCGCTGGCGCTGCACCTGCCGCTGCGTTACGAGGATCTGACCCGCGTCACCCCGCTGGGGCAGGCGCGCGACGGCGACGAGGCCCTGGTGGAAGGCGTGGTGCTGAGCTGCGAGGTGTTGACGCGCCTGCGGCGCCAGTTGGTGGCCGTCGTGCAGGCGGACGACGGCGTGCGCCTGACACTGCGCTTTTTTACCTTTTACCCCACGCACCGGCAGCGGCTGGCGGTTGGGGCACGGGTGCGGGTGCATGGCGAGCTGCGCGGCGGCTGGGCCGGATGGAGCATGGTGCATCCGCGCCTGCTGGCACCCGACGCCGCCCTGCCAACAGGCTTGACGCCGGTGTACCCCACCACCGCGGGGTTGCCGCAAGCGTACCTGCGCGCCGCCATCCAGCGGGCGCTGGCGCGCCTGGCGTGGGACGAGACGGTCCCCTCTGCCGCCTTGGCCGAACTGCCCGGCGGCCACGCACGGGCCTGGACGCTGCAGCAGGCGTTGCGGTTGCTGCACCAGCCGCCGCCCGACGTCGAGCGCGACGCGCTGCAGCAGCGCACCCACCCGGCCTGGCGGCGCCTGGCGGCCGAGGAGTTGCTGGCGCAGCAACTGGCGCAGTGGCAGGCACGCCAGCAGCGCGCAGCCCAGCGTGCCCCGGTTCTGCGCGCCGCGCCCGACGGGCTGCCGGCCAGGTTGCAGGCGGTGCTGCCGTTCGCGTTGACCGGGGCGCAGCGGCGTGTGGTGGCCGACATCGCCGCGGACCTGGCCCGCGCCCACCCGATGCACCGCTTGCTGCAGGGGGACGTCGGCAGCGGCAAAACCGTGGTGGCGGCGTTGGCGGCTGCGGTCGCCATCGACGCGGGCTGGCAGTGCGCTTTGATGGCGCCGACCGAAATCCTGGCCGAGCAGCACTTTGGCAAGCTGGTGCAGTGGCTCGAGCCGCTGCTGCAGCCGCTGGGGCGCAGCGTGGCGTGGCTGACCGGGGCGCAGCCGCGCGCGCAGCGTCAGGCTATGCTGCAGGCCATCGCGCAGGGACAGGCCGCGCTGGTGGTGGGCACGCACGCGGTGATTCAGCAGCAGGTGGTGTTCCAACGCCTGGGGCTGGCCATCGTCGACGAACAGCACCGCTTTGGCGTCGAGCAGCGGCTGGCGCTGCGCGGCAAGGCGGGCGCCGACGCGCCGGGGCTGGAGCCGCACCTGCTGATGATGAGCGCCACCCCGATCCCGCGCACACTGGCCATGACCGCGTTCGGCGACGTCGACGTGTCGACGCTGGATGAGCTGCCTCCGGGGCGCACGCCGGTGGTGACCAAGCTGCTGGCCGACACGCGCCGCGCGCAGGTCATCGAGCGCATCCGCGCCCAGGTGGCGCAGGGGCGGCAGGTGTACTGGGTGTGCCCATTGGTCGAGGAAAGCGAGGCCCTGGACCTGCGCGCGGCCACCGCCACGCACGCCGAACTGGCCGCGGCGCTGCACGGGGTGCTGGACGCCCACGGGCGCCCGGTGCAGGTGGGGTTGCTGCACGCCCGCTTGCCGACGGCGGACAAAAAGGCCGTGATGGCGGCCTTTGCGCGCGGGGAGCTGGCGGTGTTGGTGGCCACCACGGTCATCGAGGTCGGCGTAGATGTGCCCAACGCGACGCTGATGGTGGTCGAGCACGCCGAGCGCTTTGGTCTGAGCCAGCTGCACCAGTTGCGCGGCCGCGTCGGGCGCGGTTCGCTGGCGGCGGCGTGCGTGCTGCTGTACAGTCCGGGCCAGGACGGTCGCCTGAGCGCGGCGGCACGCGAGCGGCTGCGTGCGATGGTCGAGACGCACGATGGCTTCGAGATCGCGCGGCGTGACCTGGCGATCCGCGGCCCCGGCGAATTTCTGGGCGCGCGCCAGTCGGGCCTGCCGATGCTGCGCTTTGCCGACCTGCAGCGCGACGCCGACCTGATCGAGTGGGCGCAGCGCTGGGCGCCGTGGATGTGGACGCACGCGCCGCAGCAGGCGCAGGCGCACGTGCAGCGCTGGCTCGGGGCAAAATTGGACTACCTGAAAGCCTGAGAGGGGTCGTGGGCTGCCCCACCGACGGAGGCAGTCCCCTATGGGACGATCGATGACGCTGACCGAACTCAAATACATCGTCGCCGTGGCGCGCGAACGGCACTTTGGCCGGGCGGCCGAGGCGTGCTTCGTGTCGCAGCCAACGCTGTCGGTGGCGGTCAAAAAACTCGAGGAGGAGCTGGAGGTCAAAATCTTCGAGCGCAGCGCTGCCGAAGTGACCGTGACGCCGCTGGGACAGGAGATCGTGCGCCAAGCCCAGGTGGTGCTGGAGCAAGCCGCAGCGATCAAGGAAATCGCCAAGCGCGGCAAAGACCCGCTGGTCGGCCCGCTGCGGCTCGGGTTGATCTATACGATTGCGCCGTACCTGCTGCCGGACCTGGTCAAGCAGGTCATCGAGCGCGCGCGGCAAATGCCGCTGATCCTGCAAGAAAACTTCACCGTCAAGCTGCTGGAACAGCTGCGGCTGGGCGAGATCGATGCCGCCATCCTGGCCGAGCCGTTTCCCGACACCAACCTGGCGGTGGCGCCGCTGTACGATGAGCCGTTCGTGGCCGCTGTGCCGCGCGACCACCCGCTGGCGGCGCGCGACGCGGTGACGGTGGACGAGCTCAAGCGCGAAACGATGCTGCTGCTGGGCAACGGGCACTGCTTTCGCGACCACGTGCTGCAGGTGTGTCCGGAGTTTGCGCGTTTTTCCGACCACAGCGAGGGCATCCAAAAAAGCTTCGAAGGCTCGTCGCTGGAGACCATCAAGCACATGGTCGCCGCCGGCATGGGGGTGACGTTGGTGCCGCGCCTGTCGGTGCCCAAGGGCGCGCTGGATGGCACGGGCGTCGCCACCGAGGGCGACGCCGGCTACGTGCGCTACCTGCCACTGGCCGGCGAGCCACCGACGCGCCGTGTGGTGCTGGCCTGGCGGCGCAGCTTCACCCGCTACGAGGCCATCGCCGCGTTGCGCAACGCCGTTTACGCCTGCGAACTGCCGGGCTGCCGCCGTCTGACCTGATGAGTGTGAACGCGACCCTGCCCCCCCTGCCGCCCGCGTGGCGCACGCGGCTGGCGTTGTACCTGGACCTGATCCGCTGGAACCGGCCCGCGGGTTGGTTGCTGCTGTTGTGGCCGACCCTCAGCGCGCTGTGGCTGGCCGCGGGGGGATGGCCGGGGTGGCACCTGTTGCTGGTGTTCGTGGGCGGCACCATCCTGATGCGCAGTGCTGGCTGCTGTGTCAACGACGTGGCCGACCGCGACTTCGACCGCCACGTCAAACGCACCGCCCAGCGTCCGGTGACGAGCGGTCGCCTCAGCGTGCGCGAGGCCCTGCTGGTGGGCGCGGCGTTGGCGCTGCTGGCGTTCGCGCTGGTGTTGACGACCCACCCGGCCGCGGTGGCGTGGTCGTTCGCCGCGCTGGCCGTGGCGGTGTTCTACCCCTACACGAAGCGCTTTTTTGCCATGCCGCAGGCGGTGCTGGGCGTGGCGTTCAGCTTTGGCATCCCGATGGCGTTTGCCGCCGTGCGCGGCGAGGTTCCGGCGCTGGCGTGGGCCTTGCTCGTGGCCAACCTGTTTTGGGTGCTGGCGTACGACACCGAGTACGCGATGGTGGACCGCGACGACGATCTGCGCATTGGCATTCGCACCTCGGCCATCACGCTGGGCCGCTGGGATGTGGCGGCGGTGCTGGCGTTTTACGTGCTGCACCTGGTGCTGTGGACGTGGCTGGTGTGGCCGCTGGCGGGCGGGCCGTGGCTGGCGGCCGGGGTGGCGCTGGCGGCCGCGCAGGTGGTGTGGCACGCGTGGCTGATCCGCCACCGCACACGTGAGGGGTGTTTTGCGGCGTTTCGCCGCAACCACTGGCTGGGCGCCAGCCTGTTTGCCGGGGTGGTGCTGCAGCTCGCGCTGGGCGGGGCGGCGTAGCGCCTGCCCCGACCCTCAGCGGCCAAACGCGTCGGCCAGCTCGGCGGCGCGCCGCTGGGCGGCTTGCAACGCTTGCGCGAACGCGCCGCGCACGTCGTGGGCGTGCAGCACCTCCAGCGCCGCGGCGGTGGTGCCGCCTTTGGAGGTGACACGCTCGCGCAGCGTCTCGGGCGGTTCACCGGCGTCGCGCGCCAACCGTGCTGCGCCGGCGAAGGTGGCGGTGGCCAGCCGCAGCGCCTGCTCGGCGCTCAGGCCCATGGCCACACCGGCGTCGCGCATCGCTTCCAGCAGGTAAAACACATAGGCGGGCCCCGAGCCGGACAGGGCCGTGACCGCATCCAGCAGCGCCTCGTCGTCCACCCACAGGTACTCGCCGGTCAACGCCACCACCGCCTCGGCCAGCCGACGGTCGTCGCCGCTGACCGACGGGGTGGCGTATAGGCCGGTCATGCCTTGCCCGACCAGCGCCGGGGTGTTGGGCATGGCGCGCACGATGCGCGCGCTGCCGCTCCAGGCGGCGATGCTGGCGCAGCGGATGCCCGCGGCCACGCTCAGGTGCAGCGCGTCGCCCAGGTACGGCGCCGCCGCTTGGGCGGCCTCGCGAAACTGCTGCGGCTTGATGGCCCACACCACCAACGCCGCGCGGCGCAGCGCCGGGCCGGGCTCGGCCAGCGTCGTCACGCCCCAGCGCTGCTGCAGGCGCAGGCGCGCGTCGTCGTTGGGATCGACGACGGTGATGTGGTGCGCCACGTGCCCGACGCGCACCAACGCGCCGACGATGGCATGGGCCATGTTGCCGCCGCCGATGAAGGCCAGCGGCAGCAGGGGATCGATCGTGTGTTCAGGCATAACGTTTGCTGCTGATTTGGGCTTTGACGGCTTTGAGCATCGGCTGCACCAGCGCCGTGCCCATGCGCAGCGCCAGCGCGGTCACCAGGATGTCCACCAGCACCAGGTGGATCAGGCGCGACAGCATCGGCATGTCCTGGTCGTAACGTTCGGCGTGGTCGGCCGGCAGGTGGATGTCGGCGGTCAGCGCCAGCGGGCTGCGCGTGCGGGTGATGGCGATGGTGAGTGCGCCGTTTTTGCGGGCGACGTCGGTGGCGTCGATGAGGTCGCGCGTGCGGCCGGAGTTGGACACGACCAGCACGACGTCGCCGGGCTTGAGCAGCGCGGCGCTCATCACCTGCAGGTGCCCGTCGGCGAAGGCGCGGCAGTTGACGCCAAGGCGAAACAGCTTGTGCTGCGCGTCCAGCGCGACGACGCCCGAGTTGCCCACCCCGTAGATTTCGATGCGGTGGCGACCACGCCAGGCCTGCTCCAGCGCGTCGACCGCCTTGCGCAGCGTGGTGGGTGAGAGGTCGTTGCGAAATTGGAGCAACGCCGCCACCGTGTTGTCGATGACCTTGACGGCGACCTCGGGCACGTCATCGCCCTCGTCGACGCTGCGGTGGATGTAAGGCACGCCTTCGCTGACGGTGCCGGCCAGCTTCAGCTTGAAGTCGGTCAGGCCGTCGTAGCCCAGGCTGCGGCAAAAGCGCAGCACCGTTGGCTTGCTGACCCCGGCCAGCGCCGCCAGCTCGCCCACCGGCAGCTTGGCAAAGCGCCGTGGGTCGTCCAGCACCAGTCGGGCGACGCGCTGTTCGGCCGCGGGCAACGAGGGCAGGCAGGCTTGGATGCGTTCGAGCATGGTGCGAGTATCCACCAATCGGCACCGGCCGCGCCATCAGCCCGTGTTGCGCAGCCCCGCCGCGATGCCGTTGATCGACAAGTGGATGCCGCGCTTGACCTTTTCTTCGTGGTTGCCGGCGCGGTAGCGGCGGATCAGCTCGACTTGGAGGTGGTGCAGCGGGTCGATGTAGGGGAAGCGGTGCTCGATCGAACGTGCCAGCGCGGGGTTGTTGGCCAGGCGCTGCGCGTGACCGGTGATGGCGGCCAGCGCTTCGTGGGTGCGGTGCCATTCGGCCTCGATGGCCCCCATGACGCGGCGCCGCAAGGCACGGTTGTCCACCAGTTGCGCGTACAGCGCGCCCAGCGCCAGGTCGCTTTTGGCCAGCACCATGTCGACGTTGCTGAGCAAGGTGGCGAAAAACGGCCAGCGCGCGTGCATCTCGCGCAGCAGCGTCAGCGCGGCGTCGCGCCCCATCTGGTCGCACAGCGCCTGCACACCGCTGCCCAAACCGTACCACCCCGGCAGCGTCAGGCGGCACTGCCCCCAGCTGAAGCTCCACGGAATGGCGCGCAGGTCTTCGATGCGCTGCGAGCCGGTGCGCGACGCCGGGCGTGAGCCGATGTTGAGTTCGGCGATTTCGCGGATCGGGGTGGCGCTGAAAAAATAATCGGCAAACCCCGGTGTTTCGTACACCAGCGCGCGGTACGCGGCCATGCTGGCGTGCGACAGCGCTTCGGCCGCTTGCACGAAGCGCTTGGGCACCGCTTGGCGCGGCGGCAGCAGGGTCGCTTCCAGCGTGGCGGCCACCAGGGTTTCCAGGTTGCGCCGCCCGATGTCGGGGTGGCCGTACTTGGAGGCGATCACCTCGCCCTGTTCGGTCAGGCGCAACTGCCCGCGCACGGTGCCGGCCGGCTGCGCCAGGATGGCTTCGTAGCTGGGGCCGCCGCCGCGCCCGACGGTGCCGCCGCGGCCGTGGAACAGCCGCATGCGCACCGGCCGCGGCAGCTCGGTGGCCAGGCGGTCGAACAGCGCCGCCAGCGCCACCTCGGCTTGGTACAGCGACCAGTTGCTGGTGAAAATGCCGCCGTCCTTGTTGCTGTCCGAGTAGCCGAGCATGATGTCTTGCTCGCCGTACTCCAGCGCCCCGCCGTGGGCCACCAGCGCCGCCACGCCAGGAACGGCGTAGTACTCGGCCATGATGGTGGCGGCGCGCTGCAGGTCCTCAATGGTTTCGAACAGCGGCACCACGATCAGCTCGGCGCGCGCGTCGTGGCCCCAGGCGCCGTGCAGCAGCCCGGTTTCTTTTTGCAGCACCAGCACCTCCAGCAGGTCGCTGACGGCCTCGGTGTGGCTGATGATGGCGTGGCGGATGGCGGCCCCACCGTACTGGCGGCGCGCCTGCCGTGCGGCGGCAAAAACGGCCAGCTCGCGCTCGGTGATGGGGCTGTAGGCGCGCTCGGGGATGCGCAGCGGCCGCGGATCGGCCAGCGCCTGCAGCAGCACGCGGCGCTTGTCGGCTTCGGCCAGGTCGGCGTAGCCAGCATGCACGCCGGCGGCGGCCAGCAGGTCGGCCACCGCGTGCTCGTGCTGGTCGCTGCTTTGCCGCAGGTCCAGCGTGGCCAGGTGGAAGCCAAACGCCTGCGCGGCGCGCAGCAGTGGGCGCAGACGCGGCTCGGCCAGCGCGGCGCAGCCCTGTTGCACCAGCGCCTCGTCGAGCACGCGCAGGTCGGCCACAAAGGCGTCGGCGCTCGGGTAGGGGTCCTGCGGCGCGACCGCATGGCGTGCCGCCTCGCCCCCGGTGAGTTGCTGCAGCGTGGCGGCCAGCCGGGCGTAGATGCCGATCAGCGCGCGGCGGTACGGCTCGTCTTCGCGGTGCGCGTTGCGGTCGGGCGAGGCCGCGGCCAGTGCCTGCAGCGCGGGCGGTGGGGGCAGCAACATCGCCGACAGTGACAGCTCCGCGCCGAGCAGGTGGACTTCACGCAGGTAATGGCGCAGGATCAGGTCAGCCTGGCGTTGCAGCGCCAGGTGCAGCGTGTCGGCATTGACGTTGGGGTTGCCGTCACGGTCGCCCCCCGTCCACTGGCCCAGCCGCAGAAACGGCGGCACCGGCGCACCCAGGGTGTGTTCCAGGTCGGCGTACAGGCGCGGCAGCTCGGGGATGAAGGTGCGCTCGAAATACGCCAGCGCGTTACCAATCTCGTCGGCCACCGTCAGGCGCGAAAAGCGCAGCAGCCGCGTGTGCCACAACTGGGTGATGCGCGCGCGCAGTGCGGCCTCGTTGGCGTCCAGCGCTCGCTGCAGCACGCGGTCGTGGCTGCGGCTGCCGGCGGCGGCGGCTTGGGCCCGGATGGCGTCGCGCTCGCGCAGCAAGTCGGCGATCGCCGCCTCGGCGTCACGGATGCTTTTGCGCTGCACTTCGGTGGGGTGGGCGGTCAGCACCGGCGACACATAGGCGCCCGCCAACGTTTGTCGCACCCGCTCGTGCCCAATGCCACGGCGCTGCAGCCGCCGCCACGTGTGCGCCAGGCTGCCGGGTTGCACATGCCCGGCGCGCTCGTGCACCTCGCGCCGGCGGATGTGGTGGCGGTCCTCGGCCAGGTTGGCCAGGTGGCTGAAGTAGGTGAACGCACGGATGACGCTGACGGCCTGCGCATCCGACAACCCCTGCAGCAGCGTCTGCAGCGCGTGCTGCGCGCGCCGATCGGCGTGCCGCCGGTAAGCCACCGACAGCTGGCGGATGCGCTCGATCAGCTCAAAGGTGGCCGCCCCCTCGTGTTCGCGGATGACATCGCCGAGGATGCGGCCCAACAGCCGGATATCTTCGACCAACGGCACATCCTTGGCCGGGACGCGGTGCGGGGCGGCGTGGGTGGTCGTCGATCGGGGCATGGCGGTGAGGGCGGTCGGTCGTTGGGGGCTGGTTCGAGTGTAATTTGTTTACGGTGCGTCGGTCGCCAGCGTGCGCGCGATCGTCTTGCCGAGCTCCACCCCCCACTGGTCGTAGGCGTGGATGCCCCACAACGTGGCCTGGCAAAACACCTTGTGCTCGTAGGCAGCCACCAGCGCGCCCAAATGGAACGGGTCCAGCCGTGGCAGCCACAGAATGTTG
Source organism: Tepidimonas aquatica (assembly GCF_007556585.1). Lineage (GTDB taxonomy): Bacteria > Pseudomonadota > Gammaproteobacteria > Burkholderiales > Burkholderiaceae_C > Tepidimonas > Tepidimonas aquatica. The sequence goes on along the minus strand of NZ_VJNA01000007.1, from coordinate 21,811 downwards.
CTGGGCACGTTGCCGCGGTAGGTGCGGTGCGGCGTCAGGCGCAGCACCTCGGCGTCGTCCAAACCTTCCGCGCGCAGTGCGGCTGCAGTGGCTTCGGCATCGCGGCCGCGGGCCAGCGCCTCGGCCTGGGCCAGTAGGTTGGTGTGCAGCAGGCGTTGGTGTTCGGCCACGTTGGGCAACGGGGCGTCCGTTTCGCGCACGCCTATGAAATCGACCGGTACCCGGTGGGTGCCCTGGTGCAGCAGCTGGAAGTACGCATGCTGGGCATCGATGCCTAGGCCACCCCAGACAATCGGCGCGGTGTCGACCGTGACAGGCTGCCCGTCGATGTGCACCGATTTGCCGTTGGACTCCATGTCCATCTGCTGGATGAAGCGCGCGAACTCCGCCAGCCGCGCGTCGTACAGCGCCAGCAGGTGGGTGGGGCAACCCAGAAAATTGCGGTTCCACACGCCCAACAGCGCCAACGCCAGCGGCAGGTTGCGTTCCAGCGGGGCGTGCAAGAAATGCTCGTCCATCGCATACGCACCGGCCAGCAGTTGCTCGAACGCGGCGCGGCCGATGCTGATGGCCAGCGGCAGCCCAATCGCGCTCCACAGCGAATAGCGCCCCCCGACCCAGTCCCAGATCCGCAACACCTGGTCGGCTACCACCCCCCAGGCCTGGGCACGTTCGGGGTGGGCGGTGACGGCGATCCAATGCGGGGTTTGCTCCCGCTCGAGGATGCCGCCGTCGGCCAGCCAGCGTCGCGCGCTGGCCGCCAGCAGCAACGTCTCTTGGGTGGTGAAGGTCTTGCTCTGGACGATGAACAGCGTGCGCTCGGGCTGCAGCGGGCGCAGCACCTCCCACAACGCCCAGGCGTCGGGGTTGGAGACGAAGTGCACCCGCGCCGGGCCGGCGTGGGTGGGGCCGAGCGCCTGCACCGCCATGCGCGGCCCAAGGTCGGAGCCACCGATGCCCAGGTTGACCACGTCGGTGATCGGCTGGCCGCCGTGGCCCCGCCAGGCGCCGGCGCGTAGCCGTTCGGCCATGCCCAGAAAACGCTGCAACTCGTGCCACACGGCGTCGCGCACGGCGCTGCCCCATGGTGGGTCGTCCACGTGGCTGCCGCGCAACGCCACGTGCAGCACCGCGCGTCCCTCGGTGGCGTTGATCGGCGCGCCGCGCCACATCGCTTGGGCGTGGTCGCGCACGCTCACCTCGTCGGCAAGGTCGAGCAACGCGTGCCAGGCGGGCAGCGTCAACGCTTGCCGGGTGGCGTCCAAGGTCAGCCCAGCGGCTTCGAACCGCAGCGCCTGCGCACGCGCCGGGTCGCGCGCGTCGAGCAGCGTGCGCAGGTGGGGTTGCGGCGGGCGCGCCAGCGCCGCCAGGCGGCGCCATGCCGCACGCTGCGGCGGTGGTGTCAGCGGCGCGGTGCCCGCAGCGTTGGCGGGTGCGGCGCTGCGCGCCGCGGTGATGGTCGAGCTCCCTGTCATCGTCAGCGTCGGTGTCGGTGGATGGTGAAACCGCAAGCGCCCACGCCGGTGCCCATCATTCGGCCGCAGGCCAGCGCCCGCCGGCCACCTGCGCGCCGTGTTCGCCCAGGCGTGGCGCGGGCGTGCGCAGCCGCCCCGGTGTGGCGCTGAGCTTGGGCACGACGCCCGGGACTTTGAGGGGCCGGCCTTCGCGGTCGGTGGCGTGCACCACCATGCCGCGCGCGGCGTAGTGGGGGTCGTGGGCGATGTCGGCTGCGGTGTAGATGCGGCCCACGGGCACGTCGGCGGCCTCCAGCGCCGCGATGACTTCCTCCACCGTGCGCTGTTGTGTCCAGGCCTCGATGGCGGCGTCCAGTTCCGCCGCGCGGCGCGCGCGGCCGTCGTTGTGGGCCAGCGCGGGGTCGTCGGCCAGGTCGGGGCGGCCGATGGCGTGCATCAGGCGTCGGAAGATGCCGTCGCCGTTGCCACCGATCAACACGTAGGGCTCGGGGTCATCGCCCGCCGCGCGGCAGCGGTAGGCGTTGGATGGCGCAATGCCGGGCAAGGCGCTGCCCGCGCGCTGGCGCACCACACCAAAGGCGTCGTATTCGGGCAGCAGGCTTTCCATCAGGTTGAACACGCTCTCGTACAGCGCCACGTCCACCATTTGCCCCTGCCCGCCGCGGGCGTCGCGGTGGTACAGCGCCAGCAGCACGCCGATGACGCCGTGCAGCGCCGCGATGGAGTCGCCGATCGACACGCCGCAGCGCACCGGCACGCGCCCGGGCTCGCCGGTCAGGTAGCGCAGGCCGCCCATGGCTTCGCCCAGGATGGCAAAGCCGGGTTTGTGCGCGTAGGGGCCGGTTTGGCCGTAGCCTGAGACGCGCAGCATGATCAGGCGCGGGTTGAGGGCGTGCAGCGCCTCCCAGCCCAGCCCCCAGGCCTCCAGCGTGCCGGGTTTGAAGTTTTCGATCAGCACGTCGGCTTCGGCCGCCAGTTGCCGCACCAACGCCTGACCTTCGGGGGTGCGCAGGTCCGCGCACACCGAGCGTTTGTTGCGGGATTGCACTTCCCACCACACCGAGGTGCCGTCGCGCAGCAGGCGCCACTTGCGCAGTGGATCGCCCTGGCCGGGCGGCTCGATCTTGATGACGTCGGCGCCGAAGTCGGCCAGCACGCGCGCGGCAAACGGCCCGGCGATCAGTTGGCCCAGCTCCAGCACGCGCACACCGGCCAAGGGGCCGGCCGCGCCGTTGGGTTGGTCGTCGTGGGGCCAAGGGGTGGGGGTGTCAGCGTCCATGGCGCCGATTGTGCCAAGGTGTGCCCGGGGTGGCGACGGCGCCGCCGTCAGGCGGGGGCGCCCAGCGCCGGAAAAAGCCGCTGCAAACCGGCGGCCATCACCTCGACCGCCAGCGCGGCCAGGATCAGGCCCATCAGGCGGGTCATCACGTTGATGCCGGTTTTGCCAAGTGCCCGTTCGATCGGCACGGCCAGCGTGAAGCACAACGCCGTGGCCAGCGCCACCACCACGCCATAGCCTACCAGCGCCGCATGCTGCCAGAAGGTCTGCGCGCGTTCGGCGTAGATGACGACGGTGGACATCGTGGCCGGGCCGGTCAGCAGCGGGATCGTCAGCGGCACCACGGCGATCGAGGCGCGGCTGGCGGCGTCGCGCACCTCTTCGCGCGTGGTTTTGGCTTCGGCCGGCTGGGCGTTGAGCATGGCCATGGCCGACATCAGCAGCAGCATGCCGCCACCGACCTGGAAGCTGGCCAGCGAAATGCCGAAAAAGTCCAGGATTTGCAGCCCCGCCAGCGCACAGGCGGCGATCACTGCAAACGCGGTGCACGACGAGATCCACACCGTGCGACGACGCTGCGCGCGGGACATGCCCTGCGTGTAGTGGATGAAAAACGGCACGATGGCCAGCGGGTTGACGATGGCCAGCAGCGTGATGAGGGGTTTGAGGTCCATCGCGTCACGGGGATTATGCGGTGCCGGTGCTGCGTTGGGTGCGCAGCCAGGCCAACAGTGCGTCCGGTGGCATCGCGCGCGCAAACAGCCAGCCTTGCAGCACGGTGCAGCCGTGCGCGCGCAAAAAGCCGCGTTGCGCCACGGTTTCGACGCCTTCGGCCACCACCGCCAAGCCCAGGTCGTGCGCCATCGACAGGGTCGCGCGCACGATGGCGACGCTGTCGGCGTCGTGCGGGATGCCATCGACGAAGCTGCGGTCGATCTTGAGTGTGGCGATGGGCAGGCGCTTCAGGTAGCTCAGGCTCGAGTAGCCGGTGCCGAAGTCGTCCAGGCTGACCGACACACCCAGGCGTTGCAAGGCGTGCAACTGCTCAATGGCATCGCCGCCGGCCTGCATCAGCACGCTTTCGGTGATCTCGATTTCGAGCACGTCGGCGCCCAGGCCGTGGGTGGCCAGCGCGGTGCGCACGCGTTCCAGCAGCGTGCCGTGGACCAACTCCTGCGCCGAGACGTTGAGCGCCAAGCGCACGTCCTGCAGCAACGCCGGCGCCTGCGCGCACCATTGCGTCCACTGCGCCAGGCTGTGTTGCAGCACCCAGTGGTCGAGCCGATCCACGATGCCCGCTTCTTCGGCGACGCGCACCACTTCGGCCGGCGACAGGGGGCCGAGTTGCGGGTGGTGCCAGCGCAGCAGCGCTTCCAACCCAACGACGTGGCCGTCGTCGGCCCGTACCTGCGGCTGGTAGTGCAGGTGCAGGCCCGCGCCGTCGGGGTTGGCCAACGCGGCGCGCAGCGCCGTCTCCAGCGTCAGGCGGCGCGACACGCCCGCTTGCATCGACGGCTCAAAAAAACGCCACTGGTTGCGCCCGGCGGCCTTGGCGGCGTACATGGCGGTGTCGGCGTGGCGCAGCAGCGTGTCGAGGTCATCGCCGTCGTCGGGGAAGATCGCCACGCCGATGCTGGCCCCCATGCGCACCGAGGTGCCGTCGAGCTCGATGGGCGCTTCCAACGCCTGGCTGACCTTGCGCGCCACCACCTCGGCGCCCGCTTGCCCTTTGATCCACGGCAACAGCGCCACAAACTCATCGCCACCGAAGCGCGCCAGCACGTCGCGGTTGCGCAGCACCTGCTGCAAGCGCCCCGCCAACGCCTGCAGCAGCCGGTCACCCAGGGTGTGGCCCAGGGTGTCATTGACCTGTTTGAAGCGGTCCAGGTCCATGAAGACCACCGCCACCATGCGCTGCTCGCGTCGCGCGGTGTCCAGCACGCCGCGCGCCACCTCGGCCCAGCGGGTGCGGTTGAGCAGCCCGATTAGCGGGTCGTAATGGGCCAGTTGTTGCAGCTGCGCGTGGCTGTGCGCCAGCGCCAGCGTGCGCTCGCGCACCAGTTGCTCGATGCGGCGGCGCTGCCCGGTGCCGACCAGCAGCAACGCCGCCAACAGGCCCACCGCGGCAAAGCCGATGACGGCGGTGAGCTGCATGCGCGTGTCCGCACCGCTGTGGCGCCAAAACGCCGGCTGCGGCGCCACGTGCAGCCGCCAGTCGCGCTGCGCAAAGCGCACCGGCCAGGCGTGGGCAAAGCCCCCGGGCACGCCCAAGCGCTCGACGCAGTCGGGGGCGCCGGCCAGCACCCGGTTGTCGGGGCCGGCTCGTTCATCCACCAGGCACAGCGCCAGGTCTTGCAGCGGCAGTGCGTCCAGCGCCGCCTGCGTGACGTCGCCCATGCGAAAGGCACTGGAGGCGATGCCCAGCAGCGTGTGCGGCGCCGTCGGCGAGCGCACTGCATGGTACACCACGATGCCGCGCTGGGTGCCGGTTTCCTGCACCAGGCGAAACGGCTCGGTGGCCTGCGGCCGACCGGTGGCGATGGCCTGCTGCACGGCGTCGCGCAGCGGCGCGTAGGTCAGCACGTCCAGGCCGCGCACGGCCTCGTTGCCGCGCAACGGGGCCAGGCGCGTGATGACGATGTGCTCGTCGGCGTCCGGGGCAGGGAAGCGTCGGCCAGCGGCGTCACGGCCCATGATCGGCCAGCCCGGCTGGCAGCACTCGTACTGCGCCCGCTGGCTGCGCGGTACACGCCAGTTGAAGGCGAAATTCTGCGTGCCCTGGTACCGGCGCAGCCACAGCTCGGCCACCCCCTCGAACTCGGCTTGGTCCATGTCGGGCTTGCGCGCCAGCAGCTGAGCCATCGCCTCCAACGCGTCGAGTTGCGCGTCCAGCCGCCGCTGCAGCGCTTGACCCGCCTGGCTGGTGATTTGTTGCATCAGCAGTTGCTGCCGATCGCACTGGGTTTGGAACAGCAGGTGCACCGCCCCACTGACCAGCAGCAGCGCCACCAGCAGCGGCAACCCAACGCTGTAGCGGCGCGCCCACCACAGCGGGCCCGGTTGGCCGAACAGCACCAGCGCCAGCGGCACCAGCAGCACCATGCCCAGCGCGTCGCCCAGCCACCAGTTCAGCCATTGTTCAGCGGCGTCGGCGGCGGGGATGGTGCCGGTCCACACGAGCGTGGGCACCGCCACGCTGGCGTTGAGCAGCGCGGTCATCGGCAACACCGCAAACAACAGCCGCACCACCTGCCTCGGCGCGTCCAAGGGGCCTGGGTAGCCGGCCCAGCGCCGCGCCGCCCACGCGGCCAGGTGCGCCATCGCCGCGGCCCCCAGCGCCGGCACCAGCATCGTCCATGGGTACTCGGTGTGGCCCAACGCGTGGTGGGTCATCGCTTGCACGGCCAGCGACCCCAGCAGCACGCCAGGCAGGGCCGCCGGGCCGGCGACCAGGCTTGCGCCGGCGGCCACCCCGGCAGGCAAAAACACCACGATGGCGTAGTCCGGCGCGGCACACAAACCCCGCGCCAGCCAGCCGGCCAACACGTAGGCCCCGGCGGTCGCCAACGCTACCCAGGGCCAGGCCCAGGCGGGCAGCTTGCGCGGGGGCGGCGCGTCCGGGCTTGGCATGGTCGTGGTCCAACAGCCTTGGTGATGGAGGTGCGCGCCACTTTAGCACCGGCGCCCGCCGGCAGGGCGTCGCCGACCTAGGGTTTTCCCGCAAAAATGGCCTGCGGTGTGGGGGTAATGGCCACGCCCGGGCCGTTGAACCCTACACTGCGGGCTGCGATGCGCCCGGACGGGCATGGCATGCAGGCGCGCGCCGCCGGAGATCCCGGCGCGCGGCGCTGCGGGCGTGGTTGGCAGGCCCGCCGTCCGGTTGTGGGCCCACCGGCCCTTGCTGTCCCAAGAGGAGATCACTGCCATGACCGCACCTTTGCCCGAGCACGTGCAGCGTGCCCTGGCCAGCGTCACGCTGGACGACAAATACACCCTGGAGCGCGGCCACGCGTTCATGAGCGGCATCCAGGCGCTGGTGCGCCTGCCGATGCTGCAGCGCCAACGCGACGCGCTGGCCGGCAAAAACACCGCCGGCTTCATCAGCGGTTACCGCGGCTCGCCGCTGGGTGGCTACGACCAGGCGCTGTGGAAGGCGCGCGAGCACCTCCAAGCGCACCACGTGGTGTTCCAGCCCGGCATCAACGAAGAGCTGGCCGCCACCGCCGTGTGGGGCACGCAGCAGCTCGGCTTTGCCCCGCCGGGCCGCGCCAAGTACGACGGCGTTTTTGGTCTGTGGTACGGCAAGGGGCCGGGCGTGGACCGCTGCAGCGACGTCTTCAAGCACGCCAACCTGGCCGGCACCACGCCGTGGGGTGGGGTGATCGCGGTGGCGGGTGACGACCATGTGGCCAAGAGCTCCACCGCCGCGCACCAGAGCGACCACATCTTCAAGGCCTGCGGGCTGCCGGTGTTTTTCCCGGCCAGCGTGCAAGAGATTCTGGACCTCGGCCTGCACGCCTGGGCCATGAGCCGCTACGCCGGCGTGTGGACCGGCATGAAGACGATCCAAGAGATCGTCGAGTCCAGCGCCACGGTGGAGATCGACCCCGAGCGCGTGCGCATCGTGCTGCCGGACGACTTCGAGATGCCTCCGGGCGGCGTGCACATCCGCTGGCCCGACGCGCCGCTGGAGCAGGAGGCGCGGCTGATGGACTTCAAGTGGTACGCGGCGCTGGCCTACGTGCGCGCCAACCGGCTCAACCACAATGTCATCGAGGGGCCGCACGATCGCTACGGCATCATCGCCAGCGGCAAGGCCTACAACGACCTGCGCCAGGCGCTGCACGACCTGGGGCTGGACGACGACACTTGCCGGCAGCTCGGCATCCGCGTGCACAAGGTGGCGGTGGTGTGGCCGTTGGAGGCGCAGATCACGCGTGCCTTTGCCGAAGGGCTGCGCGAGATCCTGGTGGTGGAGGAAAAGCGCCAGGTCATCGAATACCAGCTGAAGGAGGAGCTCTACAACTGGCGCCCCGACGTGCGCCCGGACGTGCTTGGCAAGTTCGACGAGATCGAGGGCGACCACTCCGGCGGCGAGTGGTCGATGCCCAACCCCAGCGCCAACCAGTTGCTGCGCGCCAACGCCGACCTGACGCCGGTCATCATCGCGCGCGCGCTGGCCAAGCGTCTGCAGCGCCGTGGCCTGCTGCCCGAAGGCAGCGACATCGCGCGCCGGGTGCACGAGCGGCTGGCGCTGATCGACGCGCGCGAGCGCGCCCTGCACGCCATCGAGTTGACCAGCGGCCAGGCGCAGCGCCTGCCGTGGTTTTGCTCGGGCTGCCCGCACAACACCTCGACCCGGGTACCGGAAGGCTCGCGCGCCATGGCCGGCATCGGCTGCCACTACATGTCGATCTGGATGGACCGCAACACCCTCGCCTTCACCCAGATGGGCGGCGAGGGCGTGCCGTGGGTCGGGCAGCAGCCGTTCACGAACGAGCGGCACATCTTCGCCAACCTGGGCGACGGCACCTACTTTCACAGCGGGCTGCTGGCCATCCGCCAGGCCATCGCGGCCGGCGTCAACATCACCTACAAGATCCTCTACAACGACGCCGTGGCGATGACCGGCGGCCAGCCGGTCGGCGAGCGGCCGGAAGGGCACTCGGTGCTGCAAATCGTGCACAGCCTGCGCAGCGAGGGGGTGCGCAAGCTCTTCATCGTCACCGACGAGCCGGCCAAGTATGCCCACGCCCAGCACACCACCCTGGGTGGCGTGACGCTGACGCTGCCGGCCGACGTGCCGGTGCTGCACCGCGACGAACTCGACCGCGTGCAGCGCGAGTGCCGCGTCACCCCCGGCGTGACCGCCATCATTTACGACCAGACCTGCGCCACCGAGAAGCGCCGCCGGCGCAAGCGCGGCCTGATGGCCGAGCCGGATCGGCGCGTCGTCATCAACGAGCGCGTCTGCGAAGGCTGCGGCGACTGCAGCGAGCAGAGCAACTGCCTCAGCGTCGAGCCGCTGGAGACGCCGTTGGGGCGCAAGCGCACGATCAACCAAAGCACCTGCAACAAGGACTATTCGTGCGTCAAGGGCTTTTGCCCCAGCTTCGTGTCGGTGGTGGGCGGCACGCTGCGCAAGCCGGCGCGTGACGCGGGCGTGCCTGGACCGGACAGCCTGCCGCCGTTGCCCGAGCCGACGCTGCCGACGCTGCAACCCGGCGGCGCGGCCTGGGGCATCGTCGTGGCCGGGGTGGGGGGCACGGGGGTCATCACGATCGGGCAGCTGCTGGGCGTGGCGGCGCACCTGGAAGGCAAAGGTATCGTCACGCAGGACGCTGCCGGCTTGGCGCAAAAAGGGGGCGCCACCTGGAGCCACGTGCTGATCGGCGCGCGGCAGGACGACATCCTGACCACGCGCGTGCCCACCGCGGCGGCCGACCTGATCCTGGCGTGCGACCCGATCGTGGCGGCCAGCGCCGAGACGCTGGCGCGCACGTTGCCCGGGCGCACGCACGTGGCGCTCAACGCCCAGGCCACGCCGACGGCGGCCTTCGTGCACGACCGTGATTGGGTCAACCCATCGCAGCGCTGCGTGGCGGCCATCACCGAGGCGGTGGGGGCCGACGCCGTGGGCGCGTTCGACGCCGAAGCGCTGGCGCTCAAGCTGCTGGGCGACACGCTGTACGTCAACCCGATGGTGCTGGGCTACGCCTGGCAAAAGGGCTGGATACCGCTGCGGCGCGAGACGCTGCAGCGCGCCATCGAACTCAACGGCGTGGCGGTCAAGGCCAACCTGGCCGCCTTCGAATGGGGGCGGCGCGTCGCGCACGACCTGGCCGCGGTGCTGCGCTTGGTGGCGCCGGCGCAGGTGGTGCCCTTGCACCGCCAGCCGACGCTGGAGCAAACCGTGCGTGCCTGGGTGGAGCACCTGACGGGCTACCAAAACGCCGCCTACGCGCAGCGCTACGAGGCCCTGGTGCGCCGCGTGCAGCAGGCCGAGACGGCGTTGGGCCTCAGCGGCCATGCGCTGGCGCTGGCGGTGGCGCAGCAGTACGGACGCTTGTTGGCGTACAAGGACGAATACGAAGTGGCGCGCCTGTACACCGACGGCGCGTTCGAGCAGCGCCTGCGTGAGCAGTTCGAGGGCGACGTGCGGCTGCGGCTGCACCTGGCGCCGCCGCTGCTGGCGCGCCGCAACGATCGGGGCGAGCTGCTCAAGCGCGAGTACGGCCCATGGGTGCTCATGGCCATGCGGGTGTTGGCGCGCCTCAAAGGCCTGCGCGGCACCTGGCTGGACCCCTTTGGTTACACCGAAGAGCGCCGCACCGAGCGCGCGCTGATCGCCGAGTACGAAGCCGCCATCGCCGACGTGTTGGCGGGGCTGACGCCCGAGCGTATGCCGCTGGCGCTGGCCATTGCGTGCTGGCCGGCGCAGGTGCGCGGCTTTGGCCACGTCAAGGCGCGTGCCTTGCAGCGCGCCCGCCCGCAGTGGGAAGAACTGCGGCAGCGCTGGCGCGGCGGCGCGGCCACCCCGGTGGACGGCGCCAGCGCAGCGGCGCGCGCGGCCTGATGCGCCGCGGCCGCGGCGTGTCCCCTGCCTGACGCCCGCCGCGTGGCGCTACACTGCCGCCCTTTGCGAACAGGAAGCCGAGGGACGCGCAGGGCATGACCGATCACGTTGTTACGCAGGGGGGCGTGGCGCACCACGGGGTGGGCGCCGGCGTCGTGTGGGCGCTGGCCGCCGGGCTGTTGTGGGGGTTGGTGTTCGTCGCGCCGCTGATGGTGCCGGAGTACCCGGCGGCGTTGCAATCGGTGGGCCGCTACTTGGCGTTTGGCCTGCTGTGTGTGCCGCTGGCGTGGTGGGACCGCGCCGAGCTGCGTCGGCTGCGCGCGCCGGACTGGGCGCGTGCGCTGGAGCTGGCGCTGGTGGGCAACCTGCTGTACTACCTGTTGCTGGCCAGCTCGATCCAGCGCACCGGCGGCCCGTTGTCGACCGTCATCATCGGCACGCTGCCGGTGGTCATCGCCGTGGTGGCCAACTGGCGCGACGCCCAGCGTGACGGCCGCCTGCCGTGGCTGCGGCTGCTGCCAGCGCTGGTGCTGATCGGCGGCGGCATCGCGCTGGTCAACCACGTGGAGCTGACGGCGGTGCTGGCCGATCCCACGCGCCGCGTGGCCGACTACGCGCTGGGGGCGCTGCTGGCGCTGGGTGCGGTGGTGTGCTGGACCTGGTACCCGCTGCGCAACGCCGACTGGCTGCGCGCCCACCCCACGCGCAGCGCGCGCGCCTGGTCCACCGCCCAGGGGCTGGCCACGCTGCCGTTGGCGGCGCTGGGCTACGCCGTGCTGGCGGCGTGGTGGGCGTGGCACGGCGACGCTGGCTGGCTGCCCCTGGGGCCGCGGCCGATGGTGTTTTTGGGCTTGATGGCGGCCATCGGGCTGCTGGCCTCGTGGCTGGGCACGCTGTGCTGGAACGCGGCCAGCCAGCGCCTGCCGACCGCGTTGGCGGGGCAGCTGATCGTGTTCGAGACGCTGGCCGCGCTGCTGTACGCCTACCTGTGGCGTGGGCGCTGGCCCGAGCCGCTGGCGTTGGCCGGCGTGGCGCTGCTGGTGGTCGGGGTGCTGTGGGGCGTGCGCCTCCGGCCGCAGCCGGTGGTGGCGCAGGCCCATCCGGACTGACGGCGCGCGCGGGCAGCCGCGCCGCTACAATGGCCGCCTGCCGTGGCAGCGCGCCAGGCGCGCCGCCGCTTGTTTTGCCGTCTCAACACGCCACAAGGAACGCGACGTGTTCATCTCCAACGCTTACGCCCAAGCCGCCGCCGCTGGCGACGCCCCTTCCACGCTGATGAGCCTGCTGCCGCTGCTGCTGATGTTTGTGGTGCTGTGGTTCGTGATGATCCGGCCCCAAATGAAGCGCCAAAAAGAGCACAAGGCCATGATCGAAGCGCTGGCCAAGGGTGACGAAGTGCTGACCGCCGGTGGCCTGCTGGGTAAGGTGACCAAGCTGGGCGACCCCTACATCAGCATTGAGGTGGCCAACGGCGTGGAGGTGCAGCTGCAGCGCACCGCGGTGGCGCAGGTGCTGCCCAAAGGTACGCTCAAGTGAACCGTTACGCCTGGTGGAAGTACGCCGTGCTGGCGGTGGCGCTGGTCGTCGCCGCGCTGTACGCGCTGCCCAACCTGTTTGGCGAAGCGCCGGCGGTGCAGGTGTCGCCGGCGCGCGCGGCGCATCGGCTCGACCAAGGCACGGTGGCGCGCATCGAGCAGGCGTTGGCCGGCGCGTCGCTGCGTGCCGAGGCCGTGCAGTTCGACGGCGCCAGCGTGCGGGTGCGTTTTGCCTCCACCGACGACCAAATCCGTGCGCGCGACGTCATCGAGCGCACGCTCAACCCCGACGCCGCCAACCCCGGCTATGTGGTGGCGCTCAGCCTGCTGCCGCGCACCCCGGCGTGGCTGCAGGCGCTGGGCGCCAAGCCGATGTACCTGGGGCTGGACCTGCGCGGTGGGGTGCACTTTTTGCTGCAGGTGGACATGGCCGCCGCCACCAGCAAGCGGCTCGACGCGCTGGTGGGCGAGGTGCGCACGCTGCTGCGCGAGCGTGACGTGCGCCACGGCGGTGTGCGCCGCGAAGGCGACGCGGTGCGCGTGCGGGCGCGCGACGCGGCCGGCCTGCGCCAGGCCGCCGAGCTGCTGGCGCGCGAGCTGCCCGACGTGGCGGTGGCCGAGCAGGCTGGCGGCGCCGAGCCGGAGCTGGCGCTGACGCTGCGGCCCGAAGCGGTGCGCCGCCTGCAGGAGCAAGCGCTCAAACAAAATATCCTGACGCTGCACAACCGCATCAACGAGCTGGGCGTGGCCGAACCGGTGATCCAGCAGCAAGGGCTGGACCGCATCGTCGTGCAGCTGCCCGGCGTGCAAGATACCGCCAAAGCCAAAGATATCCTGGGCCGCACGGCGACGCTGGAAATCCGCATGGTGGACGAAAGCCCCGAAGGGCTGGCCGCCGAACGCGACCCCGCCGCGCCGGTGCCGTTCGGGTCGGAGCGCTACCTGGACCGCAACGGGCGGGCGGTCATCGTCAAGCGCGAAGTCATCCTGACCGGCGACAACCTTACCGACGCGCAGGCCGGCTTTGACAACCAGACGCAGGAGCCCGTGGTCAACCTGACGCTGGACGCCAAGGGCGCGCGCATCTTCCGCGACGTCACGCGCGACAACGTTGGCAAGCGCATGGCCATCCTGCTGTTCGAAAAGGGCAAGGGCGAGGTGGTCACCGCCCCGGTCATCCGCACCGAAATCGGCGGCGGCCGGGTGCAGATCTCCGGGCGCATGACGACGCAGGAAGCCAACGACACGGCGCTGCTGCTGCGCGCCGGCTCGCTGGCCGCGCCGATGGAGATCATCGAAGAGCGCACCGTCGGTCCGAGCCTGGGCGCCGACAACATCCGCAAGGGCTTCAACAGCGTGGTGTGGGGCTTTGTGGCGGTGGTGGCCTTCATGTGCGTGTACTACACGTTCTTTGGCCTGGTGTCGAGCCTGGCGCTGGCGTTCAACCTGCTGCTGCTGGTGGCCATTTTGTCGATGCTGCAAGCCACGCTGACGCTGCCCGGCATCGCCGCCATCGCGCTGACGCTGGGCATGGCGATCGACGCCAACGTGCTCATCAACGAGCGCATCCGCGAGGAGTTGCGCAACGGCTCGGCGCCACAGACCGCTATCCACAAGGGGTACGAGCACGCCTGGGGCACGATCGTGGACTCCAACATCACGTCGTTGCTGGCGGGGTTGGCGTTGCTGACGTTTGGCTCGGGCCCGGTGCGCGGCTTTGCCGTTGTGCACTGCATCGGCATCCTCACCAGCATGTTCTCGGCGGTGATGTTCTCGCGTGGGTTGGTCAACCTGTGGTACGGCCGGCAGCGCAAGCTGAAGTGGATCGCCATTGGCATCGCGCCGCCGGCGGGCGGCAAGGCCGCCTGATGCGGCAGGGACGACACGATGGAACTCTTTCGCTTGCAGCGCACCATCCCCTTCACGCGCCACATGCTGGCGCTCAACCTGGTGTCGCTGGTCACGTTTGTGCTGGCGGTGGTGTTTTTGGCGCTGCGCGGCCTCAACCTCTCGGTGGAGTTCACCGGGGGCACCGTCATCGAGGTGGCCTACCCGCAACCGGCCGACCTGGCGCCGGTGCGCGAGGCCGTGGCGCAACTTGGCTACGGTGACGTGCCGGTGCAGCACTTTGGCAGCGCGCGCGACGTGCTGGTGCGCCTGCCGCTGCGCGAGGGGCTGAGCTCGGGCCAGCAGACCGAGCAGTTGCTGGCCGCGTTGCGCGCGCGCACGCCCGATGTTGAGCTGCGCCGCACCGAGTTCGTCGGCCCCCAGGTGGGGCGCGAGCTGGTCGAAGGCGGCTTGCTGGCGCTGGCCTTCGTCATCGGCGGCATCATGCTGTACCTGGCGCTGCGCTTCGAGTGGAAGTTCGCGCTGGCGGCGATCGTGGCCAACCTGCACGACGTCATCATCATCCTCGGATTTTTTGCCTTTTTCCAGTGGGAGTTTTCGCTCGCGGTGCTGGCCGCGGTGCTGGCGGTGTTGGGCTACTCGGTCAACGAGTCGGTGGTCATTTTCGACCGCATCCGCGAAACCTTCCGCCGCCAGCGCAAGATGAGCACGCCCGAGGTGATCGACTACGCCATCACCTCGACGATGAGCCGCACGATCATCACGCACGGCTCGACCGAGGCGATGGTGCTGTCGATGCTGATCTTTGGCGGCCCCACGCTGCACTACTTTGCGTTGGCGCTGACCATCGGCATCCTGTTCGGCATTTACTCGTCGGTGTTCGTGGCCGCCGGCGTGGCGATGTGGTTGGGCGTCAAGCGCGAAGACCTCATCAAGGGCGGCGGCACCAAGGCCGACCCCAACGATCCCAACGCCGGCGCCGTCGTTTGACGGCGGGCGGGCCTCAGCCGCGCGCTACGCGTTGCAGCAGTCCGCCGGGCAGGCGCGCGACGTGGCCGTCGAGCTCCAGCGTCAGCAAGTGCGCCTGCAGCGCCGCGGTGTCCCAGCCGCAGCGCGCTTGCAGCACATCAAGCGGGGTCGGGTCGTAGCCCAGGGCGCGCAGCACGGGGTCGGTGTCGTCGGGGGCGGCGGCCGTGGACGCTGCGGCGGGGGGCGCTGCCGCTGCGCCCCACACGCCCAGCAGCTCTTCTTCGATGTGCTGCACGGTTTCCACCAGCTTGGCGCCCTGGCGGATCAGCGCGTGGCAGCCGCGTGACTGCGGCGCGTGGATCGAGCCTGGGATGGCGAACACCTCGCGGCCCATCTGCATGGCTTGCTCGGCGGTGATCAGCGAGCCCGAGTCCAGCGCCGCTTCGACCACCAGCGTGCCGTGCGCCAAGCCGGCGATGATGCGGTTGCGGCGGGGAAAATGGGGCGCCAGCGGTGGCGTGCCAAGCGCATATTCGCTGACCAGGCAGCCGTGCGCGGCCACGCGCTGCGCCAGTGCACGGTGGCGGGCCGGGTAGACGCGGTCCAGGCCAGTGCCCACCACCGCCACCGTGGGCCCGCCAGCATCGAGCGCGCCTTCGTGTGCCGCGCCGTCGATGCCGGCGGCCAGCCCCGACACCACACACACCCCGCGCTCGGCCAGCGCGCGTGCAAACGCCCGTGCGTTGGCGCTGCCCTGGGGGGTGGGGTGGCGGCTGCCGACGATGGCCAGCACCCGCGGCGTGTGCAACGCGCGCCAGTCACCCACCACGTGCAGCAGCGGCGGCGGGTCGGGCGCGTGCAGCAGCGCGCTCGGGTAGGCGTCGTCGCCAAGCGCCAGCAGGTGGTGGTCGGGATGGTCCAGCCAGTCGGCGGTGCGCTGCCGCAGCGATGCCCAGCCGTCGGGCGCGGTGCGCAGCCGCTGGGCCAGCGCCTCGCCGACGACCGCGGCCAGCGCCGCGCGCGGTTGCGCCAGCACCGCCGCCGGCGGTCCGAAGGCGGCCAACAGCCGTCGCGCCGTGGCCGGGCCGACGCCGTCGGTGGCCAGCAGGCGCAGCCAATCCTCCCAGTCAGCCGGCGCCATGCGCGATCAGGGGTTGGTGAAGCGGTCGCCCACCTGCACGCCGTCGGTGATTTGCAGCACCAGCGCGTAGGCCACGCGCTCGAAGGTGCGAAACACCATCATGACGCCGTTGCGCTCGCCGGGCAGGGCGAGTTGCGGTTTGGCCGGGTCGGTGCTGTCGGTGACGTGGCCGCCGTCTTTGAGCAGCGCCAGCACGTGCCCAGGCTCGAGCCCGTGCTGCCGCCCGCGGTTCAGCACCACCACCTGGTACTGTCCGGCGAAGTGCACGGCATCGCCATGCACCTTGACGACCTGGCCCTGCACGGCCTCGGCTGGGGGGTGGGGTACGTAGGCCGGGTGGGCCTGCCGGTGTGCGGGCAGCAGCCGGTCACCCAGCCGCACCTCTTCGCGCGCGGCAACGATGTCGAGCGTGGCCGGCACCAACGTGGGTTGGCCCTGCGCGTTGGTGCCTTGGCGCTCGCCGCGCACCAGCCGCGCCTGGCCGATGCGGTGCGCTTCGTAGCCGAGCAGCTCGCCGGTGGCCGGGTCCTTGAGCGGCAAGGCCTGGCGGTAGATGTCGAGCTGGCGCGCCACGCCCCCTTCCAGCGGCTCGCCGCTGAGGGCGTCGCTCGGGCCGCTTTGGCCACGCGCGTAGGCTCGGTCGCCACGCGCCAACAGCACGCGCTGCTCGGGGCCGGCCACGATGCGCGGGGCCTGCTCGTGGGCGCTTGCGTCCACCACCGAGACATCGGCCAAAAACGGCTCGATCACGCCCGGCGGCAGCGGCGGGATGGCGCCGTCATCGAGCCGTTCGGCACGGATGCGCGGCGACAGTTTGACGGTGGGGGGGGTGCCGGCGTCCACCTGCAGCACGGCACGGTCGCCGACGCGGGTCAGCACCAACACCTGCCCGGGGTAGATCAGGTGCGGGTTGCGGATCTGCTGCAGGTTCATGCCCCACAGCTCCGGCCAGCGCCAGGGTTTGAGCAGGTACAGCTTGGCGATGTCCCACAACGTGTCGCCGCGCTTGACGGTGTAGCGCTCGGGCGCGTTGGGCGCGAGGTCGGCCAGCGGCACCCCGGCCTGCGCGACCTGTTGCGCAGTGCTGCGTTGCTGCGGGGTGATGGGGTAGTTCGGGAAGGCCTGCGCGCCGGCGCTGAGCAGCGCCACGGCGGCCAGCAGGGCCCCGTGGCGCAGGTGCGCCTGGCGGGGAGCCCAAGGTCGGTGCGAGGTGTTCATGGGGGCGGATCCTCCCTTGTGATTGTGCGGGCTGAGCCCCACCGTTGGCAATGGTCACGGACCCCTGCGCTGGCAGGGGCGTGTCAAATTCGGCAAAATGACGACACCGATGAACAACACCAACGTACAACCTTACCCCATTTTGCGCTACCCCGATCCGCGCTTGCACACTGTGGCGCGGCCGGTGGCGCAGGTGGACGAGCGTGTGCGCACGATCGTGCAGCGCATGTTCGTCACGATGTACGCCGCCAACGGCGTGGGCCTGGCCGCCACCCAGGTCGACATCCACGAACGCATCGTCGTCATCGACGTCAGCGAAGCGCGCAACGAGCCGCTGGTGCTGATCAACCCCGAGATCGAGTGGGCCAGCCCCGAAAAGCGCAAAGGCGAGGAGGGCTGCCTGTCGGTGCCCGGCATTTACGACGGCGTGGAGCGTTCGGTGGCGGTGCGGGTGCGGGCGCTGGATGAGCAAGGGGTCAGCCGCGTCATCGAGGCCGAAGGCCTGCTGGCCGTGTGCATCCAGCACGAGATGGACCACCTGATGGGCAAGGTGTTCGTCGAATACCTGTCGCCACTGAAGCGCGAGCGCATCCGCACCAAGCTGCTCAAAGCCGAGCGGGAGGGGGCCCGCAGCGGTGGCGGGACGGCGCGGGCGCGGCGTGCGGTGGTGGCGGAGGCCCAGCCTTGACGCCAGCGCCCACGGGCGCGCGTGGCTTGCGCGTGGCCTTTGCCGGCACGCCGGTGTTCGCCGCCACGGCCCTGCGCGCCATGGCGCAGGCGGGCTACGAGCCGGTGCTGGTGCTGACCCAGCCCGACCGGCCGGCCGGTCGCGGCCTCAAGCTGCAGCCTTCGCCCGTGAAGCTGTTGGCGCTGGCGCACGGCTGGGCCGTGCAGCAACCCCACGGGCTGCGGCTGGATGGCCGCTGGGCCGACGACGCGGCTGCCGCGCGCGCCGCGTTGCAGGCGGCGCAGCCCGATGTGCTGGTGGTGGCGGCCTACGGGCTGATCCTGCCGCGCTGGGTGCTGCAGTTGCCGCGGCTGGGTTGTCTCAACATCCACGCCTCCTTGCTGCCGCGCTGGCGCGGCGCGGCGCCGATCCAGCGTGCCATCGAAGCCGGCGACGCGTGCACCGGCATCACCATCATGCAGATGGACGAAGGGTTGGACACCGGCCCGATCGTGCTGGCCGAGCCGCTGGCGATCGGTCCGCAAGAAAGCGCGGGCGAGCTGCACGACCGGCTGGCCGCGCTGGGGGCGGAGCTGATCGTGCGCGCGTTGCGGCTGGCCGAGCAGGGCCCGTTGCCTCAGCAGCCCCAGCCCGCCGAGGGCGTGACCTACGCGGCCAAGGTCGACAAGGCCGAGGCGTGCCTGGACTGGCGTGAGCCGGCGTCGGTGCTGGCGCGCAAGGTGCGTGCCTTCGACCCTGTGCCGGGTGCGTGGGGCTGGCTGGACGGCGCGCCGCTGAAGGTGTGGCGCGCCCGCGCCGAATCCCAGACTGCTCAGGCCACCCCGGGCACCGTGCTGGCCGTGGACGCGGGCGGCGTGCGGGTGGCTTGCGGCGAGGGGGCGCTGGTGCTGACCGAGCTGCAGCGCGCCGGTGGACGGCGGCTGCCGGTGGCCGATTTTGTGCGCGGTGCCCCGCTGCGCGTGGGCCAGTCGTTGGCGGCGCCGCGTTGAGCGGCCCTGCCGAAGGTGGTTTGCCGATGGCCGTCGAAGCAGCATTTTGGCGCACATCGTTTTTGAGTCCGCGGCTGCGGCGTCACCCGGCGTTTGCCGTCGGCGCCCGGGAGCTGGCGGGTGCGGCCACGGGGATCGCGGCGTGGGGCCTGATGACGGGCGTCGCGATGGTCAAAGGGGGCTTGACGCCGCTGGAGGCGGTGCTGATGACGCTGCTGGTGTACGCCGGCAGCGCCCAGCTCACCGCGGTGCCGCTGATGGTCAGCGGCGCGCCGCTGTGGGTGGTGCTGGCGGCGGCGTTTTGTGTCAACCTGCGCTTCGTGGTGTTTTCGGCGCACCTGCGCCCGTACCTGGCCCATTTGCCGCGCGGACAGCGTCTGCTGACGGGGTACCTGACGGGCGACCTGTCGTACGTCTTTTTTGCCAAGCGCTACGCGCGCCCCGGGGCCACGTCCGAGCAGCGCACCGAGCAGGAGGCCTACCTGGCCGGCAGCTGTGGGCTGAACTGGCTGGCCTGGACCGGGGCGAGCCTGGTCGGCATCGCGCTGGCCAACGCCATCCCGACGGCGTGGGGGCTGGGGTTTGCCGGCATCCTGGCGCTGCTGGGGGTGGGGTGTTCACTGGCCACGTCGCGCCTGCGTGTGCTGTCGGCGGCGGTGGCCGGCACGGCGGCGGTGGCGGCGTGGGCGCTGCCGCTCAAGCTCAACATTCTGGTGGCGATCGCCGCGGCGGTGCTGGTGTGCCTGGTGGCCGAGGCGCACGGTCCGCGCTGGCTGCGCGCAGGGGGTGGGCATTGATGGGTGGGCTGGATCCTTGGCGCTTGGTGGCGTTTGTCGCGCTGGCGGGTGTGACGGTGGTCACGCGCGGGTTTTTCTTCCTCTCGCAGCGGCCGTGGCGGCTGCCGCATTGGGCCGAGCGGGGTTTGCAGTACGCGCCGATCGCGGCGCTGGCGGCGGTGGTGGTGCCCGAGATCGTGATGCGCGACGGCGCGGTGGTGCAGACCTGGCACGACGCGCGCCTGTACGCGGCGCTGGCGGGGGCGTGGTGGGCTTTTTACCGTGGCGGGGTGCTGGGCACCATCGTCACGGGGATGGCGGTGTACCTGCCGCTGCGTCTGGGCCTGGGCTGGTAGCGGAGGCGCGCGCGGCGGGCCACACGGCCGCGATGGCCGCTTGCAGCTGCGCCGGCTGCACCGGCTTGGCCAAAAAGCCGTCCATGCCGGCGGCGCGTGCGCGCGTCTGCGCATCGTCCATGACGTCGGCGGTCAGGGCGATGATCGGCACCCGCCCCCGCGGGCCGGGCAACGCGCGGATGCGCTCGGTGGCTTGCAAGCCGTCGAGCTCGGGCATGTGCAGGTCCATCAGGATCAGGTCGAAGTCGCGCGTGCGCGCCAGCTCCACCGCCTGCACGCCGTCCTCGGCGAAGGTGGCGTGGTGCCCGAGCTTGGTCAGCAGCAGCCCGATGACCCGGCGGTTGATCGGGTGGTCTTCCACCACCAGCACGCACGCGCCGCTGCCTTGGCCGGGCGTGCAGGGCTCGGTGTGCGGCGCTGGCGGGGCGTCGTCGGCGGGGGCGGGTGGCGGCGTGGCCACATCGGCGCGCCACTCCCCGGGGCGCGTAGGGGCAAAGCCGGACGCGGTCGCCCCCGGCGGCGCCGGCTCGGTCACCCAGGTGGCTTCGAACGTGGAGCCCTGTCCCGGCACGCTGTGCAACGTGATGTCACCGCCCATCAGCCGCGCCAGCGAGCGCGAGATGTCCAACCCCAGCCCGCTGCCGCCGTAGCGCCGCGTGATGCTGGGGTCGGCCTGCTGGAAGCGCTGGAACAGGCGCGCCTGCGTGGCCGGGTCGATACCAATGCCGGTGTCGCGCACGGTGGCGTGCCAGCGGATGCGGCCGTCGTCCAGCGGCTCGGCACGCACCCGCAACGCCACCTCGCCGCGCTCGGTGAATTTGATGGCGTTGCCGACCAGGTTGAGCAGGATCTGGCGCACGCGCGTCGGGTCGGCCAGCACCGTCGTAGGGGCGGCAGCCAGACCGTCCAGCGCCACGTGCAACGCAAGTCCCTTGCGCTGCGCTTGCGGTCGCAGCCAGCGGTGCACGTCGTCCACCAACGCCGCCATGTCCACCGGTTCGGGTTGGATGCGCATCTGGCCGGCGTCCAGCGCGCTGAGATCCAGGATGTCGTTGAGCAACTGCAACAGGTGCTCGGCCGAGGCCTGCGCGGTGCGCAGGTGGTCGCGCTGGGTGGCGTCCAGCGGGCTGTCGTCCAGCATGGCCAGCATGCCCAGCAGACCGTTGAAGGGGGTGCGCAGCTCGTGGCTCATGTTGGCCAGGAACTGGCTCTTGGCGCGGCTGGCGGCTTCGGCGGCGTCGCGGGCGCGCACCAGCGCGGC
The DNA here is from genome assembly GCF_007556585.1 of Tepidimonas aquatica. Lineage (GTDB taxonomy): Bacteria > Pseudomonadota > Gammaproteobacteria > Burkholderiales > Burkholderiaceae_C > Tepidimonas > Tepidimonas aquatica. The sequence goes on along the minus strand of NZ_VJNA01000007.1, from coordinate 700 downwards.
GTTGAGCGCGGCGAGCTGCGCGCGCTCTTGGGCTTGGCGGCGGTGGCGCAGCCACAGCGCCACCGCCGCGGTCAGCAGCACGGCCACTTGCGCCGCCATCAGCGCCACGACCCAGCGGCGCAGGGTGCGCACCTCCCGCAGCTTGGCCGCGACCAGGTCGCCGACGCGGCTGTCGGCGCGTAGGCTGAGCGCTTGCACGTCCGGCCCCAGCGTGTCCAGCCGCGGCAGCAGCGTGTGCAGCCGCGTGCGGTCGCGTTGTTGCAGCGCGGCGTCCAGCTGCGGCACCAGTTGTTCGAGCTGCGGCAGCACCGTCTGGTAGTCCGGCTCGTCGCGCAGGGGCGCCGTGGAAGGGGCGCGCAGCAGCGCCACGCGGCTGGCCCAGATGTCGTGCCGCAGGGCCAGCATGTCCCAGTCCGGCGCGTCGCGCTGCAGTAGGGCCACCTGGATGGCGTGGCGCAGGCGCATGAATTCGCGCTCGTGCTGAAACACCAGCGTCGTCAGCGAGTCGGCTTGCAGTTGCGCGGCTTCTTCGGCCGACTGCGCTTGGCGCAAAAACACCGCCAGCAGCACCGCTAGGGCCTGTTAACACTACGTGCTAACATACTGCGCATGGAACTTACGCCTGCGCAATTCGCGCGTATCGAGGATTGCCTGCCGCGGCAGCGGGGCAATGTGTCGCTGGACAACCTTCAAGTGCTCA
>NZ_VJNA01000069.1 GCF_007556585.1 Tepidimonas aquatica | reverse complement strand
CCTTCGTCGAGGCGATGAACGGGCTGCTGCAGCAGGCCAAGCGCGCCGCGCGCGGCTTCAGGACGAGCCAGAACTTCATCGCCATCGCCTACCTGCGCATGTCCAAGCTCAAGCACCTGCCGGCCAGCCCGTTCGCGCCGGCGATGCCCCAGTGACGGTGTTGCTTTCCACACGAAACGACATGGAGCCGTCGGTGCAGCCGTACACGGCGCAAGGCACACCGCCGGCCACCGCCTTGCCGGCCACCCACACATCAGGCGTCAGGCCGTGCGCGCGGGCCCACCCCCCCACCCCCGTGGACAGGGTGTGCGTCTCGTCCAGCACCAGCAGGGTGCCGTGGCGCTGGCACAGCGCCTGCGCGGCGTCCCAGAACCCCGGCTGTGGGGGCACCAGGCCAAAATTGGTCAACGCCGGCTCCGCCAGCACCGCCGCCACCTGACCGTCGGCCAGCGCGTCCTGCAGCGCCTCAAGGTCGTTGAACGGCACCACACGCGTGTAGGCATGGTGCGCGTGCACCTGGCCCAACACCGAAGGGCGGCGTACGCTGCCGCCACGCTGTTGCGGGTCACGGTCCACCAGCGTGTCGTCCACGGCGCCGTGGTAGCAGCCATCAAACACAACCAGGTAGGGACGTGCGGTGATCGCGCGTGCCCAGCGGATGACGAAACGGTTGGCGTCGCTGGTGGTCATGGCCAACTGCCAACGGGGCAGGCCAAAGCGTTCGGCCAACCATTGGCCCACCTGCGCGCTGCGTTCGTCGGGTAGCATGCAGGTCAGCCCCCGATAGGCCTGTTCCGCCACAGCCGCGGCCACGGGTTCGGGCGAATGGCCGAACATCGCGCCAGTGTCGCCCAGGCAAAAATCGGCGTAGCCGTGACCGTCGACGCAGGTCAGATCGGCGCCGCGGGCGTGTTGGACGAACAGCGACGCTGGGGTGGGCCAGTCTCGCATCCAGTGCAGCGGCACGCCAAACACGTAGTGCTGTTGGGCTTGCGCCGACAGCGCGACGCTGCGAGGGTGGTGGCGCCCAAAGTGCGCGCGCTCACGCTGCAGCAGCGCTTGCAGGCGTGCGGGGTCGATGGCGACGGTGTCGTGCATGGCACAGCAGCTTACGGCGCCAGCCGCTACGATGGCAGGGCCATGTCGACCACACCCCAGGGATCCGCTTGCCCCGCGCCGCCGCTGCATCGTGGCGTGCTGCTGGCCGCCGGCTTGGCGTTGGCGGCGGCGGTGTCGCTGGGCATCACGCGCTTTGCCTACGGCTTGCTGCTGCCGCCGATGCGGGCTGATCTGGGTTGGAGCTACCTGCTGGCCGGGGCCATGAACACCGCCAACGCGGTGGGCTACCTTGTTGGGGCGTTGACGGTGCCGTGGTTGATGCGCCGCCTGGGCGTGGGCGCGGTGCTGCTGGGCGGTGCGGTGTTGGCGGCGCTGCTGATGGCGGCGGTGGGCTGGATGACCGCCGATACCGTGTTGTTGGTGCAGCGTTGGGCCGCGGGGGTGTGCAGCGCCTGGGTGTTTGTGGCCGGTGGTTTGCTGGCGGCACGGCTTGGGCCGGTGTGGCCGCGCCACGGCGGGCTGCTGCTGGGGGTGTACTACGGTGGGGTGGGGCTGGGCATTGCGCTGTCGGCGCTGACGGTGCCGATGTGGCTGGCCTGGGCCGGGCCGCGCGCGCACGCCTGGGCGTGGGCCTGGTGGGGTTTGGCGGCGCTGTGCGCGCTGGCGTGCGTGGGGTTGGTGCTGGTCTGGCGGCGTTGGCGTGCCCTGGAGGTGGACGCTGCCGGCGGCACAGCAGGGCCGACCCCGGCACCCACCACGGGGCCAGCGCTGGGCGTCTTGGCGCTGCTGCGGGCGCTGGCGCCGGCGCTGCTGGGCTACACGATGTTTGGCGTTGGCTACATCGGCTACATGACGTTTGTCATCGCGCTGCTGCGCGAGCGCGGCGTCGACGGTGGCGCGATCACGCTGTTTTACACCCTGCTGGGGGTGGCGGTGATGCTGTCGTCCCGCCTGTGGGCGGGGCTGTTGGACCGTCACCGCGATGGCCAGCCGCTGGCACGCCTCAACGCGCTGTTGGGGCTGGCCACGCTGCTGCCCGCGCTGGGCCATGCCTGGCCGTTGGTGCTGGCTTCTGGGGTGTTGTTTGGCGCGGTGTTTTTGTCCGTGGTGGCATCGACCACCGCGCTGGTGCGCCACAACCTGCCCGCGGCGCGTTGGGCGGCGGGCATCAGCGCCTTCACCATCGTGTTTGCGGCGGGCCAGATCGTCGGCCCGGCCGTGGTGGGCTGGATCGGCGACGGCCCCGGGGGGCTGGAGCGGGGGTTGGTGTTC
>NZ_VJNA01000068.1 GCF_007556585.1 Tepidimonas aquatica | reverse complement strand
CTGGCAGCCCATCGGCGCCGTCACGCTCAACCCCGAGCGCGACGCGGTGATCGAAGGCCTCACGCTGCATCACGATACACAACAATTGGCCGCATGACTTGCGCGACAACTATCTTGACACGCACCGCCCGCCACGGTGCGGGTGGAAACCAATCTCAATGGTCGCCACAGCACCATGCTGTTGTGTGACGGTCACTATCGCCAACTGGTGCGCCAGCAAAAGCGCACCGTCTCGCCGCTGGAAGCGTTGTTCGGCTCGCGCAGCGGGCTGTTCGAAGACTTCCTTGGCAGCGACTTCTTCCGCATCGGTGACGACGCACCGTCCATGGCGGCCGATACCGACGAGGTCGTCGATGCCTCGTTCGGCGAACCCGCCCCGGCCGGTACGGGCACCGCGCGCCGTCGCGGCAGTGGGCTCGCCAGCCGTATCAGCGAACAGTCCGAGGCCCTATTGCAGGAGGCCGCCCGACACGCTGCAGAGTTCGGGCGCGCCGAAGTCGATACCGAACACCTGCTGCTGGCGCTATCCGACAGCGACGTGGTCAAGACCATCCTGGGGCAGTTCAGGATCAAGGTCGATGACCTCAAGCGACAGATCGAATCCGAAGCCAAGCGCGGCGACAAGCCGTTCGAGGGCGAGATCGGCGTGTCGCCCCGGGTCAAGGACGCGCTCAGCCGTGCTTTCGTGGCCTCCAACGAACTCGGCCACTCTTATGTCGGGCCGGAGCATTTCCTGATCGGGCTGGCCGAGGAAGGCGAAGGTTTGGCGGCCAACCTGCTGCGCCGTTACGGCCTCACGCCGCAAGCGCTGCGCCAGCAGGTAAGCAAGGTGGTCGGCAAAGGTGCCGAGGATGGCCGCGCCGAGACGCCGACCAACACGCCCGAGCTGGATAAATACTCGCGAGATCTCACCAAAATGGCGCGCGAGGGCAAGCTCGATCCGGTTATCGGCCGCGCGCAGGAGATCGAGACCACCATCGAGGTGCTGGCCCGGCGCAAGAAAAACAATCCGGTGCTGATCGGCGAGCCCGGCGTCGGCAAGACCGCCATCGTCGAAGGGCTGGCGCAGCGCATGGTGGCCGGCGAAGTGCCTGAGACGCTGCGTGACAAGCGCCTGGTCGAACTGAACATCAATGCCATGGTGGCCGGCGCCAAGTACCGCGGCGAGTTCGAGGAGCGCGTGCAGAAGGTGCTCAAGGAAGTGACCGAGCACCAGGGGGAGCTGATTCTCTTCATCGACGAGGTGCACACCATCGTCGGTGCCGGCCAGGGTGGCGGCGAAGGCGGGCTGGACGTGGCCAACGTGTTCAAGCCGATGATGGCGCGCGGCGAACTGAACCTGATCGGCGCCACCACGCTCAACGAGTATCAGAAGTACATCGAGAAGGACGCCGCGCTGGAGCGTCGCTTCCAGCCGGTGATGGTGCCCGAGCCGACGGTAGCGCAGACCATGATGATCCTGCGCGGCCTGCGCGACACCTTCGAGGCGCACCACAAGGTCAGCATCACCGAGGATGCGATCATCGCCGCCGCCGAGTTGTCGGACCGCTACATCACCGCACGCTTTTTGCCCGACAAGGCCATCGACCTGCTCGACCAGGCAGCCGCACGCGTGAAGCTGTCGGCCACGGCCCGCCCGGTGGCGGTGCAAGAGCTGGAGTCCGAACTGCACCAGCTGCGGCGTGAGCAGGACTATGTGGCGGCACGCAAGCAGTACGACAAGGCTGCTGAACTTGGCAAGCGCATCGAGGCCAAGGAAGCCGAACTCAAGAAGCTCGTCGAGGAATGGGAACGCGAGCGCGCCTCGGGCAGCGCCGAAGTCAAGGCCGAGCATGTCGCGCAGATCGTCTCGCGCCTGACCGGCATTCCGGTCAACGAGCTGACGGTGGAAGAACGCGAGAAGCTGCTGCATCTGGAGCAGCGGCTGCACGAGCGCCTGGTGGGCCAGGACGAAGCGGTGCGCGCGGTGGCCGATGCCGTGCGGTTGTCGCGCGCGGGCCTGCGCGAAGGCAGCAAGCCGGTGGCGACTTTTCTGTTCCTCGGGCCGACCGGCGTGGGCAAGACCGAGCTCGCCAAGGCGCTGGCCGAGTCCATCTATGGCGATGAAGGTGCGCTGCTGCGCATCGACATGTCCGAGTACGGGGAACGCCATACCGTGGCACGCCTGGTGGGCGCGCCTCCGGGTTATGTGGGCTATGACGAGGGCGGCCAGCTCACCGAGAAGGTGCGTCGCAAGCCCTACAGCGTGTTGCTGCTTGAACCGCCCCGGATTTTGAGGAGGCTCCAACTCTTGAGAAGATGGAGCCATGAACAAGACATCGAAATTCTCACCCGAGGTCCGCGAGCGCGCCGTGCGCATGGTGCAAGAGCACCGGAGCGAGTA
>NZ_VJNA01000067.1 GCF_007556585.1 Tepidimonas aquatica | reverse complement strand
ACGCCGATTGGGGGCATTCCTCCGGCAGAAGCTGAGGCAAACTACTGGCGGCAACTCGCCGTCAGCGACTCCTCGATGGAGGTGTCAACTTAAACCCAACAGCCTCCTCGAAACCCGGGGCGGTTCAGCTGGACGAGATCGAGAAGGCTCACCCCGACGTCTACAACATCCTGCTGCAGGTATTCGACGACGGGCGGCTCACCGACGGCAAGGGCCGGGTGGTGGATTTCACCAATACCATCATCATCGCCACCTCGAACTTGGGCTCGGACATCATCCAGCGTCGGCTGAAGGCCCGTGGCGCCGCCGGCGAGGAATACGAGAAGACCAAGGCCGAGGTGATGGACGTGCTGCGCGGACACTTCCGCCCCGAGTTCCTCAACCGCATCGACGAGATCATCGTCTTCCATGCGCTGGGCAAGGAGGAGATCCGCCATATCGTCGGCCTGCAGCTCGATCGTGTGGCCCGCAACGCCGCCAGCCAGGGCGTGACGTTGACCTTCGACCAGACCTTGATCGACCACTTCGCGGAGGAAGGCTACAAGCCCGAGTTCGGCGCGCGTGAGCTCAAGCGGCTGATCCGCAGCGAGCTGGAGACGGCACTGGCGCGCGAGATGCTGGGTGGCGGTATCGGCAAGGGCGATCACGTCAGCGCCCGCTGGGACGACAAGGCCGAGCGGGTGGTTTTCGAGCGCAAGGAGCCGCCAGCGAAACCGGTCGAGCCTGAAAAGCCCGATGCCGCGAACGTGGCCGAGGCGCCGTCGAGCGACGAAAGCAAGGCGACGCGCAAGAAAAAGCCGGCGGGCGGCGAATCTTGAGTCATGGGGAGGCTGTCGTGTCCGACCCCAACGGGCTGACATGGGCAGCCACCCTCGTGTCGCTGGCGGTCGCTATCCCCACGGCGGGGCATGCGGTCATCTACAAGCGTGACCCGCGATCGGCCACGCTGTGGGTACTGCTGATCACCTTGTTGCCGCTGGGCGGTTCGCTGCTGTATGGGCTGTTTGGCATCAACCGTTACCAGCGGCGGGCGCGGCGGCTGTTTCCGGGGCTGGGTCCTGCAGTTCGGCAAGATTTCTCACCCACGGTGCCCGAGGCTGTATCGCCGCCGCTTGCCGGTCTGGCCCACCTGGTGGGACGCGCCACCGGCCAGTCGCTGACCAGCGGCAATCGCATCGAGCCGCTTGTCGATGGCGAGCAGGCCTACCCGGCCATGCTCGCCGCCATCGAATCGGCGCGGCACAGCGTCGCGCTGGCTTCGTACATCTTCGACAGCCAAGGCATCGGGGCGCAGTTCGTCGATGCGCTGCGCCGGGCTCATGAGCGCGGCGTGCAAGTGCGGGTGCTGATCGACGACGTGTATGCCCGCTGGAGGCCCCGCAGCGCCTACCGCGCCTTGCAACGCGCCGGCGTTCCGGCGGCGACGTTCAACCCGACGTTGATTCCCGCGCGCCTGCATGCCGCGCATCTGCGCAATCACCGCAAGCTGCTGGTGATCGATGGCGAGACGGGTTTCACCGGCGGCATGAACATCTTCGGCCCGTATTGGCGGCCCGATGCGCCGGGCCAGGCCTGTCACGATTTGCACTTTCGTCTGCGCGGGCCGGTGGTTGCGCATCTGATGCGGTGCTTCACCGATGACTGGTGCGATACCACAGGCGAGCGGCTCAGCGAGGCTTTCTGGGGCGAACCGCCCGCAACGGCTGATGAGCAAGGAACCTCTTGGGCGCGCGGCATCGAGGCCGGTCCCGATGAGGCCCTGGACCGGCTGCGCTGGACCTTCATGGGCGCTTTGAGCGCGGCGAAGCATTCGGTGCGCATCTGGACACCTTACTTCGTGCCCGATCAGCCGATGATCGCGGCGCTGAGCACGGCCGCGTTGCGCGGCGTGCGCGTCGAGGTGCTGACGCCCGCAAACGGCGACCATCCCACGGTGCAATGGGCCGCGCGCGCCCACTACTGGCAGGTGCTGGAGCACGGTGTGCGCATCTTCGAACGGCCTGGCCCGTTCGACCACAGCAAGCTGATGCTGATAGACGGCCAGTGGTGCTGCCTGGGTTCGGCCAATTGGGATGCGCGCAGCCTGCGCCTCAACTTCGAGTTTAATGTGGAGGTGTACGACACCGCGCTGTCTACGCGGCTGGAATCCCTTTTTGATGCCGCCCGTGATGCGTCGAACGAGATATCGGCCATGGCGTTGCGCGCCCGCCCGCTGGCCATCCGCTTGCGCGACGGGGTGGCCCGTCTGTTCACCCCCATTCTCTAGCTGTCAGGTCCCGGACGATTGCATTGATCCGCGACGTCGTGCATTATTCATAGGTCGCGAGACGATGCGTGAGCTGATCGAGGAACTACGGAGGCAAAAGTCATGATGGTTCGACTGCACAAGAACGC
>NZ_VJNA01000066.1 GCF_007556585.1 Tepidimonas aquatica | reverse complement strand
CGGGCGCGGAAGAAGTCCTCGGTGGCAGGGCAGGCAAACATCGCAAAACTCCCAGAAAACGGCGCATCAGACCATCAAATCTGGGGGAAATTGTACTCGCAAACAGACAATAACACAAGAAAAATCATGAGGTTATGAATATTTCAGGGGCGACTACTGGAGGCAACTCGCCGTCAGCGACACCTCGATGGAGGCGTCAACTTAAACCCAACAGCCTCCTCGATTCCCGGGGCGGTTCACTTCATCGCCATCGCCTACCTGCGCATGTCCAAGCTCAGGCACCTGCCGGCCAGTCCGTTCGCGCCGACGATGCCCCAGTGACGGTGTTGCTTTCCACACGAAACGACATGGAGCCCCCCGGCGCGCGGGCCACCGCTGTGGGATGACTGTAGTGATGCGCAGATGGATGACGGGGCGCAAACCGAGCCAGCAGACTGGGACCTAGCAGGCCGTTGAAAAAGTCGATGCGGGTTCAAAAAATGGTGATTTCGGGGGTGCCTCACCCCTTACCCACTCTTGAAAAATCGCTTGTAGGTCGTTCTGAAAGGTCGGCCTTTGGCAGTGCATCGTTCCTCGGGACTTTTTCAACGGCCTGCTAGCGGCGCAACCGGCACCGGACTTTGAGGTCGATCAGCGCATCAGTTGGTGAATGAACAAAGCGGCGATTTTGACTTGCCGCGAACTGGCTCTGCGCCCGGTACACGCCGAGCGCCGCAAATCACTCTCCTGAACGCCAAACCCTGGTGGTGAACCTGACACCTGGGCGGGAAAATCGAGTGTCTCAGCCGGCTTGATGGCGCTTCCGCGGTGCGATACTTGGCCTCATGCGGTTAAAACGCCTATCCGTTGACGCGATAACCGGTGTTGGCGTTCGAAATCGCCAAGCACGTCCAAATCCTGAAGAGCGATTGGTCTGCAATCGCCCATTCAGTGCATCGATTTATCGATGCACGGTTTACCCGTTAAAACAAATGCCGCACGCCGACCGCAAACACCGATGGATCGGTTCCGAGCGCCGCTGGCGCTAGCTTCGTGCCCGACGATTCCATACCGAATTGGCCGATAGCGTTGTTGCGCAGCGTGGCATACGAGGTATACAGGCTGGTCCGCTTCGACAGCGGATATGCATATGCAACCGCAAAACCCTTGCCCTTGGCGCCGGATTCGATCTTGTTCTGCTGGAGGTTGGCATACAAGCGGCCGCTACCCAAGCCAACCGATGCGCCGAGGTTGAACTGTTCGAACTTGATGTTTGCTCCATCCGGATCGGAGACCAGATAGTTTGCCTTCACGTCAAACGCGCCGAAATTGTAGCCGGCGCCAACTGCGTACTCCTTGTCGTCGCCGGCGGCAACGCGCTTGGACGTCTGGTAGGCGGCGCCCAGGAACAGCGAACCATTTGAGTAGTTGACCCCCAGGCCGAGCAAATCTTTCGACGGTCCCGTGGTTTGTTCGCCCAGGGCATACGCGAGGCTGCCCACCAAGCCGTTGAACGACGGCGTTTTGTAATTGATCGAATTGTCTAAACGGCGTGTCAAACGATTACGGGCGCTACCGAATGCACTCAGGGAGCCACCAGCAAAGCTCAGTTCCATAATGTCGGAATGGCTAGCCAGGCTATCGATCGGCGAGTACTCGCGGCCCAGCGTCACTGTGCCGAAGCCGCCTTTGAGACCGACGATCGCACGGCGATTAAAAAAAGTGCTAGAGCTTTCTCCGGTAGTGAGATCGATGCCGGACTCAAGATTGAAAAGGGCATTCAGGCCGCCTCCCAGATCTTCGGTACCGCGAAAGCCCAGACGGCTGGCGGACCGACCGCCGTTGTTGAGTTTCACGACCTTGTTGCTGCCGTCATTCTCGGCCGCTATGGCGGCATCAGCGATGCCATAGATCGTGACGCTGGATTGCGCGACAGCCGCGAACGGAATTGATGCGAGCAGTGCCGCAGCCACAAATTTATATTGCATTTAAATCTCCAGGAAGTCAGCAGGAAAAAAATTTTCAACATTGATGCTGTATTCACAGCGGCACCGATGGTATCAATCCTATATTACAGTTGCGTGACATGCGACGGCAATGTTGGTAAAATGCAACACTGCCCTGTGATTCAGAAGCCAGTATGGTAACTGTTCAGCCCACTATAAGAGCCTGTCAAGACTCGTGTGATCATGTACCCATCAGGCGGTCCTTCGTCATTTCGTGTGGAACACAACACTCACAATGACTCCTGGTCGTCGAGCCCGGTGGGCATGTGTGCAGGCCGCTGGCCGGCCTGTGCACATGTCCACGAGGCGTGTTTGATCAGGAGGATGAGTCCATGGGCATTGCCGTAGAAGCTCTGTTCACCAGCGCGCTGGGCTTGCAGCCGCCGTGGGTCGTCGATGACGTCAGGCTCGACACCGCCAAGCGGCGTATCGACTTCGAGATCGGCTGCCACACCAGCAGGCTCGCCTGCCCGGCATGCGGTG
>NZ_VJNA01000065.1 GCF_007556585.1 Tepidimonas aquatica | reverse complement strand
CTGTTCCGCCGTCTGAAAGGGTTCCGCCGCATCTTCAGCCGCTTCGACAAGCTCGACGTCATGTTCGCGGCCTTCATCCACTTCGCACTGATCGTCGAATCGTTGCGATAGTGTTAACAGGCCCTAGCAGGCCGTTGAAAAACTGCTGCGGTAGGCCATCTGCGGCGTTGCGCGGTGCTCGCTCCCTCGCCTATCTGTTTGATAGGCTTCGGTCGCTGTGCTCCGTGCGCCTTGCATCTGGCCATCCTCGCGACGTTTTTCAACGGCCTGCTAGAGGCGGCAGCGGCGTGCAGCGCCGCTGCTGCACGATGCGGCAGTGTCAGCGGCCAGGCGCTTTTTGCGCCGCAGGGGCGAGGTTAGGCACGATGCTGCCGGTCGGCGGTGCGTTGCGAGGCCCGGAGGTGGCTGCGCCGTCGCCCGTGGCCGGCTTGCCGCCGTTGGGGGCTGCCGGGGTGCCGTGTCCGTCGCTGCCCACCACCTCCTCTTGGGGTTCGGCGGGTGGGGCAGGGCGCGCCGTTGGGGTGGCGGGCGGGATATCGTTTTCCCGCATGTACTCGTCCATCTCGCGCCAACCGGCAAAGATGGCCGCTTTGGATGCCTTGGGGTTGCTGGCGTAGCAGTCCTCCAGGCTGCGCTGGGTGTGCCGGCACGCTGCGCCGATGGCCTTGCCCTCGGCCTCCCGCCGTTCGGCCTGTTTGGCCGGCGTGTCGATGCCCAGCATGTCACAGCCAGGCAGAGCGGTGGCCGCCAGCGCAACAGCCAGCAGCCAGGCCGCGCGTCGGCCGTGCAGCGGGGCAGCTTGGGGCGGTGTCGGTGCCAGCATGGTTGGATTGTCACCGATTGGCCGCGCTGGCGCAGGGTGTGCCAGCGCCGCATAAGAAGCACAAACGCCGCGCAATTGCGGCGTTTGCGGCTGGCCGCGTGGCCGCCCCATAGGACGGCCCAGGGAAAGATCACTCGCGCTCGCCGCCAAAGATGCCCAGCAGCGCCAGCAGGCTTTGGAAGATGTTGAACAAGCTCAGGTACAGCGCCAGCGTGGCGGTGATGTAGTTGGTTTCACCCCCCTCCACGATGCGCTTGAGGTCGACCAGCAAAAACGCGCTGAAGATGCCGATGGCCATCACTGACAACGCCGCCATCAGGGCCGTGCTGCCGACGAAGACGTTGATGATGCCGCCGATCAGCAGCACGACGGCGCCCAAAAACAGCCATTTGGCCAAGCCCTCCAGGTCGCGCTTGACGATGCTGGCCAGGTTGGCCATGACGAAAAACACCCCAGCCGTACCGGCAAACGCCGTCATCACCAGCTGGGCGCCGTTGGCCAGACCCAGCACCGCGCCCAGCAGGCGCGACAGCATCAGGCCCATGAAGAAGGTGAACGCCAGCAGCACCGCCACACCGGTGCCCGAGTGCTTGGTGCGCTCAATGGCGAACACGAAGCCAAAGGCACCCAGCAGAAACACGATCAGGCCCACGCCACCCGACAGCACCGCGCCGACGCCGGTGCGCAGACCGATCCACGCCCCCAGCACCGTGGGCAGCATGCTCAGCGCCAGCAGGGCGTAGGTGTTGCGCAGCACACGCTGGCGTTGGCCGGAGGCGCCGGCCCAACTGTCGGTGGGACGCAAAACTTGGCTGTCCAGACGCATCGATGGAGTCTCCTTGGGGTTGCTGAGTGTGCAAGCGCCGTCATCCGCAACGGCGCGCGCAGCGTACCACATCCACTGCACACCGCATTGGAGGGCTTGGGGTCAGCCGGAGTTCCCCGGGCAAGCAGTGGCGTACCTGGTCAACGCGTCGGTTCGGTCACGAAGCCGATGCCCTTGACGCCGGCTTGCTGGGCTTTGGCCAGCACCTGCGCCACGCGTTCGTAGCGTACGTCGCGGTCGCCCAGCAGGTGCAGCGGGGGCTGCACGTCCTGCGCGGCGATGGTTTGCAGCCGCTCGTCCAGCTGGGCGTCGTCGATGGGTTCGTCGTTCCACAGGTAGCGGCCGTCGGCCTGCACGCTCAGCCGCACCGCTTGCGGCGGCGGGGTGCTGCGCTCGGCGTTGGCCTGCGGCAGGTTGACCTGCACGGCGTGCTTGATGACCGGGATCGTGATGATGAACACGATCAGCAGCACCAGCATCACATCGATGAGCGGAATCATGTTGATCTCGCTCATCAGCTCATCGTTGTCGTGATCGGTGACCGTCATGGCCATGGCTGGCTCCTCGTGGCGTGGTTCACGCGCGGCCTTCGGCACGCAGGGGCTGCACCTTGGCCGACGCGGGGGCTGGGGCCGTGGCCGCCACGCGCGCGCCCGTGACGAAGTAGGCGTGCAGTTCGTGCGCAAAACGGTTGATGCGGTGCACCAGCGCCTTGTGGCCGCGCACCAGCGCGTTGTAGCCCAACACGGCGGGGATGGCCACGGCCAAGCCCAGCGCCGTCATGATCAGCGCCTCGCCGATGGGACCGGCCACCTGGTCCAACCCCGC
>NZ_VJNA01000064.1 GCF_007556585.1 Tepidimonas aquatica | reverse complement strand
GAAGGTCGATTCGCTGGCCACATAGCGGCCTTCATCGGCCAGCGCAGGCACGATGCGCGCAGGCGGCTGGTCCGCAAAGCGCGGCTCGTTGGCAATGCGCAGCACCTCGGCGCGCTCGGCTTGGCTGAGCGCATGGCTTGGCCTGGGTCGCTGCGCCTGGGGGCGAGCGTCACAGCGGATGGAGCCGTCGGCTATTGTCCAGCGCTGCAGCGTGCGCAGCGTGATGCCGGCCGTCTCGCAGGCCTTGTACAGACTGGCGCCATCGCGGTGCGCTTGCCCGATCAGTTCCACCAGATGTCGGCGGTCTTGCAGCGGGATCATGCGTCCTCGCCCCCCGGCAAGACCGCCTCGAGCTTTTTTGAGAGCACCAGCAATGCCGCGGTCTCTGCCAACGCCTTGTCCTTGCGGCGCAGATCGCGCTCGAGTTGTTTGATGCGGCGCTGCTGGGCCTTGGCTTGGGCCGGGCTGCTGCGCTCGCTGGCTGTGCTGCCCAGTGCCTCGGTGGCCGCCTGGCGCCACTCGATGAGCTGCTGCGGGTACACGCCGTTGGCGCGGCACCAGGCATTGCGTTGCTGTTCATCCATGGCCGCCGTCGTCAGCAACGCCTCAAAACGGGCTGCAGGCGTCCAGGCCTGGGCAGCGGCCGGCGGCGACAACGCCGCATCGCGCCACTTCTGCAGCGTCTGCACGCTCACACCAAATTCCCGCGCCACGTCTGTCAGCGAAGCGCTCTCAGGCGGCAGCAACCGCGCCACAGCACGGTCCTTGAATGCTTGTCCGTATCTGGCCAACTTGTTCTTCCATCATCGCCCCCAGGTTCAGAGTTCTATGCGGGCGACATCTATTCTGACGCGGGGGGGTCCCTTCAGTGCGCACCGCCCACTGCGGCAAGGGGCGGTGACATAATCACTGCGTGCAACGCCAAAAGCTCCCCATCGGCATCCAGACCCTGCGCGAGATCCGCGAGGAGGGCTACTACTACGTCGACAAGACGGCGTTTGCGCACCGGCTGGCTGCCAGTGGCAAGTACTACTTCCTCTCGCGCCCGCGCCGCTTTGGCAAAAGCCTCTTTCTCGACACGCTGGCCGAGCTCTTCGCCGGCAACGAGCCGCTCTTTCGCGGCCTGTTCGTACACGACAAGTGGGACTGGAGCCGCAAGCACCCGGTGATCCGCTTGAGCTTTGGCGGTGGGCGGCTGCACGACGGGCGGGGGCTGGACGAACACATCCACGCCCTGCTCGATGACAACGCGCAGCGCCTGGGGGTGGAGCTACCCCCACCGCCGCAAGACGTGCACCTGCGCTTCAAGCGCCTGATCGAGCGCGCGGTCGCGCACCATGGCCAGCGTGCCGTGGTGCTGGTCGATGAATACGACAAACCGATCCTGGACAACTTGAGCGACCCCGAAGTGGCACGAACCCTGCGCGAGGGGCTGCGCAATCTGTACTCGGTGATCAAAGACAGCGACGCGCACATCCGCTTTGCGTTTCTGACCGGCGTGTCCAAAATCAGCAAGGTCTCGATCTTCTCAGGGCTGAACAACCTCAACGACATCACGGTCGATGCGGCCTACTCGGCCATTTGTGGCTACACCGAGACTGATCTCGATACGGTCTTCGCACCGGAGCTGCAGGGGCTGGACCGGCAAGCCATTCGCGACTGGTACAACGGCTACAACTGGCTGGGCGAGGCGGTCTACAACCCGTTCGACCTGCTGCTGCTGTTTGACAAACGCGAATTCCGCCCCTACTGGTTCGAGACCGGCACGCCGACCTTTTTGGTCGAGTGGCTGCGCCGCCACCGCACCTTCACGCCCAAGCTCGAGCGCCTGTTTGCCACCGACGAACTGCTGTCGGCCTTTGATGTGGAGCACATGCGCGCGGAGGCCCTGCTGTGGCAGACGGGTTATTTGACGTTTGCCGAGCGCCTAAGCGGCCCCGGCCTGCCCGAGTATTACCTGCGACTGCCCAACCAGGAAGTGCGTACGGCGCTCAACCACGCGCTGTTGCACGCCTGGTTGCCCCCGGATGGAGACTGGGCCGCCGGGGTGCGGTTCCTGCGCGAAGCGCTGCAGCGCGCCGATGCCAGCGCCCTGCGCCACCACTTGGAAAGCCTCTACGCCGCCATCCCGCACGACTGGTACCGCAACAACCCCATCACGCAGTACGAGGGCTACTGGGCCAGCGTCTTCTACAGCCACTTGGCCGCGCTGGGCCTGGAGCTGATTGCCGAAGACGTCACCAACCAGGGCTGCATCGACCTCACCGTGAAACTCCCTGAGCGCATCTATCTGTTCGAGTTCAAGGTGGTGCCCGACCAGGCCACCGGGCAGGCGCTGGCGCAGCTGCGGGCCAAGGCTTATGCGGACAAATACCGCGCCGATGGCCGGCCGCTGCATCTGGTCGGCATCGAGTTCAGCCGCCAGCAGCGCAATGTGGTGGGGTTCGAGGTCGAGACGCGCTAGGGCCTGTTAACACTACGTGCTAACATACTGCGCATGGAACTTACGCCTGCGCAATTCGCGCGTATCGAGGATTGCCTGCCGCGGCAGCGGGGCAATGTGTCGCTGGACAACCTTCAAGTGCTCA
>NZ_VJNA01000063.1 GCF_007556585.1 Tepidimonas aquatica | reverse complement strand
TGCTGCTGGCTGAGCGGCAGTTTCGCGCGCACTGGTTCGAGACCGGCACGCCGACCTTTTTGGTGCAGTGGTTGCAGCGCAAGGGGTTTTTTACGCCGAAGCTGGAGCAGCTGTGGGCCAGCGAGGCGTTGCTGTCGGCCTTCGATGTGGACCGCATCGAGCCTGAGGCGATGCTGTGGCAAACCGGCTACCTGACGATTCGCGAGCAGGTGCCCACCCCACGCGGGCCGATGTATTCGCTTGCGCTGCCCAACCACGAGGTGCGCACCGCGCTCAACGAGGCGCTGGCCCTCGCGTGGCTGCCCCCGTCATGTGGCCACCAAGCCCAGGCCGCGTCGATGCGCTTGTACCAAACCCTCGCGCACGGCGACGCCGCCGCGCTCAAGGCGCACTTCGAGCGGCTGTTCGCCTCCATCCCACACGACTGGTACCGTGCCAACCCGATTGCGCAGTACGAGGGCTACTTTGCCAGCGTGTGCTACAGCCACCTGGCCAGCCTTGGGGTGGAGATCATCGCTGAAGATGTCAGCCACGAAGGCCAGTGCGACCTCACCGTCAAGCACGTCGGCACCGCGTGGGTGTTCGAGTTCAAGGTCGTGGAGGGCGACCAGGGCACGGGCGAGGCGCTGCGGCAACTCCAGGCCAAGGACTACGCGGCCAAGCACCGCGGCGCGCCGGGCATCCAGCGTGTGATCGAAGTCGGGGTGGAGTTCAGCCGCAGCAAGCGGCAAATCGTGGGGTGGAACACGCGGGTGGGGTGACGCGCGCCCGGCTTGGCGCGCCGCCCGCCGTGCTCACACCCACTGCAACTGGGCCACCAACGGCAGGTGGTCGGACCAACGCGCCCAGCCTGGGCCGTGCGGGGCCTGCAGAGCCACCACGTGCAGGCCACGCGCGTACACGCGGTCCAGCGCCAGCAGCGGCCAGCGTGCCGGGTAGGTGGGCACGTGGGCTTGCGGCAGCGTGCGCAGCCCCAAGGCGGCCAGCGGGGCGTGCAGGCGCTGCCCCCAGTCGTTGAAGTCGCCCGCCACCACCAACGGCGCGTCCGGCGGCACCGCCTCGGCCACGTAGTGGCCCAGCGCATGCACCTGCCGCACGCGGCTGGCGTGGATCAACCCCAGGTGCACCACCACCACGTGCAGCACCACGGTCTGCCCGCCGCGCGGAACCGCCACGGTCACGTGCAGCAAGCCACGCTGCTCCAGCCGGTGGTCGGACACATCCCGGTGCGCGTGGTGCAGCACAGGGTGGCGGCTCAACAGCGCGTTGCCGTGCTCACCGTGGCGCGTGACGGCGTTGGTGCGGTACACCGCGTGGTAGCCGGCCGGCGCCAAAAACTGCGCCTGGTCGCCGGCCGGCCAGTGCCCAAAGCGCCGCTGCAGCCGGCGGTGAAAGGCCCGCACCTCCTGCAGGCACACCACGTCCGCCCCCAGCGCCGCCACCGCGTGCGCCAGGTTGTGCACCGCCAGCCGCTTCAGCGGCCCCACACCCTGCACACCCTTGTGGATGTTGTAGGTGGCCACACGCAACCCGTCCATCGTGGTTGCACATTATCGCGCAACCCCACGGCCCCTCCAAAGGGGGCCACCATGCGCCCCATCAAGCCACGCCGTTCACATCAACCTTTCACGTCAATTTTTGATGTCATCTTCACCGCCGCCACCCCACCGTCGCACCGCCGCCACAGGGCCCGGCACGTGCCGAGCCCACCGCGCCTGCGCTGGCACGCCCTGTGCTACGATGAACACAACCCTGCACCCGCAGGGCCATCTTGGGTCCATCACTGGAGGTTCATCATGAAACGTGTCCAACAGGGCTTCACGCTCATCGAACTGATGATCGTCGTGGCGATCATCGGCATTCTGGCGGCGATTGCACTGCCCTCTTATCAAAACTATACAAAGAAAGCCAAGTTCACTGAAGTGGTACAAGCGACACAGAGCTTCAAACTGGGCGTGGAAGAATGCTACCAATCGACTAGCAATTTGTCCAATTGTGATTCTGGCTCTAATGGCGTACCAGCAGCTATCACATCGGGCAGTGGGTACGGCGTAGTGGCATCAGTCAGCGTTACTGATGGCGTCATCACGGCGACGGCAACAAACTCCGGCTCGCCGAACCTGGAGGGCAAAACGTATGTACTGACGCCGACAGCGACCGGCGGCACGCTCACATGGGCAGCGACCGGGACGGCGGTCGATGCTGGATGGGCCAAATAACCTACCGATTGGTTGCACACGACGGCAAGGTACCGTTGTCGGTCTTGCCGTTCTTTCTTTTTATTTTTTTGGGATTAAATTTTACCCCTCACTGGTTCCCCATCCCCTCTTTTTTCATTGAAATTCTGACTGCCACGGGAATCGCTGGTTTAGTCGTTACGATGGCACCCCCCTCCGCCAGAATGCCAATCGGAGTCGTCACATTACAGGCTGCTGCCTTGGCGGGAGTTGCTCTAGCACAGTACTCCATCGGATTACTGCGTCGCCCCTGAAATATTCATAACCGCATGATTTTTCTTGTGTTATTGTCTGTTTGCGAGTACAATTTCCCCCAGCCCTGATGGGTTTGCCCGCTGTTTTCTAGGAGTTTTGCGATGTTTGCCTGCCCCGCCACCGAGGACTTCTTCCGCGCCCGGCTCGATCAGATGATCGACCTGCGCCATCCGCTGGCGGTGTTGTCCTCACGCATGCCGTGGCAGGAGTTGGAAGCAAGGCTGTCGCACCTGTTCATGCGCAAAGC
>NZ_VJNA01000062.1 GCF_007556585.1 Tepidimonas aquatica | reverse complement strand
CCGCTGCATCCACCCCCAGCGCCACGGCGGCGGCGCCGCCTTCGAACAGCGTGCGCTGGCCGGCAAAGGCCGCAGCAATGGTGTCGATCAGCAGCGACTTGCCAAAGCGCCGCGGGCGCGACAGGAAATAAAAACTGCCCTGCTCAGCCAGCCGGGCAATGAGCGGGGTCTTGTCGACGTAGTAGTACCCCCCGTCGCGGATCTTGGCAAAGGTTTGGATGCCGATCGGCAGCTTGCGGCGCACGCTCATGCGCCGGGATGGTAGCGCATGCCATGCGCGGGTGCTGCGGGGGCATCGGCGCGGACGATCACGAGGGCCAGTAAGATCGGGTGCGTGAACGTGCTCGACCTGGCCCTGTTGCTGCTGTTGGCCGCCGTGCTGGGGGTGGTGGTGTGCCGGCTGCTGAAGCTGCCGCCGCTGATCGGCTACCTGGCGGTGGGGGTGGCACTGGGGCCGCACGCGCTGGCGTTGGCGCACAACACCGAGGGGCTGCGCTACCTGGCCGAATTCGGTGTGGTGTTCTTGATGTTCGCCATTGGCCTGGAGTTCAGCCTGCCCAAGCTGCGGGCGATGCGGCGGTTCGTCTTTGGGCTGGGAACGGCGCAGGTGTTGCTGACGGTGCTGCTGACCACCGCCGCCGCGCTGGCGCTGGGGTGGCTGTTGCCGGACTGGTGGGGCATCGAGTGGCCGATGGCGGTGGCCATGGGCGGCGTGATGGCGATGAGCAGCACCGCCATCGTGATGAAGCTGATGGCCGAACGGCTGGAGCTGGAAACCGAACACGGCCAGCGCGTGGTGGGCATCTTGCTGTTCCAGGATCTGGCGGTGGTACCGCTGCTGGTGTTGATTCCGGCGCTGGCCGCCCCGGGCGAGGAGCTGTGGTGGGCGCTGGGGCTGGCGGTCCTGAAGGCGGCGGCGCTGCTGGCGTTGCTGCTGACCGGTGGGCAGCGTGCGATGCGTTGGTGGCTGACGCTGGTGGCGCGGCGCAAAAGCCAGGAGCTGTTCATGCTGAACCTGCTGCTGGTCACGCTGGGGCTGGCCTGGTTGACCGAGCACGCCGGCCTGTCGATGGCGCTGGGGGCGTTCGTGGCCGGCATGCTGATCGCCGAGACCGAATTTCGCCACCAGGTGGAGACCGACATCCGGCCGTTTCACGACGTGCTGCTGGGGCTGTTTTTTATCACCATCGGCATGATGCTGGACTGGCGCATCGTGCTGGAACGCTGGCCCCTGGTGCTGTTGCTGCTGGTGCTGTCGCTGGCGTTCAAAGCCGGCTTGATCACCCTGCTGGTGCACGCCCTGGGCGTACCGCTGGGCACGGCGCTGCGCACCGGGCTGTACCTGATGCAGGCGGGCGAATTCGGTCTGGTGCTGCTGCAGCTGGCCAACCAGCACGCCCTGGTGCCACCGACCCTGTTCAACCCGACCCTGGCGTCGATGATCCTGTCGATGCTGCTGGCGCCGCTGGTGATCCAGCACAGCAACGCGCTGGTGACGCGGCTGGTGCGCAGCGACTGGCTGATGCAGTCGGTGCAGATGACGCAGATCGCCCGCCGCGCCATTGCGGCCGACAAGCACGTCATCATTTGCGGCTACGGCCGCTGCGGGCAAAACCTGGCCCGGCTGCTGGAGGCGGAAAACATCCCCTACATGGCGCTGGACCTGGACCCGGACCGCGTGCGTCAGGCCGCCGCGGCGGGCCACTCGGTGGTGTTTGGCGACGCCGCGCGGCTGCAGGCGCTGATGGCGGCGGGGCTGGTGCGGGCCTCGGCGGTGGTGGTGACGTACCTGGACACGCCCAACGCCATCAAGGTGCTGCACAACGTGCGTGAGCACGCGCCGCATGTGCCGGTGGTGGTGCGCACGCTGGACGACACCGACCTGGCCAAGTTGCAGGCCGAGGGCGCCGCCGAGGTGGTGCCCGAAGCGCTGGAGGCCAGCCTGATGCTGGCCAGCCATGCGCTGGCGTTGGTGGGCGTGCCGCTGCGGCGTGTGGTGCGCCTCGTGCAGCAGCAGCGCGAAGCGCGCTACCAACTGCTGCGCAGCTACTTCCATGGCGCCGACGACGACAGCGTCGACGAGCAACACCAGGCGCGGCTGGCCACCGTGGTGCTGCCGCCGGCTGGCCCCACCGTCGGCCAGCGTTTGGGTGACTTGGCGCTGCACGCCATCGGGGTGCAGGTTATGGATGTGCGCCGCAGCAGCGGCCAGCGCGAAGCGCCCGCGGACGACCTGGTGCTGCAAGGTGGCGACGCCGTGGTGCTTTACGGCGTGCCGCAGGCGCTGGCGTTGGCCGAAAGCCGGTTGCTGGCCGGATAGCGGGGATAATCGCGCCCCATGGACACCGCCGCCTACCTGCGCTCACACATCCGCACCGTGCCCGACTGGCCCGCCCCCGGTGTGCAATTCCGCGACATTACCCCGCTGCTGCAAGACCCCAAGGTCTTTCGCGTGCTGATCGACGCCTTCGTGCACCGCTACATGGACCGTGCGCTGCGGCCCGACGTCGTGGCGGGGCTGGATGCGCGCGGCTTCATCATCGGCTCGGTGGTGGCCTACGAGCTGGGCGTGGGGTTTGTGCCGATCCGCAAAAAAGGCAAGCTGCCGTTCACCACGGTCGAAGAAACTTACGAGCTCGAGTACGGCAGCGCCACCGTCGAGCTGCACACCGACGCTGTCAAGCCCGGCGATCGCGTGCTGCTGATCGACGACCTCATCGCCACCGGCGGCACGATGATGGCCGGCAAAAAACTGCTGGAAAAGCTCGGCGCCACCGTGATGGAGGGAGCCGCCATCGTGACGCTGCCGGAGCTGGGCGGCGAGCAGCGCCTACGCGCGGCCGGGTTGCCGCTGTACACGCTGGTCAGCTTCGACGGTCATTGACATCCGTCACCTGCGCGCCAGGTGAGGCGACGCGTTGGGGTTGACCCGGCTGGCGGCAGGGGTATTTTGGCCGATACTTAGGTGTCAGGTCCCGGACGATTGCATTGATCCGCGACGTCGTGCATTATTCATAGGTCGCGAGACGATGCGTGAGCTGATCGAGGAACTACGGAGGCAAAAGTCATGATGGTTCGACTGCACAAGAACGC
>NZ_VJNA01000061.1 GCF_007556585.1 Tepidimonas aquatica | reverse complement strand
ACCTGCCCGGCGAGCGCAGCCTGTGCAACAGCGCCGCCACGCTGCGCCACGCGCTGCGGCTGCGCCTGGGCGACGGCGGCGGGGCGCTGTGGCTGGGGGCGCTGGCCGCGTGGCGCCAGCGTGCCCTGTCCTGAGAAAAAAAGCGGGCTTTCCGCAGAAAGCCCGTCCCAAGGAGCGTTTTTGGAGAGATCGGGCGGCCCGTCACCGCCCGTGTGCGGACAGGGCCGCGATCAGAAGTCGTGGCGCATGCCGAAGGCGACCAGGCGCTCGTCCTTGGTCTTGGCCCCGACGTTGTTCTTCACCACCACGTCGCGGTAGCCGGCGTACAGGCGCGTGCGCTTGGACAGGGCATAGGTGGCGCCGAGGGCGAAGCCGCTGGCCTTGCCGTTCTTGGCGCCGCCGGCCGAGTCCTTGGTCTTGCTGTAGGCATAGCCGCCGGAGAAGGCCCAGGCCCCGACCGGCACGGTCACGCCCAGCGCGTATTCGCTGTCGTCGCCGTTGGCGGCGCTGCCCTTGCGCTGGTTGTATGCGCCCGATACCGAGAAGCTGCCGAAGTCATACATCGCGGCCAGCGCGGTGTACTTGTCGGATTTGTCCTTCTCGTTTTGGTGGGCCAGAGCGACCTCGAATTCCTTTTGCTTGTAGCCGGCCTTGAAGGCGTACTTGTCCTGGGAGACGCCGGCCTTCTCGTCCAGCGAGACGTCGATGCCCGCGTAGAAGCCGCCCATGTTGGGGCTGTAGTAGCTGATCTTGTTGTCGAAGCGCGAGGCATAGTCGCCGCCCGACTTGAAGACCCCGTTGCTGGACGCGGTGAAAGCCGAGTCGAACACATCACGGCTTTCTCCCAGGGCACGCACGTCGTGGTAGACGGTCCTGCTGCGGCCGAGTTTGACCTCGCCAAAGCCACCCATCAAGGACAGACTGGATTCACCCTTGAAGTACGGATCCTGCGAGGCACCGGTGTCGGGGTTGAAGCGGTTCTCCAGTTGGAACCCCGCCTTGAGGCCGCCACCCAGGTCCTCGGTGCCGCGCAGGCCCCAGCGCGAGGTGGTCAGACCGCCCTCGCCGCCCTGGAACATCTGGGTGGTGGAGGTGTTCTTGACCTTGTCCTTGAGGTTGCCCACCGACAGGTCCACGCGACCGTACAGCGTGACGTTGGATTGGGCCAGGGCGGCCCCGGTGGCCATCAGGGCGGCCAGGGCGATCAGGGATTTTTTCGGGTAAGCGGATTAAATGGTTGATCTTACCTTTGCATGAGAGTGAGACAGACCGGCATCTCATCGGATTATCTGGTTGATGCTTCACCTACTGCTGGTGCATGTTTCCTTCGCTAATTCCAGCAAGAACCCCACACGCCTCAACTTCCCGGTCATCGTTGCAACTCGCTCTCAGTGAAACGAGTTGTTTCTCAAGCGCTTGCAGAGCGGTTATCTGCGACCGCACATGAGAGATGTGATCATCGAGCAAGGCGTTGACGGCGGTACAAGGCTGATGAGGGTCGTCCTGATAGCTCTGTAGTTCGTGAATCTCAGCCAGTGACAGGCCCAGGATTCTGCAGCGACGGATGAAGGCCAGCCCCTCACCATGCTTCTCGGTATAGACACGGTAACCGTTGTCCTGCCGATCAGGCGGCGGCAACAAGCCCTGCTGTTCATAGAAGCGGATCGTCTGTGTTTCGACCCCTACCAACTGCGCCAACTGACCAATGCGCATCAGCCTCCTCCCCAACGGATTCTTTACTCTATCAGGCCGTTGAAAAAGTGGGCATCGAACGCATCAGGGACGCTGTTTTCGAAGAAACGAGTGGCCCAGACGCGTCTGCGCAGCGATTGCACCGGCCAATCTGGCCTGTTTGCAGGCCATCTCGCCCATTTCGGGCGCACGTATCCCCGGGCTCACGCATGATGCGCGTCCCACCAGCCGCCGATGCTGCCCATGCGCACCAGGTTGTAGGTGGCAAAGCACAGCAGCGCCTGACCCGTGAGCTTGGCCTGACCGATGAGCTTGGTCTTGGCCAGACCACCCACGGTCTTGATCCAGCCAAAGGCCTCCTCAATGCGCTTGCGCACCTTCTGACTGGTCTTGTAGCCCTCGTGTCGGGTGATCCGGGCATCCACCGCCGAGTGCTTGTCCTTGGCCGCTACGTGCGGCGTGACCTTGAGCTTTCGGCAGCCCTTGATGAAGGCCTTGCTGTCGTAGCCCTTGTCGGCCCCGACCGTAGCCCGCTTGTTCTTGTTGTCCCGACGCTTCAACATGGCCAGCGCCGCCTCGCGCTCGGCGGTGCCGCTGGCATGGGTGATCTCCACGTCCACGATCAACCCGTTGCGGTTTTCCATCAGGATGTGGCCCATGTGGCACAGGCGGGACTTGTCGCCCTGGCTCTTCTTGAACAGGCGGGCATCGGCGTCCGTGGTGCTGGCGTGGGTGTCGTTGCAGCGCTCCTGCCCTTTGAAGTCCACCTCGGGGTTGCGCCCGGGCGGGCTGGCGCTGTCGTCGTCCCGGCGCTTGAAGCTCAAGGGCTCCGCCCAGGCCTCGATCAGCGTGCCGTCCACGCTGAAGTGTTCGTCGCTGGTCAACTTCGCCCAATCGGCGGTGTGCTTGACCCGCTCGAAGAAGGCGCGGGCCAAGTCTTCGTTGAAGAGCCGCTCGCGGTTGGCGCTGAAGGTGGAGTGGTCCCAGACCTTGTCCTCGATGTTCAGGCCCACGAACCAGCGGTACAGCAGGTTGTAGTTGACCGCTTCGACCAACTGGCGCTCGCTGCGGATGGAGAACAGGATCTGCAGCAGCAGGGCCTTGAGCAGCATCTCCGGCGGCACCGAGGGGCGGCCCCGGCGGGCGTACACCGCGTCGAACTCGCGGTTCATCGTCGCCAGCAGCGCATCGACCACGGCGCGCAGTTTGCGCAGCGGGTGTGTCTGCGGCACGCGCTCTTCAAGGCTGATGTAGCTGAACATCGCCCCCTGGAAGTCGGCGCGCGTCAAGCTACTTGTCGCCTCTGTCACGCAGCAATCGGCTGAATGTCTCCTCGGCTCACAGCCGTTGTGACCACAGAGTCGCGTTCAGGGTTGAGGGTAACGGCCCGGATGTGCGACCAG
>NZ_VJNA01000060.1 GCF_007556585.1 Tepidimonas aquatica | reverse complement strand
CTAGTGGGCAGTGCCAGGAATAGTTAAGGCTATCGACAAAGAGGCTCTGATTTATGAAAACTCAACTAATCACGAAAAGTGAATACGCCCGTCGCCGAGGCGTCGCACCCAGCGCTGTAACCCGCGCCATCGCAGAGGGTCGCATCACGCCAATAGTGGTCGACGGGCGAGAGATGATCGAGCCCATTGCGGCCGATGCGCAGTGGGCGGCCAACTCCCGTCGGCGGACGGGTAGCTCACCCGCCGTGCCGGTGCGAAGCGGTAGCGTAGCCCCGGGTGCCACCTACGAGGACGCACGACGCGTTCGCGAGGAGGCGGAGGCGCAGCTGGCCGTGCTGAGGCTGCAGGAGCAGCGGGGTGAGCTGATTCGCGTCGACGCGGTACGGCATGCGGTCGCCCGGCGACTGAGCACCCTGCGCGAGCGCTTTCTGGGCATCCCTGACCGCGTTGCGACGGGCCTGGCTGCGACCACTGATCCGGTGGCCGTGCACCAAATACTAGAGGACGAGATTCGAGGTGCGTTGAGCCTTGTCGCTGATGGCGACTTGCTCAATTCGCAGGAGGGCAGCCATGCATGAATCGCTAGAGCTGTACGTGCTCCCGCTGGCTTCGCATGATGCCGAAATCGCCGGTCTGGAGGCCGTACCTGGCCGCCTTCCCGAAATCTGGCGACTGCCAGGCGAGCCGCTGCGGACGATGCTGCGCCGCGCACTGCGCGAGGCGACGCCGGGCCCCTCGTTCTGGTGTTCGCCGATCATCAGGAGGCCGCACCATGAGTGACCACCGCGAGCACTTGCTGGCGCTGCTCGAGGATCGGCCCTCGCCCGAGACCTGGCAGTGGGTGCGCGAGCGCGTGCGCGCATGGCTCCTGTCGGGGCAGCGTGGCGCCCTTGACGCGGACGGCCGCCGACTGCGACGGCCCTCGCCAAGCCTGGCGCGCTGCCTGGGGATGCCAAGCACCCCCGAACCGGCCCGCCTTCGGCTGCGCGACGAATACCTGTACCGCCTGGCGCAGCACGTCGAAGCCGAGATCGGTCCCCATCCCTGGCGCATCGCAGTCGAGCTGGCGCGAATGGCCCAGCGATTCGAGCTGCGCAAGTGGCCCGCCTGGTGGCGCCTGGATGAAGCGCCCGAACACGCCAGCGAGCTCGAGCGGCTGCTGTTTGAGGCCCGCCGCATTGGCGGGGTGCCGCTGCCATCGACGCCCCGCCGCTACCGCCAGCTCCTGGAAGGCCGGGGCCGCTGAAGCACTTTATTGTCAAGACTTCGCGCGCGGGTTGGTTCAATCGTGGCATCAACCCATCACGAAAGGCCCCCCGAATGGAAGCGACCCCAATCCGCCCGACGCTGCGCGAGCTGCAGCGCAGGACCGCCGACGAGCTCGGTTTGCAGGCGCAATCCCTGCAGCGATATGGGTCCAAGCTGGACCTCCGCGAGCTGGTGCTGTCCAAGACCCGCCACCCGTTGCGCCCGCTTGATGAGCGCAAGGTCTCGGCCTGGTCTGAGCTCTCCGAATCGCTGCGTCAGCGCGGCGGCAATGTTCCGAGTGGCACCTGGGTGCCGCTGAAAGCGCTGACGCGCGATCTGACCACGAGCAATTCGTCGAGCCTGACCACGGCGCGCCTGGACCGCGAAAACGCCGCAAGTCTGCTGCCGAGCTCCGCTGTCATTGGCGGCGGCGCTACCGTGCTCTCGGGCCTGACGGGATCGTCTTACGGCATCACCACCACCACGCCGCTTGACCCCGCCGATGGGTGGATTGCCGAGGGCGACCCGGCCCCCCAGCGTGAGCCGACCTTTGGCGAGTCGCGCCTCACGCCGAAAAGCCTGATCGTCACCGTCACACTCTCGCGCCGCCTGCTGCATGACGCAGCCGTCGACGTCAACGCGCTGCTGTCGCGCGAGCTGGTGACCCGCCTCGCACACGCCATCGACCTGGCCGCGATCAACGGCAACGGCACGAGCCAACCGCTGGGCCTGCTGGGCAATGCCGACCTCGACGTGCTCGAGGCTGGCGCGAACGGTGCTGCACCCACCTGGGGGCACCTGGTGGACCTCGAGCACTCTGTCGCCACACGCGCGGGCCAGATGGCTGCGCCTGCGTTCCTGATGAGCCCTGCCCTGGCCAAGAAGCTGCGGACCACCCAGCGCGTTTCAGGCGGCGACCTGTTCCTCTTCGAAGGCCGCGACCTGCTGGGCTACCCGGTGCGCGTGACCCCAAATGTCCCGGACAACCTGACCAAGGGCACCAGTTCCGGCGTCTGTTCTGCGCTGGTGCTGGGCGACCTGGCCGAGATCGCTGTCGGTTTCTGGGGTCCGGCAGCAATCGACTTGCTGGTCGACGACATTACCGGCGCCAAGGATGGCCGCGTGCGCATCATCGCCCGTGCTGACGTTGGCATCGCGCCGATCCGCGTCGGAGCCTTCGCAGCCTTCAAAGACCTGCTGGCCGCCTGAATGAGTACCGCCGCCAGCCGGATCAATCGCGTCCCAAAGGGGCTCATCGGCCGCAAGGCGGAGCAACCGCAGGCCAGCAACTCCGCCATCTGGGAACTGCTGCTACGCCCACGGGATGTAATGATGGCTCAACGGGGCTACTCGCTGGCGCTCGAGCTGATCCAAGGTAAGCGCGAGCTGATGCCGCTACTGCAGATCGAGTTGGTAGCCGCTGCAACCACGGGCGATGCGTCTCGCGCCTCTGGCTTTCTCGATGGCGTGTTAGCCGCAGTTGAATCTTTGGTGGCGAGCGGGGCTCGCGTCAATACCCAAAATCCCGTCACCCGTCATCTGCTGTCGATCGGCCCCCAGGAGCGGCGCGCCTTGCTGCCGTGGCTGGGAGCCGACGAAGGGGTGGCGGTACTGCGCGACTTTGTGGAGCTCGCGCAGTGGGTGGGGCTCAACTGCCGCATCAACCTGGTAAAAAAGCATTGAGCCGCTCTGGTGGCGCCGAAGTGACAGGCGCCACGGCGTGACCCAAGGCCGAAAGGCTGGAAAGTCCCCAACAAGCGCAGCGTGGTTTCTGCGTTCACTCGTAGTCGAGATGGGAAGACACCCCCGGCAGGCGAAAGCCTGACCGGGGCTCTGTCTTTATGGGGACGAGGCTCAAACGTCTGGCCATGCTTTGCACCCGTCTATGGCTGGTGTATATTGGTGCCTGTTGGTGTCTGTACTCGGCCTGTTAATCCGTAGGTCCCTGGTTCGAGCCCAGGTCGGGGAGCCAA
>NZ_VJNA01000006.1 GCF_007556585.1 Tepidimonas aquatica | reverse complement strand
TCGTGGCCGGCTGACCACCCACCGCATTGAGCGCCTCGGCCAGGCTCTTGCTCGCAAACGCCTCGCGCGGCAGCGCCAGCGCCTGCTCGCTCGTGATCACCCCCAGCGACACCAGCGTCGCCACAGCACCGCCGGCGCGCAACACCCGACGACGCTGTCTCGAAATGATAGACATGCTCCATCTCCTGATCGAAAACGAATCACAAACGGTCAGCAACCGACCGGCAGCCGATTATCGGATCCTCAGCATCGAGTTCACCATGGGCATTTACCCTAAATATTGTGATATTCTTATTTACAAATAGCTAATCTCTATGATAGACGCCGGCTTTTTCGAAGCCGCCCGTCAACGTCCCCGTGTTCCCGGGGAGCGGTCCATGGACAACCGCTACTTCAGGATGGCCAGCGCCTGGGCGAAGCGTTCGTCGCGTGCGCTGCGCAGCCACTCGAAGCCCACCATCTCGGTGGTGACGAGGGTCGCCCCCTCGGCCGCCAGCCGGTCGAACGCCGCGTCGCGGTCACGTTCCCGGCGCGAGCCACAGGCGTCGGTGACCACCACCACCTCGAGCTCGTCGTGCTCCAGCAGCGTCAACGCGGTTTGCATCACGCACACGTGCGCCTCGCAGCCGGCCAGCACCACGGTGTGGCGCGGTGGCGCCGCTGGCTTTTGTAGGTGCCGTGGCAGGCTGCGCGCGTTGCCGGCCGGGCGCGGTGACGCGCACAGGTGTTGCTGCAGAGGCGTGTCGCTGGCGTCAAAAGCGGCCTTGGCCCACACCTGCTGGCAGGCGCGGCGTAGCGTCGCCGGCATTGTGCCCAGCTTGTCAGGCACCTGTTCGGTCCCCCAGCAAGGCACGCCGAACAGCGTGGCCAACGCGGCGAGGCGACCGGCACGGTCGAGCACCTCCTCGCCGTGGGCAATGGCCGGCATCAGCCGTGCTTGGTAGTCCACCAGCACCAGCTGGCAGTCGCTTGCATCCAACAACATCGTGGTCCTGTGGG
This sequence comes from Tepidimonas aquatica, assembly GCF_007556585.1. Taxonomy (GTDB): domain Bacteria; phylum Pseudomonadota; class Gammaproteobacteria; order Burkholderiales; family Burkholderiaceae_C; genus Tepidimonas; species Tepidimonas aquatica. The sequence continues at coordinate 111,833 of NZ_VJNA01000006.1, read as the reverse complement.
TTGTGGTTGGCGCCCGGGCGTTGACGTCATTGCCAGCAGCGGCTATCGTTGCCGGCATGACGATGGGCGCCACGCGATGCAACGTTTGGGGTGTTGGCGCAGCCATGGCCGCGATGTTGCTGGCTGGCTGCGCAGCGCCTGCGCGTGTTGCTGCCCCGGACGCCTCGGGGCACGATCCTATCACGGCATGGCTGCGACAGCGAGGAGAGATCGCGCCAGCAGGGAACGAGCGACCGGCGCCCGGCGAGCAGGAGCGCCAGCGCGCCGGTGCCCTGGTGCTGGCGATGGCGTACGTGGGGGTACCTTACCGTCGTGGTGGCACCGACATGGACCAGGGTGTGGACTGCAGCGGCTTCGTGCAAAGCACGTTCCGCGAGGGCTTGGGCGTGGCGCTGCCGCGCACGGCGGCCGAACAGGCCCAAGCGACCCGCCCCATCGAGGCCGATGAGCTCGCGCCCGGGGATCTGGTCTTTTTCAACACCCAGGGCCGGCCTTACAGCCATGTGGGTATTTACGTCGGACAGGGGCGTTTTGTGCACTCGCCGCGGCCTGGCGCGCACGTGCGGCTGGAGCGCATGGACGGCCCGTATTGGCGCGCCCGCTTCGACGGCGCGCGTCGCGTCGAAGTCCCGACGGTGCAGGCCCGCGCCGAGTGACTCGCCGTGACGTCAGGTGGCGGCCGCGGCTTTGCGCAGCACGTCGTACAGCTGGTCTTTCAGTAGCAGTTTTTCTTTTTTCAGCGTTTCGATCTGTTCGTGCGTACCCGGCTCGATGCCCTGCTCCATACGCTGGATGCGCTCGTCGAGTTCGTTGTGTTTGTCGAACAGGCGCGCGAAGTGGGTGTCGGTGGTTTTGAGCTTGCTGATCAGGTCGCGGTACTCGGGAAACATGGTTGCATACTCCTACGTCAGGCCCCTGGGACCGATGACACACTGTAGCGCATCCCGTGCGAGGCACCGCAGCCCGCGCGCGCAGAGTTTGACCCAGCGCAACCGCGGCGGTCACTGGCGCACGCAGTCGGCGTAGTAGCGCTTGCGGCCGTCCAACCCCTCCTCCACCACCAGGCCGTGGATGTCGGTCTCGAAGCCGGGGCAGCGCTCGTTGAACTCGCGCGAAAACTTCAGGTATTCCACGATCTTACGGTTGAACACTTCACCCGGGATGAGCAACGGGATGCCCGGCGGGTACGGCGTGATCAGCGCGGTGGTGACGCGCCCCTCCAGCTCGTCGATGGGCACGCGCTCGGTGTTGCGGCGCGCGATCTGGGCGTAGGCGTCGCTGGGCTTCATCGCCGGCGTGAGGTCGCTCAGGTAGATCTCGGTGCTCAGGCGCGCCACGTCGTATTCGGCGTACATCTCGTGCACGAACTGACATAGGTCGCGCAGCCCCATGCGTTCGTAGCGCGGTTGCTTGCGGCAAAACTCCGGCATCACCCGCCACATCGGTTGGTTGCGGTCGTAGTCGTCTTTGAACTGTTGCAGCGCCGTCAGCAGCGTGTTCCAGCGGCCTTTGGTGATGCCGATGGTGAACATGATGAAAAACGAGTACAGGCCCGTTTTTTCCACCACCACGCCGTGCTCGGCCAAAAACTTCGTCACGATGCTGGCCGGAATGCCGGTCGGCGCAAAGTCGCCCTTCAAGTTGAGCCCCGGGGTGATGATCGTGGCCTTGATGGGGTCGAGCATGTTGAAGCCCGGCGCCATGTCGCCAAAGCCGTGCCAGGCGTCTTCGCCGTCGCTGGTTTGTACCCCGTCGGCGTCGGTGCGCTTGAGCACCCAGTCGGTGGCGCGGCCAATGCCTTCTTCGGCCAGCGCCTCCGGGCCCCAGACCTGGAACCACCATTCGTCGGGGCCAAATTCGGCGTCGACCTTGCGCATCGCGCGCCGAAAGTCCAGCGACTCGATGATGCTTTCTTCCACCAGCGCGGTGCCGCCGGGCGGCTCCATCATCGCCGCGGCCACGTCGCAGCTGGCGATGATGCTGTACTGCGGGCTGGTGGAGGTGTGCATCAGGTAGGCTTCGTTGAACAGGTGCCGGTCTAGCTTTTGGGTTTGCGAGTCCTGCACCAGCACCTGCGAAGCCTGGCTGATGCCCGCCAGCAGCTTGTGGATCGACTGCGTCGAGTACACCACCGAGTGCTGTGGCCGCGCGCGCTTGCGCCCCATCGCATGGTAGGTGCCATAAAAAGGGTGAAACGCCGCGTGCGGCAACCACGCTTCGTCGAAGTGCAGGTTGTCCACGTAGCCGTCGAGCATGCGCTTGATCGTTTCGGTGTTGTACAGCACACCGTCGTAGGTCGATTGCGTCAGCGTCAGGATCTTGGGGCGCGCCTGCGCTGGATCCACCCCCTGCAGCAGCGGATGGGCGGCAATCTTGGCCTGGATCGCGGCGGGCTCGAACTCGCTTTGTGGAATCGGGCCGATGATGCCGTAGTGGTTGCGCGTGGGCTTGAGGAACACCGGGATCGCCCCGGTCATGATGATCGCGTGCAGCACCGACTTGTGGCAGTTGCGATCCACCACCACCACGTCGCCCGGCGCCACCGTGTGGTGCCAGACCATCTTGTTGCTGGTGCTGGTGCCGTTGGTGACGAAGAAGCAGTGGTCGGCGTTGAAAATGCGCGCGGCGTTGCGCTCGGCCTCGCCGATGGCGCCGTTGTGGTCGAGCAACTGGCCCAGCTCTTCGACGGCGTTGCACACGTCGGCGCGCAGCATGTTCTCGCCAAAAAACTGGTGGAACATCTGCCCCACTGGCGTCTTCAGAAACGCCACCCCGCCCGAGTGCCCCGGACAGTGCCAGGAGTACGAGCCGTCCTCCGCGTAGTCCAACAGCGCTTTGAAAAACGGTGGCTGGATGTACTCCAGGTAGGCCTTGGCTTCGCGGATGATGTGCCGAGCGACGAATTCCGGCGTATCCTCGAACATGTGGATGAAGCCGTGCAGCTCGCGCAGAATGTCGTTGGGCAGGTGGCGGCTGGTGCGCGTCTCGCCGTAGACGTAGATCGGCACCTCGGCGTTTTTGCGCCGCACTTCCTGGATGAAGGCGCGCAGGTTTTGCACCGCCGGGTCGTCGTCGGGGTTGCCGCTGACCTCCTCATCGTCGATCGACAAAATGAAGGCGCTGGCGCGGCTTTGCTGCTGGGCGAACTGGCTCAGGTCCCCGTAGCTGGTCACGCCAACGACGTCGAAACCCTCGGCCTCGATGGCCTGCGCCAGCGCCCGGATGCCCAGGCCCGAGGTGTTGTCGGACCGGTAATCTTCGTCGATGATGACGATAGGAAAGCGGAATTTCATAAGCACGCGAGTGTATGCCAAGGGGATGGCCGATGGATGACGCCACGCTGTGGTGGGTGCTGACCGGTGCGCTGGTGGCCGCCGAGCTGACAAGCGGCACCTTCTTGTTGCTGATGCTGGCTTTGGGCGCCGCCGGCGGTGCCGTGGCTGCCCATGCCGGCGCGGGCGTGAGTCAGCAACTGCTGGCCGCGGCGGGCGTGGCCGCCGTCAGCGTTGCCGCGTGGGCGTGGCGGCGGTTGCGCCACCGTGGCCACACCCCGCCCGCGTTGGCGGACTTGGACATCGGGCAAACCGTGCACGTGGCGGCGTGGGACGCCGACGGCACCGCGCGCGTGCGCTACCGTGGCGCCGAGTGGGTGGCCGAAGCCCTGCCCGGCAGCGAGCGCCGCCCCGGCGTTTGGCGCATCCACGCCGTGCACGGCAACCGCCTGGTGCTGCAACCCGTCGCCTGACCAAACCTCACCTCATAGGGAGCTTCCGATGGAAATCGCGTTCGTCATCGCCGTCGTTGCGGTCATCTTCGTCGTCAAGTCGATCAAGGTTGTGCCGCAGCAAACCGCCTGGGTGGTCGAACGGCTGGGCCGCTACGACCGCACCCTGGCGCCCGGCCTGAACTTCGTCGTACCTTTCATCGAGAAAGTGGCCTACAAGCACAGCTTGAAAGAGATCCCGCTGGACGTGCCCGAGCAGATCTGCATCACCAAGGACAACACCCAGCTCAAGGTCGACGGCATCCTGTACTTTCAGGTCACCGACCCGATGCGCGCCAGCTACGGCTCGTCCAACTATGTGCTGGCGATCACGCAACTGGCGCAGACCACGTTGCGGTCGGTGATCGGACGGCTGGAGCTGGACAAGACGTTCGAGGAGCGCGAGATGATCAACGCCCAGGTTGTCAACGCCATCGACGAGGCGGCGCTGAACTGGGGTGTCAAGGTATTGCGCTATGAAATCAAGGACTTGACGCCGCCTGCTGAGATTTTGCGTGCGATGCAGGCGCAAATCACCGCCGAGCGCGAAAAGCGCGCGCTGATCGCCGCCTCCGAAGGCAAACGGCAGGAGCAGATCAACCTGGCCGAGGGCGAGCGTGCCGCCTTCATCGCCAAGTCCGAAGGCGAAAAGCAAGCCGCCATCAACCAGGCCCAGGGCGAAGCTGCGGCGATCCGCGAAGTGGCCGAGGCCACGGCGCAGGCCATCGAACGCATCGCGGCCGCGATCCGGCAACCCGGCGGCGAGCAGGCCGTGCAGCTCAAGGTCGCCGAAAAGGCCGTCGAGGCCTACGCCCGTGTCGCGCACGACGCCACGACGACGCTGATCGTGCCCAGCAACATGACCGAAGTCGCCACGCTGATCGGCTCGGCGATGCAGTTGATCGACGGCAAGCGCGCACCCGCTGCAGGACGTTGACGCCCCGCGGCGGTCGCAACGGCCGTGTACAATGGAGGGCTTCGACGCGGAGAGATGGATGAGCGGTCGAAGTCGCACGCCTGGAAAGCGTGTAGGGGTTAACAGCCCCTCGGGGGTTCGAATCCCCCTCTCTCCGCCAGCACGGCTGCACGCCGCTTGGCTGGCCCGCGTGGGCACAGCCCAGTCAGCCATCGGGCAATGCCCGCGCCAAAATCGCATCGGTGGACCAGGCGCGGGCATCGATCACCCCCAATGTTTGGCCCTGCGCTGCCTCGCCTAGCCGGGTGCCGATGAACGCGTCCGCCACGGCTGCGGGAGCGCGCGTGCGCAGCAGCACCGCTTGGGCCAGCAACGCCAGCGTCTGCGCGACCCAGCGGGCCCGATGTTCCAACGACGCCGGGTCAGCCTCCCGCTGCCAAGCCGCGGCCAGCTGTTGCAACGCGCGCAGCGCGGCGGCGTCCCCTTGCAAGGCCTGCCGCCAGTCGTTCAGCAGCGCCTGCGCGGCCTCGGGCTGGCGCTGCACGGCCCGCAGCACGTCCAGGCACATGACGTTGCCGGACCCCTCCCAAATCGAGTTGACGGGCGCTTCGCGCAGCAAGCGCGCCAGTGTCCCCTCCTCCACGTAGCCGTTGCCGCCCAACACCTCCATGGCCTCGGCCGTGGCCGCGATGGCGCGTTTGCACACCCAAAACTTGGCCGCCGGGGTGACGATGCGCCGCCACGCCTGATCCAGCGGCAAGGTGTCCTCGCACGCCTGCGCCAGCCGCAGGCCCAGCTGCAGCGCGGCCTCGCTTTCCAGCGCCAGATCGAGCAACACGCCGCGCATCGCAGGTTGCCGCACCAGCGCCCGCCCGAACGCTTGCCGGTGGCGGGCGCTGTGCAGCGCCTGCACCAACGCCGCGCGCACAATGGCGGCGCTGCCCAGCACGCAGTTGATGCGGGTGTAGCTGGCCATTTCGACCAGCGTGGCGATGCCGCGCCCCTCTTCGCCGATCAGGATGCCCAAGGCGTCTTCGAACTCGACCTCGCCGCTGGCGTTGCTGCGATTGCCCAGCTTGTCTTTCAGGCGCTGGATGCGCACCGCGTTGCGCTGCGCGCCCCACCAGCGCGGCACCCAAAAACACCCCATGGGACCGTCCGGCCCGATGCGCGCGCTGACCAGGTGCGCGTCGCTGCTGGGCGCCGAGTAAAACCACTTGTGTCCGCGCAAGCGGTACACGCCACCACGGCCCCCGCCGTCCAGCGGCCACGCCGTCGTGGTGTTGGCGCGTACGTCGGAGCCGCCTTGCTTTTCGGTCATGCCCATGCCCACCCATATCGACGTCTTGGCCTGCAGCGGGACGTCGCGCGGGTCGTAAGCGTCGCTGAGCAGTGGATCGCCCACCTGCGCCCACAGCGCCGGCTCGCGCCGCAGCAACGGCACCGCGGCCTGCGTCATTGTCGCCGGGCACAGCGTGCCCTGCTCGATTTGCCCGTGCAGATAAAACCCCGCCGCCCAGGCGGTCCAGCGTCCCGGGCGGTCGTCGCGCCACGGCAGCGTCACCCAGCCACCTTGGCGCAACAGGCCCAGCAGGTGGTGCCAGGCAGGGTGAAAGTCAACGGCGTCCACCCGATGCCCGCGCGCATCGTAGGGGCGGTGCTGCGGACCGTGCACATTGGCCGCCACCGCATCGGCGCGTGCTGTGGGGCTGCCGATCTGTCGTGCATAGGCTTGCAGGCGCTCGGCAGCCCAGTGGGCACCGGCTTGCTCAACCGCTTCACGCAACGCCAAGTCGGCGTCCCACAGGTCTTCATCGGCCCACTCCGGCACCTGGTTGACCACCGTGTGGGTGCTCCACAGCGCGGGTAAACGGCCCTCGGCCTCGAACACTGGCATGCCACGGTCTCCTCTGCCCCAAGCGTGGGCCAATGGTAGGCCCGCGTGGCGGCGTCGCCAAGGGGGGGCCATGGCTGCGCCATCGCCTGCGCGACAGCGGCTGGCGCCGTCACCCGTCAGGTCAGTGCCGTGTCCACGTCGCGCCGCTGTTGGACCAGGTACTCGGCCGACTGCATCTCGGTCAGCCGCGACACGGTGCGAGGGAATTCATGCACCAGCGGCCCTTCGGTGTACAGCTGCTCGGGGGGCGTGGCGGCCGACAGGATCAGCTTGACACGCCGGTCGTACAACACATCCACCAGCCACGTGAAGCGGCGCGCCGCCGAGGCCATGTTGGGCGGCATCTGCGGCACGTTGCTGACCAGCACCGTGTGGAACTGGCTGGCCAGCTCCAGGTAATCGTTGTGCGAGCGTGGCCCGCCGCACAGCGTACGGAAGTCGAACCACACCACCCCGCCGGCACGACGAATGGCGCGGATTTCCCGCCCCTCGATGCGCAGCACCGGGTCTTCGCCGTGGGCCTCGGCCAATTGCTCGAAGATGGCCTCCATCTCGCGTTCGGTCGCTTCGCCCAGTGGGGTCAGGTAGGTGCGCACCTGCTGCAGGGCGCGGCGGCGGTAGTCGGTGCCGTTGTCCACGTTGACGACCTCCATCGTGCACTTGAGCAGCTCGATGGCGGGCAGAATGCGGTCGCGGTGCAGCCCGTCGGGATACAGCCCATCGGGGTGGAAGTTGCTGGTGGTGACCATACCGATGCCGTACTTGTGCATCGCCGCCAGCAGGCGGTGCAGGATCATGGCGTCGGTCACGTCAGCCACATGGAACTCATCGAAGCAGATGAGCCGAAAGCGCACCGCCATGCGTTTGGCCAACGCGTCCAGCGGATCCACCGTGCCTTGCAGATCGGCCAGTTCCCGGTGCACCTCGCGCATGAACTCGTGGAAGTGCAACCGGGTCTTGCGCCGCAGTGGCACAGCCTGGTAAAAGCAGTCCATCAAAAAGCTTTTGCCGCGGCCCACACCGCCCCACAGGTACACGCCGCGGGGGATGGGCAAGCGATGAATGAGCTTTTTGAGCGCGTTGGAGCGCCGTTGCTTGAAGTGGGTCCACTCGGCCGCGCAACGCTCCAGCGCCGCCACCCCGCGCAACTGCGCAGGGTCGGCAGCGAAGCCATGCGCGGCCAGCGCCGCCTCGTAGGCGCGGCGCACCGGCCCCCAAGCCGCGTCGGCCGGGGGGGACGGCGCCACAAAGGTTGCTGAGGTGGTCACGGCGCGCCGCGCACAACCCAGGCGTCAGAAGTTGAGCGTGCGCTTATCCACCGCCAGCGCCGCTTCTTTGGTTGCTTCCGACAACGACGGGTGCGCGTGGCAGATGCGCGCGATGTCCTCGGCGCTGGCCTTGAACTCCATCGCCACCACCGCCTCGGCGATCAGCTCCGACACCATCGGCCCCACCATGTGCACGCCCAGGATTTGGTCGGTCGCGGCGTCGGCCAGGATTTTGATCATCCCGGTGGTGTCGCCCAGCGCGCGGGCGCGACCGTTGGCCAAGAAGGGGAACGTGCCGGCCTTGTACGCCCGGCCAGCGGCCTTGAGCTGCTGCTCGGTTGCGCCCACCCAAGCCACTTCGGGGCTGGTGTAGATCACCCACGGAATCGTGTTGAAGTCCACGTGCGGGTGCTGCCCGGCGATACGCTCGGCCACCGCCACGCCTTCTTCTTCGGCCTTATGCGCCAGCATCGGGCCGCGCACCACGTCGCCAACGGCCCACACACCCGGCAGGTTGGTGCGACACTGTTCGTCGACGACGATGGCGCCGCGCTCGTCGAGCTGCAGGCCGACCTTGTCGGCACCCAGCCCTTCGGTGTTGGGCACCCGTCCGATCGAGACGATCAGCCGGTCGGCGTCCAGTGTGGCCGCTTCGCCGCTGGCGGTGGTGTAGGCAATGCTGACACCCTTGCGACTGGTCTTGACCTCGCCGACCTTGACGCCCAGCTCGATCTTGAGCCCCTGCTTGTCGAACGCCTTTTTGGCTTCCTTGGCGATCTGCTCATCGGCCGCGGCCAAAAAGGTCGGCAGACCCTCCAGGATCGTCACTTCGGCACCCAGGCGGCGCCACACCGAGCCCATCTCCAGGCCGATGACACCAGCACCAATGATGGCCAGCTTTTTCGGCACCGAGGTCAGGCGCAGCGCGCCCACGTTGGACAGGATCTTGTCCTCGTCAAACGCTACACCCGGCAGCGCCCGCGCGCGCGAGCCGGTGGCCACGACGATGTGGCGGCCCAGCAACATGTCCGCTTGGGCGCCGCTGACGGCGATCTCGTAGCCGCCCTCCACCGCCCGCACGAACGAGCCGCGCCCATGGAAAAACGTCACCTTGTTCTTTTTGAACAGGTACAGGATGCCGTCGTTGTTCTGCTTGACGACCGCGTCCTTGCGCGCAACCATCTTGGCCACGTCGATTTTGACGCTACCGGTGCTGATACCGTGCTCGCTGAAGTGCAGCCGTGCGTGCTCGAAGTGCTCCGACGATTGCAGCAGCGCTTTGGACGGGATACACCCCACGTTGGTGCAGGTGCCGCCGGGAGCCGGACCACCCGCCGGCCCCACCCATTCGTCGATGCAGGCCACTTTGTAGCCCAGTTGCGCCGCGCGGATCGCGGCGATGTAGCCGCCCGGACCGGCCCCGATGACGACGACGTCGAAGGTTTGTGCCATATGCGTCACCTTGGTGGCGTCAGATGTTGAACAGCAGGCGCGCCGGGTCTTCCAGCGCTTCCTTCATCGCCACCAGGCCCAGCACGGCCTCGCGGCCGTCGATGATGCGGTGGTCGTAGCTCAGTGCCAGGTAGTTGATCGGACGGATCACGATCTGACCGTTTTCGACCACCGGGCGCTCCTTGGTCGCGTGCACGCCAAGGATGGCCGACTGCGGCGGGTTGATGATCGGCGTCGACAGCATCGAGCCAAACACGCCGCCGTTGGAAATCGAGAACGTGCCTCCGGTCATCTCGTCGATGCCGAGCTTGCCCTCCGCCGCGCGCTTGCCGAAATCGGCAATCTTTTTCTCGATCTCAGCAAAGCTGAGCTGGTCGGCGTTGCGCAGGATCGGCACCACCAAGCCGCGCGGCGAGCCCACCGCGATGCCGATGTCGAAGTAACCGTGGTACACAATGTCGTTGCCATCGACGCTGGCGTTGAGGATGGGGAACTTTTTCAGCGCGTGCACGGCCGCCTTGACAAAGAAGCTCATGAAGCCGAGCTTGACGCCGTGCTCCTTCTCGAACTTCTCCTGGTATTTTTTGCGCAGCTCCATCACCGGCGCCATGTTGACCTCGTTGAACGTGGTCAGGATGGCGTTGGTGGCCTGGGACTGCAGCAGACGCTCGGCGATACGGGCGCGCAGCCGCGTCATCGGCACGCGCTGCTCGGGACGGTTGGCCAGCTCCGGCGGCAGTCCGACGGGGGCGGCCACCTGCGGCAAGGCCTTGGTGGGCACGCCGGTGGGGATGGCGGGTGCGGGGGCGGCAGCCGGCTTGGGCTGGGCCAGCGCGGCCAGCACGTCGCCCTTGGTCACGCGGCCGTCCTTGCCGGTGCCGGCCACCGAGCCAGGCGCCAGGCCATGGTCGGCCATCAGTTTGGCGGCGGCCGGCATGGCCACGTCGCTGCGGGTGGCCGCGGCGGCGACCACCGCCGGCGCCGGTGCCGCGGCGGGTGCGGGAGCCGGCACCGGGGCAGCCGCGCCCGCTTTGGCTTCGGTGTCGATGCGGGCGATGACCTGGTCGGACACCACTGTGCCGCCGTCACCGACGACGATTTCGGCCAACACCCCGGCAGCGGGCGCCGGCACTTCCAGCACCACCTTGTCGGTTTCGATCTCGATCAGGATTTCATCGGCGGCGACGGCGTCGCCAGGCTTTTTCTTCCACTGCAGCAGCGTGGCCTCGGCGACCGACTCGGACAGCTGCGGAACCTTCACTTCAACGATGGCCATGGTATGCGTTTCCTTGCGATGCGTGTTCGGGACAGGTGCGGGGCGGGGCCGCGCGACAGGCCCGCCGCGCCCGCGACTCAGCGAGGCGTCACTTGCTCAGGATGAAGCCTTTGAGGCGACCGAAAGCCGCTTCCACCAGCGCCTTTTGCTGCTCTTGGTGGAGGTGGGCGTAGCCGACCGCCGGCGACGCCGAAGCGGCACGGCCAGCGTACCCCAGGCGCTGACCGTCCAGCATGTTTTCGTGGATGTTGTGTTGCACGAAGAACCACGGTCCCTGGTTTTGCGGCTCGTCCTGGCACCACACGATGTCGGTGGTGTTGGGGTAACGCTTGAGCTCGGCGGCAAACGCCTTGTGCGGGAACGGGTAGAGCTGCTCGATGCGCACGATCGCCACATCGTCAGCCCCCTTGTCCTCGCGTTTGCGCACCAGGTCATAGTAGACTTTGCCCGAGCACACGATCACGCGCTTGACGCGCTGGGCGTTCTTGACCACGTCGGGGTTTTGCTCGCCGATGACGGTCTGGAACCCCCCTTTGGTGAATTCGCTCAACGGCGACGAGGCGTCTTTGTGCCGCAGCAGCGACTTCGGCGTGAAGACGATCAGCGGCTTGCGCAGCTGACGCACCATCTGCCGGCGCAGCACGTGGAAAATCTGGCTGGCGGTGGTGGGCTGCACGATTTGCATGTTGGTGTCGGCGGCCAGCTGCATGAAGCGCTCGATGCGCGCCGAGCTGTGCTCCGGCCCCTGCCCTTCGTAGCCATGCGGCAGGAACAACGTGATGCCGTTGACCCGCCCCCACTTGACCTCGCCCGAAGCGATGAACTGGTCGATCACCACCTGCGCGCCGTTGGCGAAGTCACCGAATTGCGCCTCCCAGATCACCAGCGTGTTGGGGTCGTTGGAGGCGTAGCCGTACTCGAAGCCCAGCACCGCCTCCTCCGACAGGATGGAGTCGATGACGACGAACGGGGCCTGGTTGTCGGCCACGTTTTGCAGTGGGATGTAGGTGCCTTCGTCCCACTTCTCGCGGTTTTGGTCATGGATGACCGCATGGCGGTGCGTGAACGTGCCACGGCCGCAGTCCTCGCCGGACAGGCGCACGCCGTAGCCGCTGGCCACCAGCGACGCAAACGCCATGTGCTCGCCCATGCCCCAGTCGACGTTGATCTCGCCGCGCCCCATGGCGGCGCGATCGGCCAGCACCTTCTTGACCAGCGGGTGGGGCGTGATGCTGTCGGGCACCGTCGTGATGCGCTCGGCCAAGCGCTTCCACTCGGACAGCGGGATGGCCGTGTCGGCCACGTCGGTCCACTTCTTGCCGAGGAACGGCGTCCAGTCCACCGCGTACTTGCTCTTGTAGTTGGTCAGCACCGGGTCGACGGTGCGGCGCCCCTCGTCGAGGATGGCACGGTAGGCCTTGACCATCTCCTCGGGGCCTTCCGGCGGCAGCACGCCCTGCGTGACCAGCTTGTCGGCGTAGAGCTTGCGCGTGCCGGGATGCAGGGCGATCTTCTTGTACATCAGCGGCTGCGTCAGACTGGGCGTGTCCTGCTCGTTGTGACCCAGCTTGCGGAAGCACACGATGTCGATGACGACGTCCTTCTTGAACGTCTGCCGGAATTCCACCGCCAGCTGCGTGGCCAGCACCACCGCCTCGGGGTCGTCGCCGTTGACGTGCAGCACCGGCGCCTCGATCATCTTGACGACGTCGGTGCAGTACAGCGTCGAGCGGCTGTCGCGCGGGTCGGACGTGGTAAAGCCGATCTGGTTGTTGATGACGATGTGGACCGTGCCGCCGGTGTAGTAGCCGCGCGTTTGCGCCAGCGCCAGCGTCTCCATCACGACGCCCTGGCCGGCAAAGGCAGCGTCGCCGTGCACCAGCACCGGCAGCACCTGGTCACCCTTGCGGTCACCACGACGATCCATGCGCGCGCGGGCCGAGCCTTCCACCACGGGGTTGACGATTTCCAGGTGCGAGGGGTTGAACGCCAGGCTCAGGTGCACCGGGCCGCCGGGGGTGGAGACGTCCGAGCTAAAGCCCTGGTGGTACTTGACGTCACCCGCGGGCAGGTCTTCGGGCGCGGTGTGCTCGAATTCGGCGAACAGGTCTTTGGGCATCTTGCCCAGCACGTTGACCAGCACATTCAGGCGCCCACGGTGCGCCATGCCGATGACGATTTCCTGCACGCCCAGTGCACCGGCGCGCTGGATCAGCTCGTCCATCGAGGCGATAAAGCTCTCGCCGCCTTCGAGGCTGAAGCGCTTTTGACCGACGTACTTGGTGTGCAGGTAGCGCTCCAGGCCCTCGGCTTTGGTGAGGTTTTCCAGGATGTGCTTTTTCTGCTCCGCCGTGAAGCTGGGCTTGCTGCGGATGCTTTCCAGCTTTTCCTGCCACCAGCGCTTTTGCGCCATGTCGGTGATGTACATGTACTCGGCGCCCAGCGTGCCGCAGTACGTTTCGCGCAGCGCGTTGAGCAGCTCGCGCAGCGACATGGTCTCCTTGCCAAAGTAGGTGTTGGAGACGTTGAAGACGGTTTCCAGGTCGGCGTCGGTGAAGCCGTAGAACGACGGCTCCAGCTCCGGGATGTCGGGCCGCTCGGAGCGCTTCAGCGGGTCGAGGTTGGCCCAGCGCACCCCCAGGTTGCGGTAGGCCGCGATCAATTGCTGGGTGGCCACGCGCTTGCGCGCGATGTCGCTGTCGGCCCCCTGCGCCACCACCACCGGCTGCGGCCCTTGCTTGGCCAGCTCGGCAAAGGCGTTGATGACCGGCATGTGGGGGATGTCACGCGCGTCGCTGCCGTCCACGGCGGGCACGTGTTGCAGCGCGTCGAAATAATCGCGCCACGACTCGGGCACGCTGGTGGGATCGGTGAGGTACTTCTCGTACAACTCTTCGACGTACGGGGCGTTGCCCCCGAAGAGGTACGAGTTGGCGTTGAACGCCTCGTAGACGTTGGTCGTCTCGCTCATGGAATCGCTGACCTCCACTCCCCTGCGGGGAGCCTGCTGGTTGGAATCACCTTCCGCGACACGGCTGAACCGGTTGGCGGACGCGACTGTGACACTGGAAGGGCCGGTGCACACCGAATTGTGCCACCAACCCAGCGTTTGCGGGCGACTTTTTTGTAACGGGTTTGAATCCGACGGCAGTGCTGCGGCTGCCGTTGCGCCGCACCGCCGCGATCACACCCCGCGCGGGGTCAAGCGCTGGTTGGGTGGCACCCCGTTGGGCTCGTCGAGTTCGATGGCGATTTGGGAGCACACTGTGCGGCACAGCGCCACCGCTTGCTCACTCTGCACCCGGTAGTACACCTGCGTGCCCTCTTTGCGCTTGGCCAGCACGCCGGCGCGGTACAGCAAATTGAGGTGCTGCGACAGGTTGGGCTGAGTGGTGTCGATCTCGGCCAGCAGCTCCGAGACCGATTTTTCCTTGTCGCACAGGGCGTTGAGGATACGCAACCGCATCGGCGTGGCCAAAATGCCGAACAGCTCGGCGGCCAGCTCGAATACACGCTGCTTGTCGACGACGGCGTGGGTGTCAGTGAGTTGTTGCATATATCGGCATTCGCAGTCTGTCGCCAATGATAGCGACAAAGACCGCGAACGCCAAAACACCTGTGCGTCAGCGCGGCGGCGCCACCAGGTCGCGGATCTGCTGCAACGCGGACGGATCGTCCAGCGTCGTCAGGTCGCCGGGGTCGCGCCCTTCACACACCGCTTGGACGGCACGGCGCAGCAATTTGCCGCTGCGGGTCTTGGGCAGCAGGTTGACGAAACGCACCCGCGCCGGCCGCGCCACCGCGCCCAGCTGCTCATCGACGAGCTTCATGATCTCGCCCTCGAGCTTGAACGCGTCGGCTTCGGTGGCGGCACGCGTCGGGTCCTTCAGCACCGCGAACGCCACCGCCACCTGCCCCTTGAGCGCGTCAGCCACGCCCACCACGGCGACCTCGGCCACCGCCGGGTGGCTGGCGATGCTCTCCTCGATCTCGCGCGTGCCGAGGCGGTGGCCGGCGACGTTGATGACGTCGTCGGTGCGGCCGAGGATGTAGTAGTAGCCGTCGGCGTCACGCACACCCCAGTCGAAGGTGCTGTACATCTGCTTGCCCGGGATGCTGGACCAGTAGGTCTTGACGTAGCGCTGATCATCCCCCCACACCGTCTGCAAGCAACCCGGCGGCAGCGGGTAGTTGAAGGCGATGACGCCTTTGCGGCCAGGTTCGTGAATTTCCTCGCCCGTCACCTCATCGATCAGACGCACATCGTAGCCGTACACAGCCTTGCCCGGCGAGCCAAACTTCGTCGGGGCCGGCTCGACGCCGTTGCAGATGGCCAAAATAGGCCAACCGGTTTCGGTTTGCCAGTAGTTGTCGATGACCGGCTTGCCCAACGCCTGGCTGATCCAGGTGGCGGTGGGCTCGTCCAGCGGCTCGCCGGCCAGAAACAGCGCGCGCAGGCTGCTCAGGTCGTACTTGCTCAGGTACGCCGGGTCTTGCTTTTTCAGCACACGCGCGGCGGTGGGGGCCGTGAACATGATGCTAACGCGGTAGTCCTGCACCAGGCGCCACCAGATGCCCGCGTCGGGGCGGATCGGCGTGCCCTCGTACATGATCGTGGCCATGCCGTTGATCAGCGGGCCGTAGATGATGTAACTGTGGCCGACGACCCAACCGATGTCGCTGGTGCAAAAGTACGTCTCGCCCGGCTTGGCCATGTAGATGTGGCGCATCGAGGCGGCCAACGCCACCGCATAACCACCGGTGTCACGCTGCACCCCTTTGGGCTTGCCGGTGGTGCCGCTGGTGTAAAGGATGTAGCTCGGATGCGCGCTGTCCACCCACTCGCACGGCACCAGCGCGTCCAGGTGCTGCTGGCGCAGCGCCGCGTAATCGACGTCGCGCCCTGGCACGGGGTCCAGGGGCGCCAAACCGCGGTTGACCATCAACACCCGCTCGGGCTTGTGCCCCGCCAAGCGAATGGCCTCGTCCAACAAATGCTTGTACGGCACCACCTTGCCGCCGCGCATGCCGGCGTCGGCGCTGATGATAACTTTGGGCGCTGCGTCGTCGATGCGGGTGGCCAGGCTGTGGCTGGCAAAGCCGCCAAACACCACCGAGTGGATGGCGCCGATGCGCACGCAGGCCAGCATCGCAAACGCCGCCTCGGGGATCATCGGCATGTAGATCAGCACGCGATCGCCTTTGCCCGCCCCCAGCGAGCGCAGGATCGCCGCCATGCGTTGCACCTCGGTGTGCAACTCGCGGTAGGTGTAGGCACGCTCGGTGTCGGTCTCGGTCGAGACGTAAATGAGCGCGTTTTGGTCGGCACGCGCAGCCAAATGCCGGTCCACCGCGTTGTGGCACAGGTTGGTCAGCCCCCCTTCGAACCACGTGACGAACGGCGGCCGATCGGTGTTGCACACGCGGGCAAAGGGTTGGTGCCAGTCGATCAGACGGGCCTGCTCGGCCCAAAACGTGTCACGCTCCTCGACCGAGCGACGGTAAAACGCGGCGTAGTCGGCAGCCATGGTGGACAATCTCCTCGGGCTCGTGATGGGGCTTGATCACGACACGATTATGTTTCCATGACTTGCGCGATGCTGACATCGCCATGCACGCAACAAAAAACCCAGCCACACGGGCTGGGTTGGGCTATATGCTTGGTGGGTGATAGTGGGATCGAACCACTGACCCCTGCCGTGTGAAGGCAGTGCTCTACCGCTGAGCTAATCACCCGGCGACGTCATGTCGTCGTCGATGAGCGTTATTATAGACGACTTTGCGGCTGATTTTCGGCGCGGGCGGCGCTGGCGCAACGCTTGGCGTCACACCGCACCCACGCGGCGCCACACGGTGCGCCCTTTGGTTTCCTGGTCCAGCGCGGCCAGCAGCGCTTCGTGCGCCGCGAGCTCGTCGGCGTCGGGCGCCAGCACCGGCAGCTCCAGCGACGACAGGTCGCGGCGCACATCGTCACCAGCCCCTTCGCCAAGGCTGGCGCCGAGGTCGATCACCAGCGACTCCTGCCCGCGGGTCATGTAGATGTAGACGTCGGCCAGCAACTCGGCGTCCAGCAGCGCCCCGTGCAGTTGCCGCCCCGAATTGTCCACCCCCAGGCGGTCGCACAGCGCGTCCAGGCCGTTGCGCTTGCCCGGCCACATTTCCTTGGCCAGCACCAGCGTATCGATCACGCCACGCACCAGCGCGCGGGTCGGCCCCAAGCCCAGGCGGCCGAACTCGGCGTCCAAAAAACCCAGGTCAAACGGCGCGTTGTGGATAATCAGCTCGGCGCCTTGCAGGTAGTCGGCCAGCTCGGCGGCGATGTCGGCAAAGCGCGGCTTGTCGGCCAAAAACTCGCGCGTGATGCCGTGTACACGCAATGCGCCTTCGTCGATGTCGCGGTCGGGGTTGAGGTAGTAGTGCCGGTTGTTGTGCGTCAGTTGCCGGTTGACCAGCTCGACGCAACCGATTTCGATGATGCGGTCGCCGTTGTGCGGCGACAGGCCCGTGGTTTCGGTATCGAGCACGATTTGACGCATGGGTCGTCCAAGGCCAGGCCAGTGGGCGCGGCGGCGCTTCAGTGCCGCTCGCGCGCGTGGTTGATGGTGTAGCGCGGGATTTCGATCGTGACATCCTGGCTGCCCAGACGGGCTTGACAGCTCAGGCGCGAGGTGGGCGCCAAGCCCCAGGCCTTGTCCAGCAGGTCTTCTTCTTCTTCCGTGGGTTCGCCCAGCGACGCGTAGCCTTGCCGCACGATCACGTGGCAGGTGGTGCACGCGCAGCTCATCTCGCAGGCGTGCTCGATGGGGATGTCGTGGTCCAGCAGCGCCTCGCAAATCGAGGTGCCGGTCGGAGCATGGATGGTGGCCCCCTGGGGACAGATCTCCGGGTGCGGCAGTACGGTGATGGCAGGCATCGTCAGATGGACTCCACGTGGCGCCCGGTCAAAGCCTGGGCGATGCTGCGGTTCATGCGGCGTGCGGCAAAGGCCTCGGTACCTTTGGCCAGCGCTTCGGTGGCGGCGGTGATGGCGGCCGTGTCGTCGCCCTGGCGCACGGTGTCGAGGTGCTGCAGCAACGCGTCGATGGCGGTGCGCTCGCTGTGGTCGAGCAAGTCGCCATCGACCGCCAACGCGTGGCGCGTGGCCAACAGCAGGCGCTCGGCTTCAACCCGCGCCTCGGCCAGCGCGCGCTGGCGCATGTCGGCTTCGGCGCTGGCAAAGCTCTCTTGCAGCATGCGGGTGATGTGCTCGTCGCTCAAGCCGTACGACGGCTTGACTTCGACGTGCGCTTCGATGCCGCTGGACAGCTCCCGCGCGCTGACGGTCAACAGCCCGTCGGCGTCCACCGTGAAGGTGACGCGGATGCGCGCCGCCCCCGCCGCCATCGGCGGGATGCCGCGCAGCGTGAAACGCGCCAGGCTGCGGCAGTCCTTGGCCAGGTCGCGCTCGCCCTGCACCACATGGATGGCCAGCGCGGTCTGGCCATCTTGGAAGGTGGTGAAATCCTGCGCCCGCGCGGTCGGAATGGGGGTGTTGCGCGGCACGATGCGCTCGACGATGCCGCCCATGGTCTCGATGCCCAGCGACAGTGGGATCACGTCCAGCAGCAGCAGTTCACCTTCGGGATCGTTGCCGGCCAGTTGGTTGGCTTGGATGGCCGCGCCCAACGCCACCACCTGGTCGGGGTCGAGGTTGGTCAGCGGCGGCCGCCCGAACAGCGCCGCCACCGCGTCGCGCACGAGCGGCATGCGGGTCGATCCGCCCACCAGCACGACGCCCTTGACGTCGTCCACCCCGATACGCGCGTCGTGCAGCACGCGGCGCACCGCTTGCAGCGTGCGCTCGGTCAACGGTCGCGTGGCGGCGTCCAGGTCGGTCATCGACACCGGCAGGCTGGCCCCACCCACGGCAGCCGGCAGGCGCAGCGGCACGGCCTCCCCCGCCCCGGCGCTGGACAGGGCTTCTTTGACACGGCGCGCCTCAGCCAGCAGGTCGGCCCGGGAGGGCGGCGTCAGCGACTCCAGCGTGGCATCGGCTTGCGCGGCCCGCAACGCCCACGCGGCCAACGCGCGGTCGTAGTCGTCGCCGCCCAGGGCCGAGTCCCCCCCGGTGGCCACGACTTCGAACACCCCCTTGGTCAGCCGCAGCAACGAGACGTCAAACGTGCCCCCGCCGAGGTCGTACACCAGGTACATCCCCTCGGCGGCGTTGTCCAGACCGTACGCGATGGCGGCCGCGGTCGGTTCGTTGAGCAGCCGCAGCACGTTGAGCCCCGCCAGCCGCGCGGCGTCTTTGGTGGCCTGGCGCTGCGCGTCGTCGAAGTACGCCGGCACCGTGATGACCGCGCCGTACAACTCGGTGCCGAAGGTGTCTTCGGCACGCTGGCGCAGCGTGGCCAGGATCTCGGCGCTGACCTCCACGGGGGTTTTGTCGCCCGCGACGGTGCGCACGACGATACCGCCAGGGCCGTCGGCCACCGTGTACGGCAGCCGCGCGGCCACGCCATCACGCTCAATGTCCGCCAGCGCACGGCCCATCAGGCGTTTGACCGAGCTGATGGTGTTGGTCGGGTCGTCCACCTGGGCGGCCAAAGCGTCGAAGCCGATCTGGCGCGACGGCTGGTGGCCCGGCGGCAGGTAGCGCACGACGCTGGGCAGGATCACGCGCCCTTGCGCGTCCGGCAGGCACTCGGCCACGCCGTGGCGCACGGCTGCGACCAGCGAATGGGTCGTGCCCAGGTCGATGCCCACGGCGACGCGTCGTTGGTGGGGGTCCGGCGTCATGCCGGGCTCGGAGATTTGCAACAGCGCCATCAATCGTGTTCCGTATGGGCGGCTGCGTGCAGCCGCGCGTGCAGTTCGTCCAGCAGGCGTTCGATGAACATCAGCGCGCGCACTTGCGCCACCGCGGCCTGGGCGTCACCAGCGTCGTCGATGGCGTGCGCCAGCGCCTGCATCCGCCGGGCGCGTTCGGCCTGCACGTCCGCTTCGAGCGCGCGCAGCGCGCTGGTGTCGCCGCCGGCGTCTTCCAACGCCTCGCGCCACTGCATTTGCTGCGCCAAAAAGTCCGCCGGCATGGCGGTGTTGGACTCCGCCTGCACCGGCGCACCGTGCAGTTCGCACCAGTACGCGGCGCGCCGCAGAGGGTCGCGCAGGCGTTGGTACGCCTCATTGATGCGCACCGACCACTGCATCGCCACGCGCTGCGCGGCCGCCCCCTGCGCCGCATGACGATCGGGGTGCGCCAGACGCTGCAGCGCCTGACGGCGCTGGTTCAGCTCGTCCTCGTCCAGCGCAAAGCGCCGCGGCAGGCCCAACAGCGCGAAGTCGTCGGCCTGCAGCGCACCCAGTGTCGCTTCAGACGCGGAATGACTCGCCACAGCCACAGCGGTCACGCTCGTTGGGGTTGTTGAACTTGAAGCCCTCGTTGAGGCCCTCGCGCACGAAGTCGAGCTCGGTACCGTCCAGGTACGGCAGGCTTTTGGGGTCCACCAGCACCTTGACGCCATGGGCGTCAAAGACGATGTCTTCCGGCGCGGCCTCGTCGGCGTACTCCAGCTTGTACGCCAAGCCGGAGCAACCGGTGGTTTTGACGCCCAGCCGCACCCCGATGCCCTTGCCTCTGCGGGCAAGGTACTTTTGAACGTGCCGTGCGGCGGCTTCGGTCAGGGTGATGGCCATGGTCAAGCGGTTTGCTCCTGCGCGGCTGCGGCGTGCTTGCGGCGGTAATCTTCGACCGCCGCCTTGATGGCGTCCTCGGCCAGGATCGAGCAGTGTATCTTGACGGGCGGCAGGGCCAGTTCTTCGGCGATTTGGCTGTTTTTGATCTGCACCGCTTCGTCCAGCGTCTTGCCTTTGACCCATTCGGTCACCAGCGAGCTGGAGGCGATGGCCGAGCCGCACCCGTAGGTTTTGAAGCGCGCGTCTTCGATGACCCCGGTTTGCGGGTTGACCTTGATTTGCAGCTTCATGACGTCGCCGCACGCCGGCGCGCCGACCATGCCGGTGCCGACCGTGTCGTCGTTTTTGTCGAAGCTGCCCACATTGCGCGGGTTTTCGTAGTGGTCGATGACCTTGTCGCTGTATGCCATGGTCACGCTCCTGGTGGTGTTGGTAAAACCGGGTGCCGCGTCAATGCGCCACCCACTGGATCGAATCGAGGTCGACGCCCTCCTGGTACAGCTCCCACAGCGGCGACAGCTCACGCAGCTTGGCCACGTTGGCCTTGATGGCTTCGATGGCGTAGTCGATGTCGGCCTCGGTGGTCCAGCGCCCGATCGTGATGCGCAGGCTGCTGTGCGCCAGCTCGTCGCTGCGCCCAAGCGCGCGCAGCACGTAACTGGGCTCCAGGCTGGCCGAGGTGCAGGCCGACCCGCTGGACACCGCCACCCCTTTGATGCCCATGATGAGCGACTCGCCCTCGACGTAGTTGAAGCTCATGTTGAGGTTGTGCGGCACGCGCCGTGTCGGGTGGCCATTGATGTACGACTGCTCGATCTGCGTCAGCCCCGCCACCAGGCGGTCGTGCAGGCGCTGGATGCGCGGCAGCTCGGTGGGCATTTCGGCCTTGGCGATGGCAAACGCCTCGCCCATGCCGACGCACTGGTGCGTGGCCAGCGTGCCGGAGCGCAGACCGCGCTCGTGCCCGCCGCCGTGCATCTGCGCTTCCAGCCGCACGCGCGGCTTGCGCCGCACGTACAGCGCGCCGATGCCCTTGGGGCCGTAGGTCTTGTGCGACGCCAGGCTCATCAAGTCGATAGGCAACTGACGCAGGTCGATCTCGACCTTGCCGGTGGCCTGCGCGGCGTCGCAGTGGAAAATCACCCCTCGTTCGCGGCAGATGGCGCCGATCGCGGCCACGTCCTGGATGACCCCAATTTCGTTGTTGACCAGCATCACGCTGGCCAGGATCGTGTCGGGTCGCAGCGCGGCACGAAACGCATCCAGGTCCACCAAACCGTCGGGCTGCACGTCCAGGTAGGTGACCTCAAAGCCTTCGCGCTCCAAGTGACGGCAGGTGTCCAGCACCGCCTTGTGCTCGGTTTTGACGGTGACGATGTGGCGCCCGCGGTCCTTGTAAAAGTGTGCCGCTCCTTTGAGGGCCAGGTTGTTCGACTCGGTGGCGCCGCTGGTCCAGATGATTTCGCGCGGATCCGCCCCGATCAGGTCGGCCACTTGTTCACGGGCATGTTCAACCGCTTTTTCCGCTTCCCAGCCCCAGGCATGGCTGCGCGACGCCGGGTTGCCGAAGTGCTCGTGCAACCACGGGATCATTTTTTCGACGACGCGCGGATCCACCGGCGTGGTGGCGCTGTAGTCCATGTACAAGGGGTAGTGTTGGGTGTGGCTCATCGCGGCGCTCTCCTGCTGCGTCGAGGTGGTGGGTCAGTGCGCGCCGGCGGTGGCCAGCGCGAACACGGAATTGGGGGCGTTGACCCGGATGGGTTTGACCACGGGGTTGGGCGAGATGGCCCGCTTCAGCGACGGCCCTTGCTCGACAACCGCCCCGCGCGCAAGCTGGTCGTCGACCAGCTTTTGCAGCGTCACCGAGCGCAAAAACTCCAGCATGCGGGCGTTGAGCTCTTCCCACAGCTCGTGGGTCATGCAGGGCTGGCCCTCACCGTGGCAATTTTCCTTGCCGCCACACTGCGTGGCGTCGATGGGCTCGTCCACCGACAGGATGATGTCGGCCACCGTGATTTCGCTGGCCTTGCGCCCCAGGGTGTAGCCGCCGCCAGGACCACGGGTGGACTCGACCAACTTGTGGCGACGCAGCTTGCCAAACAGCTGCTCCAGGTACGACAGCGAGATGTGCTGACGCTGGCTGATGGCGGCCAACGTGACCGGTCCACTGGCCTGGCGCAAGGCCAAATCGATCATCGCCGTGACGGCGAAGCGCCCTTTGGTGGTCAGACGCATGGCAACACTCCTGGTCGTGCGGCAGGTCCGGACACCGGTGGCGTCCGCATTCCTGACTGTTTTGCTAGAGTATAGCAAAAGCCGAACAAAAAAGTCGGGAATACCCCGCGCCGACCGGCGGTTTTTCAGCGCATCCAACCGCTGTCCGACACCGGCCTGCCCTGCCCGATCGGGAAAGCGAACTCGATACCGGTGCCGGGATGGGCATCGTAAAAGCGCACCATGGCGCCCAGGCGGGCCGCACGCGCCAGCACGTTGCGCAGACCACGCCCCTCGGCCGGGCGCTGCTCGACGGGCGGCAGGCCGACGCCGTCGTCTTCGATGGCCAGGATCACGTGGTCCTCGCGCACCCAGGTGCTGACCGTGATGCGCCGGGCCCGTGCGTGCTTGACCACGTTGGCAAAAATTTCCTGCAGGCAGCGAAACAGGTGCAAGACCCCGCGCGAGTCGAGCATCGCCAACGGTGGCACGTCCTGCACCTCCCAGCGCAACTCCAGCCCCACGCTCTCCAGCGCCGGCCCCAGCCGCCGGCGCAGCGTGCCCAGAATGGCTGGCAGGTCACCGTCCATCGGTTCGAACGAGTCCAGCGTCAGGCGCAACTCGTCCAGCGCCTGGCGCAGCATGGTCGCCAGCGCGTCGCGGTCGAGCTGGGCGTTGGGGTTGCGCACCAGGTTGAGCGTTTGCACCAGTTGGCTGCCCAACCCGTCGTGCATGTCGCGCATCAGGCGCCGGCGCTCCTCTTCGATGACGCGTTGGCGCTCGGCCGCTTGCAGCTGCGCAAACGCCTCGTTGAGCTCACGCTCGCGCTGCGCGATGCGCTGCGCCAGCGTCGCGTTGAGGCGGTGCACGGTTTGGGCCCAGGCGGCCGCACGCTCCACCAACACCCAACCCAGCGTCAACGTCAACACGAGGCTGCCGACCGTCATCCAGCGCAGGTCACCGTCACCGGGCATGTTGAGCTGGATGACCGCAAAGTCCCGCACGGCCGTCAACCACGTGAACAGCGCCACCAACGCCACCAGCAGGTGCTGCTGCAGCAACGCCCGTGCGCGCCATTGGTCCACCACCGCGGCGAGCAACGCCACGGCGGCAAACACGGTCATCAGCGCCGCCCACACGCGAATCAAGTCGTAGGACTGCAACCACAAGGCAGCGGCCGTCCACAGCGGCGACAGCGCCATCGTCGCCCACGCGCCCTGGCGTACCCAGGCCAGCCGCCGGCCGAACAGCTCCTCGATCGTCAGCACGAAAAACCCGACATACACACCGAAGGCGCTCCAGCGCAGCAGAATCAGCCAATCCAGGGGCAGCGGCGGCTCGACGGCGGTGACCAGCGCGGTGCGTGCCCCCAGCGCCAGCGCCGCCACCGCCATCAGCGCGAACAGCCGCTCTCCCAAGGCCCGCCACAGCAGCAGCGCCAACGCGCCGATGAACAACGCCAACGCGGCCATCACCCAAGAGCCCGTGACTTGCCACATCAACAGGGACTGATGGCGCTCCTGCAACATGGCCTGGGGACCTAGCACGATCGGCCACAGGCCGCTGCGCTCCAGCACGCGGGCCTGCACCTCGACGACGAGTTCGTTGTCGGCCGGTTGGGCCGTCAGCAACGCGGCGGGCAAGGCCACCAGGTGGGGCACGGCATGGCCCAGCACGCTGGCCTCGGGCGCGGCGTCCCAGCCAAACTGGTAGATCTCCTGCCCGTTGAGCAACACCCGCAGCCGCGTGCCCACCCGCGGCATCAGCATCGCCAGCCGCGGCGTGTCGCCCGCAACGTAGCTCAGCCCGGCGGGCCAGGTGATGCGGTAGCGCGCTTGATCCCACCACGCCGGCCCTTCATCGTCGAGGACGTGCGGCAACGTCACGCGCCGCGGCGGCTGCCCGGGGTCATGCGGCAGCGACAACAAGGCCGTCTCCACTTTGAAGGTGCCCGGCGGCTGCCACGGCCGGGTGAGCATGTACAATACCCACAACAAGCCGGCCAACGCCAGGGCCAGCACCACCGTCAGAACCCGCGACGACACCCGCACCGCCGAGCGCGGGGCGGCCACGGGTTGGCCGGTGCCAGTCGTCACAGCAGCCCCCGAGCCTGCGCGGCACGCACCACCTGCACACGGGTGCGCACGGCCAGCTTGCGGTACAGGTTTTTGATGTGGGTGCTGACGGTGGACACGCCGATACCCAGCCGTTGAGCAATCTCCTTGTTGACGTAGCCTTGCGCCACCAGCCGCAACACGTCGGTTTCGCGCTCCGACAGCACCGGCACCGGGCCATCGGCGGGATCGGGCTCGTCCTCGGCCTGGCGAAATTGCTTCAGCAGCATGCGCGCCAGCAGCGGTGAAATCGGCGCGCCCCCCTGCCGAATTTGTTCGATCGCCTCGATCAGCTCCTCGGCGCTGCAGCCCTTGAGCACGTAGCCGGTGGCGCCCAGCTGCAGCGCGCGGATCAGACGCGACTCGTCGCCGAACACGGTGAACACCAGCAGCTCGGCGTCGGGGCGCACTTTGGCCAGCGCGCGCAGCATATCTTCGCCCCGCCCGTCGGGCAGGCCCAGGTCGACCAGAAACACGTCGGCCCGGCTGTGCGGGGCCATACGCTGCGCGTGGGCGAACGTGTCGGAGTACCCCACCAGCTTGAAATCGCTGCGCGCAGCCAGGGCGTCTTCGACGAAGCGCAGGATACTGCGGTCGTCTTCGATCAGGTAGATGCGCATGGTGCCCGTCATGGCGAAATTGTCGGCCAAGCACGGGCCGCGCCGCCTCCCCCAAACGGGGGAGGTCGTCAACCTTCGACGACGTCGGGATGCTGCGCGCCGAGCACGCGCGCTTTGAGCGCCAGCAGTTGGTCGCGCACGCGCGCCGCGGCCTCGAACTCGAGGTTGCGCGCGTGCTCCAGCATTTGCTTTTCCAGCTGTTTGATGGCACGCGCGAGGTCTTTTTCGTCCATGTCCTGCAGCTCTTGGACGCTGGCGCGCACCTCGGCCGCACGCTGCGCCACGACCTGGGCGCGGTCGCTGGCCACGCCGTCGATCAGGTCTTTGATGCGTTTGCGCACCCCCCGTGGGGTGATGCCGTGCGCGGCGTTGTAGGCCAACTGCTTGGCGCGGCGACGCTCGGTTTCGTCGATGGCACGGCGCATCGAATCGGTGACGCTGTCGGCGTACAAAATGGCCATGCCGTTGAGGTTGCGCGCGGCGCGGCCAATGGTCTGGATCAGGCTGCGTTCGGAGCGCAGGAACCCTTCTTTGTCGGCGTCCATAATCGCTACCAACGACACCTCGGGGATATCCAGCCCTTCGCGCAGCAGGTTGATGCCCACCAGCACATCGAACGTCCCCAGCCGCAGGTCGCGGATGATTTCGGCCCGCTCCACGGTGTCGATGTCGGAGTGCATGTAGCGCACCCGCACGCCGTTGTCGTGCAGGTATTCGGTCAACTGCTCGGCCATGCGCTTGGTCAGCACGGTGATCAGCACCCGCTCGTGTCGCTGCACGCGCAGGTGGATCTCGTGCAGGGCATCGTCGACCTGGGTGCTGGCCGGCCGCACCTCGACCACCGGGTCCACCAACCCCGTCGGGCGCACCACCTGCTCGACCACCTGCCCGCTGCGGCGCAGCTCGTACTCGCCCGGCGTGGCCGACACAAAAATGACCTGGCGCATGCGCTGCTCGAATTCCTCGAACTTCAACGGCCGGTTGTCCAGCGCGCTGGGCAGGCGAAAACCGTAGTCGACCAGGGTTTGCTTGCGTGCACGGTCACCGTTGTACATGCCGGCCAGCTGCCCTGTCATCACGTGGCTTTCGTCCAAAAACATCAACGCGTCGGGCGGCAGGTAGTCCACCAGCGTCGGCGGCGGCTCGCCTGGGCGGGCGCCCGAGAGGTGCCGTGTGTAGTTTTCGATGCCCTTGCAATGGCCCACTTCGGCCAGCATCTCCAGGTCGAACCGGGTGCGTTGTTCCAACCGCTGGGCTTCCAGCAGCTTGCCCTGCTCGGTGAACCAGCGCACGCGCTCACGCAGCTCGGCCTGGATGGTGTCGATGGCGCGCAGAATCTGTTCGCGTGGCGTGACGTAGTGGCTGCCGGGGTAGACCGTGAACCGCGCCAAGGTGCGCTCGATGCGGCCGGTCAGCGGGTCGAACAGGCTCAGGCGCTCAACCTCGTCGTCGAACAGCTCGATGCGCAGCGCCAGTTCCGAATGCTCGGCCGGAAAGACGTCGATCACATCGCCCCGCACGCGAAACTTGCCGCGCACGAACTCCTGCTCGTTGCGCTGGTACTGCATGCGCACCAACTGCGCGATGATGTCGCGCTGCCCCAGGCGGTCGCCGGTGCGCAGCGTGAGCACCATGCGGTGGTAGTTCTGCGGATCGCCTATGCCGTAGATGGCGCTGACCGTGGCCACGATCAGCACGTCGCGCCGCTCCAGCAGGCTTTTGGTGGCGCTGAGACGCA
Source organism: Tepidimonas aquatica (assembly GCF_007556585.1). Taxonomy (GTDB): domain Bacteria; phylum Pseudomonadota; class Gammaproteobacteria; order Burkholderiales; family Burkholderiaceae_C; genus Tepidimonas; species Tepidimonas aquatica. The sequence goes on along the minus strand of NZ_VJNA01000006.1, from coordinate 84,894 downwards.
GCTGCTCGATGTGCTCGTTGATGGCGCTGTCCTTTTCGATGTACAGGTCGCGCTGCGGCACGTAGGCTTCGGGCTGATAGTAGTCGTAGTAGCTGACGAAATACTCGACCGCGTTGTGCGGAAAAAATTCGCGGAATTCGCTGTACAGCTGCGCGGCCAGTGTTTTGTTGGGTGCAAACACGATGGCCGGCCGCCCCAGACGGGCGATGACGTTGGCCATCGTGTAGGTTTTGCCGGAGCCCGTCACCCCCAGCAGCGTCTGAAACGCTTCGCCGTCGCGCACCCCTTCCACCAGGCGCTCGATCGCCTCGGGCTGGTCGCCCGCGGGCGGGTACGGCTGGTACAACTCGAAGGGCGATCCCTCGAACCTGACGAACGATCCATGCGGCTCAGTGCTCATACGCCCGCAGTGTAGCGAGCGCCGCGGCGCTGCACCCGCCGCGGGGCGCTGCGGCGACCGTACAATAGCCGGTTGCGCGCGTGCGCGGGCGCTCCCTTCATGGCCGCCGCCGCGACCACCTTGCGCTGCGCACCGTCCACCGCCCTCAGACCCCGAAAGACCCCCGATCATGACGCTGTTTGCCCACGTCGAAATGGCCCCGCGCGACCCCATTTTGGGCCTCAACGAACAGTTTGCCGCCGACCCCCGCCCCACCAAAGTCAACCTGGGCGTGGGGGTGTACTACGACGACAACGGCAAGCTGCCGCTGCTGCAGTGCGTGCAGCAAGCCGAGGCCCAACTGATGGCGCAGCCGGTGCCGCGCGGCTACCTGCCCATCGACGGCCTGCCCGCCTACGACAACGCCGTCAAGGCGCTGGTGTTTGGCGCCGACAGCGACGTGGTGCGCAGCGGCCGTGTGGCCACCGTGCAGGCGCTGGGTGGCACGGGCGCGCTCAAGATCGGGGCGGACTTTTTGCGCAAGCTCAACCCCAACGCCCAGGTGTTGATCAGCGACCCAAGCTGGGAAAACCACCGCGCGTTGTTCAGCAACGCGGGCTTTGCCGTGGCCACCTACGCCTACTACGACGCCGCAGCGCGCGGCGTCAACGTCGACGGCATGCTGGCCAGCCTGCGCGCGGCCGCCCCCGGCACCATCGTCGTGCTGCACGCCTGCTGCCACAACCCCACCGGCTACGACCTCACGCCCGAGCAATGGGACGCCGTGGTGGCCGTCGTGCGTGAGCGCGGTCTGGTGCCGTTTTTGGACATGGCCTACCAGGGCTTTGGCCATGGCATCGCCGAAGACGGCGCCGCCGTGCGCAAATTTGTCGAGGCGGGGTTGGACGTATTCGTGGCGACCTCGTTTTCCAAGAGCTTTAGCCTGTACGGCGAGCGTGTGGGCGCCTTGTCGGTGGTGTGCGCCGACAAGGATGAGGCCGAGCGTGTGCTGTCGCAGCTCAAAATCGTCGTGCGCACCAACTACTCCAACCCGCCCACCCACGGCGCCGCCGTGGTGGCCAAAGTGCTGGGCACGCCCGAGCTGCGGGCCTTGTGGGAGCAGGAGCTGGGTGCCATGCGCACCCGCATCAAGGCCATGCGCGAGCAGCTGGTCACCGGCTTGCAGGCGGCCGGCGTGCAGCGCGACATGTCGTTCATCACCCGCCAGATGGGTATGTTCAGCTACTCTGGGTTGACCAAGGAGCAAATGCAGCGCCTGCGCAGTGAGTTCGGCGTCTACGGCACCGACACCGGGCGCATGTGCGTGGCGGCGCTCAACAGCCGCAACATCGACTACGTGTGCAAGGCCATCGCAGCGGTGCTGTGAGCTTGCTTGTTGTCCCCGAGGTGACCGACCCACGGGGATTGTGCCAGTGGCGCGCGCATCAGCTTCCTGTTATATTTGCTGCACCGCAACATTGACACCAAGGAGCTGGCATGCTGTACCACCTGTACGAGGCGCAGCGCGCGTTGATCGAACCGTTTTCCGACTTCGCGGCGGTGGCCGCGAAGATGTTCGCCACGCCCACCTCGCCACTGGCGCAGGTGCCGTTCGCGCAGCGCATCGCCGCCGCGTACGACCTGCTGCACCGCCTGGGCAAGGACTACGAAAAACCCGAGTTCGGCATCCGCACCTTCGAGATCGAAGGCGTACAGGTGGCGGTTCACGAGCGCGTCGAGATCGACAAGCCGTTTTGCCAGCTGCGCCGCTTCAAGCGCTACGCCGACGACCCCGCCACGCTGGCGCGGCTGAAGGACGAACCGGTCGTGCTGATCGTGGCGCCGTTGTCAGGCCACCACGCGACGCTGCTGCGCGACACGGTGCGCACGATGTTGCGTGACCACAAGGTGTACATCACCGACTGGAAAAACGCGCGCATGGTGCCGCTGGCCGACGGTGACTTTCACCTGGACGATTATGTCCACTACGTCATCGAGTTCATCCACTACCTGCAGCGCAATTACGGCAACTGCCATGTGATGAGCGTGTGCCAGCCCACGGTGCCGGTGCTGGCGGCGGTGTCGCTGATGGCCAGCCGCGGCGAGCGCACGCCGCTGTCGATGACGATGATGGGCGGCCCGATCGACGCGCGCCGCTCACCCACCGCGGTCAACAACCTGGCCACCCAACGCAGCCTGGCCTGGTTCGAAAACAACGTCGTCTACCGTGTGCCGCCGGGCTTTCCGGGCGAAGGCCGGCGGGTCTACCCGGGCTTTTTGCAGCATGCCGGGTTTATCGCAATGAACCCGGACCGGCACCTCAACAGCCACTACGACTACTTTCAACACCTCATCCAAGGCGACAACGAAAGCGCCGAGGCCCACCGCCAGTTTTACGACGAATACAACGCGGTGCTGGACATGGACGCCAACTACTACCTGGAAACGATCCGCACGGTGTTCCAGGAGTTTCGCCTCGTGCATGGGACATGGGACGTGCGCGCCCCGGACGGCCGCCTGGAGCGGGTGCGCCCGCAGGATATCCGCAACACGGGACTGTTGACCGTGGAGGGCGAGCTGGACGATATCTCCGGCAGCGGGCAAACGCGCGCCGCGCACGACCTGTGCACCGGCATTGCCGCCGACGAACGCGAGCACTTCGAGGTGCAAGGTGCCGGGCACTACGGCATTTTCAGTGGCCGACGCTGGCGCGAGAAGGTCTACCCGGTGGTGCGCGACTTCATCGCCCGCCACCAACCGAAAGCGGCCGGTGTCGAAACGGCCGACGACGAATCCGAAGCGGCACTGATGGCCGCGGCGATCCAGCGCGACAGCAGCGTCGAGCCGTCAACCACCCCGGCCGCAAGCCGCCGGCGTCGCCGTGCACAACCCGGAGCGTAAGGTACGGTGCCATCCACCGTGGACAAGGCCGAGCTTGCCGCGCGGATCGACGCGGCGCTGCCGCAAACCCAGTGCACGCGCTGCGGCTACCCGGACTGCCGTGCCTACGCCGAGGCCATCGCAACCCAGGGCGCGGCCATCAACCGCTGCCCGCCCGGGGGGCAACAAGGTGTGCAGCGCCTGGCCGCGCTGACCGGCCAGGCGGTCATCCCGCTGGACCCCGACTGCGGAACCGAAGGCCCGATGGGCGTGGCCGTCATCGACGAGGATTGGTGCATCGGCTGCACGCTGTGCCTGAAAGCCTGCCCGACCGACGCCATCGTCGGCGCGCACAAGCGGATGCACACCGTCATCGAGCCCGAGTGCACCGGCTGCGAGTTGTGCATCCCTGTGTGCCCGGTGGACTGCATCCAGATGGTGGTGACCACGCCCGGGCGCACCGGCTGGGCCGCGTGGAGCGACGCGCAGGCCGAACGCGCGCGCCAGCGTTACCACGCGCGTCGCCAGCGGCTGCAGCGGCAAGCCGACGAGCACCAGGCCCGCCAACTGGCCAAGGCCGAGGCCAAACTGGCCGACCTGGCCGCGCATTCCAAACACACCGACCCCGCGCTGCTGGAACGCAAGCGGGCGCTGGTGCAGGCGGCCATCGACAAAGCGCGCGCCGCGCGCCGTCAGGTCGGCTGAGCGGCCAGCGCCTCGAACGCACGCACCACTTCCGGCGGCGCCTGCACCAGCTCGATCAACACGCCCTCGCCACCTTGCGGGAAGGCGTCGTTGCCTTTGGGGTGGATGAAGCAGATGTCGTAGCCGGCCGCCCCTTGGCGGATGCCGCCAGGGGCAAAGCGCACGCCCTGCGCCGTCAGCCATTCGACCGCTTTCGGCAGATCATCCACCCACAGCCCCACGTGGTTCAACGGCGTGGCGTGCACTGCGGGCTTTTGGTCCGGGTCCAGCGGTTGCATCAGGTCCACCTCCACCCGCAGCGGTCCGTGGCCGACGGCGCAAATATCCTCATCGACGTTTTCGCGCGCGCTGACGAACGTGCCGGTGACTTGCAGGCCCAACAGTTCCACCCATAGCCGCCGCAGCCGCGCCTTGTCCGGCCCGCCGACGGCGATTTGCTGGATACCCAACACCCGAAACGGACGCGTGTTCATCGCTCGAACTCCACGATCGGCTGATCGACGACCAGGCTGTCGCCCTTGGCGGCCAGCACCTTGGCCACCACGCCATCGGCCGGCGCAAACAGAATGTTTTCCATCTTCATGGCCTCGATCACCGCCACGCGCTCGCCGGCCTGCACGCGCTGCCCGGGCTGCACCGCCACGTCCACCAGCAGCCCCGGCATCGGCGACAGCACGTAACGGCTCATGTCGGGCGGTGCCTTGTGCGGCATCAAGCGGTGCAGCTGCGCCACCCGCGGCGACACGACCAGGCACGTCAGGCGCGTGCCGTTGTGCTGCACGACCAACGCCAGCGGCTGCGTCGGCGAGCCACGCTCGACCTGGGCGGTGAACGGCCGGCCGTTGCACTCGCCGCGGATGACGATGTCGTTCAGGCGCGAGGTGGACGTGATCTTGTAGCGTGGCGCGTCGTCGCCCTGCCCCACACGCACACTGGCGTAGCCCGTTTCACCCACATACTCGTCCACATGGACCGGTGTGTAACGATGCTGTCCGCCGACGGCGTCCAGCGTGATGACAACGTAGTCCTTGCTGATCTTGGCGCCGTAGCCCGGCATCTGCCCGCTGATGCTGGCTGCGAACTCACGGCTTTTGCGGCGCACGAACGCGGCCAGCGCCACGAGGAAGTCGGGATCGTCGTGGGTGATGTCCTCCGGACGGAACCCTTGCCCGTAGTGCTGCGCGATAAAACCGGTGTTGAAGCGCCCGGCGACAAAGTCCGGGTTCGCCAGCAGCGCGGCCTGAAACGGAATGTTGCTGCTGATGCCGCGGATGACAAAGCCGTTGAGCGCCTCGCGCATCATACCAATGGCATCCTGGCGGTCCTTGCCATGCACGATCAGCTTGGCGATCATCGAGTCATAGTACATCGGTATCTCGCCGCCCTCGAACACCCCGGTGTCGATGCGCACGCCGTAGCGGTGCGCGGTGTCGCCGGCCCACATCGTGGCCTGCGGCGGCTTGAAATGCACCAGCCGCCCGGTGGACGGCAAAAAGTTGCGCATCGGGTCTTCGGCGTTGATGCGGCACTCGATGGCCCAGCCCTCGCGCCGGATGTCGGCCTGGGTGAAGGGGAGCTTTTCGCCAGCGGCCACGCGGATCATCAGCTCCACCAGGTCTAGGCCGGTGATGCATTCGGTCACCGGATGCTCGACCTGCAGCCGGGTGTTCATCTCCAGGAAATAAAAGCTCTGGTCCTTGCCGACCACGAACTCCACCGTGCCGGCACTTTGGTAGCTCACCGCCTTGGCCAGTGCCACGGCCTGCGCACCCATGGCGGCGCGGGTTCCTTCGCTGATGAAGGGTGACGGGGCTTCTTCGATGACCTTTTGGTGACGGCGCTGGATCGAACACTCGCGCTCCCACAGGTACACGACGTTGCCGTACGCGTCGCCCAGCACCTGAATCTCGATGTGGCGCGGCTCCTCGACAAACTTTTCAATGAAGACGCGGTCGTCACCGAAGCTGGCGCGCGCCTCGTTGCGGCACGAGGTGAAGCCCTCCAGCGCCTCCTTGTCGTTGTAGGCCACCCGCAGCCCCTTGCCGCCGCCGCCCGCGCTGGCCTTGATCATCACCGGGTAGCCAATCTCGCGCGCGATCTGCACCGCCTGCTCGGGCGTGTCGATGGGGTCGTTGTAACCTGGGATGGTGTTGACCCCGGCCTCCTTGGCCAGCTTTTTGGACGCGATCTTGTCGCCCATCGCGGCGATCGCCTGATGCTTGGGGCCGATGAAAACCAGGCCCTCTTCCTCCACGCGGTGGGCGAACTCTTCGTTCTCGCTCAGAAAACCGTAACCCGGGTGGATGGCCTGCGCCCCGGTGGACTTGGCCGCGGCGATGATCTTGTCGGCCACCAGGTAGCTTTCGCGGCTGGGCGCCGGGCCGAGGTACACGGCCTCGTCGGCCAGGCGCACATGGCGAGCCTCGCGGTCGGCTTCGGAATACACCGCCACGGTGGCAATGCCCATTTTTTTGGCGGTGGCGATGACGCGGCAGGCGATTTCGCCGCGGTTGGCAATTAGGATTTTTTTAAACATAGGCGTTCTCCATCGACGCGCCATCACAACGGGATGTTGCCGTGCTTGCGCCACGGGTTGTCGAGCTTTTTGTCCTTCAGTATGGCCAACGAGCGGCAAATGCGCTTGCGCGTCTCGTGCGGCAAAATGACATCGTCGATGTAGCCGCGCTCGGCCGCGACGAACGGGTTGGCAAAACGGCGTTTGTATTCGGCCTCACGCTCGGCCAGCTTGGCGGGGTCTTTTTTGTCCTCGCGGAAAATAATTTCCACCGCCCCCTTGGCACCCATGACCGCGATTTCCGCGTTGGGCCAGGCCAGGTTGACGTCGCCGCGCAGGTGCTTGGAGGCCATCACGTCGTAGGCGCCGCCGTAGGCCTTGCGGGTGATGACGGTGATCTTCGGCACCGTCGCTTCGGCGTAGGCATACAGCAGCTTGGCGCCGTGCTTGATGATGCCGCCGTACTCCTGCGCGGTGCCGGGCAAAAACCCCGGCACATCGACAAACGTGATGACGGGGATATGGAAGGCGTCGCAAAAGCGCACGAAGCGCGCCGCCTTGATCGACGACTTGATGTCCAGGCAGCCGGCCAACACCAGCGGTTGGTTGGCCACGATGCCCACCGTTTGCCCATCCATGCGGGCAAAGCCGACGATGATGTTTTGGGCGTACTCCGGCTGGATTTCGAAAAAGTCGCCGTCGTCGACCGTCTTGAGGATCAACTCCTTCATGTCGTACGGCTTGTTGGGGTTGTCCGGCACCAGCGTATCCAGGCTGAGCTCGCAGCGGTCGATGGGGTCACCGGTGCGGCGCACCGGGGGTTTTTCGCGGTTGGACAGCGGCAGGTAGTTGAACAGGCGGCGCACCATCAACAACGCTTCGACGTCGTTGTCGAACGCGCGGTCGGCCACCCCGCTTTTGGTCGTGTGCGTCACAGCCCCGCCCAGCTCCTCGGCGGTGACTTCTTCGTGCGTGACGGTCTTGACCACCTCCGGTCCGGTGACGAACATGTAGGAGGTGTCCTTGACCATGAAGATGAAGTCGGTCATCGCGGGGCTGTACACCGCGCCGCCCGCGCACGGCCCCATGATGACGCTGATTTGCGGGATGACGCCCGAGGCCAGCACGTTGCGCTGGAACACCTCGGCGTAGCCGCCCAGGGAGGCAACGCCTTCCTGGATGCGCGCGCCGCCGGAGTCGTTCAGGCCAATGACGGGCGCGCCGACCTTCATGGCCTGGTCCATGATCTTGCAGATTTTTTCGGCGTGTGCCTCGGACAGTGCACCGCCGAAGACGGTGAAATCCTGGCTGAACACGAACACCAGGCGGCCGTTGATGGTGCCGTAACCGGTGACGACCCCATCGCCGGGGATTTTGTTGTCGGCCATGCCGAAATCGGTGCAGCGGTGCTCGACGAACATATCCCACTCTTCGAAGCTGCCTTCGTCGAGCAACGCCTCGATGCGCTCACGGGCCGTGAGCTTGCCTTTGCCGTGCTGGGCTTCGATACGCTTGGGGCCTCCGCCCAGCCGCGCTGCGGCGCGCTTGCGCTCGAGCTGTTCGAGAATGTCTTGCATGAAGGCTCTCCGATGTTTATGGATGTCGAAGTCGATACCGGTGCAGATGCAGGGCTGCTGCGCGAATGGCAATGCCGTCGCGTCCCCATAGCTTGCGATTGTTGGACAAGTGCCGCAGCCAGGCCAGCCGATTCGCTGCTAGCGCCAGCGCGCGCTGCACTTTTGGGGTTTCCTGAGATAGGATGAAGTCGAGCTGCTCGTCGATCCAGCGGTGTGAGACATCAAGCAGCCACAGCGAAGATTGAAAAAAGGCAAGCCAATCCCTGGCTTGCGCATCGGTCAAGTTCATGACCTCCAGGGGATCATCCTCGAAATCGATGGCCCCCACCCCCTGCGGCAGCATAATCAAGTTGCGCGCAAAGCACTGACTGAAATAGACGCCCGCCATGTGCGCGTCAAGCACATACTGAGCGCAACGCAGCCAGGCTTGTCGGGCAATTTCCCCCCCCCCCTCGGCAAGCTGACACACCAGGTTGGTGCTACCCATGTTCTCCATGACGAAGTAGTCCTGCGCGACGTGCAGCACCTTCGGCACTCGCACGCCAACAGCCGCCAGGGCACGCAAACGCCTCACCTCGACGTCCTGAGCCTTTTGTCCGCCGTGCACCGGCACGGCTTTCAGACACGGCACACCCGCCAACGCGGCTATTCCATTGAGCACGCGATGCGCCCACGGACCACGCGCGGGACGCTGTCCCTTGACCACCATCCGGCCTTCAGGCAAATCGAAAAACTCGATCCGATGGCGACGCCAGCCTGGCGAAGACTCGATGATTTCGATCGAACGCGCGCTCAGCATGCCATCTCCTGCGAGCGGAGGAACACAGCTAACAACTCGCGCGCGGCCACCGACGGCACCGTGCGGCCGGCCAGCACCGCCTCGGTCAACGGGGCCAGGCGCTCGCGCACGCCGGGGTGGCCGGCAAACGCTTCGCGCAGGCCCGCATCGATGCGCTCCCACATCCAGGCCTGGGCCTGACGCTGGCGCCGCGACTGCATGCGCCCGCTTTGGCGCTGCCGATCGACGAACGACTGCACCGCGTCCCAAAACGCCTCGATGCCCTGCCCCTGCAAGGCGCTGAGCTGCATCACGCGCGGCGCGCCGTCATCATCGGCATCGGTGGCTCGCCCGTGCAACCCCAGCAGCCGCAGCGCGCTGGTGATGGTGGCTTGCGCCCGGGTGGCGGCGTCGGGGTCGAGGTCGGCTTTGTTGATGACGATGAGGTCGGCCACCTCCATGATGCCTTTTTTGATCGCCTGCAGGTCGTCACCCGTGTTGGGCAGTTGCAGCACGCACAACAGGTCGGTCATGCCCGCCACGGCGGTTTCGCTCTGGCCGACACCGACGGTCTCGACGATGACGATGTCGTAGCCCGCGGCCTCACACACCAGCATCGCCTCGCGCGTCTTGGCAGCCACACCGCCCAACGTGCCGCCGCTGGGGCTGGGTCGGATGAAGGCACGCTCGTGCACGGACAGCTTTTCCATGCGGGTTTTGTCGCCCAAAATCGAGCCACCCGACACGCTGCTGCTGGGGTCGACGGCCAGCACCGCCACCCGGTGGCCGCGCGCCACCAGCCACAGCCCCAGGGCCTCGATGAACGTGCTCTTGCCCACGCCGGGCACGCCGCTGATGCCCAAGCGCAGCGCCTTACCCGTGTGCGGCAGCAGCGCATCCAGCAACGCGTCGGCTTGTTGGCGGTGGTCGGCGCGGGTCGATTCCAGCAGCGTGATGGCCTTGGCCATCGCGCGGCGCTGCTGCATGAGGGCGCCGTGCAGCAGGGCCTGCAGCAGGCTTTCGGTGGCCGGGTTCATGACCGCTGGGCGCCGCGCTCGGTGAGGGCCTGGCGGATTTTTTCCAGCACGTCCTTGGCGCTGGCCGGGATGGGTGTACCGGGGCCATATATGCCCTTGACGCCCGCTTCGTAGAGGAATTCGTAATCCTGGCGCGGGATGACGCCGCCGACGAAAACGACGATGTCGTCCGCCCCCTGCTTGCGCAGCTCCTCGATGATGGCCGGCACCAGCGTCTTGTGCCCAGCAGCCAGCGTGCTGATGCCCACCGCGTGCACGTCGTTTTCGATCGCTTGCCGCGCGCATTCCTCGGGCGTTTGGAACAGCGGACCGATGTCCACGTCGAAGCCCAGGTCGGCGTACGCTGTGGCCACGACCTTGGCACCGCGGTCGTGCCCGTCCTGGCCCAGCTTGGCGATCATCACGCGAGGGCGTCGGCCAAACTCGGCGGCAAAGGCGTCGATTTCGGCCTTGAGCTTGTTCCAGCCCTCGGCACTGTCATAAGCGGCAGCGTACACCCCGGTCACCTTTTGCGTATCGGCGCGGTGGCGCCCAAACACTTTTTCCAGCGCGTCCGAGACTTCGCCCACCGTCGCGCGGACGCGCATGGCCTCGATCGACAGGGCCAGCAGGTTGCCCTGGCCCGTGCGCGCGCACTCGGTCAGCGCGTCCAGCGCACGCTGCACCGCCGCGGCGTCGCGCGTGGCGCGGATGCGTTGCAGCCGCGCGATCTGCGCCTGACGCACCTTGAGGTTGTCCACCTCGAGAATCTCGACCGGGTCCTCTTTGTCGAGCCGGTACTTGTTGACGCCGACGATGACGTCTTTGCCGCTGTCGATGCGGGCCTGCTTTTCGGCCGCGCTGGCTTCGATCTTGAGCTTAGCCCAGCCGCTTTGGACGGCGCGCGTCATGCCCCCCATGGCGTCGATCTCCTCGATCAACGCCCAGGCCTTGTCGGCCATTTGCTGGGTCAGCGCCTCCATCATATAGCTGCCGCCCCAGGGGTCGATGACGTTGGTGATGTGCGTTTCTTCTTGCAGAATCAGTTGGGTGTTGCGTGCGATGCGGGCCGAAAACTCGGTCGGCAGCGCGATGGCCTCGTCGAAGCTGTTGGTGTGCAGCGACTGCGTGCCACCAAACACGGCCGCCATCGCTTCGATGGTGGTGCGCACGATGTTGTTGTAGGGGTCTTGCTCGGTCAGGCTCCAGCCCGAGGTCTGGCAGTGCGTGCGCAGCATCAGGCTCTTGGGGTTCTTGGCGCCAAAGCCCTTCATGATGCGGCACCACAGCAGGCGCGCCGCCCGCATCTTGGCGATCTCGAGGTAAAAGTTCATCCCGATCGCCCAAAAAAAGCTCAGCCGCCCGGCGAACTCGTCCACATCCAAGCCCTTGGCCAGCGCGGTCTTGACGTACTCCTTGCCGTCGGCCAGCGTGAAGGCCAGCTCCAGCGCCTGGTTGGCGCCGGCCTCCTGCATGTGGTAGCCGGAGATGCTGATCGAGTTGAACTTCGGCATGTGCCGCGCCGTGTACTCGATGATGTCGCCGATGATGCGCATCGAGGGCTCGGGCGGGTAGATATAGGTGTTGCGGACCATGAACTCCTTGAGGATGTCGTTTTGGATCGTCCCCGAGAGTTGGTCCTGGCGCACGCCCTGCTCCTCGGCCGCCACCACGTAGCCGGCCAGCACGGGCAGCACCGCGCCGTTCATCGTCATCGACACCGACACCTTGTCCAGCGGGATGCCTTCGAACAGGATCTTCATATCCTCCACGCTGTCGATGGCCACGCCGGCCTTACCGACGTCGCCGACCACGCGCGGGTTGTCGCTGTCGTAGCCGCGGTGGGTGGCCAGGTCGAAGGCCACGCTGACGCCTTGCGCGCCGGCGGCCAAGGCCTTGCGGTAAAAGGCGTTGGATTCTTCGGCGGTGGAAAACCCGGCGTATTGACGGATCGTCCAGGGCTTGACGGCGTACATCGTGGCCTGCGGGCCGCGGATGAACGGCTCGAACCCCGGCAGCGTGTCGGTGTACGGCAGGTCGCGCACATCGGCCGCGGTGTACAGCGGCTTGACCGTGATGCCCTCGGGCGTGACCCAGTTCAGGCTTTCCAGCGGCGCGCCCTTGAGCGACTTGCGCGCGGCGGCTTCCCACTCGGCCAGGGTGGCGGGACGGAATTCAGGCGTGGTGGTCATGGGGTTCTCAGCGGGGTGACGTGCTTGGATGCGGCAAGTTTACCGCATTCATAATTATTGATGACGCATGCAGGCGCCTGTATCATACGCCCCATGACCGCCGTGCCCCTGCTTTCTCGCGCGTTGTACGAAGAAGTGGCCGACTGGCTGCGCCAGCGCATCTTCAGCCGTGAGCTGCCGCCGGGGACGTGGATCGACGAGATGAAGATCGCGCAGGAGCTGGGCATCAGCCGCACGCCGCTGCGCGAGGCGATCAAGGTGCTGGCCGCAGAGGGCCTGGTGACGATGAAAGTGCGCCGCGGCGCCTACGTCACCGAGGTTTCGCAGCAGGACTTGCGCGAGGTGTACGAGCTGCTGGCGCTGCTGGAAGCCGACGCGGCCGAAGCGGCGTGCTGGCGCGCCACCGACGAGGAGCTGGCCGAGCTGCGCCGCATGCACGAGCAGCTCGAAGCCGCCGCGGACCCCGCCACCGGTTCACGCGAGCGGTTTTTCGAGCTCAACGAGGCGTTTCACTTGCGCGTGCTCGACCTGGGCCACAACCGCTGGCGCAAGCAATTGGTGCAGGACCTGCGCAAAGTCATGAAGCTCAACCGCCACGGGTCGTTGTTCAAGCAAGGACGGGTGGCCGAGTCGCTGGCCGAGCACCGCGCCATCCTGGACGCGCTGTGCGCACGCAACCCCAAGGCCGCCGCCGAGGCGGTGCGGCGCCACTTTGCCAACGGCCTGCAGGCCGCAGTGTGATCAGGCCAGAGGCCGCTCGGGCGTGCGGGCTGCGGCCTGCAGCGCCTCGCGTGCCAGCGCGGCCACCTCATGCACCGGACGGCGTTTGAGCCGGTGGTCGCTCCAGACCTGACGCCAGCGCCGCGCACCCGGCTGGCCGTGGCGCAGCCCCAGCATGTGGCGCGCGATGGCGTACCACCCGCCGGGTAGCGCTGGACCGACCCGGGCCATGTAGTCCACCATCGCCGCCTCAACCGCATCGCGGTCCACGGCCGGGCCGCTGGCACCGAAGTAGGAGGCGTCCCACGCGGCCAGCCACCAGGGATTGTGGTACGCCTCGCGCCCGACCATGACGCCGTCGACGTGGCGCAGCTGCTCGGCCACCTGCGCATCGGTGGTGATGCCGCCGTTGACGACGATGACCAGGTGGGGGAAGTCGCGCTTGAGCCGGTGCACCACCTCGTAGCGCAACGGCGGTACGGTGCGGTTTTCGGCGGGGCTGAGTCCGTCCAGCCAGGCGTTGCGCGCGTGCACGATGAAGACGTCGCAGCCGGCCTCGGCCACCGTGCCGACGAAATCACGCACGAAGCCGTAGTCCTCCACCCGGTCGATGCCGATGCGGTGCTTGACGGTGACCGGCACGCGCACGGCGTCGCGCATGGCCCGCATGCTGTCAGCCACGAGGCGCGGGTGCTCCATCAGGCAGGCGCCGAACGCCCCCCGCTGCACGCGGGGGCTGGGGCAGCCGCAGTTGAGGTTGATCTCGTCGTAGCCCCAAGCCTCGCCCATGCGGGCGCACACAGCCAGCTCACGTGGGTCGTTGCCACCCAACTGCAACGCCACCGGGTGTTCGACCGGATCAAACGCCAAATGGCGTGCGATGTCGCCGTGCAGCAACGCGCCCGTGGTCACCATTTCGGTGTACAGGCGCGCCCGGCGCGTGAGTAGGCGGTGCAGCCAACGGCAGTGGCGGTCCGTCCACTCCATCATCGGGGCCACGCTCAGCCGCCACGCGGCGGCCCGGGCATGGTCACCCGCTGGTAAGGGAGGCTGGGGGCTCGGGGCGGTGTCGTTCATCACCCCGTATTGTCCACCCGTTGGGCACGCGGCGTCAGCCCATGTGCAAGCCGCCGTTGATCGAGAAGTCCGCCCCCGTGGCAAAACCGGCGTCGTCGCTGGCCAGCCACGCGACGATGGAGGCGATTTCGCGCGGCTGACCCAGCCGCTTGACGGGGATTTGCGCGATGATCTTTTCCAGCACGTCGGGCCGAATGGCCTTGACCATGTCGGTGGCGATGTAGCCCGGGCTGACCGTGTTGACGGTGATGCCCTTGGAGGCCAGCTCCTGCGCCAACGCCATCGTGAAGCCGTGCATGCCGGCTTTGGCGGCCGAGTAGTTGGTCTGGCCCGCCTGGCCTTTTTCGCCGTTGACCGACGAAATCTGGATGATGCGCCCCCAGCCGCGCTCGATCATGTCCGGCACCACCTGCTTGGTGACGTTGAACATCGACGTCAGGTTGGTGTTGATGACGGCGTCCCAGTCTTCCTTTGTCATCTTGACGAACAAGCGGTCGCGCGTGATGCCGGCGTTGTTGACCAGCACGTCGATCGGGCCGTGCTCGGCCTTGGCCTTGGCAAAGGCCTGCACGACGCTGTCCCAATCGGCGACGTTGCCGACGCTGGCATAGAACGTGTAGCCCAGCGCCTTTTGCTCGTCGAGCCACTTTTGGTAGTCGCGCGTGGGGCCGCAGCCGGCGATGACTTTGAAGCCGTTGTCGTGCAAAGCCTGGCAAATGGCGGTGCCAATGCCACCCATGCCGCCGGTGACGTAGGCGACGCGTTGTTGAGCCATGGTGGGAGTCTCCTCTCTGGTGGGTTGGAAGCTTGGGGGAAGGCGGGGTCGATCAGCGCTCGACGGTGAGCGCCACGCCCATGCCGCCGCCGATGCACAGCGCCGCCAGACCCTTGCGGGCGTTGCGGCGTTGCATTTCGTGCAACAGCGTCACCAGGATGCGGCAGCCCGAGGCGCCGATGGGGTGGCCCAGCGCGATGGCGCCGCCATTGACGTTGACCTTGGCCGGGTCGATGCCCAGGGCCTGGTTGACCGCACAGGCCTGCGCCGCGAAGGCTTCGTTGAGCTCGGCCAGCTCCACGTCGTCCACCGACCATCCGGCCCGCTGCAAGGCCTTTTGCGAAGCCGGCACCGGCCCCATGCCCATCGTGGCGGGGTCCAGGCCGCTGGTGGCGAAGCTGGCGATGCGTGCCAGCGGCGTCAAGCCCAACTGCGCGGCCTTGCTGGCCTTCATCACCATCACCGCTGCCGCGCCGTCGTTGATGCCGCTGGCGTTGCCGGCGGTGACGCTGCCGGCTTTGTCAAACGCGGGCTTGAGTCCGGCCAACGCTTCCGCGCTGGTCTTGCGGTTGATGTACTCGTCGGTGTCGAACACCAGCGGGTCGCCCTTGCGCTGCGGGATCGACACCGGCACGATTTCGTCCTTGAACTTGCCGGCGTCCTGGGCGGCGGCGGCCTTTTGTTGGCTGGCCAGCGCCAGCGCGTCCTGCATCTCACGCGTGATGCCATGGGCTTTGGCGACGTTTTCGGCGGTGATGCCCATGTGGTACTGGTTGTAGACGTCCCACAGGCCGTCGACGATCATCGAGTCGATCAGCTTCCAGTCGCCCATGCGCTGCCCTTCGCGGCTGCCCAGCAGGACGTGCGGCGCCAGCGACATATTTTCCTGGCCGCCGGCGATGACGATCTCGCTGTCACCCCACGCCACCGCCTGCGCGGCCAACATCACCGCCTTGAGGCCCGAGCCGCACACGGCGTTGATCGTCAGCGCTGGCGTTTCCTTCGGCACGCCGGCCTTCATCGAGGCCTGCCGTGCAGGGTTTTGCCCACAGCCCGCCGCCAGCACCTGCCCCATGATGACTTCACCCACCTGCTCCGGCGCCACGCCGGTGCGTTCCAGCAGCGCACGCACGACCGTGGCCCCGAGTTCGGTGGCCGGGGTTTTCGACAGTGTGCCGCCAAATTTGCCAATGGCGGTGCGCACGGCACCGACGATGACGATATCGTCCATGGGTTTCATCCTTTCGCTTGCGGGTTGACGGAGGCCAGCGGCGCAGACAGCAGCGTGGCCAGGGCTTCGTCGGCCTTGACACGCACGTAGCGCCCCGGCGCGGGTTCGATCGGCTTGTAGCGACGGTTGCCGTAGCTGCGCGGCGCGGCGACCTGCCGTCCGGCCTGCGCGGCCAGCCACGGCGACCAGTCGGTCCACCAGCTACCTTTGTGTTCGGTGGCGGCCCCGATCCATTCGTCCACTGTCGGCGGGAAGTGGTCGTTCGGCCCCGTCCAGAAGCTGCGCTTGCCCTTGGCGGCGGGGTTGATGACCCCCGCGATGTGGCCCGAGGCGCCCATGACGAAGCGCATCGGGCCGCCCAGGTGGCGCGTGGTGGCGTAGGCCGCGCCAATCGGCACGATATGGTCTTCGCGCGAGCCGTAGATGTAGGCAGGGATGTCGATCGCGCCCAGATCGACCGGCACCCCGCAGACCTGCAACTTGCCGGGCTGGCACAGCTCGTTTTGCAGGTAGGTATGGCGCAGGTACCAGGCGTACCACTTGCCGGGCAGGTTGGTGCTGTCGCTGTTCCAGTACAGGAGGTCAAACGGCGGCGGCGTTTCGCCCTTGAGGTAGTTGCCGACGACGTAGTTCCAGACGAGGTCGTTGGGGCGCAAAAAGCTGAACGTCGTGGCCAGGTCGCGCCCCGGCAACAGACCGCCGTTGGCAAACTGCAACTCGCGCATCGTGACGAACGCCTCGTCGATGAAGACGTCGAGCACGCCTGTTTCGGTGAAGTCCAGCAGCGTGGTCAGGAAGGTCACGCTGTGCACCTTGCGCTGGCCACGCGCGGCCAACACCGCCAGGGCCGTGCCCAGCATCGTGCCGCCGACGCAAAAGCCCAGGGTGTTGATGGTGTCGGCCTTGCCGATGTCGCGCACGATGTCGATGGCACGGATGACGGCGTCGTCGATGTAGTCGTCCCACGTGGCCTGGGCCAGCGACGCGTCGGGATTGCGCCAACTGATGACGAAGGTCCGGTGGCCCTGCTCGACTGCGTAGCGCAGGAACGAGTTGTCCGGCTGCAAGTCCAGGATGTAGTACTTGTTGATGCACGGTGGCACCACCAGCAGCGGACGCTCGTACACCTTGGGCGTCAGCGGCTTGTACTCGATCAGCTGAAACAGCGCGTTTTCGAACACCACCTGCCCTTCGGTGGTGGCGACGTTGCGCCCCACTTCAAAAGCGTTGGGGTCGGTCATCGAGACCTGGCCGCGCTGCAGGTCTTGCAACAGGTTGAGCAGGCCACGCGCCAGGCTCTCGCCACGGGTGTCGATGGCTTTTTGCAGCGCTTCGGCGTTGAATGCCAGAAAATTGCTGGGCGCGGTGGCGTCGATCCACTGCTGCACCGCAAAACGGATGCGCGCGCGCGTCTTGGCGTCGGCCTGCACCGCTTCGGCCATGCGCATCAGCGTGCGGGCGTTGAGCAGGTACAACGCGGCCTGGAATGCCGCCACCGGGTTGCTCGCCCAGGCTTGGCCCGCAAAGCGCTTGTCCGCCGGCGGGGGGACGTGCGTGCCCTGCTGCCACAGCTCGGTCAGTTCACGCAGGTAGTCTTGCTGGATCTGCAACCATTGCGCCGCGTCGAGCTGCAACGGCTGCCCCCCCAGGCCGCGCAACACTTGGGTCAATCCGGCCAGCGCGGACGCTGGCGCGGACCCGCTGGTGGCCGAGGCCCACGCTTGCTGCGCCCACTGCGTCCACGGGTTGGCGTCGAACGAAGCCCAGGTGGCCCAGGGGGTGGTGTCGTTGCGTGGCGGTTGTGCCATGGGGTCGTCTCCTCATGCTGTGGACGGGGTGCGCATACCAAGCCGCCGGCTGCGGCGTGGCGCCGCCCCCTTTCTTGCCCATGTTGCCATGGTAACGCGGTTGCATGTCTCCTCGCTTACGGCGTCGCGCCGATGACACACCCGGACACGCTGGCCAACCGTGCGCCGTCCTCACCCCAGCCACACGGCGGCCGCCATGCGGCCGCTGGCGCCATACCGTGGCGCGTCGCGGCGGTGGGAAAAAAACACCGTGGGCTGGGCGACGGTGCACCAGGCGGACGAGCCGTCGTGCCCCAGCACGCACTCCACCCCCAAGCGCTGCAGCCGTGCGCGGGCCAGCGCCGCCAGGTTGGCCAACCAGTGCCCGCGTTGGTGGGGCGACGGCACGAACGCCGCGGCGTCGTCGCGGCACGCCTGCACGAACGCGGCCTGCACCTCGGGCCCCACTTCGAACGCCTGCGCGCCGATGGCCGCGCCGATCCAGACCCGGCTGCGGGCGCGGTCGCGCCGCAGGCGCCACGCCGGCCAGTCGGCGGCCAACGCTTCCAGCACGCCCACGCCACCCTGCCCCAACAGCCCGCGCCAGCCGGCGTGCACCGCCGCCACCGACGTGCCGTCGCCGCTGGCCACGAGGATCGGCAGGCAGTCCGCCACCAGCACCACGCACGCCACCCCGGGGGCGTCGGTCCAGGCGGCGTCGGCCACCTGGCCCGGCGGTGTGCCGCCATCCACGCGGACCACGCCGACGCCATGCACTTGGCGCAACCAGACCGGTCGCACACCTAACGCCGCCTGCAGCCGCGCGCGGTTGGTGGCCACGGCCTGGGGGTCGTCGCCGACGTGGTCACCCAGGTTCAACGCTGCCCACGGCCCCACCGACACGCCTCCGACGCGGGTGCTCATCCAACCGTGCGCGCCATCGCCCAGCGTCGCCGCCAACCCCGGCAGGCCACCGCGCGCGAGCCAACGCGGGCCAGGCTCACTCGGCATCGGGGCAGCGGCTGGGGTGCGCGCGTTGGAAGGCGTCGAGCTGCATGCAGCGCTCAAACACCGCCAACGTCAGCGGTATGCCCTCGTAGACCAGACCAAAGCGCTGTCCGTTGACGATTTGCGGCACCAGGCAGCAGTCGGCCAGCGTCGGCGTGTCACCGTACGAGTACACCGACGGTGGCAAACCCAGGCGCGCACGCTCCTGCGCCAGGTCTTGCAGACGCCGCTCGTAAGCGCGCAGGCCTTCCATGACCCAGTGGTTGTACCAGGCGGTGCGTTGCGCCTCGCTCAGGCCCAGCGGTCCGGCCAGGTACTTGAGGATGCGCAGGTTGTTGATGGGGTGGATCTCACACGCGATGGTCTGCGCCAGCGCCCGCACACGCGCGCGGCCCAAAGGGTCGCGCGGCAGCAGCGGCGGCTCGGGGTGGGTTTCGTCCAGGTATTCGATGATCGCCATCGACTGGCTCAGCAGCGCGTGGTCGGGCTGCCCCTCGACGTCGAGCACCGGCACCAGGCCGTCCGGGCTGATGGCGCGGTAGGCGTCGCTGTGTTGCTCGCCCTTGGCCAGGTGCACCGGGATGTAGTCGTACGACAGCCCCTTGAGGTTGAGGGCGATGCGCACCCGAAACGAGGTGCCGGAGCGAAAGTAGTTGTACAGCTTCATGATGGCGCGATGGTGAACGAGGGGGATGTTGCAAGTCTAGCCGAGCGCCGCGCGACCCTGGGGTAAACCTCGAGGCGATCGACGCGCCGCGCTGGCCTTGAGCGGCTACACTGCGGCCTTGACAGCGTTGTGGGCCTCCAAGGCCCACGAGACCACCGCGGCCCACCTGAGCGCTCGACGTCGTAGGAGACCCTGACCATGATTCGCCGCCGCACCTTGCTTCAATCGGGCGCCGCCGTGGCGCTGGGCGCCCCCGCCCTGGCGGGGTTTGCCCAGGCCAGCGTGACGCTGAAGTTCCACACGTTCATGTCCCCGACGTCCAACGTCTGGCTTAACATGCACAAGGCCTGGATGGACAAAGTCACCAGGGACTCGGGCGGCCGCATCAAGTTCGAAGCCTACCCGGCCATGCAACTGGGGGGCTCGCCGGTGCAACTGTTCGACCAGGCCAAGGACGGCGTGGTGGACATCGTCTGGACGCTGCCGGGCAACACGCCGGGGCGCTTCCCCCGCATCGAGGTGTTCGAGCTGCCGTTCATGATGACCAACGCCGAAGCCACCTCCCGCGCACTGTGGGAGTACGTGCAAACCAAGGCACCGGACGAGTTCCGCGACGTGCGCCCGATCGCCCTGCAGGTGCACGGCCCCGGCATGTTCCACGTCAAGACCAAGCTGATCACGCAACCGGGCGATCTGCGTAGACTCAAGATGCGCGGCCCGACGCGCCAGATCACCAAGCTGTTGGGCAACCTTGGCGCCACGCCGGTGGGCATGCCGCTGCCGCAAATTCCCGATGCGCTGTCCAAAGGCGTCATCGACGGCTGCGTGATCCCGTGGGAGGTGGTGCCCTCGGTCAAGGTGCATGAGCTGACCACCTTCCACAGCGAATTCGACCGCGAGGGCAGGGCCTTGTACACGACGACGTTCGTGATGGCGATGAACAAGGCGCGCTACGAGTCGTTGCCGCCGGACCTCAAGAAGGTCATTGACGCCAACTCGGGGATCGAGACATCGGCCTTCCTGGGCCGCGTCCAACAGGCGGGCGACGCCCCGGCGCGCAAGTTGGCGGTCGAGCGCGGCAACAAGATCCACACCATCGGGCTGGCCGAGGCCCAGGCGTTCCGGCGCCAGGCACGTCAGGTCGAGGTCGAGTGGGTGCAGGACATGGACAAGCGCGGCTTCAACGGGCGCGATCTGCTTGAAACGGCACACAAGCTGATCGAGAAACACACCAAGGCCTGACCGCCGCAGCCTTCGGGGCCGTGCGGCGGCTACACTGCGGCGCATGTGGCGCAACCCGATTCGTTTTTGCCGTGCCTGCGCGGCCGCGGTGGAGTACCGTGTCCCTGACGACGGCGACAGCCGCGCGCGGGCCGTGTGCTCGAGCTGCGGAACCATCCACTACGAAAACCCGCTCAACGTGGTGGGCACCGTGCCGGTGTGGGGCGACCGGGTGCTGCTGTGCCGGCGTGCCATCGAGCCGCGGCGCGGCAAATGGACGCTGCCGGCAGGCTTCATGGAGCTGGGTGAAACCACGGCCGAAGGCGCCTTGCGGGAAACGCGTGAGGAGGCCGGCGCCGACGTCGCGCTGGAAGGACTGTTCACGCTGCTCAACGTGGCGCGTGTGGGGCAGGTGCACATTTACTACCGCGCGCGGCTGTTGAGCGACCGCTTTGACCCTGGCCACGAAACGCTCGAGGCTCGCCTGTTCGCCGAACACGAGGTGCCGTGGGACGAGCTGGCCTTCCGCACCGTGCACGAAACGCTGCGGTGCTACTTCGACGACCGCCGCCGTGGTCACTTTGGGGTGCACACCGGCGATATCGTCTGAGTCCGACGCGGATCAAGCGCGCGTGCCTGGCACGCGCCGCACCAACGCCTCAAGCTCCGCGGCCGTCATCGGGCGGCCATGACCCATACCCCCTCGCCGCCTTGCTCCAGGGCCTGCCCCACCTGGCGCAAAATGCGCCCGCCACCCTGCAGGGTGGTGCGAAACCCCAGGTCCAATCGACCGCGGCCCAAGCGTGCGGCGTCCTGCGCGTGCACCCGTTGCACGAATGTTTCGCGCAGCACCCCTTGCGTGACCCGGATGCCCACCAAAGGCTCGAACTCGTCGCTCCAGCTCAGCGTGTCGTCGTCGAGCCGCCACGCCTTGCTCGCCATCGGAGGCTTCGGTCACTTGCAAGCCGTCACGCCGCAGCAGCGCCGCGACCATCGCGCGGGTGTGGTCATCGTCGCCCACCACCAGCACATGCGGGGGGTCGGCGCCTCCGCGGCCGGCGCGACATGGGTCGGCTTGGGCTCGAGCGCGCTCATGGCGTGCCAGCATAGCATGGACGGCTGAGGCTTCGGTTACCATCGCGACGCGCACCCACGGCCACCCCTTCCCATGTCTGCTTTGCTCGACACCGCCAACCTTGACACGATGCTGGATTTGCTCGGCGAGGATTTCCGTGCCATCGTGCGGCAATACGCGGCGCAACTGGATAGCGAGCTGCGCAGCATGGAGCAGGCCCGGCAGCAACAGGATTGGGCGTTGCTGCGGCGGCTGGCCCATATGCTCAAGGGCAGCAGCGGCAATGTCGGGGCGGCGGCATTGGCCGGCCAGGCCGCACTGCTGGAGTGCGCAGCGCAGCACGCCGACGCCCAGGCGGCCGACGCGGCGCTGGCGGCCCTGGCGCCGCTGGTGGCTCAAACGCGCTCGGCGCTGCTGGAAGCAGGCTACGTGTAAGCCCTAGCTGAACAGGCGCCGCGCTTGCGGCGAACCGGCTGGCAGCCCGCGGGCTTGCAACCGCTCGTACAGGGTTTGCAGCTCCGTACCAATGGCGTCCAGCGCCCGTTCGTCCAACGCCTGGCCTTGGTCGTCGCCGATCCAGCCGTCCATCGCCTGGGCCAGCGCGGTGGCCAGTTCACGCAAGCGGGCATAGGGTTGCGCCTGTTGCGCGATCTGCGGCGCGTCCAACACCAAACGCACCTCGCGCAGCACCGCCAGCGAGGGGTCGTCGGCCAGCGCGGCCTGGGATTCGAACTGCAACACCACGCACGGTGTGCCGTCCTCGCCTGGCCACACCATGCGCCCCGGCAAGGTGCCTGGCACGAACCCCAGCCGCAGCGCGTGTTGGGTGACGTACCCCGGGTTCCAGGCGGTGCGGCGTGCGCGCAGGGTCACGGCCAGCTGCGCATCGTGCTCGGCAGCGAACTGATCGAGCTCGCGCGCGCGCTGCACGACGCCAAGCATGTCGGGAAAGTCGGGCGGCGCGGCCACCAGGTGCTCGGCCCATTGGCCGACCTTGTGAACGAATTCGGAGTATTCGATCTCGTTGAGCGCGCCGGCGCGGTTGGCCAACTGCACCCCGGCGCGCAGCCGGGCGTACCGCTGGCCCGCGCGGGGCAGCTCCCAGGCGTCAGGCGGTGCACCTTCGGGCAGCGCTTCGATGGCAAACGGCTTGGTGCCGACGCGCCGGGTGGCCGGCAGCGAGGCCACCACCGCCTCGCCGCTGACGACGCGCTCCAGCGCCAGCTCGACGATGGCGTCCAGTGTCGGCGACAGCACGCGCCGGGCCGTGGCCTCCTCGCTCGTCGTCGGGGGCGTGGGTTCGAGGTGCGGCTCGACACGCTCGGGCGCCACCACGGGCGCTGGTTCGGTGCGCGGTGCCGGGGGCAGCAGGCGCCGGATTCGCCATTGGTGGTAGGCCCAAACGCCCAACAACACCGCCCCCCCGAACAGCGCTAAGGCCAGCGGCAACGCAAGGTGTTCGCTCATGGCTGCGGATTGTCCATCATGCCGACGGCTTGCTGCAGGTCCACCGCCACGATGCGCGACACACCCTGCTCCTGCATCGTGACGCCGACCAGCTGCTCGGCCATTTCCATGGCGATGCGGTTGTGGCTGATGAACAGGAACTGCGTGTCACGGCTCATGCGCGTGACCAGGCGGGCATAGCGCTCGGTGTTGGCATCGTCCAGCGGTGCGTCGACTTCGTCCAGCAGGCAAAACGGTGCGGGGTTGAGCTGGAATATTGCAAACACCAGCGCGATGGCGGTCAGCGCCTTTTCGCCGCCGGACAGCAGGTGGATGGTCTGGTTGCGCTTGCCCGGGGGCTGCGCCATCACCTGCACCCCGGCGTCCAGGATCTCGTCGCCGGTCATGATCAGGCGCGCCTGCCCGCCGCCAAACAGTTCGGGGAACATGCGGCCAAAGTGCTCGTTGACGGTGTCGAAGGTGCGCTGCAGCAACGCGCGCGTTTCGGCGTCGATGCGCTGGATGGCATCCTGCAGCGTGTGGATGGCTTGGCGCAGGTCGTCGGATTGCTGGCGCAGGAACTGTTCGCGCTCGCGCGCTGCGGCCAGCTCTTCCAGCGCGGCCAGGTTGACCGCCCCCAACGCCGCCAGCTCGCGTTGCAGCCGCGGCAGCTCCGCCTCGATCGCGCTCAGCGCCAGGGCGTCCTCGGCCACGCTGGCGGCCACCGCCTCGTCCTGCGCGCCGGCCTGCTGCAGGGCGTCGGTGTGCTGTTGCACGGCCAGCTCGGCGGCTTGCAGCTGCAGTTGCAGCTCGGTGATGCGGACGCGCAGGGGCTCCAGCTCGCGCTCGGCACGCAGGCGCTGCTCGTCCAGCGCGCGCCACTGCATGCCCAGCTCGTCGTAGCGGCTGCGGCATGCGGCCAGCTGCGCTTCGGCCTGCGCACGGCGCTGCAGCGCCTCGGCCAGCGCGGCACGCGCTGCGTCGTCGGTGTGGGTTTGCAGCTCGGCGTGCAGGGCGTCAAGTTCGGCTTGCAAGCGCTGCTGCTGGGCCACGGCGGTGTCGTGCTGGCGGTGCAGCTCGTCCAGCCGGCCCTGCAAGCTGCGCTGCGCGAACGCCGCCTCTTGCGCGCGCCGCTCCAACGCGCGCTGCTGCTCTTGCACGGCCGCGCGGCGCCGTTCGGCCTCGTGCACGGCGTCTTCGGCTTGCACTAGCGCGTTTTGCGCCACGGCCAAGTCCTCGTCCAGCGCTTCCAGCCGCCCCTGCAGCATCTCGGCACGTTCGGCCAACGCCTCCAGCGCGGCGTGCACTTCGCTGAGCTCGTCGTGCAGCCGCTGGCGCTGCTCGGTGGCTTGGCTGTGTTGCTGCTGCAGCCGCAGTCGCTCCAGCTGCGCGCCATGCCAGCGTTGCTGCGCCTCGGCCACGTCGCGCCGCGCCGCTTCGGTCGCGGCACGCAGCTCGCTCAGCTGGGCCTGCGCCCGTTGCGCGGCTTGGCGGGCTTGCTCCTCGATCAGGGCCTGCGCTCGCAACGCGCGTTGCAGTTGGTCGAGCTCGTGCGCGCGTGCCAACAGCCCGGCCTGGGGTTCGTCAGCGGCGTAAAAGCTGACGTCGTGGCGGCCCACGCTGTGCCCCTGCGGGGTGACGATGCGCTCACCCGGGCGCAGGTGTGCGCGCGCCTGCAGCGCCTGCGTCAGGTCGTCGGCCGCCCACCAGCCTTGCAGCCAGTCGGCCAACAGGGCGTACAAAGTGGCATCGTGCAGATGCAGATGCTGCAACAGCGCCACGCACCCGGGCGGGGGTGACGCCGCCGCGACCGCCGCCGCACCGGCTTGCGCGGCGTGCAGCGCCAGCCGCGCCGGTGGCGGGGTCTGCGCCATGCGGCCCAGCGTGTCGAGCTGGCCCACCGCCAGCGCCCGCACCCGCTCGCGCAGCACCGCCTCCAGCGCCGTGGCCCAGCCGGTGTCGCTGGGCAGTTGGCGCCACAACGCGACCAGGCCGTCGAGCCCGTGCTCGCGCAACCACGGCAGCAAGCGCTCGTCGGCCTGCAGCTTGTCTTGCAACGCCTGCAACGCCTGCACGCGCGCTTGCAGTTCGGCCAACCGCTGCGCCTGGGCTTGGGCGTCGCGCTGCGCCGCGGCAAGCGTGGTCTCGTGCTCGGCGCTGGCGGCCTGCAAGGTCTGCAGCCGCGCCTGCGCCTGCTGCCGGGCTTCGTCGGCCCGCTGCTCTTCGGCTTGCCAGTGCTGCAACTGCTGCGCGTCGGGCGCTTGCAGCGCACGGGCCTGCGCCTGCAGCCGCTCGGCCCGCTCGGTCAGCGCGCGGCGCTGCTCGTCCAGCGCACGTTGCTCGGCGCTGAGTCCCGCCAAGGCCCGCTGCACGTCGTGCACGCCGTCACGCTGGCGCTGCAGTTGGGTGCGCGCCTGGGTCAGCGCGTCGTCGTGCGCCTGCAGCTGGGGCGCGCATTCGTCCAGTTGGGCGCTTAGCGCTTCGGCGTCGGCCGCGGCGGCGTCCAGCTGCTGCAGCGTCGCCGCACGTTCCTGCTCGGCCACCTCGGCCCGGGTGTGCCAGTCGGCCAGCTGCGCCTGCAACGCCTGTTGGCGCTGCAGCGCACGCTGGCGGCTTTGTTCGGCGTAGCGGATCTGAGCTTCCCACTGGGCGACCTCGGCGCCCGCTTCGTACAAGCCCGCCTGGGCCTGGTTCAGTGCCTCACCGGCGTCCAAGTGCGCTTGGCGCAGCGCCTCCAGCTGCGCTTGCAGCGTGCTGAGCTCCGCCGCATGCGCCTGCAGCGCGGCGGCCGCCTGCTGGCCTTGCGCGCGCAGCTGGTCGGCTTGCTGCTGCGCGGCGCGCCGCTTCAGCCACCATTGCTGGTGCTGCCGCCGCGTCAGGCGCGCCTGCAACGCGCGGTAGCGTTGCGCCACCTCGGCCTGTTGGGTCAGGCGCTGCAGTTGTCCCTCCAGCTCGCGCAGGATGTCTTCCACCCGCGTCAGGTTGTCGCGCGTGTCGGCCAGGCGGTGTTCGGTCTCGCGGCGGCGCTCTTTGTACTTGGACACGCCCGCCGCCTCTTCCAGAAACAGGCGCAACTCCTCGGGACGGCTTTCGATGATGCGGCTGATCGTGCCCTGCCCGATGATGGCGTAGGCGCGCGGCCCCAGGCCGGTGCCCATGAAGACATCGTGCACGTCGCGCCGGCGCACCGGCTGGTTGTTGATGAAGTAGCTGCTGGTACCGTCACGCGTCAGGACGCGGCGCACGGCGATCTCGGTGTACTGGTTCCATGGCCCACCGGCGCGCCGCGCGCTGTTGTCGAATACCAGCTCGACGCTGGCGCGCTGGGCCGGCTTGCGCGTGGTGGTGCCGTTGAAGATCACGTCCTGCATGGACTCGCCACGCAACTCGCTGGCCTTGGACTCGCCCAGCACCCAGCGCACGGCGTCCATGATGTTGGACTTGCCGCAACCGTTGGGGCCCACAACGCCAATGCGCTGCCCGGGCAAGTGCAGGGTGGTGGGCTCGGCAAAGGACTTGAAGCCGGAAAGTTTGATGGTCTGCAAGCGCACGGGGCGCTAGTGTACGGGCGCCAGCCGCTACCATTGCGCCCCATGGACTTTGCCGGCAACCCCCTGCTGCAGCGGCTGCAGCCCTACCCGTTCGAGCGCTTGCGCGCGCTGACCGCCGACATCACCCCTAACCCGGACTACACGCCGATCAACCTAGGCATCGGCGAGCCGCGCCACCCGACCCCGGCGGTGCTGACCCAGGCGTTGCACGTGGCCATCGACAGCCCGGCGGGCCTGGCCACCTACCCGGCCACCGCTGGCACGGCTGAGCTCAAAGCGGCGTGCGCGGCGTGGCTGCAACGACGCTACGGCGTGACGCTGGACCCAGCCACCCAGGTGTTGCCGACGCTGGGCTCGCGCGAGGCGCTGTTTGCCCTGGCGCAGGTGGTGGTGGACCCGCGTGCGTTTGCGCGCGGCACCGAGCCGGTGGTGGTGTGCCCCAACCCGTTTTACCAGATCTACGAGGGAGCAGCGCTGCTGGCGGGTGCACAGCCCTGGTACGCGCCCAGCAACCCGGCGCGCAACTTCGCCACCGATTGGGACAGCGTGCCCGAGTCGGTGTGGGCACGCACGCAGTTGGTGTACGCCTGTTCCCCGGGCAACCCCACTGGGGCGGTGATGCCGCTGGACGAATGGCGCCGATTGTTCGAGTTGAGCGACCGCTTCGGCTTTGTCATCGCCAGCGACGAGTGCTACAGCGAGATTTATTTCCGCGACGAGCCGCCGCTGGGGGCGCTGCAGGCGGCGGTGGCGCTGGGACGGCGGGATTTTCGGCGGCTGCTGATGCTGACCAGCCTGTCCAAACGCAGCAACGCGCCGGGGCTGCGCAGCGGCTTCGTGGCAGGCGACGCGGCCCTCGTGCGCGCCTTCACGCTGTACCGCACCTACCACGGCAGCGCGATGGGCGTGGCGGTGCAACAGGCCAGCGCCGCAGCCTGGGCCGACGAGGCGCACGTCGAGGCCAACCGTGCACTGTACCGCGCCAAGTTCGAGCGCGTGACGCCGCGGCTGGCCGAGGTGATGGACGTGCGCCTGCCCGACGCCGGGTTTTACCTGTGGGCCAAGGTGCCCGCGCGCTTTGGCGGCGTCGATGGTGGCGATGACACCGATTTCGCGCGGCTGTTGCTGGCCCAATACAATGTGACCGTTTTGCCTGGCAGCTTCCTGGCGCGCATGCACGCGGGTCACAACCCTGGCGCCGGCCGAGTACGCATGGCGCTGGTGGCCGGGCTGGACGAATGCCTGGAAGCCGCCGAGCGCATCGTGCGCTTCGTGCGCGCCTGATACCCCAACCACCCATCACGCCACGCACCCACCATGACGCAAGACGCACTGCAAGCCATCATCGAAAACGCCTGGGACAACCGCGCGCAGCTCTCGCCGGGCAACGCCCCGCACGAGGTGGTCGATGCGGTCGAGCACGTCATCGCCGAGCTCGACGCCGGGCGGCTGCGGGTGGCTACGCGCCATGGCGTCGGCCAGTGGACCGTGCACCAGTGGATCAAAAAAGCGGTGTTGCTGAGCTTTCGGCTGCGCGACAACGAGTTGATGCGCGCCGGTGACTTGGGCTTTTTCGACAAGGTGCCGACCAAATTTGGGCGCATGTCGCCGCAAGAGCTGGCCGCCACCGGCGTGCGCGTGGTGCCGCCGGCGGTGGCGCGCCGCGGCAGCTATATCGCCAAGGGGGCGATCCTGATGCCGTCGTACGTCAACATCGGCGCTTACGTTGACGAGGGCACGATGGTCGACACCTGGGCCACCGTGGGTTCGTGCGCCCAGGTGGGCAAAAACGTGCACCTGTCCGGCGGCGTCGGCCTGGGCGGCGTGCTGGAGCCGCTGCAAGCCAACCCCACGATCATCGAGGACAACTGCTTCATCGGCGCACGCTCCGAAATCGTCGAGGGCGTCATCGTCGAGGAAAACTCCGTCATCTCAATGGGCGTCTACATCGGCCAAAGCACCCCGATCTATGACCGCACCACCGGCGAAATCCTCTACGGGCGCGTGCCGGCCGGCTCGGTGGTCATCAGCGGCAGCCTGCCCAAAGAGGGCGGCAAGTACAGCCTGTACGCGGCCATCATCGTCAAGCGGGTCGACGCGCAAACGCGCGCCAAGACCAGCCTCAACGAACTGCTGCGGGATTGAGGCGGCCGCACCAGCGAACAGGACGACGCCACCATGGGCCCGATGGAACAACTGCTGCGGCTGATGGCCGACAAAAAGGCCTCTGACATCTATTTGTCGGCCTCGGCGCCCGCGCTCATCAAGATCAACGGCGTCACGATGCCGGTCAACGCCCAGCCGTTGCCGGCCGACGGACCGTACCGGCTGCTGGCCGAGGTCGTCAAGCCCGACCATTTGCAAGCGTTCGAGCGCACCGGCGAACTCAACATCGCCATCCCGATCGAAGGCGTGGGTCGCTTTCGTATCAGCGCGATGCGCCAGCGTGGCACCTGCGCGGTGGTGGTGCGCTTCATCAGCGGCCAGATTCCGAAGGTCAGCGAGCTGGGCATCCCTCCGGTGCTGACACAGATGATCATGGCCAAGCGCGGGCTGATGCTGGTCGTCGGCGCCACCGGGTCGGGCAAAAGCACGACGCTGGCGGCGCTGCTGGACCACCGCAACGAGCACACCACCGGACACATCCTGACGATCGAAGACCCGATCGAGTACCTGTTCAAGAATAAAAAGTCGGTGGTCAACCAGCGCGAAGTCGGCACCGACACCGAATCGTTGCAGGTGGCGCTGAAAAACGCCCTGCGCCAGGCACCGGACGTGATCCTGATCGGCGAAATCCGCGACCGCGAAACCATGTCGCAGGCGATCGCCTACGCCCAGTCGGGTCACCTGGTGCTGGCCACGCTGCACGCCAACAACAGCTACCAGGCGCTCAACCGCATCCTCAACTTCTATCCCGTCGAGGTGCGGCCGACGATGCTCAACGACCTGGCCTCGTCGCTCAAAGCCATCGTGTCGCAGCGGCTGCTGCGCGCGGTGGACGGTGGGCGCGTGCCGGCCGTGGAAGTGATGGTCAACACACGGCTGATCAGCGAGCTGATCGAAAAGGCCGACTTCTTTGGCGTGCGTGAGGCGCTGGAAAAATCGATGGCCGAAGAGTCCCAGACGTTCGAGGCCGATTTGGCGCGGCTGATCCTGGCCGACCGCATCACACGCGAAGAGGGGCTGGCCTACGCCGACTCGCCGACCAACCTGCTGTGGCGGCTGCAAAACGACGACCGTGCGCGCGCCTTGGCCCAAACTGCGGCGACCCCCACCGAGCCTGGCAAGGGAGCTGGGCCGTCGTTCGAAGGCTTTTTGCCCCCCAACCCCTGAGCGCACGCGCCACCGTTGGCCGTGCCACCGTGTTGCCCAGCCACCATGTCTGACACCCTGCGCCTGGCCGAAGCCCTGATTCGTTGTCCTTCCGTCACCCCGCACGACGCTGGCTGCCAAGCGCTGATCGCCGCGCGTTTGCAGGCGCTGGGGTTTGGGTGCGAAACCATCGTCAGTGGCCCGGAGGATTTTCGCGTCACCAACCTGTGGGCGCTGCGCCCGGGCGCCACGCCGGATGCCCCGGTGTTGGTGTTTGCGGGCCACACCGATGTCGTCCCCACCGGCCCACTGGAGCGCTGGAGCAGCGACCCCTTCACCCCCACGGTGCGCGACGGCAAGCTGTACGGCCGTGGCGCGGCCGACATGAAAGGATCGCTGGCGGCGATGGTGGTGACCTGCGAGCGGCTGCTGGCGCAGCACCCCAACCCGCCGTTGGCGCTGGGTTTTTTGCTCACCAGCGACGAAGAAGGACCGGCGCGTGACGGCACCGTCGTCGTGTGCGACGCACTGCGCCAGCGCGGCCAGCGGCTGGACATGTGCATCGTGGGCGAGCCCACCAGCGTGCAGCGCACCGGCGACATGATCAAAAACGGCCGCCGCGGCACGATGAGCGGTCGCCTGACGGTCCATGGCATCCAGGGCCACATCGCCTACCCGCACCTGGCGCGCAACCCCATCCACTTGCTGGCGCCCGCGCTGGCCGAGCTGGTGGCCACGCGCTGGGACGACGGCAACGACCACTTCCCCCCCACCACCTGGCAGGTTAGCAACATCCACGGCGGCACTGGAGCCACCAACGTCATCCCTGGCACCGTGGTGGTGGACTTCAACTTCCGCTTCAGCACCGAATCCACCCCCGCGGGCCTGCAAGCCCGCGTGCACGAGGTGCTGGCGCGCCACGGCCTGCGCGCCGGTGACGACTACAGCCTCGAATGGACCGTGGGAGGGCTGCCTTTCCTGACCCCCGCAGGTCCCCTGGTGGACGCCGTGCGCGACGCCATCGCCGACGTCACCGGGCTGGCCACCGAACTGTCCACCAGCGGCGGCACCAGCGACGGGCGCTTCATCGCACAGATTTGCCCGCAGGTCGTCGAGCTTGGGCCTCCCAACGCCAGCATCCACAAAATCGACGAGCACGTGGCGCTGGACGACCTGGAGACGTTGACCGCGGTCTACCTGCGCGTGCTGCAACGGCTGGTGGGGCTGGCATGAGCGACGGCATCACCCTTGCGGCGCTGTTGCAGCAGGCCGAAGCTCGCCTGCAGGCCGCCGGCGTCAGCTTCGGCCACGGCACCACCTGCGCGCGCGACGAAGCCGCCTGGCTGGTGCTGTGGCGGTTGGGCCTGCCGCTGGACCTCGACCTCGATGCGCACGGCCAACACCCCGTCACACCCACACAGGCCGCGGCGGTGGCGGCGCTGATCGACGAGCGCATCCGCACCCGCAAGCCGGCCGCCTACCTCACCGGCGAAGCGTGGCTGCAGGGCGTGCCTTTCGATGTGGACGAGCGCGTCATCGTGCCGCGCAGCCTGTTGGCCGAACTGATCGCCGCCGCCCCGCAAGCCGATGCGCTGGACCCGTGGTTGTCGCCCGACACACTGCGGGTGCTGGATATGTGCACCGGCAACGGATCGTTGGCGGTGCTGGCCGCGATGGCGTGGCCCGACGTCACCCTGGACGCCAGCGACATCAGCACCGACGCGCTCAGCGTCGCAGCCCGCAACGTCGAGCGCCATGGGCTGCAGCACCGCATCCGCCTGCTGCACGCCGATGGCTGGCAAGGGATCGATGGCCGCTACGACCTGATCCTGTGCAACCCGCCTTACGTCAACCGTGCCAGCATGGCCGCCCTGCCCCCCGAGTACCGCGCCGAGCCGGCGCTGGCGCTGGACGGCGGCGACGACGGCTTGGACTTCGTGCGCCATCTGTTGGCGCACGCCGCGCAGCACATGACCGAGCACGGCGTGCTGGTGCTGGAAATTGGGCACGAGCGCGCACACTTCGAAGCCGCCTTCCCCGCGCTGCCGGTGCACTGGCTGCACACCAGCGCCGGGCCCGACGCCGTGCTGCTCGTCACCCACGTGGCGCTCACCCTGGCGCAACCGCAGCTGCCTGCGGATCCACGGTCCAGCACGCCATGATCACGTTGCGCAACGTCACGCTGCGCCGCGGCGCCAAGGTGGTGCTCGACGGCGTCGATTTGACCCTGCACGCGGGCGACAAGGTTGGCCTGGTTGGGCGCAACGGCTCGGGCAAGTCCAGCTTGTTGGCGTTGCTGCGCGGAGAGCTGCACGAGGACGCCGGTCAGGTCGAGCTGCCGCGGCAGTGGCGCGTGGCCCACGTCGCGCAGGAGATCCCCGACAGCGATCTGGCCGCGACCGACTTCGTGCTCGCGGGCGACACCCGGTTGGCCGAAGCGCAGGCCCAGCTCGCCCAGGCGGAGGCCCGTGGCGACGGTGAAGCCATCGCGCTGGCGCACGCTGCGCTGGCCGACGCTGGCGCGCACGACGCGCGTGCACGCGCCCAGGCGCTGCTGCTGGGGTTGGGCTTTGCCATGCCGGAGCTGCAGCGCCCGGTCAACCATTTTTCGGGTGGCTGGCGCATGCGGCTGCAGCTGGCGCGGGCCTTGATGTGCCCGGCCGACCTGTTGCTGCTGGACGAGCCGACCAACCACCTGGACCTGGACGCGTTGGTGTGGCTGGAGGGCTGGCTGCAGCGCTTTGCCGGCACGTTGCTCGTCATCAGCCACGACCGCGAATTCCTCGACGCCGTCACGCGCATCACGCTGCACCTGGAACACGCACGCCTGCAACGCTACGGCGGCAACTACAGCCACTTCGAGGCCCAGCGGGCGCAGCAGCTGCAGCAGCAGCAAGCTGCGTGGCTGCGCCAGCAAGAGCGCATCGCGCAGCTGCAGCGCTTTGTCGATCGCTTTCGCGCCAAAGCCACCAAGGCGCGCCAGGCGCAAAGCCGGCTCAAGGCCTTGGCGCGCATGGAGCGCGTGGCGCCGGTGCTGACCGCCGGCGAGCTCGCGTTCGAATTCGCCGATCCTGGGCAGATGCCCAACCCGATGCTGACGCTGCACGACGTCACCGTCGGTTACCTTGACGCCGCAGGCACCAGCCGCCCGATCGTCGAGGGCATCCGTTGCAGCGTCCTGCCCGGGCAACGCATCGGCATCCTGGGCGCCAACGGGCAGGGCAAATCCACGCTGGTCAAGACGCTGGTCGGGGTGCTGCCGCCGCTGGCGGGGCGGGTGCAGGTGGGCCGAGGTTTGCGCATCGGCTACTTTGCCCAGCACGAGCTCGACGTGCTGCGCGCCGACGAGACCCCACTGCAACACCTGCAGCGCCTGGCACGTGACACCGAGGCCGCCGGTGCCTTGTTCAACGGCCAAAGCACACGCGAGCAGGACCTGCGCACGTTTTTGGGCAGCCTGCAGTTCGACGGCGATGCCGCGCTGCAGCCCGTGGGGACGATGAGCGGTGGCGAGCGGGCGCGCCTGGCGTTGGCCCTGCTGATCTGGCAGCGTCCCCACCTGCTGCTGGATGAACCGACCAACCACCTCGACCTCAGCACGCGCGAGGCCTTGGCGCTGGCGCTGACCGGCTTTGACGGCACGGTGCTGCTGGTCAGCCACGACCGGGCGCTGCTGCGCTCGGTGTGCGACACCTTTTGGCTCGTCGGCGGCGGCCGGCTGCAACCGTTCGACGGCGACTTGGACGACTACCAGCGCTACTTGCTGGAGCAGGCCCGACAGCGTCGCGAAGCGCTGGCATCCCCCGCCGCGGCCTCGGCCAATCCTGCGACGCCCTCACCCACCCCGCAGCAGCGCCGACGTGAGCAGGCCCAGCGCCGCCAGCACGTGGCCAACCAGCTGCGGCCCTACCAGCGCGAGCACGCGGCCCTGGAAGCGCGGCTCGACGCCCTCAGCGCCGAACAGGACGCGCTGCTGGCGCAGTTGGGTGCTGCCAGCGACGCCGCGACCCGGGCCGAAGCCGGGCGGCGACTGAAAGCCGTGCAGGCCGAGCTGGCCGAAGTCGAACAACGCTGGCTGACGGTGGCCGAGGCGATCGAGGCGCTGCAACGCCAGGCCGCCGCCGACGCGGCTGCCCTACCCTGACCCTGCGATGGCCGACCCGCGTCCCACGCCCCTCGACGCACTGCCGCCCCTGCCGACGGCTTTTGCCGAATTGCTCGACGCCTTGTTGCCTGCGGCGTGGCGCCACACCGTGCAGGCCAGCTACACCGCGCCCAAAACGGTGGTGTGGCGCCTCAACCCCCTGCGTGGCCACGACCCCGACCAGGTGCTTCAAGCCCTGGCCCCGCTGGCACCGCGGCCGATCGACGCCGCGCTCGGGGTGTACGAGGTCGAGCCCCACTGGCGCAGCGCGTTGACCCACCACCCACTCGTCGAGCAGGGCGTGGTCTACATCCAGGGGCTGGCCAGCATGGCGGCGGTGTGGGCGTTGCAACCCCAGCCGGGTGAGGAGGTGCTGGACCTGGCCGCCGCGCCCGGAGGCAAAACAGCGCTGATGGCGGCGCTGATGGGCAACCAGGGTCGCATCGCGGCGGTGGAGCCGGTGCGGGCGCGCTTTCACCGCATGCGGGCCAACCTGCTGCGGCTGGGTGTGCGCTGCGCCCAGCCGTACCTGAAGGACGGCACGGTGGTGGGGCGGCTGGTGCCGCAGCGCTTCGCACGCGTGCTGCTGGATGCGCCGTGCTCGTCGCAGGCGCAGTTCACGCGGCTCGACCCCACGTCGTGGCACCATTGGAGCCCGCGCAAGGTGCGCGCCAGCGCCGCGCTGCAAGCGCGCCTGATCCACTCCGCGGCCGAGGCGCTGCGCCCCGGCGGGGTGTTGGTGTACAGCACCTGCTCGCTGTCGCCCGAGGAAAACGAATGCGTCGTCGACGGGCTGCTGCGAGCACGCGACGACATGACGTTGGAGCCGCTGCCGTGGCCGGTCGAGTTGCCGGCGCTGCCCGGACTGACGGCTTGGCACGGCCAAACCTTGCACCCCGACCTGTCACTGGCGCGACGTATCTTGCCCACGCGGCGCACCGACGCCTTCTTCATCGCCCGGCTGCGCAAGCGCGGCGCTTGACGGCCCCCATCAGCCCACACGGGTGCGTTGCCCCACGGCCAGCGCCGCCACCACCGCCAACAGCAGTGTGACCGCGCCGCCGGCCAACGTGGCCGCGTACCAGCCGTGGTCCATCAGCACCCCAAACACCAGCGGCGCCACGGCAAACCCCGTGTCCAGGCCGGAGTACACCGTGCCGTAGACGCGCCCCGTGGCGCCCTTGGGCGTGGCGCGACGGATCAGCAAGTCGCGGCTCGGGCCACCGATGCCCACCGCCAACCCCGTCACGGCCAACGCGGCCATCGACCCTGCTCCACCCAGCCAACCCGTGGCGGCCAGCAGCATCAGCAGGGCACCCGCGGCCATGGTCAGGGCCACCACGCGATCCACGGCCGCCGCACGCGCCGCCACCCAGCCGCCCAAGGCCATGCCCACCGCGCCGGCCAGCATGTACGCCGTCACGGTCAGCGTGGCCGTCGGCAGCGGCACCGCGTGCACGGCTTGCAGGATCGGCACCGCGTAGGTCTGCACCACCGCCAGCGTCATCGTCGACAGCAGAAAAAAGCCAAAGCACCACCACACCACCGGCAAGCGTAAAAACGCCAGGTCGTCGGCCACCCGGTGCTCGGCGCCGCGGCGCACCACCTCGGTGCGCAGGTGGTCGCGCTGCCACCACAGCACGCCCAGCACCACCAGGTACAGCACCGCCGCGGCCCAGTACGCGTGGCGCCATTGATCCAGCGTCGCCACCCCGACCAAAAACGCCGGCGCCAGCGCCCAACCCAGGTTGCCGGTGAGGCCGTGCACGCTGTAGGCGTAGCCCAGCCGGGACGGGGATACGCGCTGGTTCAGAATCGAGAAATCGACCGGGTGAAACGGCGCGTTGCCCACCCCAGCCAACACCGCCGCCAGCAGCAGCCCCGCGTACCCTTGGGCTTGGGCCGCCGCCAAGGCCGATCCGAGAAAACACACGATGGCCGCGAACAGCACCGGTCGTGCCCCGACCCGATCCACGACGAAACCGGACAGCGCCTGCCCCACGCCCGAGATGACGAAAAACACGCTCGTCAGCACCCCGACTTCGGCGTAGCTCAGACCAAACTCGCACATGAAGATGGGAAACAGCGGCGCCAGCAGCAGGTGCGAAAAATGCGACGTCGCGTGCGCCAGCCCGACGAGCGCCATCACGGTGGCGTCCCGTCCCCAAGGCACGGGCGCGGCGGCGCCGGGAACGGCGGCCGCGGAGGTGGTGGTCGTACTCATGGGGTTGGATGCTACGCCATCGGACGCTGGCGTGTCGGCACCGTGGCAACAACGGGCACAATAGCCGGGCCATGAACATCGTGATCCTCGACGATTACCAAGACGCCGTGCGCAAGCTGGCGTGCGCGCGCAAGCTCGAGCCCTACCCGGCCAAGGTCTACACCAACAACGTCAAGGGGGTCGGGCAACTGGCCGTGCGCTTGCGCGACGCCGACATCGTCGTGCTGATCCGCGAACGCACCCACATCACACGCGCGCTGTTGGAAAAACTGCCGCGCCTGAAATTGATCGCGCAAACCGGCGGCGTCGGGGCGCACATCGACGTGCAGGCCTGCACCGAGCACGGCGTCGCGGTGGCCGAGGGGGTGGGCGATCCCGTGGCCCCGGCCGAGCTGACGTGGGCCTTGATCATGGCCGCGATGCGCCGCATCCCGCAGTATGTCAGCCACCTCAAGCATGGGGCGTGGCAACAGTCAGGCCTCAAAGCCGCCTCGATGCCGCCCAACTTTGGTCTGGGCCAGGTGCTGCGTGGGCGCACGCTGGGCATCTGGGGCTATGGCCGCATCGGGCGCCTGGTGGCCGGGTACGGACGTGCATTTGGCATGCGGGTGCTGGTGTGGGGCAGCGAAGCCAGCCGCGCGCAGGCCCGTGCCGACGGGTGCGAGCCGGTGGACGACAAGGACAGCCTGTTCACGCACAGCGACGTGCTCAGCCTGCACCTGCGGCTCAGCGACGCCACTCGCGGCTGCGTGCGGTTGGACGATTTGTCGCGCATGAAACCAACCGCCTTGCTGGTCAACACGGCGCGCGCCGAGCTGATCCAGCCCGACGCGCTGGTGGCGGCCCTCAACCGAGGCCGGCCCGGCATGGCGGCGGTGGATGTCTTCGAGAGTGAGCCGATTTTGCAGGGGCACGCACTGCTGCGTCTGGAAAACTGCGTGTGCACCCCGCATATTGGCTTTGTCGAGCTGGACAGCTACGAGAAATACTTTTCCGCCGCGTTCGACAACGTGGTCAACTACATCAAGGGTACCCCAACCAACATCGTCAACCCGGGGGCACTGCACGTGCGGCGCTGAGGCCGCACCGCAGCCGCTCACCCAGACCGTTGGTCATCGGGCGGGTTGCTGGCGCCGGGCGGTTGCCAGCCGCTGAAATCGAAGTCGATGACGTGGTCGTCGTCGGCCGCCGGGGCAGTGCCCTCGGTCAGCGGCAGCAGGGGCAGCAAGTCCAGCATGCCGTGCAGCGTGATCAGGTCGTCGAACGCCGCCACCGTGCGCACCTGCAACGGGCTGCCCGGGTCACCCGGCTGGGACGCCAACGCGGTTTCGATCAGGCGCCGGGCCTCGACCCCAGGCCAATGCGCTTGCAACGCTTGCAGCAGCGCGCCGTCGTCCAGCAACGTCGCGCGCCCGTCATCGGGCGCCAGCAGGCGATGGAAATGCTGCTCGTAGGTGACCTGGGCCAGGCGTACGTCCAGGCCGCCCAGCTTGGCGATGTGCCACCAGCGCAGGTACGGCGCCTCGCTGGCCCGTGGGTGGGCCAGCACGAAACTGCGCAGCGCCGCCACCGCGTCGGCGGCCTGCCCGAGGTCTTCGAAAAACGCCACCCGCTCCCACAGCTCGTGCAACGCCGCGAAGTCCAGCGGTGCCACCGCGGGGGTTTCCGGCGGTTCGCCATCGCTGGGTTCCAGGTCCGCACCGCCGCCGCTTGGCCGCGCGGTATCGGTGGCCAGCGGGTCTGCGTTGGCGTCGGTGTTTCCGAACACGCTGACATCCTCGCCCCCGAGGACGACGGACTCGTCCGCCACGGGTTCGGCGGGCATCGGCGCGGGCGTGTCGTGCCCACCGGTGGGGGTGGAGGCGGGCGGCATGGGCGTCGGCGGCGTCGCCCCAGCAGGCGTGGCCGGCGCGGCCCACCACGGCACGGCCGCCAGCGTCGTGCGGCGGCGCCACGCCCAACCCAGCACGCCCAGCAACAGGCCCACCGCCCCCGCCACGGCTGGCCATAGCCACGCAGGCCAGCGCTCTTCGCGCGCCGCAGCAAGCTCCCGGTTCAGACCTTCCACAGCCGCCAGCAAACGCTGTTGCTCCTGGCGCAAGCGCTCCAGCTCCTGCTGCACGGCAGGGGGCACCGACGCCGGTTCGGCCGCTGGCGTGGCGGCCGCCACGCCGGTTGCCGGCACCCCGCCCTCAGCCGAGGCCCCGGGCGTCGCGGGCCCGACGGCGGGCTGGGGCGCCACCTCAACGGGGTCGAGCTTGAGCCGTGGTCCGGACGGTGCGGCGGGCGGCTCGGCCGCCGCACGCACACCGCCCGACGCCTGTGGACGAGGCGCGGCGGCGGACACCGGCGGGGTTTTGCTGGCCAATCGGGTCACCCCCGCCGGCCGCACGGCGGGCGGCGTCAAGCGCACGGGCGTCTCCGGCTCGGCCGTGGCCGACACGCTGCCGGTCGCCGGCCAGGCTGGCACAGCGGTCGCACGCGTGGGCGCTGCCGGCGCGGTGGGGCCAGCGGCGGCTACCGGAGCTGCGACCACCGGCGCCGCCGCCGGCCGCAAGGGCTCCAAGTCCGCCAGCAGCGTGTAGCTGCGCACCAGTGCCCCTTGGCACCCCACGCGCACGTCCACGCTGACGAACGGCTCGTTGACCGGCGCCCGTGCGCGCACCCGCAGCCCGCTGCCGCGGGGGTCATCGCGCACCACGGTGACGGCGACCTCGCTGGCCGGCAGCGTCGTGTCACCGTAGCGCACCGTGGCCTGCGCGCACAGCGCCGTCGCGTCCTCGGCGTTGACGCTGCTTTGCACCACAATATCCAGCGGACGCCCGATGATCACCGCCCCCCCTACCCCACCCAGCGACTGCGCCGCTACGCCTGCGGCCAGCGGCAGCAAGGCAGCGGCTGTCAGGCTGGCCCGGGTGCGGTTATGCTTGATGCCCATTGCGTTGATCTTCAGCGGACTCCGATGGCCAATTCTGGCATATCCGCGGCAACATCCCACCGGTTCATCATGAGCAGCTCCGACCAACGTCTCACTTTTCGCAACATCGGCATCGTCGGCACCGGCGCCATGGGGCGCGGCATCGCCCAGATCGCCGCCCAAGCCGGCGCCACCGTGCGTTTGCTCGACGCCCAGCCCAACGCCGCACAGGCGGCCCGTCAGGCCCTGCACGACACCTGGGACAAGCTGGTGGCCAAAGGGCGCCTCGACCCAGCCGCTGCGGCCGCCTGCGTCGAGCGGCTGGTGCCGGTGACGGACATGGCGGCGTTGGCGTCGTGTGACCTGGTCATCGAAGCCATCGTCGAGCGGCTCGACGCCAAGCAGACGTTGTTCGCTCAGCTGGAAGATGTGGTCGGGCCTGACGCGGTGCTGGCCACCAACACCTCGTCGCTGTCGGTCACCGCGATCGGTAGCCGGTTGCGCGCGCCGCAGCGCCTGGCGGGGTTTCACTTTTTCAACCCGGTGCCGCTGATGAAGGTGGTCGAGGTCGTGCGCGGCCTCAAAACCGACGCGGGCGTGGCCGATCGACTGGCGGCGTTTGCACGCGACATGGGCCACACGCCTGTGCTGGCCCAAGACACCCCCGGCTTCATCGTCAACCACGCTGGGCGCGGCTACATCACCGAGGCGCTGCGCATCGCCGGCGAGCGCGTGGCCGACTTCGCCACCATCGACCGCATCCTCAAGGACCAGATGGGCTTTCGCCTTGGGCCGTTCGAGCTGCTGGATCTGACCGCGCTGGACGTGTCGCAGCCGGTGATGGAGTCGATTTACCACCAGTACTACGAGGAACCGCGCTTTCGCCCCAGCGTCATCGCCGCGCAGCGGTTGGCCGGTGGCGTGCTGGGGCGCAAGGTGGGCGAGGGTTTTTACCGCTACGTCGACGGTCAGCCCCAGTTGCCGCCCGAGCCAGCCGTGCCCCATGTGACCACGTTGCCGCCCGTGTGGGTGCCGGGGCGCGCCGCCCGCCGTGCCGAGCTGCTGCAACTGCTGAAGGACCTGGGCGCGCAGATCGAAACCGCCGCCCAGCCCTCGCCCGACGCGCTGATCGTCGTGGCGCCGCTGGGGCATGACGTGACGACGGTGGCCGCCGTGGAACGGCTCGACCCCGGGCGCACCGTCGGCATCGACATGATGCTGCCCGATGGCGCGGTCAAGCGCCGCGTGCTGGCCACCAACCCAGCCACCCGCAGCGACATGCGCGCCGCTGCGCATGCGCTGCTGGCGCGCGACGGCAAGGCGGTCAGCGTCATCCGCGACAGCGGCGGCTTCGTCACGCAGCGGGTCGTGGCCACCATCGTCAACATCGCCGCCGACATTTGCCAGCAAGGCATATGCACCCCCGCCGACCTGGAGACCGCGGTCACGCTGGGCCTGGGCTACCCTGCCGGGCCGCTGGCCATGGGCGACCGCGTGGGCGCGGCCAGCGTGCTGGAGATCCTGTTCAACCTGCAAACCGTGTATGGCGACATGCGCTACCGGCCTTCGCCGTGGCTGCGCCGGCGCGGTGCGCTGGGCCTGAGCCTGCTGCACACGGAGGATTGAGGGCATGACCGCCACGCTGCAAAGCCACACCCACGGCAACACGCTGGTGTTGACGATCGACAACCCGCAGCAACGCAACGCGCTGGCCCCCGAAATCTACGTCGCCGGCATCGAAGCCCTGGTCGCCGCCGAGCGCAACCAGGAGGTGCGCTCGGTCATCGTCACCGGCGCCGGCGGCACGTTTTGCGCCGGTGGCAACCTGCAGCGCCTGCTGGCCAACCGACAACAGCCACCCGAGGTGCAGGCCGAAAGCATCGACGCGCTGCACGGCTGGATCGAAGCCGTGCGCAGTTTTCCCAAACCCGTCATCGCGGCGGTGGAAGGCGCCTGCGCCGGAGCGGGGTTTTCGCTGGCGCTGGCGTGCGACCTGCTGGTGGCGGCGCGCAACGCGGTGTTCGTGATGGCCTATGTCAACGTCGGCCTGTCGCCCGACGGTGGGGCGACTTGGAGCCTGCTGCGTCAACTGCCACGCGCCACGGCGTTGCAGCTGCTGATGCTGGGCGAGCGCACCGACGCTGCCCGGCTGCACCAACTGGGCCTGGTCACCACGTTGACCGACCCCGGGGCGGCGCTGGCCGAGGCCTTGGTGCTGGCCGAACGCCTCAACGCCCAGGCACCCAACGCGCTGGCCAGCATCAAAACGCTGGCCAACGACGCGGTCGAACACAGCCTCAGCCGCCACTTGCGGGACGAGCGTGAGCATTTTGTGCGCAACTTGCACCACCCCAACGCGGGCGAGGGCATTCAAGCCTTCCTGGACAAACGCAGGCCCCAGTACCGATAACCCTTCCTCGGTCGCACAGGAGACAATCGATGCACGTGCAGTCGCTCACACGACAACCGCCGGATGAGCCGATGCTGACAATGGAAGAACGCGAGGCGATCAACCACGGTCGCTGGTTTAACAGCCTCTCACCTTCGTTGCGGCACGACATCCTGCGATGCGCCTTTGTCAAACGGTACCAAGACGGCGAGCTGATTTGCGCGCGTGGCGACCCGCCCTCGATGTGGAGCGCGGTCGCCAAGGGCGCGGTGCGGGTCAGCTCGACCTCGATCACCGGCAAACAGATCACGCTGACCTACGTGGAGCCTGGCGTGTGGTTTGGCGACGTGGCGATGTTCGATGGCGATGCGCGCACGCACGATGCCTACGCGCATGGCGCCACCACCCTGCTGTGTGTGGCGCGCAGCGACTTTCGCAAAATCCTGGACCAACACGTCGAGCTGTACGAAGCGCTGCTGCGTCTGCACGCACGCCGCATCCGCACGCTGTTCGGCTTGGTCGAGGACCTCAACACCCTGCCGCTGCGCGCCCGGCTGGCCAAGCAGCTGCTGCACCTGGCGCGCTCGTACGGGGTGCCGTGCCTGGCGCATGGCGACGACATCCGCATTGGACTGCACCTGGCACAGGAGGAGCTGGCCCAATTGCTGGGTGCGTCGCGCCAGCGTGTCAACCAGGAGCTCAAGGCCATGGAGCGCGACGGCGCCATCCGCATCGAGCCGGGCGGCCTGGTGATCCGCGACCGTGGCCAGCTCATGCGCATCGTCGAATCCGAACCCTGACCCCCAGCCGCATGGCGGGTGGGTCGGCTTTCCCCCCTGCCTGCCATGCCCGAATCCCCCTCTCCCGCTGATACCTCCGCCAGCCACGCCCTGGACGTCGCCGCGCTGGAGCGCTGGCTGACGGCGCACCTGCCGGGCTTTGCCGGGCCGCTGTCCATCGAAAAGTTTCCCGGCGGGCAGTCCAATCCGACCTATCGCCTCGTCACCCCGGGGCGGGCGTACGTCATGCGCGCCAAGCCCGGCCCGGTGGCCAAGCTGCTGCCGTCGGCACACGCCATCGAGCGCGAGTTTCGCGTCATGCAAGCCCTGGCCGCCACCGACGTGCCCGTGGCGCGCATGCATGTGCTGTGCGAGGACGAGTCCGTCATCGGGCGCGCCTTCTACGTCATGGAGCACGTCGATGGCCGCGTGCTGTGGGACCAGTCGCTGCCCGGGATGGACCCCGAGCAGCGCCGCGCGCACTATCTGGAAATGAACCGCGTGCTCGCCGCCCTGCACCGGGTGGACGTGCAGGCCGTGGGGCTGGCCGACTACGGCAAGCCCGGCAACTATTTCGAGCGCCAGATCGCGCGTTGGAGCAAGCAGTATGTCGCCTCCATCACCGACCCCATCCCCGAGATGGACGCGCTCATGGCCTGGCTGCCCGCCCACCTGCCCGACATGGCGCGCGACGAACGGCTGGTCAGCGTGGTCCATGGCGACTACCGCCTGGACAACCTGATGTTCCACCCTACGGCGCCGCGCATCGTGGCGGTGCTGGACTGGGAGCTGTCCACGCTGGGCCATCCGCTGGCGGACTTCAGCTACCACTGCATGTCCTGGCACATCGAACCCGGCGCCTTCCGCGGCATCGCCGGGCTGGACTGGGCGGCCCTGGGCATCCCGTCCGAGGACGAGTACATCGAGCGCTACTGCGAGCAAACCGGCTTTGCCACCCCCGAGGCCCTGCGCCGCGACTGGCCGTTCTACCTGGCCTACAACGCCTTCCGCCTGGCGGCCATCCTGCAAGGCATCGTCAAACG
Source organism: Tepidimonas aquatica (assembly GCF_007556585.1). Lineage (GTDB taxonomy): Bacteria > Pseudomonadota > Gammaproteobacteria > Burkholderiales > Burkholderiaceae_C > Tepidimonas > Tepidimonas aquatica. The sequence goes on along the minus strand of NZ_VJNA01000006.1, from coordinate 41,486 downwards.
GGTGGAGCTGGGCATCGCTTCCAGCGCCCAGGCCCGCCAGAGCGCGGCCGGCGCCCGCCCCCTCGCCCAGTTGGCCTGGCGCTTTGCGCAACAGGCGCGCTGACCTCCCCTCCCCTGACCTGACCCCGGAGACCCCGATGGACTTTGCCTACAGCCCCCGCGTCCAGGCCCTGCGCGAACGCCTGATGGCCTTCATGGACGAACACATCTACCCCAACGAGGACCAGTTCGAGGCGGAGGTCGAGGCCAACCGCGCCGCCGGCAACGCCTGGGTCCCCACGCGCCTGATCGAAGACCTCAAGCCCAAGGCACGCGCCGCCGGCCTGTGGAACCTGTTCCTGCCAAACTCCCCGCGCGCGCCGGAGGGCCTGAGCAACCTCGAATACGCGCCGCTGTGCGAGATCATGGGCCGCGTGCCGTGGGCGGCGGAGGTGTTCAACTGCTCCGCCCCCGACACCGGCAACATGGAGACGCTGGAGCGCTACGCCAGCGAGGCGCTCAAGGACCGCTGGCTCGAGCCGCTGCTGCGCGGCGAGATCCGCTCCGCCTTCCTGATGACCGAGCCGGAGGTGGCCTCGTCGGACGCCACCAACATCCAGTGCCGCATCGAGCGCGACGGCGACCACTACGTCATCAACGGGCGCAAGTGGTGGTCGTCCGGCGCCGGCGATCCGCGCTGCGCGGTCTACATCGTCATGGGCAAGACCAACCCCGACGCGCCGCGCCATGCGCAGCAGTCGATGATCGTGGTGCCGGCCGACACGCCCGGCATCCGCGTTGTGCGGGCACTCTCGGTGTTCGGCTACGACGACGCGCCGCACGGCCACATGGAGATCGAGCTGAAGGACGTGCGCGTGCCGGCCGACCACATCCTGCTGGGCGAGGGCCGTGGCTTCGAGATCGCGCAGGGACGCCTGGGCCCCGGGCGCATCCACCACTGCATGCGCTCCATCGGCGCGGCCGAGCGCGCCTTGGAGCTGATGTGCCAGCGCCTCAACAGCCGGGTGGCGTTTGGCAAGCCGATCGCCGCCCAGACCATCTGGCATGAGCGCATTGCCGAGGCGCGCTGCATGATCGAGCAAGCCCGTCTGCTGGTGCTGAAAGCCGCCTACATGATGGACACCGTCGGCAACAAGGCAGCCAAGGCCGAGATCGCGATGATCAAGGTGGTGGCCCCCAACGTGGCATGCAAGGTCATCGATTGGGCCATCCAGGCCTGGGGTGGCGCCGGCGTGTCGCAGGTCACGCCGCTGGCGCGCAGCTACGCCCACCAGCGCACGCTGCGTCTGGCCGACGGCCCCGACGAAGTGCACCGCAACGCCATCGCCAAGCTGGAACTGGCCAAACACATGGCCCGCGCACCCGAGGTGGAGATGCCGATCACGCGCGGCTGTTGACACGGCGGGCGGCGTGCGCGCCCGCGATCGGCGCGCCGCCGCCCACCTCACAGGTTGCTCGAGGCCCGCACCTCGGCCAGCGTCGTCAGCCCCATCAGCACCTTTTCGATGCCGTCTTGGCGCAGCGTGCGCATGCCCTCGTGGATGGCCTGGGCTTGGATCACCGCGGGCTGCGCACGTGTTTGGACCAGGTGGCGCACCTCGGCGCTGTTGGCCAGCAGTTCGTGCAGCGCGAGTCGGCCGCGGTAGCCGGTTTCACCGCACTCGCGGCAGCCGGGCGCGTGCGACAGCATCAAAGCCCCATCGCGGCTGAAATGCTGCTGCCAATGCGCCAGCAGGCGCGCTTCGTCGCGCAGCGGGTGGTCCGGCGGCAGCTGGGCCTGGTAGTCGCGCATCAGTTCGTGCAACCGCGCCTCTGGAACCGGCTCGTGCTGCACACACGCCGGGCACAGCCGTCGCACCAGGCGTTGCGCCAAAATGCCCTGCAGCGAATCGGCAAACGAAAACGGATCGACCCCCAGATCGTGCAGGCGCAAAATCGTTTCCGCCGCCGAGTTGGTGTGCAGCGTCGACATCACGAAATGCCCGGTCAGCGACGCCTCGATGGCCATCTCGGCCGTCTCCGGGTCGCGGATCTCGCCCACCATGATGACGTCCGGGTCCGCCCGCAGCAGCGCGCGCAGCGCCGCCGCAAACGTCCAGCCGATCTTGGAGTTGACCTGAATCTGGCGCAAACCGCGCTGGGTGATTTCCACCGGGTCTTCGGCGGTCCAGATTTTGCGGTTGGGGGTGTTGAGGCGCTGCAACGCGGCATGCAGGGTGGTCGTCTTGCCCGAGCCGGTGGGCCCCGCGCACAGCAACAGCCCATACGGGCGCGTCAATATCTCCTCGATCACGCTGAGGTTGCGCGCGCTCAGGTGCAGCCCCGTCAGCGGCAGCGTGGCGGTGGACTGCAACAGGCGCATCACCACGTCTTCCAGACCGTTGCTGGTCGGGATGGTAGCCACGCGCAGCTCGATTGGCAAGCCGCCGAAACGCATGAAGTGGATTTTGCCGTCCTGCGGCTTGCGCCGCTCCGAGATGTCGAGGTCGCTCATCACCTTGATGCGCGCCACCAGCGCATTGCGGTAACTGGCCGGCAGCTCGAGGTAGGGCCGCAGCTCGCCATCGACGCGGAAGCGAATGATCACATGGTCCCGCCCGGGGTAGGGTTCGATGTGAATGTCGGACGCCCGTTGGTGAAAGGCCTCGATGATCATCGAATTGACCAGCCGCACCAGCGTGTTGTCCGACTGTTCGATCGGGCGCTCGGCGCTGTCGTCCTCGCCGGCACCGCTGGCCAGTTCAGCCACCAGCTGCCAAGCCTCGACCGCACGTTCGGCGGCGGCCGCCTCGGTGGCGTCACCGGCCGACGCTGTGGCGTCGCGCCCGGGCCCGACGCCGGCTTGCCGGTAGGCCTGGGCGATGCGCTCCTGCAGATCCGCCGCGCTGCCCACCACCGGCAACACCTTGCGCTGCGCGGTGAACTCCAGCTCGTCGATGGCCTTGAACTGCAACGGGTCGGCCATCGCCACCGCCAGCGAGTTGCCGACCAAGGCCAGCGGCAGCACACGCAGCCGGCTGGCCAGCGTCGCCGGTACCAACCGCAACGCTTCCACATCCACCGGGTAGCGCCGCACGTCGACGAACGGGTAGCCCATCTTGCGCGCCAGGGCCACGCGCAGATCCTCGGGCTGGATCAGCCCCATCTCGACCAGCGTCTGCCCCAGCGGCGTGCCTTTGGCCTTTTGCTGTTGCAGGGCCCGCTGCAGTTGTTCGGCGGTGATCTTGCCCAGACCAATCAACGCCTCGCCAATCGGCACGGGCTTGAGCGTGGCCTGGCGCTGCAGCGCCTCTTGCAACTGCTGCGGGGTCTGCACCGTCACCGCCACCGGTTCCGGCACCGCTGCCTCGCTGGCGGCAGCGTCCTGCAGCAAACTGACGCCGAAGTCGGAATCGGCCAGCAACCCACCGTCGCCGCGCTGCCATTGGTAGTTCGTGATGGCGCTGCGCGGGATGAAGACCCGCTCGGGATCGCCCTCGCGCGCCGACTTGGGGAAAATCCACAGTCCGTCGGCGGTGCGCCGGCAGTCGTAGCACAGCCCTGCGTACACCGAGCCGTCGCGCAATTGCACCGCAAACGACTGCAGCGCCTCGTCGCCCAGCCCCGACAGCGGGCCTGACGGCGCAGCGACGGGGTCGATACGCAACCGTTTGATTTGGTTGAACCGCAGGGCCAGCGCTTTGGCGTGCCCGTCCGGCAGCAGCTTGAGGCCACCGTTGCCGAATTCGAGCACGAAGCCAGGCACCACCCGCTCGTTCCACCCTTCCACGACGCCGTGCAGCACCCGCTCGCCGGTGCGGTAGGTTTCGTCGGCGGTGCGCCCAGGTACCGTGTAATGCGTTGCTGCCATCATGTCGCTCCTCCCAACCCGAAGCGCCTACGGGCGTCGGCCCGCGCCATGGTCATATCCCGATGATCCACTGAATCACATTCTTGGCCAAAAACCCCAGCATACCCAGCGACAGCACCAAAAACAGGATGAACGTGCCGAACTTGCCCGCTTTGGATTCGCGCGCCAGGTTGAACACGATAAACAGCATGTACAGAATGAACGCGCCGACGCCAAACGTCAAGCCGAACTGCGCCACCTGCGCTTCCGTGTAACCAAACAGCGTACCTTCCATCATGCCCTCGGCTCGCGCATGGGCGTGATCAGGCCAGCGCGCTCGAAATCCCGGTAAGCGTGCCAACTGGCGTACGCCAACAGCGGCACCACCACCACCAAACCAACCATCGCCAACGCCATGCCAACCCCCACCAGCACGGCAATCACCACCGCCCACAGCCCCATGACGACGGGCCGTGCGCCGACGGCGCGCCAGCTTTCGCCGACCGCGCGCCACAGCGGTGTGGGGGTGTCGACCATCATCGGCAGCGCCATCACGCTGGAGGCAAACACCGGCGCCGCCAGCCACGCGCCCAGCAGCAACCAGACTTCGAACAAACCGATGTCGGGCGCCAGCACCACATGGCGCACGAAATCGAGCGGCCGCTCGATGGGCACGGGCGCCCACAACGTGATCAGCGCCGCCGAAGTGAACACCCAGCCGGTGCCGGCCAACGCCAGCAGCAGGCCAAAGGCGATCAGGCGCCGGTCGCCCGAGGCCCACAACGCCAACACCTCTTGGCAGCACACCTTTTGACCACGCTCCAGGTACCAACTGACGGCGTACAACCCCGAAGCCAGCACCGGCGCGATGATCAAAAACCCGGACAACGCCCCCGCCAGCAGCCAGAACCGGTCGCGCAGCGCCACCAGCACGATGATGCCGAACAGCGCCATCAGCGACCCGTGCAGCACGCCAGGCAGCGGGTTGGCCGCGTAGTCACGCGCACCGCGTTGCAGCCAACGCAGCGGCGACCACAGGTCGATCGTCACTTCGGGGTCAGGCATGGCCATCGGTGCATCATGGGGCATGGGCTTGGGTCTCCTCGTCGTTGTATGGGGTCGATCGGTCGTTGTCCCGCATTGGATCACAACGCGGCGGCGTTGGGCGCGGGCGCCATGGCCAAGGCACTGGCCAGCAGCGTGCGCGTATACGGGTCGCGCGCGGCCTGCAACACCTGCTCAGCCGGGCCGGCTTCGAGCACCTGCCCGGCGCGCATCACCAGCACCTCGTGCGCCAGCGCCTGCACCACCTCGACGTCGTGGGTGATCAGCAGGTACGCCAGGCCTAGCTCGCGTTGCAGCCGCAACAGCAACTGCAGCACCTGCTGCTGCACCGTCACGTCCAGGGCGCTGGTCGGCTCATCCAGCACCAGCACGCGCGGCCGCACCACCAGCGCCCGCGCCAACGCGATACGCTGGCGCTGCCCCCCCGAAAACGCGTGCGGGTAGCGCTGCAGCCAAGCCGCCACGTCGCCGGGTGGCATGTCGGCGTCGAACAGGCCCACTTCGCGCAGCACCTGCACGACCCGTGCGCGGCGCTGCCCGGCATCGAGCTCGGGTTCGTGCACGCGCAACCCCTCTTCGACGATCTGCTGCAAGGTCAGCCGTGGCGACAGCGAGGAAAACGGATCCTGGAACACCACCTGGATGTGACGGCGCAGCGCCCGGTCGGCGGCCCCGCCCTGCCAGCGCTGGCCCATCACCCGTATGTCGCCCTCGGCCGGCAGCAGCCCCAGCGCCGCCAGCGCCAGCGTCGACTTGCCGCTGCCGGACTCACCCAGCACCGCCAGCGTGCGGCCGCTGCGCAACGTGGCGCTGACGCCACGCACGGCCTCGAACCAGCCACGCTGCCACCAGCCACGCCATCCGGGCTTGGACACGGGGTAGCGCACCCGCACGTCGTGCAGGGTCAGCACCGGCGCATCGTCGTCGGCCGCGGGCCGCAGCCAAGCGGGATCGCGCCGCGGTCGGCTGGCCAGCAGGCGCTGGGTGTAGGGGTGCGCCGGCGCCGCCATCAGCTGGTGGGTGGGGCCACTTTCCACCACCTGCCCCTGCTGCATCACCAAGACGCGGTCGGCAAAGCGGCGCACCAGGTGCAGGTCGTGCGTGATCAGCAGCACCGCCAGCCGGTGGCGATCACGCAGCTCGTGCAGCAGCTGCAACATTTGCACGCGTAGGCTGGCGTCCAGCGCGGTGGTGGGCTCGTCGGCCACCAGCAAGCGCGGCTGCAACGCCAGCGCCATCGCGATCAAGGCCCGCTGCCGCTGACCGCCGCTCAACTGGTGGGGGTACTGGCGCGCACGCCGACTGGGCTCGTCCAGCCCCACCTCGGCCAGCACCTGCTCGGCACGCGCCCAGGCGGCGCGCGCGTCCAGGCCGCGCTTGGCCCGCAGTGCCTCGGCAATCTGCTCGCCCACCGGGTACAGCGGGTTGAGCGCCGTCATCGGTTCCTGAAACACATAGGCCACCGCCTCGCCGCGCAGCGCCCGCAAACGGCGCTCGGGCGCGGCCAGCACCTCTTCGCCCTGCAGCCACACCTGCCCCTGTACGCGCACCTCGGGCAGCAGCCGCATCAGTGCCAGCGCCGTGACCGTCTTGCCCGAGCCCGACTCGCCCACCAGCGCCACCGTCTCCCCCGCGGCGACGTCGAACGACACGCCCCGCACCACCGGCTGTGCGCCAAAGGCAACCGACAAGTCGCGCACCTGCAGCAACGGCGTCGGGTCGGTGGGGGCTGACATCGTCACCATCCGTCAATCGGCCTTGCGGGGGTCCAGCGCGTCACGCAACGCATCGCCCATGAAGGTCAGCAGCGTCAGCGTCAACGTCAGCACGCCAAAGGTGGACAGCGAAATCCACCACGCGTCGATATTGGCTTTGCCCTGCGCCAGCAGCTCGCCCAGGCTGGGGGTGCCTGGCGGCACACCAAGGCCCAAAAAATCGAGCGAGGTCAGCGCCAAAATGGCCGCGCTCATGCGAAACGGCAAAAACGTCACCACCGGCGTGAGGCTGTTGGGCAGGATATGGCGCCAGATGATGGCGCCGTGCCCCAGCCCCATGGCCCGCGCCGCACGCACGTAGTCGAGCTGGCGGTTGCGCAAAAATTCGGCACGCACGTAGTCGGCCAGGCCCATCCATCCAAACAAGCTCAGCAGCACCAGCAGCAGCGCCACGCTGGGGGCAAACAGCGCGCTGAAGATGATCAGCAAGTACAGCTCGGGCATCGACGACCAGATTTCGATCAGGCGCTGCAACGTCAGGTCGATGCGTCCGCCAAAGTACCCCTGCACCGCGCCGGCCAGCACGCCCAGCACGACGCCGGTGGCGGTCAGCGCCGCCGCAAACAGCACGCTGATGCGAAAGCCGTAAATCAACTGCGCCAGCAGGTCGCGCCCACGGTCGTCGGTGCCCAACAGGTTAGCCGCGCTGGGCGGCGCGGGGTGTGGGCCGGGCGCCCAGTAGTTCAGCGCCCGCGCACCGTAGGGGTTGAGCGGGTACAGGGCCCAGTTGCCGTCGCGGGTCAGGCGCGCACGGATGTCCGGATCGAGGTAGTCGGTGGGGGTGTCGAAGTCTCCGCCGAACGTCGTCTCGGGGTAGTCGTGCAGCAGCGGCACGTACCACTGGCCCTGGTAGCGCACCAGCAGCGGCCGGTCGTTGGAGATCAACTCCGCCGCCAGGCTCAGCGCCACCATCGCTGCAAACAGCACAAGGCTCACCAACCCCAGCCGGTGGCGTGCAAAGCGCCGCCACGCGCGCCGCGCGGGGCTGAGCGTGGCCAGCGACGTTTCAGTCGAACTTGACACGCGGATCCACCCAAACGTAGCACAGGTCGCTGACCAGCTTGGTCAGCAGCCCAATCAGCGTGAACAGGTACAGCGTGCCCAACACGACGGGGTAGTCGCGCCGGATCACGCTCTCGTAGCTAAGCAGCCCGAGCCCGTCGAGCGAAAACAGCGTCTCGATCAGCAGGCTGCCGGTGAAAAACGCGCCGACGAACGCAGCCGGAAAGCCGGTGACGATCGGGATCAGCGCGTTGCGCAACACGTGTTTCCACAGGATTCGGCGCTCGTCCAAGCCCTTGGCACGCGCCACCAGCACGTACTGCTTGCGGATTTCTTCCAGCACGGCGTTTTTTGTCAACATCGTCGTCACGGCAAAGCTGCCCAGCACCATCGACAGCACCGGCAGCGTGATGTGCCACAGGTAGTCCACGATGCGCGCGCCCCAAGACAGCTCGTCCCAATGATCGCTGACCAAGCCCCGCAGCGGGAACCACTGCAACTGCCCCCCGAACACCACCAACAGCGCCACGCCCAGCACGAACCCCGGGATGGCGTACGCCACCAGCACCAGGATGGACGTGACGATGTCAAACCGGCTGCCAGCGCGCACCGCCTTGGCAATGCCCAACGGCACCGCCACCGCGTAACTGATGACAAACGTCCACAGCCCCAGGCTCATCGACACCGGCAGCTTGTCGGCGATCAGCTGCGCCACCGGTTTGTTCTGAAAAAAGCTTTGCCCCAAATCGAAGCGGGCAAACTGCAACAACATCTGCACGAAGCGTTCGTGCGCCGGTTTGTCAAACCCGTACAACGCCTTGATCTGCTCCAGCCGCTTGGGGTCCACCCCCTGCCCGCCCCGGTAGGCCATGCCGCCCTCGGCGCCGTGGCCCAGCCCCGCGCGCGTTTCGGCCAGGTACTGGTCCACCGGCCCGCCGGGCACGAACTGGATGACGACAAACGTCACCAGCAGCACCCCCAACAGCGTGGGCACCATCAACAGCAGGCGCTTGAGGAAGTAACTCCACATGGTGGCCCCGATCCTAGCGTGCGCTGCGCGCCTCGGGGCGCGCCCACCACGTTTCGATGGCCCAGCCCTCGCCACTGGCGTAGGGCGGCATGTGGGCGGGACGGTCCAGCCGCCAGGCGTTGTACGCCATGCGGTGCGTCGGCGCGGACCACTGCGGGATCAGCACGTGCAGATGCGCCACCGCGCGGTCCAGCGCGCGGCAGGCGGCCAAAAAGTCCTCCTCGCGCTTGGCCCGCACCATGCGCTCGATCAGGTCGTCCACCGCCGGGTTGGCCAAGCCGGTGAAGTTGCCCGAATCCTCGGTGCGCGCCGCGGCGCTGCCGAACAAATCGGCGTACTCCGCACCGGGGCTGTGCGTGCCGCCGAACGCCAGCGTCACGATGTCGAAGTCAAACGTGCGCAGCCGCTGCTGGTACAGCGCAAAGTCCACCGCACGGTAGCGCAGCTGCACACCGATGCGTGCCAGGTTGTGCTGCCACGGTGTGACCACCCGCGCCCCCGCTTCATTGCTGTCGAGGTATTCCAGCACCAGCGGCTCGCCGCGCGCGTTGCGCAGGGCGCCGTCGCGGTAGGTCCAGCCCGCCTCACGCAACAGAGCCTGCGCCTTCTTGAGGTTGGCCCGCAGAGCCTGCGGCGTGCCGGCGCGGGGCGGTTCGGCCATCGGCCCCAACACCGCCGGTGGCAGCGTGCCCAGCCATGGCCGCAGCAGCCGCGCCTGGGCTTCGTCCGGCTCGCCTTGCGCGGCGCAGGCGGTGTTGCCAAACAAACCACGCACGCGCTCGTAGCTGCCATAAAACAGCCGCTCGTTCATCCACTCGAAGTCCAGCGCCAGCGCCAGCGCCTGGCGCACGCGGATGTCGTCCAGCGGTGCGCGGCGTGTGTTGAGCACGTAGCTCTGAAAACCCGTGGGCAGGCGGTGGCGGAACTCGGCCTTGACCAGCTCGCCGGTGTCGAACCGCTTGCCCTTGACGCGCCGCGCCCAGTCACCGGCGGAAAAAAACCGCATCAGGTCGAACTCGCCCGCTTTCAGTGCCTCCAGCCGCGCGGTGTTGTCCTTGTAGATCTTGACCGTGATGCGGTCGAAATTGAACGTGCCGCGGCGCACCGGCAGGTCGCGCGCCCAGTAGTGGGGGTCACGCACGTAGGTGATGTCGCGCCCAAACTTGACCGGCCCGATGCGGTACGGCCCGCTGCCGATGGGGTGGTCCATCACCACCTCGTTGAACGGCTTGCGTTGACCCGTGGCCGGATCCACACCCCAGTCCCGGCTGAAAATCGGCAGGCCACCCACGGTCAGCGGCAGCTCGCGGTTCGGCTGGCGAAAGCGGAACCGCACCGTGCGCTCGTCCAGCACGTCCACCCCCGCCACGTCGGCCAGCAGGGTTTTGTACACCGGCGAGGTGTGCGGCCCGATCAGCGTCTCGTAGGTGTGGCGAACGTCCTCGGCCAGCACCGGCTTGCCGTGGTGAAAGCGCGCCTGGCGCCGCAACCGAAACGTGGCGCTGAGGCCGTCGGGGGCCACCTGCACGTCCTCGGCCAGCAGGCCATACGCCGCCCCCACCTCGTCGGCCGCGCCGACCAACAGGGTGTCGAACAGCAGGTCGCTGAGGTACGCCGGGGCGTTGCCGCGCAGCGTGAACGGGTTGTATTTGTCGAAGGTCGAGACGCGCAAGTTGCTGACCAGCCGCAGCTCGCCCCCCTTCGGGGCCTGCGGGTTGACGTAGTCGAAGTGCGCAAAGTCGGCCGGGTACTTCAGGTGCCCCCACAGCGCGTAGCCATGCGCTGCCCACGCCAGCGGCAGCACCAGCCACGTGCACGCCCCCAGCAGCCACGCCACGGCGGCTGCGCGCCAGCGGCGCACGCCGCCGGATCCGACCTGACCCGGAGCGGCGCGCTTGGTCGCCACGCCAGCGGCGGCGGCCAGACAGCCACGCACAGGGCCTGGGAACAACGGGCAAACGCTCGCAACGGCATGCATGCGACAATTCTGCAGGAAATTCCACACTTGACGAGGAGCACAAGACGATGGGTTTTCTGGCCGGCAAGAAACTGCTGATCACTGGGGTGCTGTCCAACCGCTCGATCGCCTACGGCATCGCGCGGGCCTGCCATGCGCAGGGGGCGCAGCTGGCCTTCAGCTACGTGGGTGAGCGCTTCAAGGACCGCATCACCGAGTTTGCGGCCGAGTTTGGCTCCAACCTGGTGTTCGAGTGCGACGTGGCCGACGACGCCAACATCGAGCGCCTGTTCGCCCAGCTCAGCCACCACTGGCCCACGTTCGACGGCTTCGTGCACAGCATCGGCTACGCGCCGCGTGAAGCCATCGCCGGCGATTTTCTCGATGGCCTCAGCCGCGAGGCCTACCGCACCGCGCACGAGATCAGCGCCTACAGCTTTCCCGCGATGGCCAAGGCGGCGCGACCGTACCTCAACGACAACGCCGCGCTGCTGACGCTGACCTACCTCGGGTCGGTGCGCATGGTGCCGGCCTACAACACCATGGGGTTGGCCAAGGCCAGCCTGGAAGCCAGCGTGCGCTACCTGGCCGAGTCGCTGGGCAGCCAACGCCGTGGCTGGCGCGTCAACGCCATCTCGGCCGGCCCGATCAAGACGCTTGCGGCCAGCGGCATCAAGGGCTTCAGCAAAATCCTGCACGTCGTCGAAAACAACGCCCCCATCCGCCGCAACGTCACGATCGACGACGTCGGCCACACCGCGGCGTTTTTGCTCAGCGACCTGGCCGCCGGCATCAGCGCCGAGGTCATCTATGTGGATGGCGGCTTCAGCCAGGTGATGGGGGGCGTCACGCTGGGCGAGGCCGACGGCGGTTGACCGCGCGACGCCGACCGTCGCACACGCGCCGGCGTGGTCGGCGGGCCTGACACCGGCACCTCTTTGCCGGGCGCTCCAAAAAAAGGCGGCCGGCCAGCGGGGCTATCCGATGCCCATCATCCGTGGCGAGATGTCGAGGTCATCACGCGGGACATAATCCTCGATTCAACGTACCCTGTGTCGTGCATGCACACGCGCGGCTTCCTCTAAGGCCACGTTTATAACCCTCGCCTGCGCGGGGTTGGGGCCAGATGCCGAATGCGCTGAAGCGGCGTCGCTTAAGCGGGCGGAGCGTGTATTCTACACCCGCCCCGAGCGGGGCGCACCCCTTTGGCCCAGCGACACCGTCAATTGCCCCTATCAACGCGAGCGACGGCCCCTTCGTTTGTCCGAATCCACGCCGCAGTAGCCCAGGTCGACGAAGGCTGTGGTGGGCTTGACGCCCGTGTCCTGCATCAGGTTGCTGGCCTGCTGCAGTTGCTCGCTCAAGGTGAGGCCCTCGTACAGGTTGCCGTGCAACACCCGCACCCCCACGCGTTGGATGCCCGGGTGACGCGCACGGGCGCTGCGCCAAAGAGGTCCAACTCGGGCATGACCACACCGGCGGGGCCTTTGCGCGACAACACCTGTGCCACCCGTGCCTCGAGCGCCTGCCAGGGCATGCGCGAGGCCAGCACAGCCAGCGGATGGCGCAGGTCGATCATCTGATCGAGGCGCAAACGGAAAAAATCCTCGGTGGCGCAGCAGGCGTAGCGCACGGCGAAACACCCAGAAAGCAGCGATCAACGCGCATTGGGCTTGGGGCAATGGCACGACCAACGGAGAGAAATGTCATCCAAAAACAAACTTTTAAGAATAACTCAGGGGCGACTACTTGAGGTTGCCCAGGTAGGCCGTCACCGCCTCCAGCTCCAGGTCGCTCAAGCGGTGCGACATCACGCGCATGATGGCGTTGTCCCGGCTGCCGCCACGCTCTTTGAATGCCTGGACCTGGCGGATGACGTACTGCGGATGCTGACCCGCCAGCCGCGGCAGCTCCGTGGTGCCGACGGCGCCTGGACCATGGCAGGTGGCGCACGGCGGCAAGCCCGCGTGGCGGTTGCCGCGCTCGTAGACAAAGCGCCCCACCGCCAACAACAGCTCGTCACCGCTGGGTGTGTGCCCGGGCTTTTGGCGTGCGTAGTACTCGGCCACCGCCTCGATGTCGCTGTCGCTCAGGCCCTTGACCTTTTCGGTCATCGCGGTGTCCTTGCGCTCACCACGCGCAAAAGCCTTCAGCTGGTTGGCCAGGTACTGCGGGTTTTGCCCCGCCAGGCGCGGAAAATTGGCCGCCACGCCCTGCCCGCACGGCCCGTGGCAAACGGCGCAACGGTCGCGCGCGATCACTTCGCCCACCACCAGGGGGTCGGTCGACTGCGCCTGCACCCCCCACATGACCACCCCGAGCCCCAAGGCCACCATGATGCGGCGCACGCGCGCTGGCCATACGGTATCCATTGCAAGGTTCCTCCTCGTCGTTGGTAGGGCTGCAGCACCCTGCCCTGCATCCTAGGGAAACCCCGCATGCGGATGTTGACCTCGGTCAACATCCGCGCTTGCGCATACACCGATCGCGGCCCCGCCGCGAGGGCGTCAGCGCCGCGCGGGCGGCAGGTCGGTGCAGGCGCCGTGGGCCGCTTCCGCCGCCAGCCCAATCGTCTCACCCAACGTCGGGTGTGGGTGGATGGTGCGACCGATGTCGACCGCGTCCGCGCCCATCTCGATGGCCAGCGCCACCTCGCCGATCATGTCGCCTGCGTGCACACCGACGATGCCACCGCCCACGATGCGGTGCGTGGCCTTGTCGAACAGCAGCTTGGTGAAGCCTTCGTCACGCCGGTTGGCGATCGCGCGCCCCGACGCGGTCCACGGAAACAGTCCCTTGTCCACCGCGATGCCTTGCGCTTTGGCCTGGTCCTCGGTCAGGCCCACCCAGGCGATTTCCGGATCGGTGTAGGCCACGCTGGGCACGACGCGGGCGTCGAACGCGGTGCGCGCGAGCTGCTCATCGCCCAGCAGCTCGCCGGCGATGACCTCCGCGGCCACATGGCCTTCGTGCACCGCCTTGTGCGCCAGCATCGGCTGGCCAACGATGTCGCCGATGGCAAAAATGTGCGGCACGGCGGTGCGCATTTGGCGATCGACGCGCAGGTAGCCCCGTTCGTCCACCGGCAGCCCCGCCGCGTCGGCACCGATCTTGCGCCCGTTGGGTGCACGCCCGACAGCCTGCAGCACAAGGTCGTACAGCCCTTCGCTGCGGGTGCCGTCGGCGGCCTCAAACTGCACCCGGATGCCGTCGGCCGTGGCTTCGGCCGCCACCGTGCGCGTTCGCAGGCGGATGGCATCGAAGCGCGGCGCGTTGAGGCGCTGCCACACCTTGACCAGGTCACGGTCGGCGCCGGGCATCAGGCCGTCGAGCATCTCGACCACCTCCAGCCGCGCGCCCAACGTGCTGTAGACCGTGCCCATCTCCAGCCCGATGATGCCGCCGCCGATGATCAACATGCGCTCGGGCACCCGCGACAATTGCAGCGCGCCGGTGGAGTCGACCACGCGCTCGTCCTGCGGCAAAAAGGGCAGGCGCACCGCTTGTGAGCCGGCCGCCACGATGCAGCGTTTGAACGCGACCACCTGTTGGCGACCGGTCTTGTCCTGGCCGGCGCCGGTGGTTTCCTCCACCGCCACGTGGTGCGGCCCAACGAAGACACCGTAGCCACGCAGCACCGTCACCTTGCGCATCTTGGCCATCGCGGCCAGACCCGCTGTCAGCTTGCCGATCACGCCGTCCTTGTGCGCGCGCAGGCCGGCCAGGTCGATCTGCGGCGCGCCGAACGTCACACCGGCGCCGGCCAGATGCCGCGCTTCGTCGATGACCGCGGCCACATGCAGCAACGCCTTGCTGGGAATGCAACCGACGTTGAGGCAGACCCCGCCCAACGACGGGTAGCGTTCCACCAGCACCACCTTCAGGCCCAGGTCGGCCGCGCGAAACGCGGCCGAGTACCCGCCGGGGCCGCCGCCCAGCACCAGCACGTCGCACGCAAGGTCCACCGCACCGTCGTAAGAAGCGCGGCCAACCGCCGCCGACGTCCCCGCGTCCGCCGCGGGGGGCATGGTCGTTGCAGGGGCGGCCGCTGGCGTCGCCGCGGCCACGGGCGCCGCAGCGGCGCTGCCCGCCGGTGCTGGCGCCTGCGCCGCCTCCGTTTGCAGCAGCGCAATCACCGAGCCCTCCGACACCTTGTCGCCCAGCTTGACCCGCAGCTCCTGCACCACCCCCGCATGGCTCGACGGTATCTCCATCGACGCCTTGTCCGACTCCACCGTAATCAGCGACTGGTCAACCTCCACCCTCTGCCCAGGCTGCACCAGCACCTCAATCACCGCCACATCCTTGAAGTCCCCAATGTCCGGTACCTTCACTTCCACCAGCGCCATGGTTACCCTCCCCTCTCAGAGTACGATGCGACGGAAATCGGCCAGCAATTGACCGAGGTAGGCGTTGAAGCGCGCCGCCGCCGCGCCGTCGATGACACGGTGGTCCCACGTCAACGACAACGGCAGCATCAGCCGCGGCACGAACGCCTGACCGTTCCACACCGGCTCGGTACGCGCCTTGCACACCCCCAGGATGGCCACTTCCGGCGCGTTGATGATCGGCGTGAAGTAACGCCCACCGATGCCACCCAGGCTGGAGATGGTGAACGTCGCGCCACTCATCTCCGCAGGGCTGAGCTTGCCGTCGCGGGCCTTTTGGGCCAACTCGGCCGTTTCCTGCGCGATCTGCAGCACGCCCTTGCGGTCGGCGTCGCGCACCACCGGCACCACCAACCCGTTGGGCGTGTCGGCGGCAAAGCCAATGTGCCAGTAGTTTTTGAGGATCAGCGCCTCGCTGCCACCTTCGACGTCGAGCGAGCTGTTGAACTCGGGGAATTTTTTCAACGCCGCCACGCAGGCCTTGATCAGAAAGGCCAGCATCGTGACTTTGATGCCCTGCTTTTCGTACTCTTTGTTGAGCTGGACGCGGAAGGCCTCCAGCTCGGTGACGTCGGCGTCGTCGTGGTTGGTGACGGCGGGGATCATCACGGCGTTGCGCATCAGGTTGGCGCCGCTGATGCGCTTGATGCGGCTGAGCTCACGCCGCTCGATCGGGCCGAACTTGGCAAAGTCCACTTTCGGCCACGGCAGCAGGCCCAGCGCCGCGCCGTCGCCACCTTGCGCGGCTGCAGGCGCAGCGGCTTTGGCCAGCTGCGCGCGGGTCTGCTGCTCACCGCGCATGACGGCCCGGGTGAAAGCCTGCACATCCTCGGCGGTGATGCGCCCTTTGGGGCCGCTGCCACGCACCTCGTCCAGTGGCACGCCAAGCTCGCGCGCCAGCTTGCGCACCGACGGCGACGCGTGGGGCAACCCCACCGGCGCACGGGTCGGCTCGTGTGCCCCCACCCCGGCTGGCGCCGGCGGGGGGGTGAGCGCCGCCGGTGCGGCAGGGGCAGCAGGGGGCGTTGCAGCCGCAGGCGCCGCGGCCGCAGCCGCCGGCGAGGTTGCGGCCTCAGCCACCACCGCAGCGGGCGCCACCACACTGGACAGCGGCGCCGGCTCGCCCTGCGCCACCGCACCCTCGACCTGCAGCAGCGCAATCACCGAACCCTCCGACACCTTGTCCCCAAGCTTGACCCGCAGCTCCTGCACCACCCCCGCATGGCTCGACGGTATCTCCATCGACGCCTTGTCCGACTCCACCGTGATCAGCGACTGGTCAACCTCCACCCTCTGCCCAGGCTGCACCAGCACCTCGATCACCGCCACATCCTTGAAGTCCCCAATGTCCGGAACCTTCACTTCCACCACGGCCATGGTCACTCCTCCCTGCCCTCAGGCGTACAGCGGGTTGATCTTGTCGGCGTCGATGCCGTACTTGGCAATTGCCTCGGCCACGCGGCTGGCCGGCACGGCGCCCTGCTCGGCCAGTGCTTTGAGCGCCGCCACCGTGATGTAGTGGCGGTCGACCTCGAAGTGACGCCGCAGGCGCCAGCGGAAGTCGCTGCGGCCAAAGCCGTCGGTGCCCAACACCTTGTAGGGCCGGCCGGCCGGGATGAAGGGGCGGATTTGCTCCGCGTAGGCCCGCACGTAGTCGGTGGAGGCCACCACCGGCCCCGGGTGCTCGGCCAACTGGCGCGTGACAAACGGCACGCGCGGCTCGGCGGTGGGGTGCAGCATGTTCCAGCGCTCGCAGTCGTGGCCGTCACGCGCCAGTTGCGTAAAACTCGGGCAGCTCCACACGTTGGCCGCCACGCCCCAGTCGCGCGCCAGCAGCGTTTGCGCTTCCAACGACTCGCGCAGGATCGCGCCACTGCCCAGCAGCTGCACACGCGGCGTCAGCTTCGGACCCTCGCGCAACAGGTACATGCCTTGAATGATTTGCGCTTCCGTGCCCGGTTGCAGGCCCGGGTGGGCGTAGTTTTCGTTGAGCAGCGTGATGTAGAAAAAGACGTTGTCCTGCTGCTCGACCATGCGCTTGAGGCCATGGTGCAAGATCACCGCCACCTCGTGCGCAAACGTGGGGTCGTAGCTGATGCAGTTGGGGATGGTGGCCGCGATCATGTGGCTGTGGCCATCCTGGTGCTGCAGCCCCTCGCCGTTGAGCGTGGTGCGCCCGGAGGTGCCGCCCAGCAAAAAGCCGCGCGCCTGCATGTCACCCGCTGCCCAGGCCAAGTCGCCAAAGCGCTGGAACCCAAACATCGAGTAGTAGATGAAAAACGGGATCATGATGCGGTTGTTCGTCGAGTACGACGTCGCCGCCGCGATCCACGAGCTCATCCCCCCCGCCTCGTTGATGCCCTCTTGGAGGATTTGGCCAGCCTGGTCCTCGCGGTAGTACATCACCTGGTCTTTGTCCACCGGGGTGTACAGCTGGCCCTTGGGGTTGTAGATGCCGATCTGGCGGAACAGGCCCTCCATGCCGAAGGTGCGTGCCTCATCGACCAGGATCGGCACCACACGCGGCCCCAGCGCCTTGTCGCGCAGCAGCTGCGTCAGGAAGCGCACGTAGGCCTGGGTGGTGGAGATTTCGCGCCCCTCGGCCGTGGGCTCCAGCAGCACCTGGAACGTGGCCAGCGCCGGCACCGTGAACTGCTCGTCGCTCTTGACGCGCCGCTTGGGCAGGTAACCCCCCAACGCCTTGCGGCGCTCGTGCAGGTATTTCATCTCCGGCGTGTCATCGGCCGGCTTGTAAAACGGGATCTTGGGCAGCTCGCTGTCGGGGATCGGGATGTTGAAACGGTCGCGGAAGTAACGGATGT
Source organism: Tepidimonas aquatica (assembly GCF_007556585.1). Classification (GTDB taxonomy): domain Bacteria; phylum Pseudomonadota; class Gammaproteobacteria; order Burkholderiales; family Burkholderiaceae_C; genus Tepidimonas; species Tepidimonas aquatica. Next base: position 23,618 of record NZ_VJNA01000006.1, on the reverse strand, counting down.
CCTCGTCGGTGAGCTTTTTGGTCTGGTGCGCGGTGTTTTTGCCCTCGCCGGCACGGCCCATGCCGTAGCCCTTGACGGTCTTGACAAGGATCACGGTGGGTTGCCCCTTGTGGTGGTACGCGCGGTGAAACGCCGCGTAGACCTTCTGGGCGTCATGCCCGCCGCGGCGCAACGCCCAGATGTCCTCGTCGCTCATCTTGGCCACCAGCTCCAGCGCCTTGGGGTGGCGGCCGAAGAAGTGCTTGCGCACATAGGCGCCGTCGTTGGCCTTGAACGCCTGGTAGTCGCCGTCGAGCGTTTCCATCATGATGCGCCGCAGCACGCCCTCTTTGTCGCGCGCCAGCAGCGGATCCCAGTTGCTACCCCACAACAGCTTGATGACGTTCCAGCCCGCGCCGCGGAAGTCGCCCTCCAGCTCCTGGATGATCTTGCCGTTGCCCCGCACCGGACCGTCCAGCCGCTGCAGGTTGCAGTTGACGACGAAAATCAGGTTGTCTAGCTCCTCGCGCGCGGCCAGGCCGATCGCGCCCATGCTCTCGGGCTCGTCCATTTCGCCGTCGCCGCAGAACACCCAAACCTTGCGCCGCGAGGTGTCGGCAATGCCGCGCGCGTGCAGGTATTTCAAGAACCGCGCCTGGTAGATACCCATGATCGGACCCAGCCCCATCGACACCGTGGGGAACTGCCAAAACTCAGGCATCAGCTTGGGGTGGGGGTAGCTGGACAGCCCCTTGCCTTCGACCTCCTGGCGGAAGTTCAGCAACTGCTCCTCGGTGATACGCCCCTCCAGAAACGCCCGCGCGTAGATGCCGGGCGCGCTGTGCCCTTGGATGTACAGCAGGTCGCCCCCGTGGGTGCCGCCAGCGTCGGTGTCGTCGGCGTGCCAAAAGTGGTTGAAGCCGCACGCCAGCAGGTGCGCCAGCGACTGAAACGAGCTGATGTGCCCGCCCAGCTCGCTGCCATCGGGGGACTCGAGCCGGTTGGCCTTGACGACCATCGCCATCGCGTTCCAGCGCATGTAGGCGCGCAGCCGCCCCTCCAGCTCCAGGTTGCCGGGGCAGCGCTCCTCCTCGTCGGGTTCGATCGTGTTGACGTAACCCGTGGTGGCCGAAAACGGCAGATCGATGCTGTGCTCGCGCGCTTCTTCGAGGAGCTGCTCGAGCAGGTAGTGTGCCCGCTCAGGGCCTTCGCGCTCGATGACGGCGTCGAGTGCTTCGAGCCACTCACGCGTCTCCTGGGGGTCGGCGTCGGGGGCAACCAGCGGGGAAATCGGGGGGATCGGTTCGGACATGGCAGCGTCTCCTCGGGTGACACGACACAAAGGGTACGGCGCGGCGGCCGGCTTGTCACGAAGTGTCGCACAAAAATCCCCTCTTTCCAAATGACGATTTTTCATTTCATAATGCGGCACCAAATCCTCCGCAGCCAAACGTCCCCAACCTGTTGCCGCGCCACGGACCACACGTCCAACCAGCGACCCCCGGGTTTGCCCTAAACTCCCCGCCACGATGGGCACGATGCACGAGCGCTCGACGGCGCCACCGTGGTGGCGTCGGCCGCTGCTGGCTTGGCAGCGGTGGTGGCACCGGCTGCCACCGCAGCAACAGGACCGGCTGGCCATGGCGGGGCCGGTGGTATCGCTGCTGCTGTTTCTTGGTGCCATCGGCGTGGCGCTGATGTATTTCACGCGCGAGGACGCGGCGCGCGAGCGTGAAGCGATGGTGCGCGACACCGAGTACGCCCAACAGCGGCTGCGGCTGCGGCTGCTCGAACGGCAAGAGCAGACGATGCGGCTGGCGCGCGACATTGCCAACCGCACGGTGGAGGAGACCGCCTTCGTCGCCCAGGCCGAGAACCTCGTGCTGCAACACCCGGAGCTCACCGCCCTGTACTGGGTGGACGCCTACCGCGAGGTCGTCACGGGCTACGGCGTCCCCACGTTGAATCGATCCACGCGCCGCGCGGGCGAGCGGCTGGCGCCTGGGCTGGGCGGCGGCGTCATCGAGCTGGCCCGCGACCTGCACCAACCCATGTACTCCAAACCGCAGCGCAGCAGCGACGGCGGGTGGGTGCTGCTGCTGGCTGTTCCGTTCGAAAACCAGCGCCGCTTTGGCGGGGTGGTGTTGGCGGAACTGGCGCTCGACGCCCTGCTGCGCTACGGCGTGCCCCCCGAGCTGCTGGCGCGCTACACCGTCACGCTCGTGGACGACAGCGACCGGGTGCTGGCGGGCGACCCGCTGCCCCCACGCCCCCACGGCGTGTGGCCGCTGCTGCCGTGGGGCGCGCAGCCCCAGAGCCATGCCCTGGCCTTGTCGCCCGTGGGCAACAGCGTGCTGGTGCGGCTGCACGCGGTGCGCGGCGAGCGTGACCGCACCGCGGAGGCGCTGTTTTGGCTGGTGGGGGCGATGAGCGCGGCCACGCTGTGGATGCTGGTGGCCAACCTGCGCCACACGCGCCGTCGGCTGCAGGCGCAACGCGCCCTGCTGGCCGAAACCAACTTTCGCCGCGCCATGGAAAACTCCATGCTGACGGGCATGCGCGCGCTGGACATGCAAGGGCGCATCACCTACGTCAACCGCGCCTTTTGCGACATGACCGGCTGGAGCGAAGAAGAGCTGATCGGCACCACCGCGCCGTTCCCGTATTGGCCCGAAACCGAGCACGAGCAGCTGATGGCGCGGCTGCACGACGAAATCTCCGGCCGCAACACACCCGGCGGCTTCGAAGTGCCGGTCAAGCGCAAAAACGGCAGCATCTTCTACGCGCGCATGTACGTCTCGCCGCTGATCGACCCGCAGGGGCGGCAGACCGGCTGGATGACGTCGATGACCGACATCACCGAGCCGCGCCGCATCCGCGAGGAGTTGACGGCCTCGTACGACCGTTTCGCCACCGTGCTGGACAGTCTGGATGAAGCCATCTCGGTGGCGCCGCTGCACAGCCATGAGCTGCTGTTTGCCAACCGCATGTACCGCAACTGGTTCGGCGACGGCTCGGCGGGGCATGAGCGGTTGCTGGAGTTGTGCGCCGCGGTGCCGGTGCTGCCGGCGCAGGACGTCAATGACCACGTGGATCATCTGGTCGGCCTGCCCGCCGACGTGCTGGTGGAAGCCGTGGCCGAACACGCCCAAATCCACGTACCCGAACTCGGCAAATGGCTGGAACTGCGCACCCGCTACCTCACCTGGGTCGATGGCCGCTTGGTGCAAATGCTGATCGCCACCGACATCACCGCCCGCCGCCTTGCCGAAGAACAGGCGCAACTGCAAGCTGAACGCGCCGCCACCGCCAGCCGTCTGATCACGATGGGCGAGATGGCCTCCAGCGTCGCGCACGAGCTCAACCAGCCGCTGACCGCGATCAGCAACTACGCCAACGGTCTCATCAGCCGCCTGCGCAGCGGCCGCGCCGACCCCGAGGACATGCTGGTGGCGCTGGAAAAAACCGCGCGCCAGGCGCAGCGTGCCGGCTCCATCATCCAGCGCATCCGCGCCTTCGTCAAAAAGAGCGAGCCGCAGCTCACGTTGGCCGACGTCGGTCAAATCGTGGCCAACGCGGTCGAGCTGGCCACCATCGAACTCAAGCGCCACCTGGTGCGCCTCAACGTCTACCAAGCCGAGCGGCTGCCGGCGTTGATGGTGGACCCGATCCTGATCGAACAGGTGCTGATCAACCTGCTCAAAAACGCCGGCGAATCCATCCAATGCGCGCAACGCCCCCCCGGGCAGCGCCAGGTGGAGCTCACCATCACGCCACGCCGGCTCGACGAACGCGCCGGCATCGAGTTCGTCGTGCGCGACAACGGCTGCGGCATCCCGCCCGAACAGCTCGAGCGCATTTACGACGCTTTTTACAGCACCAAGGCCGACGGCATGGGCATCGGCCTCAAGCTGTGCCGCTCGATCATCGAGTCCCACCACGGCCGGCTGCAGGCGCGCAACCTCTACAATGGCAGCGTGGTGGCCGGCTGTGAATTCAGCGTCTGGCTGCCCGCGGCGGCCGCGTCAGCGCCCGACGCGGACACGCGCGGCGCCCTCACCTTGCCCACCTTAGGATGACGATGAGCCTGAACCCGAAACGCGGAACCGTTTACGTTGTCGATGACGACGAAGCCGTGCGCGACTCGCTGCAATGGTTGTTGGAAGGGCAGGACTACCGGGTGCGCAGCTTCGAGTCGGCCGAAGCCTTTTTAGCCCGCTACGACCCGCGCGAAGTGGCCTGCCTGATCGCCGACATCCGCATGGGCGGCATGACCGGCCTGGAGCTGCAAGACCGGCTGCTGGAGCGCCAGTCGCCCTTGCCGATTTGCTTCATCACCGGCCACGGCGATGTCCCGATGGCGGTGGCGTCGATGAAAAAAGGGGCGGTCGACTTCATTCAAAAACCCTTCGACGAGGCGCAGCTGCTGGCGTTGGTGGACAAGATGCTGCAGCGCGCGCGCGAAGCCTTTGCCGTGTACCAACAGGCCGCCACCCGCGAGGCCCTGCTGGCCAAGCTGACCACGCGCGAGTCGCAGGTGCTGGAACGTATCGTCGCCGGCCGGCTCAACAAACAAATCGCCGACGACCTCGGCATCAGCATCAAGACGGTGGAGGCGCACCGCGCCAACATCATGGAAAAGTTGGGCGCCAACACCGTGGCCGACCTGCTCAAGATCGCACTGGCGCCCGTGCCGCCAACCAAGGTTTGAACCGATGACCGCCCAACTGATCGACGGCGTGGCGCTGGCCCGCCAATGGCGCGCCCGTGTCGCGGAGCGCGCCGCTGCCCTGGCCGCGCGCGGCCACCGCCCCGGTTTGGCCGTGATCCTGGTCGGCGACGACGCCGCCAGCCAGGTCTATGTGCGCAACAAAGTCAAGGCCTGTGGCGAAGCCGGTATCCACTCGGTGCTGGAAACCTACCCGGCCAGCCTGACCCAAGACGAGCTGCTGGCCCGCATCGCGGCCCTCAACGCCGACCCCACCATCCACGGCATCCTGGTGCAGTTGCCGCTGCCGCCCCACATCGACGCGCAGCGCGTCATCGAAGCCATTGCACCGGCCAAGGACGTCGATGGTTTCCATGTGGCCAACGCCGGCGCGCTGCTGGTGGGCCAGCGTGGCTACTGGCCGTGCACGCCGTACGGCTGCGTGAAGATGCTGGAGCACATCGGCATCGAGCTGCGCGGCAAGCACGCGGTGGTCATCGGTCGCAGCAACATCGTCGGCAAGCCGATGGCGCTGCTGCTGTTGCAGGCCAACGCCACGGTGACGATCTGCCACAGCGCCACGGCGGACCTGGGACACTTCACGCGCCAGGCCGACGTCGTGGTGGCCGCGGTGGGGCGCCCACGCATGCTGACCGCCGACATGGTCAAGCCGGGCGCCGTCGTGCTGGACGTCGGCATCAACCGCCTGCCCGACGGCAAGCTGTGCGGCGACGTCGACTTCGACACCGTGCGTGAGGTGGCGGGCTGGATCACCCCGGTGCCCGGCGGCGTCGGGCCGATGACGATCGCAATGCTGTTGCTCAATACCGTCGAAGCGGCCGAGCGCGCCGCGGGGTGAACCACGCCGGGCCACCGGGCTAACATACCGGCCCGGCAGGCACTCAGGCGGGCACAAACATGTACTCCACCACGCTGTGCGCGGGGGGCGGCGCCACGCCATCCTGCCGCAGCCCGTCGAGGTGAAATTGAATGGCGGCCAACAGTTCCGCTTCGGTTTCTTCGACCGTGGCGCCCGTGGCCACGCAGCCAGGCAAATCCGGCACGTACCCGGAATAATTGTTGCCAGCCTTTTCGATGACGATCGCGTAGCGCATGGTTTCAGCCTTTCAGGGATGCCTGCTTGAGGATGCTGTTGAGCGTCGCCGGCGCCAGGTTGTCGCTTGGCTTGCCTGCCACGGTCACCCGCCCGGGCTTGGACGGATGCTTGAATTGACGGTGACTGCCTCGCGTCGCCACCAACTGGCATCCATCGCGTCGCAGCAGTTCCAGCACCTCACTGACTTTCATTGGGCAAGTACGCCATGGCGCCACAGCAACGGCCGGCGCCACCCATGGTCATGCGCAAGCCGGTTGGCATCAACCCGCCGGCCGCCGCCCCGCGAACCACCACAGCGCGCGCAGCGCGCACAGCCACTGCAGCAGCACCAGCGCGCTGCCAACGCTGTGCCACAGCGCCAGGTTCGCCTCGGTTTGGCGCGCGGTCAGAATCTTGTGCGCCACGCCGAACTCTTGCACCAACCCAGCCAGCGCCCCCAGCAGCAACCACGGCAACAGCGCCCAGCTGGCGTCGCCCGCTTGGCCGCGCCCGCGCTGCGCGCGCCCCCACAGCAACAGCACCAGCGCCGCACCCACGCTGAGCCACGACTGGTATTGGAACAAGCGCGCCGCCAAGCCCCCGGCCACGGCCGGGTTGTTGAAGTGCGCAAACACCAGCGGCACGGCGCCAAAGCTCCACGCCGTCACCACGCCCCACCACAGCGCCGCCACCAGCAGCGGCCAGCGTTGCGTCCAGGCTTGGGCAAGCTCAGGCACGGCAACGGCCCTCACTCGTAGCGCACGGCCACGATTTCGTACCGGCGCACGCCGCCGGGCGCCTGCACCTCGGCCACGTCGCCTTCCTCCTTGCCGATGAGGGCGCGCGCGATCGGGCTGGACACGTTGATCAACCCCAACTTGAGGTCGGCTTCGTCCTCACCGACGATTTGGTAGGTGACGGTCTCGCCGCTGTCTTGATCCTCCAGCTCGACGGTGGCGCCAAACACCACTTTGCCGCCGGCGTCGAGCGACGCCGGGTCGATGACCTGGGCCGCGGCCAGCTTGCCCTCGATTTCCTTGATGCGACCCTCGATGAAGCCCTGACGGTCCTTGGCGGCGTCGTACTCGGCGTTTTCGCTCAGGTCCCCCTGCGCACGCGCTTCAGCGATGGCCTGGATCACGGCTGGACGCTCGACGGTCTTGAGGCGGTGCAGCTCCTCCTTGAGCTTGTCAGCACCACGTTTGGTCAACGGAATGGTCGGCATGGAGTTCGTCCCTACAAAAGCAAACCGCCGAACGTTGCCGGTCGGCGGTGCGGTCGTCGAATGCCGTGATGATAGCGCCAAATCGGCGCGGCGCCATCAGGTCAACTGGGCGTGCAGCTCGGCCAGCGAGTGCACCGGCAGGTCGTCCATGACCTTCATGCCCTCGACGGCGGCTTCGGCGCCGAAGATCGTCGTGAAGGTGGTCACACGGTTGGCCAGCGACGCCACGCGGATGTAGCGCGAGTCGGCAATCGCGTTGCGGCGCTCTTCCACCGTGTTGATGACCATGGCGATCTCGCCGTTCTTGATCATGTCGACGATGTTCGGGCGGCCCTCGGTGACCTTGTTGACCACGGTACATGGCACCCCGGCGGCCTGGATCGCCGCGGCGGTGCCGCGCGTGGCCACGAGCTCGAAGCCCATCGCCGCCAGATCGCGCGCGATCGGCACCACGCGCGCCTTGTCGCCGGGCTTGACCGACAGGAAGATCTTGCGCACCGCGTCGGTGGGCCGCGGCAGGCGCACGCCGGCGCCGAGCTGGCTCTTGACGAACGCCTCGCCGAAGCTGCGGCCCACGCCCATCACCTCGCCGGTGGACTTCATCTCCGGCCCCAGGATGGTGTCCACACCCGGGAACTTGACGAACGGGAACACCGCCTCCTTGACGCTGAAGTACGGCGGCGTGACCTCGCGCGTGACGCCCTGTTGTGCGAGCGTCTTGCCCGCCATGCAGCGCGCCGCCACCTTGGCCAGCGGGATGCCCGTGGCCTTGGAGACAAACGGCACGGTGCGGCTGGCGCGCGGGTTGACCTCCAGCACGTAGATCACATCTCGCTTGGCGCCGCCGTCGTCCACCTCCTGGATGGCGAACTGCACGTTCATCAGCCCCACCACCTGCAAGGCCTCGGCCAGCGCGGCGGTCTGCCGCTTGATCTCGGCCACCGTGGCCGCGCTCAGGTAGTACGGCGGCAGCGAGCAGGCCGAGTCGCCCGAGTGCACCCCCGCCTGCTCGATGTGCTCCATCACGCCGCCGATCAGCACCTTCCCACTGGCGTCACGCACGCAATCGACGTCGCACTCGATGGCGTCGTTGAGGAAGCGGTCCAGCAGCACCGGCGAGTCGTTGCTGACCTTGACCGCTTCGCGCATGTAGCGCTCCAGGTCGCGCGGCTCGTGCACGATCTCCATGGCACGCCCACCCAGCACGTAGCTGGGACGAACCACCAACGGGTAGCCCAGCTCGGCCGCCTTGGCCATCGCCTCGGTCTCGGTGCGGGCGGTGGCGTTGGGGGGCTGCTTCAGGCCCAGCCGGTGCAGCATTTGCTGAAAGCGCTCGCGGTCCTCGGCGGCGTCGATCATGTCGGGGCTGGTGCCGATGATCGGCACGCCCGCGCGCTCCAGCCCCAGCGCCAGCTTCAGCGGGGTCTGTCCGCCGTATTGCACGATGACACCCTCGGGCCGCTCGACGGCGACGATTTCCAGCACGTCCTCCAGCGTCAACGGCTCGAAGTACAGCCGGTCCGACGTGTCGTAGTCGGTCGAGACGGTTTCCGGGTTACAGTTGACCATGATGGTCTCGAAACCGTCTTCGCGCAGGGCCAGCGCCGCGTGCACGCAGCAGTAGTCGAACTCGATGCCCTGGCCGATGCGGTTGGGGCCGCCACCAAGCACGATGATCTTGCGCCGCTGGCTGGGCTGGGCTTCGCACTCGTCCTCGTAGGTCGAGTACATGTAGGCGGTGTGGCTGGCGAACTCGGCCGCGCAGGTGTCTACGCGCTTGTACACCGGGCGGATGCCCAACGCGTGGCGGCGCGCGCGCACCGCGTCTTCGGTGCTGGCCAGCAGCTTGGCCAGCCGCCGGTCCGAAAAGCCCTTGCGCTTGAGCGTGCGCAGCGTGGCGGCGTCCAGCGCCTGCAGCGCCTGCGCCCCATGCTGGGCGGTGTGGCGGTCCAGCGCCAGCTCGATGTGCACGATCTCCTGGATCTGTGCCAGAAACCACTTGTCGATTTTGGTGAAGTGGTGCACCTCGTCCAGCGTCCAGCCGGCCGCGAAGGCGTCGCCCACGTACCAGATGCGCTCCGGCCCCGGTTCACCCAGCTCGCGCTCCAGCGTTTCGCGGTCCTGGGTTTTTTCGTTCATGCCATCGACGCCCACCTCCAGCCCGCGCAAGGCTTTTTGGAAGCTTTCCTGGAACGTGCGACCGATGGCCATGACCTCGCCCACCGATTTCATCTGCGTGGTCAGGCGGTCGTTGGCCTGCGGGAACTTCTCGAACGCAAAGCGCGGGATCTTGGTGACGACGTAGTCGATCGTCGGCTCGAACGACGCCGGGGTGGCGCCGCCGGTGATCTCGTTGCGCAGCTCGTCGAGCGTGTAGCCGACCGCGAGCTTGGCCGCCACCTTGGCGATCGGAAAGCCGGTCGCCTTGGACGCCAGCGCCGAGGAGCGGCTCACGCGCGGATTCATTTCGATGACGATCATGCGCCCGTCGCGCGGGTTGATGGCGAACTGCACGTTGGAGCCACCGGTGTCGACACCGATTTCGCGCAGCACCGCGATCGAGGCGTCGCGCATGCGCTGGTATTCTTTGTCGGTCAGCGTCTGCGCTGGCGCCACGGTGATCGAGTCGCCGGTGTGCACGCCCATCGGGTCGAGGTTTTCGATCGAGCACACGATGATGCAGTTGTCGGCGCGGTCGCGCACCACCTCCATCTCGAACTCTTTCCAGCCCACCAGCGACTCTTCGATCAGCAGCTCGCTGGTCGGCGAGGCCTCCAGCCCCCGCTTGCAGATGGTCTCGAACTCCTCCGGGTTGTAGGCGATGCCGCCCCCCGTGCCGCCCAGCGTGAAGCTGGGCCGGATGACGGCCGGAAAGCCCACCACCCGCTGCACCGCCCACGCCTCCTCCATGCTGTGCGCGATGCCGGAGCGCGCCGACTCCAGCCCGATGCGCGTCATCGCCTCCTTGAACTTTTGCCGGTCTTCGGCCTTGTCGATGGCCTCGGGGCTGGCGCCGATCAGCTCGCACTTGTATTTGTGCAACACGCCGTTGCGCCACAGGTCCAGCGCGCAGTTCAGCGCGGTTTGCCCGCCCATCGTCGGCAGGATGGCGTCGGGGCGCTCCTTGGCGATGATTTTTTCGACCGTCTGCCACGTGATCGGCTCAATGTAGACCGCGTCGGCCGTGGCCGGGTCGGTCATGATCGTGGCCGGGTTGCTGTTGATCAAGATGACGCGGTAGCCCTCCTCGCGCAGGGCCTTGCAGGCCTGCACGCCGGAGTAGTCGAACTCGCACGCCTGCCCGATGACGATGGGGCCGGCGCCGATGATGAGGATGCTGCGGAGGTCTTGTCGCTTGGGCATGATGTCGAGCGGAAAGCCTGACGGGTGGTTCGATCAGGGGGAGGTCGCGCGCGCCAGGCGCACGCCGAAACCGATGAACACGCCACCCACCACGGCGTTGAGCACCGCGGCCAGCTGGCGGCGGGCGCGAAACGCCTGCGCCAGCCGGTCACCGGCAAAGATCAAGGCACTGAGGTACAGCGCGCTGGCCACCTGCACGATGGTCCCCAGCACCACGAAGCTGATCACGGGCCAGGGGTAGGCGGGGTCCACGAACTGCACAAAAAACGAGATGAAGAAAAAGATCGCCTTGGGGTTGAGCAGGCTGATCGACAAGGCGCGGCGAAACGGGCTGCCCAGCGCTGTGCGCCAGCCGTTGTCGGGCGGTTGCGGCGCGGGAGTGGTCTGCACCCGCTGGGGGCCCGCCGCGCCCGCACGCCAGCCCTGCCACGCCCCGCGCAGCAACCCCAGGCCGATCCAGGCCAGGTAGGCCGCGCCTGCGTACTTGACCGCCATGAACACCCAGGGGTTGGCCGTCAGCACCGACGCCAGGCCCGCCGCCGACAGCGCCATCAGGATGGTGTCGCCGACGAAGACGCCACACGCCGCCTGGTAGCCACGCCACACGCCGTGGCGCGACGCCACCGACAGCACGTACATCGAATTGGGCCCCGGCAACAGCACGATGACGATGGTGCCGATGACGAAGGTGGTCAGGTCGGTGATACCCAGCATGGTGTGTCCGGTTGGCGTGGCGACGCGCTGCGTTAGGCGGCCTGGTGCGCTTGCATCAGGCCCACGAAACGGTCGAACAGGTAGGCGATGTCGTGCGGCCCGGGGCTGGCCTCGGGGTGCCCTTGAAAACCAAACGCCGGCCGGTCGGTGCGGGCAATGCCCTGCAGCGTACCGTCGAACAGGCTGACGTGGGTGGCGCGCAGGTGCGCCGGCAGGCTGGCCTCGTCAACGGCAAAGCCGTGGTTCTGGCTGGTGATGCTGACACGCCCGCTGTCGAGGTCTTTGACCGGGTGGTTGGCACCGTGGTGGCCGAATTTCATCTTGAACGTGCGCGCCCCGCTGGCCAGCGCCATGATTTGGTGCCCCAGGCAGATGCCAAAGGTGGGCACGCCGCGCTCGATGATGGTGGCGGCGGCCGCGATGGCGTAGTCGCACGGCTCGGGGTCGCCGGGGCCGTTGGAGAGAAACACGCCATCAGGGCGCAGCGCCAGCGCGTCGGACGCGGGCGTCCTGGCCGGCACCACGGTCACACGGCAGCCGCGCTCGGCCAGCATGCGCAAGATGTTGCGCTTGACGCCAAAGTCATAGGCCACCACGTGCCAGCGCGCCTCGGCCAAACGGCCGTAGCCGGGCGTGCCGTCGTCGCGCCGCAGGCGCCACTCGGTTTCGGTCCACTCGTACGGTTGCGCCGTGCTGACCACCTGCGCCAGGTCCAGCCCGGCCATGCTGGGGGCGCTGCGGGCGGCGGCCACCGCCTGACTGCGCAGCTCGTCGGTGATGGTTTGGCCGTCCTCCAGCGCCACGATGGCGCCGTTTTGCGCCCCGTGCTCGCGCAACCGGCGGGTCAACGCGCGGGTGTCGATACCCGCGATGGCCACGACCCCCTCGCGGCGCAGGTACGCGCTCAGGGCTTGTTCAGCACGGAAGTTGGAGTGCAACAGCGGCAGGTCTTTGATGATCAGGCCGGCGGCCTGGATGGCGCCGGATTCGACATCCTCGGCGTTGACGCCGACGTTGCCGATGTGCGGGTACGTCAGCGTCACGAGCTGCTGGCGGTAGCTCGGGTCGGTGAGGATTTCCTGATAACCGGTGATGGCGGTGTTGAACACCACCTCGCCACAGGTGCGACCGGGCGCGCCGATCGACACCCCCTCAAAGACCGTGCCGTCGGCAAGCGCGAGGAGGGCGGGTGCAACAACGGGAAACACGGTGCGGGACTCCAGGATGGATGATGACGCCGACGCTGGGGCGCGGACCGCAGCACGCGCACCGGCCCGGCCGCACCTTGGGTGCGGCGCTGTCGGCGGTCTGGATAAACTTTTTGATTATAGCGGCGGCTCGCTGCGGCGCAGCATACCGCTGGCATGCGGCGTCGCAGCCCCCAGGCGCGCCACGGCGCTGGCGTGCAGGCAGATCGCCGCGGCAGCCGCCACGTTGAGCGACTCTTGCCCGCCGGGCTGCGCGATGCGCACACGCAGGCTTGCCTGCTGCAGCAGCGCGGCGTCGACGCCCTGCCCTTCGTGCCCAAACACCCAGGCGCACGGCCACGGCAGCCGCGCCTGGTGCAGCCACGTGCCGGCGTGCGAGCTGGTGGCCAGCAGCGGCACGCGCAGCGCTCCCAGCGCCGCGCGCTCCACCCCCTCCAGCAAACGCAGCGCAAAATGCGCCCCCATACCCGCGCGCACCACCTTCGGCGACCACAACCCCGCGCTGCCCTTCAACGCCACGACCTGGGCAAACCCCATGGCGGCGGCGGTGCGCAGGATCGAGCCGACGTTGCCCGGATCCTGCACCCGATCCAGCACCACGGTGGGCAACGCCGCGTCCAGATCAACCGCGTCGGGCAGACGGGCCAGCGCGCCCAGCGCCACCGGGCACGCCAGCGCGCTCAGCTGCCCCATCAACGCCGGGGTCAACCACCACACCGCCACGCTGGGGGGCAGGCCCAGCGCCTGCAGCTCGGCCAACAGCGGCGCTGCCGCAGGCGTCAACACCACCGCCTGCGGCGTTTGCCCACTGCCCAGCAGCGCGCGCAGCAGGTGGTCGCCTTCGAGCCACACCACGCCTTCGCGGCGGTAGGCTGCGGCGTCTTCGACCAAACGGCGCAGCCGCTTGAAGCGCGGGTTGTCGCGCGACGCGATCGGCTCGATCGGCGTGCGGCGGCTCATGCGGCCCCCTCCTGGGCAGCCAGCGCACGCTCCACCGGCGCAAAGCTGCGTCGGTGCGCCGGCGTCACCCCCCAGCGCTGCAGGGCTGCCAGGTGCACGGCGGTACCGTAGCCACGGTGGCGGTCGAAGCCATAGTGTGGGTACGCCTCGTGCAAGTCGTCCATCAGGCGGTCGCGCGTCACTTTGGCCACGATGGAAGCCGCGGCGATGGCCGCCACCGTGGCATCCCCACGCACCACCGCCTCGGCCGGCATCGGCAGCTGGGGGACCCGGTTGCCATCCACCCGCACCCGCGCCGGCGGGCATGGCAGGGCCGCGACGGCCCGCTGCATCGCCAGCAGGGTGGCTTGCAAAATGTTGAGGCGGTCGATTTCCTCCACCGTGGCCACCCCCACCCCAACGCCAACCGCGTCGGCGTGGATGCGCTCGAACAGCCGTTGACGCTGTGCCGCGGTCAGCACCTTGGAGTCGGCCACGCCCGCAATCGGGCGCTGTTCGTCGAGAATGACCGCAGCGGCCACCACGGGGCCAGCCAGCGGCCCTCGCCCGGCTTCATCGACCCCGGCGATCAGGCCACCCGCGCCCGGCGTCCACAGGTCGGGCTGAACGCTGGTCCGGGCCACGCGTCGGGTGGCGCTCATGACGCCCTCTCAAGCATGGGACGCAACACCTGCAGCGCCGCGCCGACGGTGTCGCGGCGCAGCTCGTCGTGCAGCACCGCGAAGCGCTGCTGCAGCGCCAGCCGTCGTGCCTGGGCGGCAGCATCGTCGGCCAGCCACGCCAACGCCGCCTGCGCCATCGCCGCGGGCGTGGCAGCGTCCTGCAGCAGTTCCGGCACCACGAACTCACGGCACAAAATGTTAGGCAAGCCCACCCACGGCTGGCGCATCTTGCGCCGTGTGATCCACCACGATAGTGGGTGCATGTGGTACGCGATCACCATCGGGCGTTTGAACAGCGCGGCTTCCAGCGTGGCCGTGCCGCTGGCCACGAGCGTGACGTCGCACGCCGCCAGCGCCGCGTGCGATCGCCCGTCAAGCACTTTCACCCAGGCGCCGGCCGCCGCCCGCTGCAGATGCTGCAGGATCACGCTGCGCAGCGCCGGCACCGCGGGCAACACGAAGCGCAGCTGCGGCCGTTGCTGGCGCATGCACTCGGCAGCGGCCAGCATGCGCGGCAGCAGATGGTCGATTTCGGCTCGCCTACTGCCAGGCAGCAACGCCACCACGGCGGCGTCCAACGGCAGGCCCAGCGCTTGGCGCGCGGCGGCCTGGTCTGGCTGCGCCGGAATGACGCTGGCCAGCGGATGGCCGACGTAGGTGGCGGCGATGCCGTGCTCGGCCAGCAGCGCCGGCTCGAACGGAAAAATGCACAGCACATGGTCACAGGCACGCCGAATCAGCTCCACACGTTCGGGCCGCCACGCCCAAATCGCGGGGGCGACGAAGTGCACGGTGCGCACGCCGGCGGCGCGCAAGTCGGCCTCCAGCGGCAGGTTGAAGTCGGGCGCATCCACGCCCACAAACAACGCCGGTGGCTCGTGCAGCAAGCGCTGCTTGAGCGCGCGGCGCATGGCCACGATGGCGCGGTAATGCCGCAGCACCTCGACGTAGCCGCGCACCGCCAGGCGCTCGCTGGGCCACCAGGCCTCGAACCCCTGCGCCTGCAACGCGGGCCCACCGATACCGGCGGCGCGCAGCCCCGGCCAATGCGCACGCAGCCCCTGCAGCAGTTGCGCCGCCAACACGTCGCCCGAGGCCTCGCCGGCCACCAGCGCCATCCAACGGCTGGGGTTTGCGCTCATTGCCGCTGCCGTGCTCACGCCTCGGCGCCGCGGCGGCTGCGCACGATGCCGCGCTGCGGATCGACGCCGGCCAAAAACGAGCGCATCAGCGCCAGGTCGTCGTGGGCCGCAGGGTAGCGCTGCGCCAGCGCGGCGATGCGCTCGTCCGCCTGCGGCAACGTCAGGCCCTCGCGGTACAGGGCCTTGTGCATGGCTTTGACAGCGGCGATGCGCTCGGGCCCAAAGCCGCGGCGGCGCAGGCCCTCGAAATTCATCGACCGGGCCTGCGCCGGCTGCCCTTGGGCCATCACAAAGGGTGGCACGTCGGCAAACAGCAGCGCGCACATCGCCGTCATCGCGTGCGCGCCGATGCGCACGAACTGGTGCACCACGGTGAAGCCGCCCAAAATCACCCAATCGCCCACCTGCACATGGCCGGCCAACTGCGCGTTGTTGGCAAAGATGCAGTGGTTGCCCACCACGCAGTCGTGCGCCAGGTGGGTGTAGGCCATCATCCAGTTGTCGTCACCCAGACGGGTCACGCCACCACCCTGCACGGTGCCGATGTGGTAGGTGCTGTATTCGCGGATGGTGTTGCGCGCACCGATGACGAGCTCGCACGGCTCGCCCGCGTATTTTTTGTCCTGGCTCGGCAACCCCAGACTGACGAACGGGTAGATGCGATTGTGCGGGCCGATGGTCGTGCGCCCCTCGATCACGCAGTGCGCGGCCACGCGCGTGCCGGCGCCGATGCGCACGTGCGGGCCAACGATGGTGTAGGGCCCGATCTCGACGTCGGTGTCCAGCTCGGCGTGCGGGTCGACCAGCGCGGTGGGGTGGATGGTGGCCATCGGCAGCGTGCCCCTGGGCTCAGGCAATCGTGCGCATGGTGCACATGAGTTCGGCTTCGCAGGCCACTTCGTCGCCCACCCGCGCGACCGCACCGAACTTGAAGATGCCCGCCTTCATGCGCTGCAACGTCACCTCCATCACCAGTTGGTCACCGGGCTCCACCGGTCGCTTGAAGCGGGCGCCATCGATGCCCGCGAAGTAGTACACGGTCTTGTCGTCGGGTGTCACGCCCAGCGTGTCAAACGCCAGCAACGCTGCGGTTTGCGCCAGCGCCTCCAGCATCAGCACGCCCGGAAACACCGGCCGGTGCGGGAAGTGCCCGGTGAACACCGGCTCGTTGATCGTGACGTTTTTCAACGCCCGAATCGAGACGCCTTTTTGGATGTCCAGCACACGGTCGACCAGCAGGATCGGGTAACGGTGCGGCAGTTGCTTGAGGATCTGGTGGATGTCCATCGTCATGGTGCAGTGCGTCGTTCCAGGGCCTTGAGGCGCTCGCGCAGCGCGTGCAGCTGGCGCAGCGTGGCGGCGTTTTTTTCCCAGGCGCGATTGTCGTCGATCGGAAAGATGCCGCTGTACTGCCCGGGCTGCAGGATCGAGCGCATCACCACCGAGGCAGCCGAGATGTGCACGTGGTCAGCCAATTCCAGGTGACCCAGCACGATGGCGCCGCCGCCCAGCGTACAAAAGGCGCCGATGCGCGCCGAGCCGGCGATGCCGACACAGCCCGCCATCGCGGTGTGGCGCCCGACGCGCACGTTGTGGCCGATTTGGATCAGGTTGTCGAGCTTGACGCCGTCTTCCAGCACGGTGTCGCCCAGCGCCCCCCGGTCGATGCAGCAGTTGGCGCCGATCTCGACGTCGTCGCCGATGCGCACTGCGCCGAGCTGCTCGATCTTGTCCCAGCGGCGGCCGTCGCCCTCTGGCAGCGGAACTGGGGCAAAGCCAAAGCCGTCGGCACCGATGACGGTACCACCGTGGACGATGCCACGCGCGCCGATGCGGCAGTCGTAGCCCAGCACGACGTGCGGCCCCAGCCGCGTGCCCGCGCCGACGTGGGCGCGGGCCTGCACGTGGGCGTGCGCACCGATTTCAGCCCCCGCCTCCACGGTGGCGCCGGCTTCGATGACGGCAAATGGACCGACGTGCGCGTCGGTATCGACCCGCGCCCCGGGGTCGATCCAGGCGCTGGGGTGCACCCCCCGCCACGCAGGCCGCGGCTGCACGTGCGCGCGCCACCAGCGCGTCAGCGCGGCAAACGTCACGTAGGGATCCGGCACCACCCAGGCCGCCCACCCTCCGGGCGGCGGGTCGGGCCGTTGCAGGACCTGCGGCGCCAACGCTGGGCTTGCGATCACCGTCCCGGCACGGCTGGCCTGCAACTGCGCCTGGTAGCGCGGGTGGGCCACGAAGGACAAAGCGTGCTCATCGGCATCGGCCAGCGCGGCCAAGCGTTGCACCCGACACCCGGCGTGGCCTTCGAGCTGACCACCCAGCGCTTGAACCAGTTCGGCCAAGGGCACGCCGCCGCGCGACGACGCGGTTGCTTCGACTGCATCCATGGGCATGCCCGTTGCGTGCCCGCGCACCCTCAGCGCGCGTTGTTGAGGCCGTTGATCACCTTGTCGGTGATGTCGTGCTTGGGCGCGATGTAGACGGCCTCTTGCAGGATGAGGTCGTATTTTTCGCTTTCGGCGATTTGTTTGATGACACGGTTGGCGCGTTCGATGACCTGCTGCAGCTCTTCGTTGCGCCGCTGGGCCAGGTCTTCCTGGAACTCACGCCGGCGGCGCTGGAAATCGCGCTCCAGCTCGGCCAGCTGCCGCTGGCGCGCGCTGCGCTGGCTCTCCGACAGCGTCGGGGCGTCTTTTTCCAACTTTTCCGTGGCTTGGCGCAACTGGTTGCCCAGCGCCTCGAGGTCACGTTCGCGCTTGCTGAACTCCTGCTCCAGGCGTGCCTGGGCTGCCTTGGCGGCGTTGGAGTCGCGCAGGATGCGCTCGGTGCTGACAAAACCGATCTTGAGGTCTTGCGCCCAGCTTACGGCGCTGGCCGCTGCCAGCGCTGCAACGAGCACCACGCGGGCGCCCCAATGACGGGTCATCGAAATCATCAGAATGCGGTACCGATTTGGAATTGCACGGTTTGCGTTTTGTCGCCGGCTTGCTTGCGCACCGGCTTGGCAAACGCGATTCTAAGGGGCCCCACCGGAGAGATCCAGCTGATGCCAATCCCCGCCGAGGCGCGCACGTCCGACAGCGTGAACTTCTGGTCCGGCCCGTAGACGTTGCCGATATCGACAAAGCCGAACATGCGCAGCGTGCGGTCGTTGCCCGCGCCGGGAAACGGCGTGATCAGCTCGGCGTTGAGCAGCACCATCTTGGTGCCACCCAGGTAGGCCAGGTCGCTGCTGCCGACGATGGCGCTGGTGGCCCCCAGCGTGCCCTGTTCGAACCCGCGCACCGAGCCCAGGCCACCGCCGTAGAAGTGCTTGAACAGCGGCACCGGCTTGCCCCCCAGCCCTTTGGCCCAACCCGCCTCCGCATTGAAGGCCAGCGTGAATTTTTTGTTCAGCGGCACGTACTGCTGGTACTGCACGCTGCCCCTGACGTAGCGGGTGTCGCCCGCCACGCCCAGCTCGCCGTTGACACGACGCAGCACCCCCTGGGTCGGCACCAACGCGCTGTCGCGCTCGTCGCGCGCCCACCCCACCGTCAGCGGCACCGACAGTGGCGAGTCGCCAAAGCGCGCGATGAAGTCGTTGTACGCCACCGGCATGCGGTTGCCCGGCTCGATCTTGGTTTGCTCGACCCCGATGCCGAAAAACACCTTGTCGACCTCGGTGAACGGCACGCCGAACCGGATCGCTGCCCCTGGGGTAACCAGCCGGTAGTCGCCGTCTTGCGCGTTGTACGGCCGCGTGGTACGGTAATACAAGTCCACGCTGCGCGACACCCCGTCGTCGGTGAAGTACGGGTTGGTGGTGGACAGCACGAACTGCCGGTTGTACTTGCTGGTGTTGACGTTGAGGCCGAGGTAGTTGCCGGTGCCAAAGACGTTTTCCTGCTGGATGCCGGCCAGCAACGACAGCTTTTCCGCCTGCGAATAACCCGCCCCCAGCCTCAGGTTGCCGGTGGGCTTTTCGGTCACCTTGACGATCAGGTCCACCTGGTCGGGCGCACCGGGCACCTCCTGCGTTTCGATGCCGACTTCGGTGAAAAACCCCAGCCGGTCGACGCGATCACGCGACAACCGGATCTTGTCGCTGTCGTACCAAGCCGCTTCGAGTTGGCGGAACTCGCGCCGGATGACTTCGTCGCGGGTGCGGTTGTTGCCTTCGATCTGGATGCGGCGCACGTAGGCGCGCCGCGACGGCTCGGCACGCAGCGTGATCGCCACGAGGTTGCGCTGGCGCTCCAGCTCGGGCAGCGCCTCGACGCGCGCAAACGCGTAGCCGAACTGGCCGAAATACTCGGTGAACGCCTTGACCGTTTGCTCCACCTGCTCGGCGTTGTAGGGTTGCCCGGCGCGGATGCGCACCAGACGCTGGAACTCCTCCTCGCGCCCCAGGTACTCGCCCTCCAGCCGCACGCCCGACACGACGTAGCGCTGTCCTTCGGTGATGTGGATGGTCAGCGCCAGCGAGGATTTGTCGGGCGACAGCGCCACCTGGGTGGAGTCGATGCGGAACTCCAAAAAGCCGCGCGTCAGGTAGTACGAGCGCAGCGTCTCGAGGTCGGCGTTGAGCTTGGCGCGCGAGTAGCGGTCGCTCTTGGTGTACCAGCTCAGCCAGCCGCCGGTGTCGAGGTCGAACAGGTCGAGCAAGTCCTTTTCGGCGAAGGCCTGCGCGCCGACGATGCGGATTTCGCGGATTTTGGTCACGTCGCCTTCGACGACGTTGAAGTTGAGGTTGACGCGGTTGCGCTCGATGGGGGTGACGGTGGTGGTGACCTGCACCGCGTACATGCTGCGGTTGAGGTACTGGCGCTTGAGCTCTTGCTCGGCGCGGTCGGCCAGCGCTCGGTCGAACGGACGCCCCTCGGTCAAGCCAATGTCGCGCAGCGCCTTGCGCAGCACCTCGTTGTCGAATTCCTTGACCCCGGTGAAGCTGACGTCGGCCACCGTCGGGCGCTCTTCGACGATGACCACCAGCACGTCGCCATCGACCTGCAGCCGCACGTCGGAAAACAGCCCCAGGCCGAACAGCGCGCGGATGGCCGCCGCCCCCTGTTCGTCGCTGTAGCGGTCACCGACACGGAACGGCAGCGAGGCAAACACGGTGCCAGGCTCGACACGCTGCAGGCCTTCGACACGGATGTCACGCAGGGTGAAGGGTTCCACCGCCCAAGCGGGCAAGGCTGTGACCAAGGTCGCCAGCCACAAGCCGGCGCGGGCGCGCCAGCGGCGCGGGGTTGTGCGTTTCATGCGCTTGCAATCCAAGGCTGCTGGCCGTCGTTCAGCCCAGCAGCCGAGTCAAATCGTTGACGATGGCCAGCGACATCAGCGCCGCCAGCACCACCATGCCAGCGCGTTGCAGCCGCGCCATCCACGCTGGCGACGGCGGCCGTCCGACCACCGCTTCCCACAGATAATACATCAGATGCCCCCCGTCCAAGACCGGCAGCGGCAGCAGGTTCAACACCCCCAGGCTGGTGCTGACCAGCGCCAAAAACGTCACAAACGCCACCCAGCCCAGCGCGGCGGACTTGCCGGCGTAGTCGGCAATCGTCAACGGGCCGCTCAGGTTGCGCAGCGACGCCTCGCCAATCACCATGCGCCCCAGCATTTGCAGCGACAGCGCGCTGACCTCCCACGTGCGACGCACACCGCGCGCCAGCGCGTCCAGCGGTTCGTCGGCCACCACGATGAGCGCAGGCGGCGCGCCAATCATCGCGCCCACCCGGCCCACCCAGGCGTCGCCCAGGCGTTCGGGGCGCGGCGTCACCTCGAGTTCCAGCGTCCGCCCCGCGCGTTCGATACGCCAGCGTTGCGTGCGCGTGTGGCCTTGCGCGTCGGCGGCCGCGCGGATCCACGCGCGCAGCTGGGCCGCATCTTCCACCGGCCGATCGTCGACGGCCAGCACCCGGTCGCCCTCGCGCACGCCAGCGGCGGCCGCCGCCCCATCGGGCAGCACCTCGCCCACCACCGGCGCCGACCACGGCACCACCAGCCCGATGCGCTGCACCAGCTCGGCGTCCACGTCGCGCGCCTGCAACTGGGCCAGCGGCAACGGCACCGAGCGCGTGGCCAGCTCCGGCGCCGGCCCCAGCAGCAGCGTGACGTCGCGCCGTTGCAGCGCCGCTTGGGTCAGCTGCCAGCGCAGTTCGTCGAACGAGCGCACCGGCACGGCGGCGTCCTCGTCATCGAAGCGCACGGCCGCGACGCGCTCGCCAGCGCGCAACCCGGCCTGCTCGGCCACCGAACCGGGCGCAGGGCTGCCCAGCACCGGTTCGGCCTGTGGCTCGCCCCACCACGCCACCCACGCATACAGCAGCACCGCCAGCCCGAGGTTGGCCAGCGGCCCCGCGGCCACGATGGCGGCGCGCTTGCGCAGCGGCTGGGCGTCGAACGCCAGGTGCCGCTGCTCCGGGGGCACTGGCCCCTCGCGGCCGTCCAGCATGCGCACGTACCCGCCCAGCGGCAGCGCCGCGACGACAAACTCGGTACCGGCGCGGTTGCGCCAGCGCAGCAGCGGACGCCCAAACCCAATGGAAAACCGCAGCACCGGCACGCCGCAGGCCACCGCCATACGGTAGTGCCCCCACTCGTGCACCGCGATCAGCAACCCGATCGCGACCAAAAACCACAACACCGTTTGCATGGTGCCAAGTGTCGCATGCCGGCGCCAACGGTGTCGGCGCGCAGGTCACTGGGCCGCGCGCCGCACCTGCTGCCAGGCCACCGCGCGTGCCTCGCGGTCCAGCGCCAGCAAGTCGTCCAGGCTGGCCGGTGGCGTTGGCGTGTAGGCCTCCAGCGTGGCGCGGTTGACGCGGTGGATGTGGTCGAAACGCAGCCGCCCCTGCAAAAAGGCGTCCACCGCCACCTCGTTGGCGGCGTTGAGCACCGCGGTCGTGCCGGGCGGTGCCTGCAGCGCCTCCCACGCCAACCACAGCCCAGGGAAACGCTGCGGACCGGGCGCTTCGAAGGTCAGCGCGCCCAGGCGCGTCCAGTCCAGCGCCTCGGCCCCGGATTCGATGCGCTGCGGCCAGCCCAGACCGTAGGCGATCGGCACGCGCATGTCGGGCGTGCCCAGCTGCGCCACCACCGAACGGTCGCGGTACTGCACCATCGAGTGCACCACGCTTTGCGGGTGGATGACCACCTCGATGCGCTCGGGCGCAAAGCCAAACAGGTAGCGCGCCTCGATGACTTCCAGCGCCTTGTTCATCATCGTGGCCGAGTCGACCGAGATCTTGCGCCCCATGACCCAATTGGGATGGGCGCAGGCCTGCTCGGGCGTCACCTCGCCCAGCGTGGCTGGGTCACGCTGCCTGAACGGGCCGCCGGAGGCCGTCAGCACGATTTTGTCGACCCGCTCGTCCCAGGTCGAGGGGTCTTCGGGCAGGGCCTGAAAAATGGCCGAATGCTCGCTGTCGATCGGCAGCAGCTGCGCGCCGCCCGCGCGCACCGCGCTGATGAAAAACTCCCCCCCCACCACCAGCGCTTCTTTGTTGGCCAGCAACAGCCGCTTGCCCGCGCGCGCCGCGGCCAAGCACGGCCCCAGCCCCGCCGCGCCGACGATGGCGGCCATCACCGTGTCCACCTCCGGCGCGGTAGCGACGTCGACCAAGCCGGTGCTGGCCGGCAGCACCTGCACGCCTGCCACGCCCAGCGCCGCCAGCGCGGTGCGCAAGGCGTCGACGTGGTCGTCACCAATCACCGCCCAGCGAGGCCGGTGCTGGGCGCACTGCTGCGCCAACCGCTGCACCTGGCGCGCCGCGCTGAGGGCCACCACTTCGAAGCGCTGCGGGTGGCGCGCCACCACATCGAGCGTTTGCTCGCCGATCGAGCCGGTGGCACCCAACACCGCCACGCGTTGGCGTCGCCCTGATCCCGTCTTGTCCTGCATTCAAGCCCCCTGCCACGCCAGCGCAGCCATCGCCGCGGGCAGCACCGGCAGCAGCGCGTCGATACGGTCCAACACCCCGCCGTGGCCGGGCAGCAAGCCGCTGGAGTCTTTGACGCCGGCACTGCGCTTGACCAGCGACTCGAACAAATCGCCCGCGATGCTCAGCGCCGTCAGCAGCACCAGCCAGACCAGCGCGGCCGCCGTGCCGCCCTGCCCCAGGCGTGGGTAAAAGCCTTCGGCCAGCCACGGGCCCACCACCGGCCACTGCGCCGCCCACGTCCACAACCCGGCCAACGCCAGCACCGCAGCCGCTCCACTGGCCGCTCCTGCCCAGGTTTTGCCGGGGCTAATGTTGGGGGCCAGCTTGCGCCGCCCCCACGCCCGGCCACCAAAATATGCGGCAATGTCGGCCACCCACACCAGCAGCAGCGCCCCCAGCAACACCGCCACCCCCAGGCGGTGCAACGTCACCAGCGCCCACCAAGCCGCCGCCAGCGCCAGCACGCCCACCAACAGCCGCGCGCCACGTGGCCACACGCCCCAGGCTGCGACGCCTTGGCGCAGCACCAGCGTCAACAGCCCGACCCAGCCGGCGGTGGCCAGCCACCACAGCGCCGCCGGCAGCGGCTGGCCGCCCCAGCGCCACCACGCCCCCCCCAAGGTC
>NZ_VJNA01000059.1 GCF_007556585.1 Tepidimonas aquatica | reverse complement strand
AAGGGCGTGCCCTTCTTGAGGCGAGCTTTTTTGCGCCTCATTGCGGCCGTGCGCCTCATCGGCCGGTGGCTCGCCCAGCGGCGGCCAACCGAGACCAGTGGCGCCAACCCTGCCCAGCTGCGGCTAAGGGCGGCGTGAAAATGAATTTTTCAGGGGCGACTACGTATTGCTGTGGGGCTGGGGCGTGATGAACTCGACCGCGCTGAAGGAAGCCCAAGCCGTCGGCTACCCACGCGAGAAGATGTACGGCGCGTGGTGGGCCGGCGCCGAGCCTGATGTCAAGGACGTGGGCGCCGGCGCCAAGGGCTACAACGCGGTCGCGATGCAGCACGGCGCCGAGCCCAACGCACCGTTCATCAAGGAAATCCTGAACAAGGTGCATGGCAAAGGTCAGGGAACGGGCCCGCGTGAAGAGGTGGGGTCTGTGCTGTATGTGCGCGGCGCCATGAGCGCCATGCTGTCCATCGAGGCCGTGCGCGCCGCCCAAGAGCGCTTCGGCAAAGGCCAGGTGATGACGGGTACGCAGGTGCGCTGGGGCCTGGAAAACCTCAATCTCACGCAAGCCAAGCTGGATGCGCTCGGCTTCAAGGGGGTGATGCGGCCGATCTCCACCAGCTGCCAGGACCACATGGGCTCCGCCTGGGCCCGTATCCACACCTGGGATGGCAGCAAGTGGCAATTCACCAGCGACTGGTACCAAGCGGACGAGCAGATCCTCAAGCCGATGGTGCGCGCTGCTGCCGACAAGTACGCCGCCGAGAAGAAGATCCAGCGCCGCACGCCGCAGGATTGCCAATCCTGAACGCAACCGAGCTGAGTAGCCGACTCGATGGCACGGGTCGGCCCGGCGGGGGTGAAAGGCGCCTCCGCCACTACCCGCCAGCGTCGGGGCTACGACGCTGACGCGTGGTGCCTGCGCACCCAGCCACCTTATCGAGGTCCTCCCATGACGACACCCGCCCCCGTTCTCACCGTCAACGGCATCGAGGTCATCTACAACCACGTCATCCTCGTGCTCAAGGGCGTCTCGCTGCAGCTGGCCGAAGGCCAGATCGCCGCCATCCTCGGCGGCAACGGTGCCGGCAAGACGACCACGCTGCGCGCCATCTCGAACCTCCTCAAGGGCGAGCGCGGTGAGGTCACCAAGGGCTCGATCGAGCTGCGCGGTGAGCGCATCGAAAATCTCACCCCGGCCGACCTGGTCAAACGCGGCGTAGTCCAGGTGATGGAGGGGCGCCATTGCTTTGCCCACCTCACCATCGAGGAAAACCTGCTCACCGGCGCCTACACGCGCACCGACAAGGGCGAAATCGCCGCCAACCTGGAGAAGGTCTACACCTACTTCCCGCGCCTGAAAACCCGGCGCACCAGTCAGGCCGCCTACACCTCGGGCGGCGAGCAGCAAATGTGTGCCATTGGCCGTGCGCTGATGGCCAACCCCAGCGTCGTATTGCTCGACGAGCCCTCGATGGGGCTGGCACCACAGATCGTCGAAGAAGTGTTCGAGATCGTCAAAGACCTGAACCAAAAAGAAAAGGTCAGCTTTCTGATCGCCGAGCAGAACACCAATATGGCGCTGCGCTATGCCAACTACGGCTACATCATGGAGTCCGGCCGTATCGTGATGGACGGCAAAGCCGACGATCTGCGCAACAACGAAGACGTCAAAGAGTTCTACCTGGGCATGGGGGGCGGTGAGCGCAAGAGCTTTCGCGACGTCAAGAGCTACAAGCGCCGCAAGCGCTGGCTGGCCTGACCCCCTGCTCCCGTCGAGTTCGCCCGTCGCTGCGCCGTTTGCCCGCCATGCCCGCCTACCACGATTCCCTCGAGACCCGCGCCCCCGCCGAACGCGAGGCCGCCCTCTTCGCCGCCCTGCCCGACCTGATCGCCCATGCGCGCGCGCACGGCGCTGCGTGGGCCGAACGCCTGGCCGACGTCGATCCGGCGCGCGTCACCTCGCGCGCCGAACTGGCGCGCCTGCCCGTGCTGCGCAAGCACGATCTGATGGAGCGCCAGCACGCCAGCCGCGCCGCCGGCGGCGACCCCTTCGCAGGGCTGTCCACGATCGGCTGGCGCGGGCTGCTGCAGGCACGCGGGGCGCGGCGCGTCTTCCAATCGCCCGGCCCCATTTACGAGCCCGAGGGCCAGGGCACCGACTACTGGCGCAGCGCCCGGGCACTCACCGCAGCCGGCTTCGAGGCCGGCGACCTGATCCACAACGCCTTCAGCTACCACCTGACGCCCGGCGCGTGGATCATGGAAGCCGGCGCGCAGGCGATCGGCTGCACGGTCTTCCCCGGCGGGGTGGGCAACACCGAGCAGCAGCTCGCCGCGATCATGGATCTGAAGCCGGTGGGCTACTGCGGCACGCCGAGCTTCCTGCGTATCCTCGTGGAAAAAGCCGAGGCCGCGGGCGTGCGCCTGCCCATCCGCAAGGCCCTGGTGTCCGGCGAGGCCTTCCCGCCCAGCCTGCGCGACTGGCTGGCCGAGCGCGGCATCGCGGCGTATCAGGCCTACGCGACGGCCGATGTCGGCCTGATCGCCTACGAAACCCCGGCCCGCGAGGGGCTGGTGCTGGACGAAGGGGTGATTCTGGAAATCGTGCGCCCCGGAACCGACGACCCCGTGCCCGATGGCGAGGTCGGCGAGGTGGTGGTCACGGCGCTCAACCCCGACTATCCGCTGATCCGCTTTGGCACCGGCGACCTGTCGGCCGTGCTGCCGGGGGCGTGCCCCACCGGCCGCACCAACACCCGCATCCGCGGCTGGCTCGGGCGCGCCGACCAAACCACCAAGATCAAGGGGATGTTCGTGCACCCTTCGCAGGTGGCCGAGGTGTTGCGGCGCCACCCGCAAGCGCTGCGCGCACGCCTGGTGGTCAGCGGACGCATGGCCGACGACCGCATGACCTTGCGCGTGGAAACGGCCCTCACCGACGACCACGCGCTGCGCCAAACCCTGGCCCACACCCTGCGCGAGGTGACCAAACTGCGGGGCGACGTCGAGCTGGTCGCGCCGGGCAGCCTACCCAACGACGGCAAGGTGATTGAAGACGCGCGCAGCTACGACTGAGTTGGGGTTTGCGCGGGTTGCGCGCCGTGGTGGAGGGCCTAGCATCGGGTCTACGCTTACCTATGCTGGAGACCATCGATGAACAAGACGTTGTTGTCGTTTGCCTTGGCCGTGTCGGTCAGTGCGGCCGCCCAGGCGTTTCCCACCAAGCCCATCACGTTCGTCGTGCCGTTTGCCGCCGGCGGCCCCACCGACACGGTGGCGCGCCAGCTCGCCGAGGCCATGCGCAAGCACCTCGACAACGCCACCATCGTCGTGGACAACGCGGCCGGCGCTGGCGGCACCATCGGCGCCAACAAGGTGGCCCGCGCCGCCCCCGACGGCCACACCTTGCTGGTGTGGCACATCGGCATGGCCGCCACGCCGGCGCTGTACCGCAAGCTGCCCTACAAGCCACTGGAAGACTTCGAATACCTCCGACGTCCCCCCGGTTTTGAGTAGCGCCGCGATCTGGAGTCCAATCCCCAACGACAAGGAGATTGGACGTGAAGAAGCGTTTTACCGAAGAGCAGATCATCGGCTTCCTGCGTGAGGCGGAGGCCGG
>NZ_VJNA01000058.1 GCF_007556585.1 Tepidimonas aquatica | reverse complement strand
CGTCTTCGCGTTCAACGGAGAGCACCCCAAATGGGAGGAAGTGCTCTGCCTGGCGGGATCAATTCGAACGATTGCAGCCCTGATGCCATTGGCGGACGAGGGGCAAACTGTCCACCTCTCCTACGCCATCAAACGCCTGGCCGAAAGCGCGGAATCGATCGCGGGCGATGTGGTGCACGGCCTCAATCCGCACTGAAGCGCCCGATTCTGTGATGAAGAGCGGGGCGCGCCAGATGCGGCGTCCCGCACGCAACGAGGAAGACCCATCGTGATCGGAGACTGGTCAAAGGAACTCACACCCCAGGAGCGCCAAGCGCTTACCGATGCCTGGGCCGATTGGCAGGAATGGCACGGGGTGAGCGAGCGTTATGGCTGGGATCCTGCCTACGAAATCCACCGCGAGCAGTACGCCGAGCTTTCGACGGCTCTACGGCGCCTGTCGGTGGCCCTCGACAAACTGGAGCTTGACCGCGACCCGATGCGAACGACGCTATCGCACCTGCTTGCGGCCTGGCAGGGCGAGCTGTTCGTTCGGCACGAGCTGGTCAATCAACACGTGCTGCGGGAGCGCCTTTCTACGCTAACCGAATGGCTGCCGGCCCTGATTTCCACGCTTGACGGAGAGCGCTGGAAGGGCCGCCCGACAGACTCCCAGGCTGCGCTCGCCTGGGTGGCCGTCTGTGCCCGTCAGTGGATCAAGCACGTCGGGCGCCCAGGGCACAGCAAGTCGCACGAAAGTCGATTCGACCGTGCCCTGCTTCTGTTCTCGCAGCACGTCAAAGACTCTCCTCCGGTGAAGCCGTCCACTCTGGACACAGCCCACCGCCAGGGCATCTATTGACTGGGGTATAAGCCCGTCCCAGTTTCACCCTAGGGCAAATCGCCCCCAAACCCGACGATCACTCCACCGGCCACTAATCGGCACGGCCCAGCGTCTGGGAACCGCAGGCCAACCCCTGCGGGACGCTGGCAAACCTGGAGTGATCGCAAATGTCTGAAAAACTACGCATCAAGGGCGCCCCCGCACGGGTGTCCGTCATGCAGGGGTTCGTCCCACTACGCGCCCTCTGGGCCAACGATGACGCGCCCTACCCGTCGGAACATGCCGCCCGCTGGGCATTGCGCAAGCTGCGCGACGAGCTCGCCGAGGCCGGTGCTGTCGCCCTGCACCGCAACCGACTGATGGTCCACCCCGAGCGCTTCGCCGCCGTGGTGGAGCGCGCCGCCTTGAGCGCCTACGTCGAGCGGACAGCAAAAAATGGCTGAGGTCCTCACGCTCGCCACCGCCGCCAGGCGCTCCGGCCAACGTGACAAGTGCCAATCTTCTACACGTCGGCAACCGCCGCAAACTCCGCAGCAGCGCGATCTGCTGGCGAAAGCCTGGCGTCTGGTCGATGCCCTCAACCCGCGCGGGCGCGCGCTCTGGAAGGCCACGCTGCGTCCGCAGGATAGCGGCGCCGAGCGGCCCTACCTGGTCGAGGTGCTGCCCGACCTGACGCTGCGCGTGAGCGACCCGGACACCGGGGAGGAAATCGCGCGCAGCAGCCTGCACCGCCGCCGCCGCACCAGTGCCGAGGAGGCTCGCTGATGCGCCCGGCTGGAAATCCTGCACCACGCGGACGCTTTGACCGTGGGCTGTTGCCCGATCCAGAGACTTATTACATCGCAACCGAGGGGCTGGCGTTTCGCGAGAAGCGCGGCACCTGGCGCACGGCCGACTGTCCGTGGCACGGCGGGCAATCCTTGCGAATCAATCTTGCCAGCGGCGCCTACGCCTGCATGGGGTGCGGCGAGCGCGGCGGGGATGTGATCGCCTTCGCCATGAACCGCCACGGCCTGACCTTCGTCGAGGCCGCCCGGCGACTCGGCTGCTGGGTCGAGGATCGCAGCGCCATCGCGCCACCGCCGACGCGACCGGCCGGGCTGAGTGCCGCCGATGCCCTGGCACTGATTGCGGTCGACGCCGAGCTGCTGGCGATCGAGGCGCTGCGCGTTGCCAACGGCCACGTCCTCGACCAAAACGCCCGCCAGGCGATCATTGACGCAGCCCGTCGCGTGCTGCTGTTGGCCACGCCGCCAGGGGGACGCCGATGATGCAGGTGGACCCCAAACGCATCGAACAACTGCGTGCCCGCACGATGGCCGAACTCGACCCCACCGACGCAATGCCTGGCGAGTGTCCTGGCCCTGGCGAACTGGCACAGCGCCTGCAGCAACCGCTGCAGCTCGTGGACGCGCTGGAGCGTTGGGTCTACGTGCTCGGGACCGATCGCGTCTTCGACCTGTGGCTGCTGCGCGAGTACCCGGTCCGGCACCTGCGCTATGAGCTGGCCGGGAATGCGTCGATCTACAAGGAGTGGCTCACACACCCGGCACGCCGCCAGGTGGCACCCGAAGATATCGTCTTCGAGCCCTCCGGGCACTGCTTGCCGCATCAAATAAACCTTTGGCGCGGATTCCCTCTGGCCCCCGTCGAGGGCGACTGCGCACCGATTCTGGAGCTGGTCGAGCATTTGATGAGTGAGACCGCACCCGACCCGGAAGGGCGAGCGCGTCACGTGGAATACCTGTTGCACTGGCTTGCATACCCGCTGCAGCATCCCGGCGCCAAGCTGCGCAGCGCGCTAGTCTTTCATGGCCCGCAGGGCTGCGGCAAGAGCCTGCTGTTCGAGGGCGTCATGGCCCGCATCTACGGCGAGTACGCCCGCGTGATCGGCCAGGCGCAGCTTGAAAGTAAGTACACAGACTGGGCCTCGCGCTGCCTGTTCGTGGTGGCCGACGAGGTGCTTGCACCCGGCGAGGCGGCCCACTACCGCCACCGGCTCAAAGCGCTGATTACGGGCGAAACGCTGATGATCGAGGCCAAGTTTGCGACCGTGCGCCAGGAGCGCAACGCCGCGAATTTGGTCTTCCTGTCCAACGAGGCAAAGCCGCTGGCGCTCGAGGCAGACGACCGACGTCACTACGTGGTCTGGTGCCCGCCCAAACGGACCGACGACCTCTATGCGCGCGTCGGGCGCTGTATCGAGTCGGGCGGGCTGAATGCCTTCCTGGCCTACCTTGTCGGGCTCGACACGAGTCGCTTCGACCCCTATGCGCCGCCGCCCCTGACCCAGGCCAAGCGCGAGCTGGTGGAGCTCGGCCTGCGTCCGGCTGAGCGCTTCGTGCGCGACTGGCTCGCCCAGCAGCTCGAGCTACCCGTATGGCCCTGCAGCACGGCACAGCTCTACCGCGCCTTCGCCCGATGGTGCCGCGCCCACGGCGAGCGCAGCATCCCCGCACAGACGACGTTCACGGCGATCGCGGCCAAGGCTGCAGGCCAGCGCGTGTCGCGTCAGAAGTGCTCGCCATCAGGCGGCAGCAGCGGCGCGCCAATCACGCTCTGGCTGCCCAGTGGCACCGGCCCACTCAACGGCGTGACCTGGTACGACTTCGCCACCCAGGCCGTGGCAGCCTTTGATGGACCGCTGCGCGGGTTCTGCCGCGTCTTTGGCGAGGAGGCCCCGACATGAGTGCTCCGCTTCCAACCCTTGGCGGCACCGCTTCCAACCCCATCGGCCACTTTGCCGCCGCCATCCCCCTCCGCTTCCACCCCGGTCGGAAGCGCAACCAACCGGAAGTGCGCGCAAGTGCTTGTCACGTATACGCTTCCACCGCTTCCAACCCATTACCTATTAAGGAAGAAAAGGTAGGTAAGTGGAGAAATTGGAGAGATGCGAAAACACGTGGAAGCGTTGGAAGCGACGGAAGCGCCAGGCTTCCCCCCAGGTCGGTTCCCCCTACGGGAAAAAGAGATGCGGGTCATTCGCGAGCGCGATCTTTCGCTAG
>NZ_VJNA01000057.1 GCF_007556585.1 Tepidimonas aquatica | reverse complement strand
CTGTACAATCACCACATCCCCCAGAAAGCCCTGGGACATGTCCCGCCCATCGAGGCCATGAAAAGATGGTACAAAGAAAAACCGGAACTTTTCATAAAAGTGCCACGCAATCGTCCGGGACCTGACATGTAGGCGTCCATCGGTCCGCCCCCGTGGGGTTGCGGCCCAGCAGCCGGCGCACAATGTCCTCGTCGTGCAGTGCGGGCGTATCGTCCGTCCAGCCGTAGGCTGGCGGCTACCGCTGCAATGCACAAGCAAAGGTGCGTGTTCGACGATCACCCTGCGGTCGTCTCGGCAATCAGCACATTGGCGGGGATGCCCAAGCTCTTGTGCAGGCGTCGGATCATGGCAAGCGTTAGCGGACGCTTGCGGTTCAGGACTTCGTAGACGCGGTTTCGCTTGCCGATGATCGGCTCCAGGTCTTTGACGGACAGACCGCTCTGCTCCATGCGGAATTTGATGGCTTCTACCGGATCGGGCGCGGCGATGGGCATGTGTTTGGCTTCGTAGGCTTGCACCAGCGTGACCAGGATGTCCAGGCGATCACCCTCCGGCGTGCCCAAATCAGGGTCGGATTCCATCAAGGCCGAAATTTCCTGGAGTGCGGCCCTGTAGTCGGCTTCGGTGTGGATAGCGCGGATGTCCATGTGTTTCCTCGGTGGCCGTTCAGGTCGTTTCAACGGTTTCTGCATCGATGGCGTCGTACTCTTTGTGGGTGCCGACGAACTTCACGTAAACGATCTGCAACTTGTAGGCAATCGCCACAACCAGCCGGTAGTCATTGCCTTTGATGTTGAAGACCACGCGACGGTTCTTCATCACGCTGGCGTTGCGGTACTGCGCCTTGATGTCAGCGGGTTGGGTCCAGGTCGCACTCTTTGCCTCCTCATACCAGGCCTTCAGCGGCTGTTCAGCGTCGGGATGGCGCTCCCAGAAGGCCCGCAGAGTGGATACGGCAATCACTCGCACGGACGGCAGTGTAGTCCCATTGTGGGACTATGGCAACCCTGTGCGGGTGTCCATTACCCCGCCCGCGCGTGGTTGAGGGCGAGCAGCCGACGCAGGATTTCTTCGTCGGGCATGGCGGGCGTGTAGTCCGTCCAGCCGTAGGCGGCGGCCACGGCTGCGTCGAGTTCCCGGTGGGCGTGGGCCAGCCACGCCGGGCGGGCGTTGTACAGGTTGGTCAGGGTGCGCTTTTTGAGTTCGGCCTCAAAGCCTGGCCGGGGCACGGGGCGGCGCGGGAAGCCTGCTTGCTCCTCCTCGGGGGTGATGACCCATTCGACCCACTCGGGCGGGTTCAGCCACGCTTCGCGCAGGTCGCTCAGGCGCTTGGCGGCCTCGGCGATGCGGCAGGCCGCCGCGCGGCAGGCCGCGTCCGCAATGCGCGCGGGGATCAGCGCGCCGCTGGCGGTGGCCTCCGTTGCCTGATGCGCGTTGTCGGCAGGCGTGAGGCCAGCGGGGAAGGGGAAGGTTTCGAAGCAGTCGTGGGCGTTGTAGGTCGGGTCATTGCCAACACCATGGCGCGACGCATTGGCCAGTGCCCACGCGGTGTGCAGGCGCGAGGAGAGCACGCCAAAGGTGCAATCGTCCGCCCGGCAGATGGCGTACAGGCGGGAGTCAGGCAACACCGCTGCTGGCAGCCAGACGAAGAAGCGATGTTTGGCGACACGTGGTGTGGCGATGTAGCGCGACAACCCGGCCATTGCGCGGCGCATGGCTACACGTGGTTCTCCATGGCGCCACCAATAACGCCGGTGCCCCGCACGGTTGACAAGCTCGCGCACGGGTTTGACATGTTCAAGTACGTGCGCAAAAGGCGTTTCGTACAAGGCGGCATCAGTCTCGCTCATGTCAACCCCAAAATCGATGATCCAAGTATCGGATGGCCTACCGGCCAAGTCCTGGCCGTTGGCCCATGGCCGCAGCACGTCGGCATTCGGTCGACCGTTCGGGTTGGGGAGCGTGATCCATTCACGGGCTGTATGGCCAGGAATATCGAAGTTTCCGACTTTGATGGTTCCCTGAAACGCCGTGTCTGCGTTTTGTGACAGTGCCCTGGCCCGCGTGAGATCAAGCTCAGTTGCGTGCGTCAAATCGGCATGTATCTCGCCGACCTCCTGCCCATCCAGCCGCGCCGCCTGCCCACTGCGGCCAAAGCACACGAGCGAAACGCGCACCGCCGCGCCGTCGTTGACCCACGGCTCGTCGCTCCAGGCTTCGAAGACGCGGGTGGTGGCGACGATGCGGTCCAGCACCCTGCGGTTGGCGCCCTTGCGAATGGCCTGTGTCGAGACCAACCCGGCACGCTGGCACTGGCCTGCTTCGATCTGCGCGCGGGCTTTTTCGAACCAGTAAGTGACCAGATCGGCCCCGCCGGGCACGCGGCCCGCGTACAGTGCCCGCAGCCGCTCGACGTAGGCGTCGCCCAGCTCGCCGCGCATTTTCTTGTCGCCCAAAAACGGCGGGTTGCCG
The DNA here is from genome assembly GCF_007556585.1 of Tepidimonas aquatica. Lineage (GTDB taxonomy): Bacteria > Pseudomonadota > Gammaproteobacteria > Burkholderiales > Burkholderiaceae_C > Tepidimonas > Tepidimonas aquatica. The sequence goes on along the minus strand of NZ_VJNA01000057.1, from coordinate 1,570 downwards.
ACGATGACGTCGGCCTGGGGCCAGGGGGCTTCGCTGCCGTCCGGGGCCAGCAGCGCGTCGCGGCACTGGATGTGATCCAGCGGCGCCAGGATGGGGTTGCGCCGGATGTCGTAGCCGTGGCCCAGCATCCACTGGATTTCGCCAATCCACACGGTCACGCGGGCCAGCTCCGCCGCGTAGGGGTTGACCTCCAGCCCCAGCACGTTGGCCGGGCCAGTCTCGATGCTCAGTTGCCGGTGCAGGCCCAGCGCTTCGGCGTCCAGGTTGGCGCGGTGTTCCAGGTCTTTGAGCGCGCGCAGCGCCAGATACAGGAAGTTGCCCGAGCCGCAGGCGGGGTCGAGCACGCGCACGTTGCGCAGCCGCTCCAGGTAGCCTGCAAAGGTGGCCTGCGCGGTCTTGAGGGCGGCTTGCGCGCCTTTGCCGCCGGCGTGGTATTGGGCCATGGCTGCGGCAATCGTGGCCCTGGCCGCCTTCCATTCGGCGGCCAGCGGGCGGGTGATGACGGGTTCGATGAGCTTGGCGATGGTGCCGGGGTCGGTGTAGTGCGCGCCTAGCTGGCTGCGCTTGGCCGGATCAAGCCCGCGCTCAAAGAGCGTGCCAAAGATGGCGGGCTCGATGTTGGACCAGTCCATGCGCGCCGCTTGCAGCAGGGCTTGCGCGTCGGCGGGTTGCAGCGGCGGGGGCTGCACGACCTCGAACAGGCCGCCGTTGAACCAGGCGATGTCTTCCAGCAGGAACTCGCCGCCCTGACGCATGGAGGCAAACAGCTCGCCCAGGCGCTGGCCGAGTCTGTCGGGCGCGGTGGTGCTTTTTTCGACGATGCGCTCAAACAGCCGCGCGGGCAGCAGCCCGGCGTCTTCGGCAAAGAGGCAAAACAGGCACTGGATGAGGAAGTGCGCGACCTGCTGCGGGTCGGCGCCGCGCGCGGTGAGCGCTTGCGCGATGGCGGCAAAGCGCTCGGCGGCTTCGGCGGTGACGTCTTGCGTGGTGCGGCGCGGGCGGAATCGCTCGGGGTCGGTAAAGAGCCAGCGCAGCTTTTGCAGGTTGGCTGGCTGGCCGATGTCGTGCAGGGCAATGGTGTGGGTTTCGGACGGCGTGCCGGTGAAGTGGGTGTGAATCTGGATGGTTTCGCGGTCGCACGTCACCAGCAGCGGGGGGTTGTCAAGCGCCAGTGCGTAGGTCATGAGCTGGCGCAGCGCATCGCCCAGGTTGCCGCCGGGGGCTTTGTTTTCCCAGGCAAAGCAGCCACGCTTCCACACATCAGCCCAGCCACGCCCGGCGCCGGTGCGCGCCGCGCCGCGCTCGAAGCAGTAGTTGTCCGGGTCGTTGGGCGGCGGCACGCCCAGCATCGTGCACAGGTCGAGAAAGTAGGCCTGCGATCCGGCGCGCTCGGTGAGTGGGTTGTTCTTCCAGCGGGCGATGAATTGCTCGGGCGTCATGGGCGCGACGTCCCCCCGGTTTTGAGTAGCGCCGCGATCTGGAGTCCAATCCCCAACGACAAGGAGATTGGACGTGAAGAAGCGTTTTACCGAAGAGCAGATCATCGGCTTCCTGCGTGAGGCCGAGGCCG
>NZ_VJNA01000056.1 GCF_007556585.1 Tepidimonas aquatica | reverse complement strand
ACAACGAGGAGCGACCCAAGAAGGCATTGGGCGGACTGACACCGAGCGCCTACGCCAGGCAACTGGCATCGGCTACCATCCAACCCGGACTCTAGATCGAACCGCTACTGAAAGCGGGGGGACGTCGCAATCACGGTAGGCGAAAACAGCGCGGCATCGCGAGCCAGCCGTACCATCATTACCGAATCACAATTGGTGATAAGTCGGCGGTCCGCTGAGGAGGCACTCGTTCCCGCCGCAGAGCTCTACCGAGCCACTGTTGCGCATGCCGTGGCCCATCTTCTTTTTTCCCCACTGAAGCAGCCCGGGCGTCTGCTCAAGCCGATGAGTCAGGTCGTGGTGTCTGCCGTCGAGGACGCTCGCGTTGAGCGCTTGCTGGCCCGGCGATACCCCGGGACAAAGAATTGGTTCCTCAAGAATCTGGCCAAGGTGCCAGACCGCGACAATCTCAGCTTTGAGGCGTTCATGGCACGCATGGACCGCTCGCTGGCCGACCCCGACTATGTTGACGATAACCATTGGGTCAACAAGGCTCGTCGGCTGTTTGAGGAAACACAAAGAAGTTTTGGCCTCGAAGACGCTCGTGCGTTTCGGTCAGTCGCATCCATTCTGGCCAATGACCTTGGTCAGATGCGCGTTCGGTTTGACCCACAGCACTATGTGGTTCCATCCCCTTACCGGGACGACAACAGCATCCTTTGGCATCACGAGGAGGATGCGCGGGACGAACAGCAGACGCTATCCACCCCTCGTTCCACGCCAGCGCGTGCCAATGCATCTGAATCCTTTTCAAGCAGTGCCACGCAAGAAGTCACACCTCAGGCCGAGCTTGAACTGAGTCGAACCCTCCACCCCGAGTGGCATCATCACCTTGGTTTGTGGCGACGCGACTGGTGTACTGTGGTCGAGAAGGTCCCCGCCACAACTTCGGCCAACCTCTCGGTGGGTCGTCCGCTGCTGCACCATACTTTTAGCCCCGTTTCGTTGCACCGCGTTCGTCGCCTTAGCCGCCGACAACGCTTGCGTAGGCAATGGGAAGGAGAGGACATTGACCTCAATGCCGCCATTGAGGTCCTGGTAGACCGTCGTCTGGGTTTGGAGCCAGAGCCTCGCTTGTTCATGCGCCCCGGGCGTGAGACGGGCACTACCCGCATCCTCGTGCTGCTTGACCTTTCCGAGTCAACAAACGAGCCCTCGGGCATGCATGGCTTAACAATGCTGGATGTCGAGAAACAAGCGGCTTTTATGCTTGTCGAGGCCACTATTCAAACGGCTGACAGCGTGGCCATCCACGGTTTTAACTCCAACACCAGGTCTGAGGTGAGCTACTACCGCCTGCTTGATTGGGAGGACACACTCGACGGCGACGCCCGCGAGCGTCTGGCTTCGGTTCCCGCGCGTCACTCAACACGACTTGGCGCTGCAGTGCGGCAAGCCACTGTTCATCTGCAGGCACAGCCAGGACGGCATCGAGGACTGCTGGTCGTCACTGATGGCGCACCTTCGGACATTGATGTGTTTGACCCTGACTATTTGGTTGAAGACGCCCGCATAGCAGTCCAGCAAGCCAACCGAGCGGGCATCCGCACTTTTTGTCTAGCGGTTGACCCCGCAGCCGACCGATACGTGCGTCGTATTTTTGGTTGGCGCAACTATGGAATTGCAGCAGACGTAAGCCAGCTTCCAGTACAGTTACAACGTGCTTTTGTGAGGCTGGCAGCAGGATGAAAGCTTCACCTCACACCCGCATAACCTGATGTTCATCGGTTCCGCCATGCCTATCAACACTCTTCCTCTATCCCAAACTAGAATTCCAAGAAAAGTGAAGGTGCGTCATGTCTGACCGCGACCCTGTGCGCGTTGGCGTGCTTTTCTCGCATACTGGTGTCACCTCCACCATCGGGCTGTCTCAGCTTCACGGTGCCTTGCTGGCTATCGACGAAATCAACGAGGCTGGGGGCATCAACGGGCGCGAGCTTGTCCCGGTCCAATATGACGCCCAATCGAACCCGCAGCGCTATGCCCAGTTGGCGGAGCAGCTCATCGTGCAGGATAAGGTCAAAGTCATCTTTGGCTGCTACATGTCCAGCAGCCGTAAGGCCGTTATCCCTGTCATTGAGAAGTGGAACCGACTGCTGTTCTATCCGACCCCGTACGAGGGGTTCGAGTACTCGGCCAACGTGATTTACACGGGAGCCGCCCCCAATCAGAACAGTGTTCAGTTGGCGGAGTTCATGACAACCAACTTTGGCGCGCGGGTTTACATGATTGGCTCGGACTACATCTACCCCTATGAGTCCAATCGCATCATGGGTGAGCTTGTGATGCAACGCCAGGGCGGCGAAAAGTTGGGGGAGAGATATGTGGCGCTGGACGCCACCGAGAAAGAGTTTGTGGAAATCATGGCTGACATCAGAAACAAACGCCCTGATTTCATCTTTTCGACAGTGGTCGGAGACTCCACGGCTGCTCTGTATCGCGCATATGCTGATGCTGGCTTTGACCCCAAGGTCATGCCCATCGGAAGCCTCACGACCTCGGAGGCCGAAATCTCTCAAATGGAGAAAGGCCTGGTGACAGGCCACTACACCTCGGCTCCATACTTTCAATCCATCGAATCCGCTGCCAACGTACGCTGTCTGCAACGTCTTCGGCGGCGCTTGGGTGAGAATTGCGTCCCCAATCTGTGTTGGGAAGCCTCCTACTTTCAGATGCACATCTTCGCCAATGCGATGCGTCAGTCAGGCAGCGACGACATCGCTGAACTACTGCCGCGCGTGTTGGGGAGCGAGTTCGACGCTCCACAAGGTCGTGTGCGTATCGACCCTACCAACCACCACACTTGCTTGTATCCGCGCATTGGCCGTGTGAACGCTGAAAGTCAGTTTACTATCGTGCGCCAAGCGCGACGGTCGGTATACCCCGACCCCTATTTGGTTACCCATTCTCTAGGAGATTGGGCTGCGCGCTTGGACACTTTGGAGTCTTGATGGTCGACCGAGCTGAGCAGCCTCGAGCATTGCGAGCTACACCTCAACAGCTGAAAGAGCTTCGTACGCTGACTGTGTCGGTCATTCATCCCGATGACTCCGACGGCCGTCAACTTACGCAGCAACTACAGCGTATCGGCTGCAAGGTTCAGGCATTTTGGCCCCCGATGCAAACCATCGGCAAAGATGTGGACGTGGTGTTTATTGCTGTACGCCCTGAAATCCTCAACCTAAACATGGAATGGGCGCGAGGGGACGATGCACCAACCGTCATAGCAGTAGTCAACTACGAAAACCCCACTATCGTCGAAGTGGTGTTAGGTTTGGAGGCTAAGGCCGTTCTGCCTTCACCTGTGCGCTCGTTTGGTCTTCTCTCGTCACTTGTTCTAGCTCGTGAGAACCACAAGGTGAACCGCGCCTTGGCTCGGCGATTGAAAAAGGTGGAGGCCAAGCTACTGGGGGTTAGGCACATCGCTGATGCCAAGGCCATTCTGATGAAGACCCATCAGGTTTCCGAGACAGAGGCCTACGACATGATTCGCAAACAAGCCATGGCAAAGAGAACCACGACAGAAGAGGTTGCCATGGCCATCGTCGAGGCTCATGAACTGCTGAGTATTTCCCTACCTTCGCGTAACCCACGGTCCGCATAGACATCCGGGCAAAGGCGACGTCCGCCCGAACTTCAAAGCCTAGTGCTCCTAACACCGGGGGAACGTCGGAGTCACCCAAGAGCTCAGCAATCGGATTTCTGATGCGGTCTACGGGGAATACATGGCACTTGCCGAGACGAGCTCGTGCATCACGGCTTCTCTGAGTGCTTGAGGTTCGAGCACCTCCACGTGCTTGCCGTGTCGCAAAATATCCATGGCGAGTTCGGTCGCGTCAGTGAACGGGACTTCCAGAAGAAGGGTTCCGTTAGAAGCGAGTTGAGACTTTTGCTCAGGATGCCAGACTTCTCGCGCGACCCAGCGTGACCTTGGCGCCGTGAAGCGCAATCGCGCCCACTGAACGTCGCCACCGGAGTAGATGCCGTAGCCGGCGCCAATGAATTTCTCCAGCTGCGCAGCATCCGCCTCGAAGGCTGTCTCCTGGGTGGCATTGGCCGCTTGGATTGAATCCATTGCGAAAGAGCGCAGACCATGGCGGACATGGCAGTAGGCAATGAGATACCAGTTGCCCCGGTAATGCAGCAGTTGCTGGGGTGACACCTTCCGTTCGTTTGACTCGTCGCGGGCCCTCCCGTAGTAACTGATAGCCAGCCGTGCCCGGCCGAGCAACGCAGCAGCGACCACTTCGAAGTGCTTGTCAGAGACTGTGCGCGTTGCCACGTTCAGCTGCGCATTCCACTGATGGCGGACAGTGATTCCATTGCCATCGCGGACAGTGATTCCATTGCCATCGCGGACAGCGTTCCAAACGATAGCGGACACGCTGCGCGGGTGTCCTGAGTGACGCTCAAATCGTAGCCGAAGTGTCCGCCATCAGCGTGGAATGGCACTCGGT
>NZ_VJNA01000055.1 GCF_007556585.1 Tepidimonas aquatica | reverse complement strand
CCCACAGCGAGGGGTACTCGCTCCGGTGCTCTTGCACCATGCGCACGGCGCGCTCGCGGACCTCGGGTGAGAATTTCGATGTCTTGTTCATGGCTCCATCTTCTCAAGAGTTGGAGCCTCCTCAAAACCCGGGGCGGTTCAACGTGGTGGACTGCATGGTGGCGCTGCCCGGGCAGCTCTTTTACTCCACCCAGATTCCGGCCTGCCTGTGGTTCCTGGCCCGCAACAAGAACCCGGGCAAGGGCCTGCGCGACCGCCGCGGGCAGGTGCTCTTCATCGACGCGCGCCAGATGGGCGTGCTGGTGGACCGCACCCGCCGCGAACTCACGGACGCCGAAATCCAGAAGATCGCCGACACCTACCACGCCTGGCGCGGCGAGAAAGACGCCGGGGAATACGCCGACGTGCCGGGCTTTTGCAAATCCGCCACGCTGGAGGAAATCCGCAGGCACGGCCACGTGCTCACCCCTGGCCGTTACGTCGGCGCCGCCGCGCAGCAAGACGATGGCGAATCCTTCGCCGACAAGATGGCGCGCCTGACGGCGCAGTGGCGGCAGCAGCGCGAGGAAGCGGCGCGGCTGGATGCAGCGATCGAGGCCAACTTACGGGCGTTGGGGTTCTAGCTATTCACACAAACATGGATATGTGAAAATAAAGCCGAGCGTTATTTTCACTGACGACAACAACGGAGCCCCACGTGCAACGCGGCACCCTCGGCCAGTGGGATACCAGCATCGCCGGTGGCGAGGCGGTGCGGGCTTTTGTCCCCGCGCCTTTGCCGCCCAAGCCGCCGCTGGCGCTGGATGCCCCCCGGCTGCAACGGCTGGAGCGGGCCTTGCTGGCGCTGGGGCGGCTGGACGCCATCGCCGCCCTGCTGCCCGAGCCCGACATCTTCCTCTATGCCTACGTGCGGCAGGAGGCGGTGCTGTCCAGCCAGATCGAGGGCACCCAGTCGTCGCTGTCTGACCTGCTGCTGTTCGAGCTCGACGCCGCCCCGGGCGTGCCGTTGGACGACGTGGTGGAAGTCTCCAACTACGTCGCCGCGCTCGAACACGGCGTGGCCCGGCTGCGCGAGGGCTTTCCGCTGTGCAACCGCCTCATCCGCGAGCTGCACGAAAAGCTGATGGCCCGCGGCCGCGGCGCCACCAAGGCGCCGGGCCAGTTTCGCACCACGCAAAACTGGATTGGTGGCAGCCGGCCCGGCAACGCCGTCTTCGTACCCCCGCCTCCGCAGGCTGTTGAGCCCTGCATGGCTGAGCTCGAGCGTTTCCTCAACGATCCGGCCGGCCCCGGCGCGCTCGTCAAGGCGGCGCTGGCGCACGTGCAGTTCGAAACCATCCACCCGTTTCTGGACGGCAACGGCCGCGTCGGGCGGCTGCTGATCGCCTTCATCCTGCATCACGAAGGCGTGCTTCGCCAGCCGCTGCTGTACCTGTCGCTGTTTTTCAAACGGCACCGCGCCGAGTACTACCGGCAGCTCGATGCCGTGCGACTGAGCGGCGACTGGGAAGCCTGGCTCGACTTCTTTCTGGAAGGCGTGGCCGTGACCGCGCAGGACGCCGTGGACACCGCCCACCGGCTGCTGGCCCTGTTTGCCGCCGACCGCGCCCGCATCCTGCCCCGGGGCCGGGCGGCGCCCAACGCGCTGCGCGTCTTCGACGTGCTGCGCCACCGGCCCGTGGCCAACATCAAGCTGCTGGCCGACAGGGCCAGCGTGAGCTTTGCCACCGCCGCACGCGCGGTGGAGGCGCTGGAACAGCTCAGCATCGTGCGCGAGATCACCGGCCGCGCCCGCGAGCGCGTGTTCGTCTATGGTGGCTACCTCGACCTGCTGGCACGGGTGGGAGGTGAGGCGTGAAGAAGTCGGTGCTGGTGGGACGGCAGGGGGCGGGGATGGAGGTTGAGATGAAGGGGATTGGGTATGGCGGGTGAGTGGGCTCTGACAACAGTTGGCGAAGTCGCACATCGGATAACAAAGGGGACCACGCCGACAACGGTCGGAGGTCGTTTCGTAGAATCCGGCATTTCCTTTGTGAAAGTCGAGTCCATCACAGACGATGGAAGATTTCATCCAGCGAAGTTCGCCTTTATCGACGAAGAGACGAATCGGCTTTTGGAGCGGTCGGCACTTCAGGAAGACGATGTCCTCTTCACGATTGCGGGCACGATTGGACGAGTTGCCAAGGTTGATGCAAGCGTCCTGCCGGCAAACACCAATCAGGCTGTCGCAATTATTCGTCCCAATCGCGCAGTCGTGGATCCGCGCTTTCTGTACTTCGCACTGCGTGATATCCAACGAATCCAACACGCTCACACACGCGTGGTTCAGTCCGTTCAGGCCAACTTCAGCTTGTCCGAGTTGTCGTCCATTGAAATCCCGCTGCCCAGCAAGACCGAACAACGCGCCATCGCCCACATCCTCGGCACGCTGGACGACAAAATCGACAACCTGCGCCGCCAGAACGAAACGCTGGAGGCCATGGCCCGCGCCTTGTTCAAGGCGTGGTTTGTGGATTTCGAACCCGTGCGCGCCAAGATGGAGGTCCGCTGGCGGCGCGGCGAATCCCTGCCGGGTCTGCCCGCCCACCTCTATGACCTCTTCCCCGACCGCCTCGTCGATTCGGAACTGGGCGAGATTCCGCTGGGGTGGGACGTCAAGGCCATCGGCGATTTGGCGGACGTCGTCGGCGGGAGCACACCAAGAACCGAGCGATCTGAGTATTGGGAAGGGGGTACGCATCATTGGGTCACCCCGAAAGACTTGTCTGGGTTGTCCATGCCCGTGCTGCTCGATACCGAGCGGAAGATCACTGACGCCGGCTTGGCACAGATCAGCTCCGGATTGCTGCCAAAGGGCACTGTTCTACTTTCGTCGCGCGCTCCCATCGGCTACCTCGCAATCGCCGAAGTACCGGTAGCGGTCAATCAGGGTTTCATCGCGATGAAGCCACGTCCCGGTACTTCGAATCTCTTCCTGCTACGCTGGGCCAGCGCGGCCAATGATGAGATCGTGAGCCACGCCAACGGCTCGACGTTCCTGGAAATCAGCAAGGCCAGCTTCAGACCCATTCCTGTCGTGGTGCCAAACAGCCCCGTCATGGAAGCATTCGACCACGTCTCGCGGCCGTGGTATCTCAAAGTAGTCGCGCATGAGCGCGAATCCCGCACCCTCGCTACCCTCCGCAACACCCTGCTGCCCAAACTCATCGCCGGCGAACTGCGCATCGCCGATGCCAAGAGGATTCTTGAAGGGGTCAAATGAGCAATAAAGTAGAGAAATCCGCGGATGCAGCAGCATGCCGCCAGTCGATTATTACATTATCCGCAGCGGAGGCCCGGGGGTTTTTTCTCAAGCCAGAAAGCTATTGCAGCCTTGATCTGCCACCTTATATTCGCTTCGATGCCCTGATCGAGGCAACATGCAAGGCTCTCAATGGCAAGGCGCTTTCAGAGTTGTCCTCCAGTCCACGAGACTATGATGATGTGAATTACACCATTCTCAATAACAAGGATGGCAAATATGCGTGGCGGCCGCTTCAGCTGATTCACCCGGCGTTGTATGTTTCGCTCGTACATCAAATGACAACGGATGATGGCTGGCAATCGCTGCAGAAGCGCTTTGCCGAATTTTCCTCGAACAAGAGGCTTCAGTGTCTGAGTCTACCGGTTGTATCGCGGTCTGAGGAAAAAGACAAAGCGGAGCAGGTAACTCACTGGTGGCATTCCGTGGAGCAACGCTCGATTGAGTTGTCGCTGGAGTATGAATATTTAATTCAAACCGACATTACTGATTGCTACGGCGCCATCTATACACATTCGATTGCCTGGGCTCTGCATACCAAGCCGAATGCAAAAAATGAGCGAACCAACAAGAAGTTACTCGGAAACATTATCGACACCTATATTCAAGATATGCAACACGGGCAGACAAATGGTATTCCGCAGGGTTCTGTGCTGATGGATTTCATCGCCGAACTGGTGCTAGGCCTTGCCGACCTTGAGCTGACCGAGAAGATAGATAATGCGCAGATCAAGGATTATTGCATCCTGCGCTACCGCGATGATTACCGGGTTTTCGTCAATAATCCGCAAGATGGTGAGCAGATCATCAAATTTCTCACTGAGGTTATGATTGGACTTGGCTTGAAACTGAATCCCGGTAAAACCAAAGCAAGCAGCGACGTGGTGTGCTCATCGATCAAGAGCGATAAGCTCGACTGGATGTCCCGCAAGAATAGAGAGAAAAGTCTGCAAAAGCACTTGCTCATCATCCACGACCACGCCACACAGTTCCCCAATGCGGGCAGCCTTGTGGTGGCGCTGAACGATTTCCACAAACGCATCTCACGCTTGAAGCGCATACTTGAAGAGCCAATGCCCATGATCGCCATCGTAGTGGACATTGCCTATCGTAACCCACGCACCTACGCCATCTGCGCGGCTGTTCTCAGCAAGCTGATGAGTTTCTTGAAAACGGATAACGAGAAAACGGTCGTTGCGGAAAAAATCAAGGCCCGGTTTACAAAGATCCCCAACACCGGGTATATGCAGATATGGATACAGCGTGTCACCCTGCCCATTGGTAAAAAAATTTCATTTGAGGAACCGATCTGCAAGCTTGTATCGGGAGACACTGTGTCGCTGTGGAACACGCAGTGGATAACCAGCAAAACACTGAAAAAGGCGATTGCAACATCAGTGATTGACCGGGCCGCGCTTGATAAATTGGAGCCCGTGATTCCGGCCAACGAAGTGGGACTGTTCATCACCAAAAACGCGGAGGGCTACTACGCATGACCTGCATTTCCGCCACACTCGAGCTGCCAACCTGGAAGCGCTATCCGAACCGCGAAGTAGTCGCCCCTGAAAAATTCATTTTCACGCCGCCCTTAGCCGCAGCTGGGCAGGGTTGGCGCCACTGGTCTCGGTTGGCCGCCGCTGGGCGAGCCACCGGCCGATGAGGCGCACGGCCGCAATGAGGCGCAAAAAAGCTCGCCTCAAGAAGGGCACGCCCTT
>NZ_VJNA01000054.1 GCF_007556585.1 Tepidimonas aquatica | reverse complement strand
ACAACGAGGAGCGACCCAAGAAGGCATTGGGCGGACTGACACCGAGCGCCTACGCCAGGCAACTGGCATCGGCTACCATCCAACCCGGACTCTAGATCGAACCGCTACTGAAAGCGGGGGGACGTCGGTCGTGAAGTGGTGCGTGAACTGTCGGGGCTGGATCACTGGTTTACACCGCGGCCAACGCAACACAGCGTTCCACCGCGCTGGAAGGTGGCGGTGGTGACCTGGTTGGGCATTTACCCCACGGTGTTGGTGCTGTTTTTGACGGTGGCGCCGTGGGTGGCTGACTGGCCGCTGCCGTTGCGCACAGCGCTCATCACGGTTTTGGTCGTACTGATCATGACTTGGTTGGTCGCGCCCACGCTGACCAAGGCTTTGCGGGGTTGGTTGCACGCTTCAGCGCGGTGAGTCGCGCCGTCGCTGTGCACTGTTTGGGATGCCATTGATAAGGAATTGAAAGATGACAAAGAAAGTCAAATGCGCCCTGATTGGGCCAGGCAACATCGGCACCGACTTGCTGGCCAAGCTGCGTCGCAGCCCGTTGCTGGAGCCGGTATGGATGGTCGGCATCGACCCTGAGAGCGACGGTCTTAAAAAAGCGCGAGAACTTGGCTTAAAGACGACCGCAGAGGGCGTCGATGGTCTGGTGCCCCACATCAAGGCCGATGGCATCCAGATCGTTTTCGACGCCACCAGTGCCTACGTGCACGCGGAAAACTCCCGCAAGGTCAACGCCGAAGGCGCGATGATGATCGACCTGACGCCGGCGGCCATTGGCCCGTACTGTGTGCCGCCGGTGAACCTCAAGGAGCACATCGGCAAGCGCGAGATGAATGTCAACATGGTGACCTGCGGCGGTCAAGCCACCATCCCGATGGTCTACGCCGTCAGCCGCGTGCAGCCGGTGCGCTACGCCGAAATCATCGCCACCGTCTCCAGCCGCTCGGCCGGGCCGGGCACGCGCAAGAACATCGACGAGTTCACCCGCACCACCGCCGGCGCCGTGGCCAAGGTGGGGGGTGCGCGCCAAGGCAAGGCCATCATCATCATCAACCCGGCCGAGCCGCCCATCATCATGCGCGACACCGTGCACTGCCTGGTCGACGGCACGCCGCGCGCGGCAGAGATCGAAGAGTCCGTGCACCGCATGATCGCCGAGGTGCAGAAGTACGTGCCGGGCTATCGGCTCGTCAACGGCCCGGTCATCGACGGCGACCGCGTCTCGATCTACCTGGAGGTCGAGGGCCTGGGCGACTACCTGCCCAAGTACGCCGGCAACCTGGACATCATGACCGCCGCGGCCGCTCGCACGGCCGAAATGTTCGCTGAGGAAATTCTGGCGGGTACGCTCAAGCTGGAGCCTGTGACCGCCGCGATGGCCGCGTAAGGCAGCCACCACGTTGTCCAATCTCCCACCACCAGAGGATCGAACAATGAAAAGCGCACTCGAAGGGCGTCGCGTCACCTTGCATGAAATGTGCCTGCGCGACGGCATGCACCCCAAGCGGCACCAAATCACGCTGGAACAGATGACCACCATCGCCCAGGCGCTGGACGAGGCCGGCATGCCGTTGATCGAAGTCAGCCATGGCGATGGCCTGGGCGGAGCCTCGGTCAACTACGGCTTTCCTCGCCACAGCGACGAGGAATACCTGAAGGCCGTGGTGCCGCTGATGAAGCGCGCCAAGATCTCGGCGCTGCTGTTGCCTGGCATTGGCACAGTGGATCACCTGCGCATGGCGCACGAAGTGGGGGTTCACACCATTCGCGTGGCGACGCACTGCACCGAAAGCGACGTCGGTGAACAACATATCAAGCTGGCCCGTCAGCTTGGCATGGACACCGTCGGGTTTTTGATGATGGCACACATGGCCAGCCCCGAGCGCTTGGTCAAGGAAGCCAAGCAAATGGAGAGCTACGGGGCCAACTGCGTTTACATCACCGACTCCGCTGGTTATATGTTGCCTGACGACGTCAAGGCGCGTGTCAGTGCCGTGCGCGAAGCGCTCAAGCCTGAAACGGAATTGGGCTTCCATGGCCACCACAACCTGGCCATGGGTGTGGCCAACAGCATCGCCGCGATCGAAGCTGGGGCCAACCGCATTGATGCGGCCAGTGCTGGCTTGGGCGCCGGCGCCGGCAACACACCGATGGAGGTGCTGGTGGCGGTGCTGGACCGCATGGGGGTGCAAACGGGCGTGGATGTCTGGAAGATCCAGGACGTGGCCGAAGATCTGGTGGTGCCGATGATGGACTTCCCGATCCGTATCGACCGCGACGCGCTCACACTGGGCTATGCCGGGGTGTACGGCAGTTTCTTGCTGTTTGCCAAGCGCGCCGAAGCCAAATACGGTGTGCCGGCGCGCGACATTTTGGTCGAGCTGGGACGCAAAGGCATGGTCGGTGGCCAGGAAGACATGATTGAAGACACCGCGCTGAGCATGGCCAAGGCGCGGGGGTTGCTGCCAGTGCGCGAAAGCGCAAGCGTGGTTTGACACAGAAAAAGGAGCAAGCGATGAAACTCTACTATTCGCCGGGCGCATGCTCGCTCTCGCCGCACATCGCGTTGCGTGAGGCAGAGCTTTCGTTTGAGCTGGTTCGCGTCGATCTGAAAACCAAGGTTACCGAGAGTGGCGAAGACTTTAGAAAAGTCAACCCGGACGGCTACGTGCCGTGTCTGGTTCTTGACGATGGCCGCACGTTGACTGAAGGTCCTGCCATCGTACAGTACGTTGCCGATCAGGTTCCCGGCAAACGCCTGGCGCCGGCCAATGGTACCTTCGAACGTTATCAATTGCAGCAATGGCTGAACTTTATTTCGACTGAAATCCACAAATCGTACAGTCCGCTGTTCAATCCCTCGGCCAGCGAGGACCACAAGGCGTGGGCGCGCCAGGTGCTCCATGCGCGTTTGGGTCGCGTCGCTGCTCAACTTGCGAGCGGCGAGTACCTTGTAGGTGGTCAATTCAGCGTGGCTGATATTTACCTGTTTGTCACGTTGAGCTGGGCGAGCTATGTTGGGGTTGATTTGGCCCCATGGCCGGCGCTGCAGCACTTTAGTGCACGCGTTGGGCAGCGGCCAGCAGTACAGGCCGCTTTGCGCGCGGAAGGGCTCGTCCAGGGCTGATCAGGCCAAGCTTTTAACCCACACGTCATGACACTGAACGATACCACGCTGCAGCAGCTGGCACTGCACCTCGATGGTTGCCAGCAACAGGCTCGGGACACGGTCAAGATCACCGATCAGCACCCCGACATGGACTGGGAGGATGCCTACGAAATACAGGACCGCATCCTCAAGTTGCACCTCGATCGCGGCGCGCGTGTCGCGGGTCTCAAGTGCGGCCTGACATCCCGTGCCAAGATGACGCAGATGGGGGTCACGGAGCCGGTGTTCGGCTTTTTGGTCGATACCTTTGCTGTGGCTCCAGGTGAGGCGGTGGACACCCGTGCTCTGATCCACCCCAAGGTGGAGCCGGAGATCGTCTTTGTGCTGAAGCACGAGCTGCGCGGACCGGGCTGCCATGTGGGCGCGGTGTTGGCTGCCACCGACTTTGTCATGGCGGGTATCGAGGTCATCGACAGCCGTTACCGCGATTTCAAATTCGACCTCAAAAGCGTCATCGCGGACAACACCTCGGCGGCGCGTTTCGTCGTCGGTGGGCGTGCCTGTCCGGTTGACGAAGTGGACTTGCGTACCTGCGGCGTGGTGTTGGAGAAAAACGGCCAACCGGTGGCCTTAGGGGCGGGTGCTGCAGTGCTGGGGCATCCCGCCGCAGCGGTGGCAGCGTTGGCCAACCACCTGGGGCGGCGTGGTCGCAGTATCCCCGCCGGTACGATGATCCTATCCGGCGGCGTAACCGAAGCGGTGGCGGTGGCGGCGGGCGACCACGTGCAGTTGCGCGTGCAGGGCATGGGCGCGGTTGGCTTGCGTTTTGTCTGAGCAGCACCATTGTCGGAAGGAGAGCAGCATGCCGTTTGCGCAAATTTATATGCTTGAGGGGCGCACGCCTGAACAAAAAAAAGCGGTGATCGAAAAGGTCACCCAGGCGTTGCATGAAGCCACCAGCGCACCGAAGGAGTCGATCCGCGTCTGGATCCATGAGATGCCGAAGGAAAACTGGGGTATCGCTGGCGTCAGTGCCAAGGATCTGGGGCGGTGAGTAGCGGTTACCTGATTTTGCTCGGTGTCATCATCGTGGGGGCAACATTGTGGTTACCCGATGGCCTGTGGGGTCGTACACGGCGATGGCAACTGCTGCGAGAAGTTCGGCCGTAAAGCCAAACTGAGGACTGATGCGATACTGGGTGATGCAGTCGCCCCTGATTTATTTCCAAGCCTTTGTTTTTGGCTGATATTTCACCCCATTGGTCGTACCATTCCCCCAGCTCAATGCGCTTGGGTTGCTGTTTTCTGGGAGTACTGCCGTGCGCTTTGCCTGCCCCGCCTCTGACGATTTTTCCCGACCGCGCCTGGACCACATGATCGACCTGCGCCATCCGCTGGTCGTGCTGGCCTCGCGCATGCCCTGGCAGAAGATCGAGGCACGGGTGACGCAGGAGTTGTCGCGCAAAGCCCGCGCCGGTGTGGCCATGCCTGAGTTGGACATCTTTGACCAACAGATCCAACGCACGGCTGTGCCCAGCAACGCCAGGCGGCCGCGCGTGCCGCTGCGCATGATCGCCAAGATGGGCATCACCTTCTTGTGGGCGGTTTTGTTATGCCTGTTGCGGGCTGTTGCTCCCACGCGCTCGTGGCCGACTTTTCTGCGTTGCAGCCCAAGCGCAGCGCCGCTACACGGTCGTGCAGCGTTCGTTGGCGCTTGAGGGGAATTTTTCAGGGACGACCCCTTATGCCTACCGCTGGCATGCTTGACGGCCCAATGGACGGTAGCCAGCTTGCTAGCCCGATCAACGATCGGGTTTCCTGCGACGGTGTCGGCGTTTGTCAAGTCTGGCGCCACGCTGTCTGCGTGACGACTTGTGGTGCCCTGTGCTGACGCACGCAGCACACTGGTCTCCAACAAAAGCCAAAGCCCGCAGCGCGGCGGGCTTTTTGTGTATGGTTGGGTTTTGGCTCCCCGACCTGGGCTCGAACCAGGGACCTACGGATTAACAGGCCGAGTACAGACACCAACAGGCACCAATATACACCAGCCATAGACGGGTGCAAAGCATGGCCAGACGTTTGAGCCTCGTC
>NZ_VJNA01000053.1 GCF_007556585.1 Tepidimonas aquatica | reverse complement strand
CGGGCCACAGCGCACAACAGCATCGAACAGGCCGCATCCGACCTCAGGGCCTGGCTGAGCTGGGCGCGGCGCTGTCGGCTCGAGCCGTTCAAGAAGCTGGCCGCCACGCTCAAGGAGCGGTTCGACGCGGTGGTGCGCGGCATGGTCGATCACCGCAGCAACGCCTTCGTCGAGGCGATGAACGGGCTGCTGCAGCAGGCCAAGCGCGCCGCGCGCGGCTTCAGGACGAGCCAGAACTTCATCGCCATCGCCTACCTGCGCATGTCCAAGCTCAAGCACCTGCCGGCCAGTCCGTTCGCGCCGGCGATGCCCCAGTGACGGTGTTGCTTTCCACACGAAACGACATGGAGCCGACGGCTGCGCCGTCCTACAATGGCGTTGCTGCCGACAACCAAGGCAGCCTACGGCGGGGCACGCCGGAAGTAACGCCTGTGGAGATACGAGCAGCGGTTGCGCACTCGGCCCAGGAACCCACCGAAGCGACTCATTCCGGCTCGATGCCGGGGTGAGCGCCGTAGGAATCCCCCGACTTTAGGCGGGGGAGGATGTCAAGTCTCGTGCCGTAGCGCGCCTCGCACTTCATCCGAGTCCGAAGGCGCGTTCGTCGCGTGGAAGGTGTTGCCTTGTCCCACAACGGAGATTGCTCTCATGAAAAAGTCCTTGTTCACCCTGGCCGCGTTGTCCGCATTTGCAGCGGGCGCCTACGCGCAGTCGTCGGTCACGCTGTTCGGCATCGCCGATGTCGCCGTGCGTCAAGTCAAGAATGGAAGCGCCGGATCCCAGAAGCAACTGGCATCGGGCTCGAACGCCACCAGTCGGTGGGGTCTGCGCGGCGTAGAGGATCTGGGTGGCGGCCTGAAGGCCGGCTTTTACCTGGAATCCCAAGTCAACTTCGACACCGGCACCGCCGACGCGAACAAGTTCTGGGGTCGCCGTTCCACGGTGAGTCTGATGGGCGGTTTCGGCGAAGTGCGCATGGGTCGGGACTACACCCCGACTGCGTACAACACCTTCGCCGACGAGTTCGGCATTGTGGGTGTCGGCTCGCGCGGCATCTTCAGCTACGGAGCGGGTTCGAACCTGGGCAGCCCCGCCACGACGGTGCTGCGGGCCGACAACACGGTGGGCTACTTCTTGCCCAGCATGGGCGGGCTGTATGGACACCTGCAGATGGCCGCTGGCGAGGGCGTCAACGGCAACAAGTACGTGGGTGGGCGGCTGGGTTACGAGACGGGCCCGATCAACGTCGGCTTCGCCTACGGCAAGACGGAGACAGGGGCGACCACGCCGGACTTCAAGAACTACAACATCATGTTCAACTACAATCTCGGCTTCGCGACGCTGTACACGCTGTACGACGTCAAGGAGTGGAACCCGCGCAAGACCAAGGATCTGTCGATCGGCGTCGCCGTCCCGGTGGGCCCGGGCACGGTGAAGGTCGGCTACACCAGGGCGGATCGCTCGGGTGGCCCCGCCGGTTCCGGCTTCTCCGACGCCGACGACAGCACCCGCCTCGGCATCGGGTATGTCTACGATCTCTCGAAGCGCACCGCGATGTACGCGACCTACGGTCAGGTCTCGAACAAGGGCGCGGCGCGCAGCTCCGTCCTCTACACACCGCCGGCGGGCATGCTGGGCGGCGAGAAATCGTCCGGTCTCGAGTTCGGGGTTCGCCACACCTTCTGATCCGCGAATCGTTGTGCGGTGACCCGCGCTGACCTCGACGGGCCAGCGCGGGTGTGCCGCGGCAGGCCCGGCTGCGGGCGTCGTTGGGGCGCCGCATGACGAAGATGTAATGGATCGGCAAGCAGTCTGTCAGCACGCGATTCCTACAGTGGCTCCACGGTGCACGAAGGCACCGCAACCGGTGAACCTCCACGAGAGGCGCACCTGCAACAGGAGTCCATCATGAAGTTCCGTTTCAGTCTGATCGCGCTGGTGAGTGCCGTGTCTCTGCCCGCGCTGGCAACCTCAGGCATCACCCCGGTCGGGGGTGAAGCCGGCTTCACGACCCATGCGATGCCGTCGACGAAGTCGCGTGCCGACGTCATCAAGGAGCTCGAGGCCTGGAAGCGCAATCCGGTCACGGCCGACGGCTGGCGCGAAGTCGGAGGCGAGGCAGGGTGGGTCTTCGTCGGTGTCACGGGCGACACGCGTAGCGCTGCGAAGGCCGAGAAGCCTTCCCGGACCGGTGTGACCAACGTCCCCGGTGGGTTGAGCCGCAGCGGCCACCAAAGCGGCGTAACCGCCACCTCGCACGGACATCGCTGATGCGTGCCGGAAGGGTGCGAGCAATGGGGCGACCTGGCCGATCGGGAGAGTCGCCCCTCCGTCCGCTTCGGCCTTTCACAGGCCTGTCCTTGACGCGCTGGCACCTTCGAGTTCCCGATCCCGATTGAGCGGCCAGTGCCCGGAGAATCAATTGCAAAGCACTCCGTCCACGGTGGGGCGCCGAGTTGCGTTGATCGCACTCGGATCAGGCACGCTGTTCCTCGCCGCATGTGTGTCCAAGCCCGTTCGGCAGGCAAATGCCGATGGCACATGGTGCCATCGGGTCGGCAAGGCGCCGCGCTACAAGCTGACCTGCACCAGTGCACCGGTGCCCCCGCCTGCAGTGGAAGCGGATGCCAAACGGTTTGCCGCATCTGCGGAGAGATTCACGGTGTACGTGGTGCGCAAGCGGTGGGCCGACGCCGCCAACGTCGTCGAGTTGACTGTCGACGGAGGTGCGCGGGCCGAAACGGTGCCGGAGTCCTTCGTGCGCATGAGGCTGCCGCCCGGCGACCATGTCCTTCGGGCGAACTGGCCAGAGGGAGAGGCTCAGATGACGGTTCGAGGCGCTGCCGGCGAGATCCGCGTCATTGAACTCGCGGGCTCGGCTTGGGCCTGGGGGAGCACATACGCCTTCGAACCAGGCGATGCGGCAAGCCGGGAGCGTGTGCTGCGGGTTCGCATGGTGGCCGACATCGATTGACATCCATCCTCCTCCGCTGGCGGGGTGGCCGGAGCACCCGAGGACATAACGAATCGGTAAGGTTTCTGAGCGCATCGTGTCGGCAAGCGGTCCATAGACTGCCGAGCAGGCTGATCTTTCTCAATGCGCTGAGGTAAAGTTCCGGGTATGTCGGGTGTGGTTCGCCTCCTTCTGATCTGGTTCATCGCTGCTGCCGTTCCTCTGAAGGGGCTGGCTGCGGTGACCATGGGTGGATGCGGGCCGGGGCACCACTCTCCGCGTGAGGCTGCGGCGACCGTCGCGCACGCGACGCATGGCGACGTCCACGAAGTCCGGCATGAGCTTGGATCCGGCAACGTCGGGGCCGGGAACCAAGGTGTCGAGACCGGGCTCGATTCATCGAGCGGGCATTCGGCGCAGCTGAAGATGAAGTGCAGCAGCTGCGCGCCGTGTTGCAGTGTTGCAGCGCCCGCGTTCGCGCGGACAACCATGGTGCAGGCGGAATCGGCGTCTAGCGCCGTCGCCTTTCTGGAAATTCTCTTTCCAGCCGTCTTTGCGGGCGATGTCCCGTTCGCTGTTGAACGAGACCGTGTGACGGCTCCTCATTCGTGATGCTACGCGGCTTTGAGTTCGGCGGGCTGCGTGGCGGCGATGCGCTTGTCCAACGCGGCGATCAAGTGCTTCATGTCGCGGTGCCCGCGCAGCTTGCGGAAGCGATCCTTGGCGTCGCTGAGTGCGCTGGCGACCCAGCGCAACGTCATCTGTCCGTCCCGCCATCGCTTGACGTTGCGCGTGTAGTGCGCGATCGAGCCGTTGAGGTTCTCGATCGGGTTGGTGGTGCGCAGCGTGCGGTACAGCGCGCCCGTGATGCCCAGAGCCTGCACGGTGAGCGTCTCCTCGAGTCCCTCGCGCAGACTGGCCGCAGCGCCGGGATGCTTGGACTGCAGCGACGTAGCCAGGCGCTGCAGCTGCTTCTTGGCCAGCTCGGCGTTGGCGCTGTCCCAGGCGTCGCGCATCGCGCGGCCCACGCTGGCGTGCAGCTCTTCGGGCAGGTGCTCGATGACGTTGCGCCGCTTGTGCTCCTGGCAGCGCTGGATCAGCGCCGTGGCCCCGAAGGTCTCGACGATCGCCTTGCGCAGCGCCTTGCCACCATCGATCACCCACAGCCGTGCGCGGTCGGCATCGAGACCGCGCTCGATCAGATCGCTCAGCAGCGAGCGCACGACCCGCGTGCTCTCGGTGGAGCCTTCGCGCAGCCCCAGCACGTGCTTGTTCCCCTGGGCATCAATGCCCAGCGCCAGCAGGATGACGCGGTCTCGGAAGTGGATGCCGTCGACCATCACGACCGGCAGGTCCAGCTTGCCCAGCGAGCGCGACAGCCACTGCAGCAGTTGCTCTTCGCTCAGCGCCACGAAGCGCCGCGAGGTCGCGCTCTTGGACACCGACAGCGCTTGCTCGGGCGGCGGCAATTCCTCCAGCGTGCTGGCGTAGCGGCGCATGGACACGCCCGCAGCAATGGCGGCCATCGTCGCGGTGTCCAGCGGGTCGGTGCCGGCGGCCCAGGCGAAGCTGGGCAGCTCCAGCTCGCCCGCATCGACGCCGCGTGCACGTGGCCGCTTGATGCCGATGCGCTGCCCGCCGAGAACAACGGCGCTGCGCGTGCTGCCGCCACGTACCGCGCGGCGATCGGCATCGGGCACGCCCTTGGGGCCGCACAGTGCGATCCTGTCGGCCTCCATCATGGCTGCCAGCACCTGCTTGCCGGCGTTGATGCACAGCCCATAGAACGCGTGCTTCACGTCCTGCAGCACGCCCTGGATCGGCAACGTCAGCTGCACCTGCGCAGCCGGAACAACCCGCAGCGCGGGCTTCGTGCGAGACTTCATGTCGGTGGCTCCTTTGGTTGCTTGCTAGGCAACCCGCATGGTCACATGCGGGTCAAAGGAGCCGCCACCTCAGCTCACCCGTTCAACAATCCGCGGGACATCGCCATTGCTGCGTGACAGAGGCGACAAGTAGCTTGACGCGCGCCGAAAGTGGGCAGACGGTTGGGCGATACGTCGTGTTCCCTGCACTTCGCCGCGATCCACGGGTTCTCTAGCTTCATTCCAGTTCCTTACCGCGTGCGTCCGAGCGGCACGCCGCTCAGACGCCGCACGATCTCGACCTCTTCAACGCTCAACCGCCGCATCCAATCCGCCGTCGGCAGGGCCGAGATCGCGGGCTGCGCGCGAGTGGGCGCGCCAATTCGTGCATTGGTACAACCACGATCACAGGCACAGCGGCATCCGCTACGTCAGCCCGGCACAGCGCCATGAAGGCCACGACGTCGCGATCCTTGCGGCTCGGCACCAGGTCTACCTCCAGGCTCGCGAACGCAACCCCGCGCGCTGGTCACGCGGCACACGCGACTGGTCGCACATCCGGGCCGTTACCCTCAACCCTGA
>NZ_VJNA01000052.1 GCF_007556585.1 Tepidimonas aquatica | reverse complement strand
CGTGGTGGCCACGCACAATGGCAAGGAAGTGCTCAAGGCGCAGTGGAGTGGGGCGGTGTCGCAAAACCCGTTTTTGAGCTTCAAGTTCAGGGGTGGGGCCAAGGGCGACAAGGTGGTGATCAAGTGGACCGACAACAAGGGCGAGTCCCGCACCGACGAAGCCACCATCGCCTAATCCTTGGGCAGGTCTTCAAAAAACCAGGAGTCGTACCATGATCAAACAAATGGTGTGCGTCGGCGCTGCCGCGCTGGCTGTTGTGGGTGCCGCGTGGGCCCAGGACATCGATGCGTCCAAGGGCATCGAGGCCTACCGCGCGATGCTGCAAGACGGTAACCCGGCCGAGTTGTACGAGGCCAAAGGCGAGTCGTTGTGGAAGCAAAAGCGCGGACCTAAAAACGTTTCGCTGGAACAATGCGACCTCGGCAAGGGACCGGGCGTCGTCAAGGGCGCGTTCGTCGAGCTGCCGCGCTACTTTGCCGACGCGGGCCGTGTCATGGACCTGGAGAGCCGCATCGTGTGGTGTATGGAAAGGCTGCAGGGTCTGGACGTCAGCGAGGTGAGCACGCGCAACTTTGGCCAAGGGCTGACCGCCGACGTGGTGGCCATCGCCACCTGGGTGGCGGCGGAATCCCGCGGGCTGCCGTTCAACCTGCCGCAGCAGCACCAGGCCGAGCGCGACATGTATGAAATCGGCAAGCGGCTGTTTTTCATGCGCGGGGGTACGCACGATTTTTCGTGCGCCAGCTGCCACGGCGAAGATGGCAGACGCATCCGCTTGCAGGACCTGCCGAACCTGACGAAAAACCCTGGGGATGGCGTGGGTTTTGCCGCTTGGCCGGCGTACCGCGTCTCCAACGGTCAGATGTGGAGCATGCAACACCGCCTGAACGACTGTTATCGGCAGCAGCGTTTCCCTGAGCCCAAATTCGGCAGCGACGTAACCGTCGCGTTAGGCGTGTACATGGGCGTCAATGCCAAGGGCGCCAAGAACGCTGCCCCGACCATCAAGCGCTGAATGAGGAGCTCTGCCATGACAAAACAGATGTTTGCTGTGAGCCTGACTGCGTTGGCTGCGGTGCTCGCCGGTTGTTCATCGGGTCCTACGGCTGAACACTACGATCAGATGACGCAAAAAGTGATCGCCAGCTCGTTCACCAACCGCGGCATCGCCACACTCGATCGCCTGGAGCAGGATGAGGCCCGCAAAGCCTGCTGGGAGTCCGAGGTGACTGGCAAGCCACTGGATGAGAAGGTGGCCAAGGCCATCGAGGAAGCTGCGCTGAAGTCCGTCAAGTGGCCCAGTGACGGCAAGTTCCTGGGTGACTGGAAGGAAGGCGAAAAAATCGCCCAGAGCGGCCGCGGGTTGACCTGGTCTGACAACGAAAAAACCGTCAACGGCGGCAATTGTTACAACTGCCACCAAATTGACAAAAAAGAAATTTCGTATGGCACGCTGGGGCCGAGCCTGTGGAACTACGGCAAGATGCGTGGGGTGACCGACCCCAACAGCCCGGCAGCCAAGCCCATCATCGAGTACACTTGGGCCAAGATCTGGAATTCGCGCGCGTTCAACGCCTGCACGAAGATGCCCAGCGCCGGTCACCGCGGCATTTTGAACGAGCAGCAAATCAAGCACGTGATGGCGCTGCTGCTGGATCCAAAGTCGCCCGTGAACCAGTGATGGCCGGACTGTGGGCCCGCACCACCGGTGCCCGCAGCCAGCCCGAAACCCCGCCGCGTTGCGGCGGGTTTTTTTGCCTCGATGGGGGTTAGACCCCCAGGTGCAGGGCCACCAGGTCGGGCTGCGCGCGCAGCGTATGGGAGTCGCCCTCGAACACGACGCGGCCTTTGACGAGGATCAGGTTGCGGTCCGTGATTTGGGTGACATGACGCCAATTTTTGTCGACGATGATGCTGCTGATACCGCTGGCGCAGATCAGTCCGCAGATGCGCCAGATTTCGCGCGCGATCAGTGGGGCCAAGCCTTCGGTGGCTTCGTCGAGGATCAGCACGTCGGGGTTGGTCATTAGGGCCCGTCCGATGGTGAGCATTTGCTGCTCCCCACCGCTGAGCTGCTGGCCGCCGTGATCGAGGCGCTCGGCCAGGCGCGGAAACGTCTCCAGCACCCGCTCGAACGTCCATTCCCGGCGACCATCGCTGCCAGGGCGCGCGGCCATCAGCAGATTTTCCCGCACACTCAGGTTGGCAAAAATGCCACGCCCTTCAGGCACGTAGGCCACGCCGAGGCGCGCCACCTGATGGGTGGCCAACCGGCGCAGGTCATGCCCTCGGATCTGCACCTGTCCGCCGCTGGGCCGCACCAACCCCATGATGGTCTTCAGCAGCGTCGTTTTACCCATGCCGTTGCGGCCCATCAGTCCAATCGTCTCGCCGCGCCGAACCACCAGGTTGACACCGTGCAGGATATGGCTGGCACCATAGTGCGTGTGCACCCCGCGCACGTCGATCAGCGGCTCGTCAGTGGTGTGGGTCATCCTTCCTCCCCCAAATAGGCGGCTTGGACGGCAGCATCGGCGCGGATCTCGGCCGGGGTGCCGCTGGCGATGACACGGCCGTTGACCATCACGGTCAGGACGTCGGCCAACGCAAACACGGCGTCCATGTCGTGTTCGACCAACATCACGGCGTGGTCACGTTTGAGTTCGGCGAGCAGCTCCACCACGCGCTCGGCCTCGGCGGTGCCCATGCCGGCCAGCGGCTCGTCCAACAGCAACACCTGGGGCTCGGTGGCCAACGCCAAGGCAATTTCCAACTGGCGCTGCTCGCCGTGGCTCAGCGCTGCCGCGGGCCGCTGACGCCGGGCCGACAGGCGCGCCAACGCCAGGGCCCGTTCAGCACGGGCGTTGACGTCCGCCTGCTGATCGGCACGCCGCCACCAGGCCCATGCCCGTGGTGTGCGCGCCTGGGCGGCCAGACGGACGTTGTCCCACACGGTCAGCGGGGCAAAGATGTTGGTGCGCTGGTAGCTACGCGCCAGGCCGCGGCGGGCGATGGCCTCGGGGCTGGCACCGGTGACATCGTGGCCATGCAGCTGCAGCGTGCCGTGGGTAGGGGCCAGGTCGCCGCTGAGCAGGTTCGTCAGCGTCGATTTACCGGCCCCATTGGGTCCGATGACGGCGTGCACCTGCCCGCGCCGCAGCGACAGGGAAACGCCGTCCACGGCGACCAAGCCGCCAAAGCGACGGGTCAGGCCATGGGCCTGGAGCAGCACGTCACCGCCCATGGTGCGTCTCCGGCACGCTGAGCGCGGGCGCGTCATCCGCCAACGCGGTCGGGCGCCGCACCGTCTGGGCGCGGCGCTGGGCATCGTGCAGCAACCCCAGCAAGCCGCGCGGGGCCACCAGCACCACCAACACAATGAACGCACCCACCAGCAACTGCCAGTGTTTCGTCGCGTCCTTGGCCAGGTGCAGCAGCCACTCGAAGGCAAAGGCACCGACGATGGCCCCCGCAAAGTTGCCCATGCCGCCCAAAATCACCATCATGACCGCATGCGCACTGTGGTGAAAGCCAAGCAGCTCGGGGTTGACAAACCCGGTTTGCAGCGCCCACAGGTACCCGGCTAATCCAGCCAGTGCCCCCGCTACCGTAAACGCGGCCAGCTTGTATGCGAACGTGTTGTAGCCCAGCGCCCGCATGCGGTGTTCATTGATACGGATGCCCACCAGCACACGCCCCAGCGGAGAGAACAACAGGCGCCGTAGCGCAACGTACGCCGCCACCAGCACCGCCAGCACGACGTGGTACAGCACCCGTGGGTTGTCCAGATCCAGCCAGCGCGTCTGGCCCCATTCGATGACCGGACGCATCATCACGTACAGCCCGTCGGAGCCGCCGAACGCTTGGTTGTCGAACACGGCGTAGTACAGCATCTGGGCAAACGCCATCGTCACCATGATGAAGTAGATGCCGCGCGTGCGCACGACGAAAAAGCCGATGACCAACGCCGCCAGCGCGCTGGCTCCGACGGCCAGCGGCAAGGTCCACCAACTGGGCGGCTGGTCAGGCGGGGCGGTCAGCGCCAACACGTAACCCGCCAGACCAAAAAACGCCGCGTGGCCCAGCGAGACCAGGCCCGTAACGCCTTGCAGCAAGTCCAGGCTCATCGCAAACAGCGCCAGCACCATCATCTGGGTCAGCAGTTGCAGGTAGTAGCGCTCGTTGTCCAGTCCGAGCCAGGGCAGCGCCAACAGCACCGCCAGGCCCAAGGCCAGCACGGCGTGCAGGACGCGGGGTAGGTGTTCGAGGTGGGCGCGCGCCGTCATCGCGGTGTCTCCGAGGGTTAGGGAGTCAGGGGACAGGCGTTCACTGGCGGAACAAGCCTTCGGGGCGCCACAGCAGCACGGCAGCCATCAGCATATAAACGAGCACACTGGCCAGCTGCGGCAGCAGCACCTTGCCGAAGGTGTCCACCAGCCCCACCAGCAAGGCGGCAACGAACGCCCCCCGCACCGAACCGATGCCGCCAATGACCACGACGACAAAGCACATGATCAGCACCGGCGCGCCCATGTTGGGGTAGACGCTGGCCAGCGGCGCCGCCACCATGCCGGCCAGCACCGCCAACGCCACCCCCAGCGCGAACACCACACCGTGCAGCAGGCGCATCGGGATGCCCAGCGCCTCGGCCATCGTGGCGTCGAACGCGCCGGCGCGGATCATCATGCCCAGCTTGGTGCGGGTGATCAGCAGGTACAGTGCCAGAGCCAACAGCACGCACAGCCCCATCACGAACAGCCGGTACACCGGGTACGACAGCGTGTCGGTGAGCGCCACAGAGCCCTCCAGCACGGGCGGCACCGCCACCGCATGCACGTCGTCGCCCCACAGAATCGAGCGCAGCTCTTCGAACAGGTAGATTAGCCCGAACGTGAGCAGTACCTGATCCAGGTGGTCGCGCTGGTAGAAGTGACGCAGCAGCGCCCACTCCAGCAGCCAGCCCAGCGCCAGCGCCAGCGGCGCGCCGACCACGATGGCCCACAGCAGGTTGCCCAAAGACTGCACCAACCACCAGGCCAGGTACGCGCCCAGCATGTAAAAGCTGCCGTGCGCCAGGTTGACCACCCCCATGATGCCGAAAATGAGGGTCAACCCTGCCGCGAGCATGAACAGCAGCAGCCCGTACTGCAGGCCGTTGAGCAGTTGAATCAGGAATTCGGTCAGGCCCATGGGGTGCAGCTCGTCATGGCGGGGGGCAAAGTCACGCCATCCGGCAACTCGGGGCGGGGTCTTCGACCGCCCTGGCGGCCACGCCGATGACCTTGTTGTCGCGCCCGCGCACCTGGCGCAGGTAGATGTCCTGGATCGGGTTGTGCGCCTTGCTCATGCGCCAGGAACCGCGCGGGCTGTCAATCACGGCGTTTTCCATGGCGGTCTGCACCGCCTTTTTGTTGCCAAGGTCACCCCCCACGGTCTTGGCCGCTTGCGCCAGCAGCAAGCCCGTGTCGTAGCCCTGCACGGTGTACACGTCGGGCTGCATCTTGAACGTTTTGGCATACTGCAGTCGGAACTGCTTGTTGCGTGGGGTATCGAGCGAGTCCGCGTAGTGCAGCGTCGTGATGACGCCCTCGGCAGCGTCGCCGGCCGCTTCCAGCACACCTTCGGTCAGGAACCCCGAACCGTACAGCGGGATCGTCCGGTTGAGGCCGGCAGCGGCGTAGTCGCGTAGGTGTCAGGTCCCGGACGATTGCATTGATCCGCGACGTCGTGCATTATTCATAGGTCGCGAGACGATGCGTGAGCTGATCGAGGAACTACGGAGGCAAAAGTCATGATGGTTCGACTGCACAAGAACGC
>NZ_VJNA01000051.1 GCF_007556585.1 Tepidimonas aquatica | reverse complement strand
CCGGGCGACAACGTCACCATCACCGTCAAGCTCATTGCCCCCATCGCGATGGAAGAAGGCCTGCGCTTTGCCATCCGCGAAGGCGGCCGCACGGTGGGCGCCGGCGTGGTGTCCAAGATCATCGAGTAAAAGGACACCCTGGTCATGACCAAGCAAAAAATCCGCATCCGCTTGAAGGCGTTCGACTACAAGCTGATCGACGCCTCGGCGGCCCAGATCGTGGACACCGCCAAGCGCACCGGCGCGATCGTGCGCGGCCCCGTGCCGCTGCCCACGCGCATGAAGCGCTTTGACATCCTGCGCTCGCCGCACGTCAACAAGACCAGCCGCGACCAGTTCGAGATCCGCACCCACCAGCGTCTGATGGACATCGTCGATCCGACCGACAAGACGGTGGATGCGCTGATGAAGCTCGACCTGCCCGCCGGCGTCGACGTCGAGATCAAGCTGCAGTGAGCCCCGCCGTCAAGCGCCGCGCGGCCTGGCTGCTGCGCAGCGCTTGACAGGACGCGAGCCCTCAAGGTACACTTGAGGGCTTCGCTTTTTGGCGAAGTGCTTGTGCTTGTGGCGCGCGTCACACACAGGTCCGTTGCGCAACCGGGCGAACGCCAGCCTATGCTGGGCCGGCCGACGCCCCATCAGACCCGGCCAATTGCAGTCGGGAATCGGAGAAAACAATGAGTCTGAGCAACTCTTTGGGGTTGTTGGGCCGCAAGGTGGGCATGATGCGTCTGTTCACCGATGAGGGCGACATGGTGCCCGTCACGGTGGTGGACGTGTCCAACAACCGCGTGGTCCAGGTCAAGACCCAGGCCAACGACGGCTACGACGCCGTCCAGGTGGCTTTCGGCAAGCGGCGCGCCTCGCGCGTGACCAAGCCGATGGCTAGCCACTACGCCAAGGCCGGCGTCGAAGCCGGCGAAATCCTGCGCGAATTCCGCGTCAGCACCGAGGTGGCGGCCAAGTTCGCGCCTGGCGCCGTCATCCCCGTGACCGAGCTGTTCCAGCCCGGCCAAAAGGTCGATGTGCAGGGCACCAGCATCGGTAAGGGCTACGCCGGCACCATCAAGCGCCACAACTTCGGCTCGCAGCGCGCCTCGCACGGCAACAGCCGCTCGCACAACGTGCCGGGTTCGATCTCGATGGCGCAGGATCCGGGCCGTGTCTTCCCGGGCAAGCGCATGACCGGCCACATGGGCGACGAGACCGTCACCGTGCAAAACCTCGACGTCGTGCGTGTCGACGCCGAGCGCCAGCTGCTGCTCATCAAGGGCGCCGTTCCGGGTGCCAAGGGTGGCTTCGTGACCGTCCGTCCGGCCGTCAAGGCCGCCAAGTAAGGAGCGATTCGCATGCAAGTCGAACTCCTCAACGACCAAGGTCAGGCCACCGCCACCGTCGAGGTGCCCGAGACCGTCTTTGGCCGCGATTTCAACGAAGCGCTGGTGCACCAACTGGTGGTGGCCTACCAGGCCAACGCCCGCCAAGGCACGCGTGCGCAAAAAGACCGTGGCGCCGTCAAGCACACGACCAAGAAGCCCTTCCGCCAAAAAGGCACCGGCAACGCCCGTGCCGGTATGAGCTCGTCGCCGCTGTGGCGCGGGGGCGGCAAGATCTTCCCCAGCAGCCCCAACGAAAACTTCACGCAAAAGCTCAACAAGAAGATGTACCGCGCCGGCATGGCGTCGATCTTGTCGCAGCTGGTGCGTGAAGGGCGGCTGTCGGTGGTCGATTCGATCAAGGTCGAAGCGCCCAAGACCAAGCTGCTGGCCAGCAAGCTCAAGGCGATGAACCTCGGCTCGGCGTTGATCATCGCCGACGAGATCGACGAAAACCTGTACCTGGCGTCGCGCAACCTGCCCAACGTGCTGGTGGTCGAGCCGCGTCACGCCGATCCGGTGTCGCTGGTGCACTTCAAGAAGGTGCTCGTCACCAAGGGTGCGCTGGACAAGATCAAGGAGATGTTCGCATGAGCCAGCGTAAATTCGACGAAGGCCGTCTGATGCAGGTGCTGGTGGCGCCGATCATCTCGGAAAAGGCCACCCGCGTCGGCGAGGCCGCCAACACCTACCTGTTCAAGGTGCTGCGCGACGCCGAAAAGCCCGAGATCAAGGCGGCGGTGGAGCTGCTGTTCAACGTCAAGGTCAAGGACGTCAACGTCCTCAACCAAAAGGGCAAGGTCAAGCGCTTTGGCAAGACCGTGGGTCGTCGCGACCACGTGCGCAAGGCCTATGTGACGCTGGCCGAAGGCCAGGAAATCCAGTTCGGTGCTGAGGGGGCCTGACCATCATGGCAGTCATCAAGATGAAGCCGACCTCGCCGGGCCGTCGCGGCATGGTGAAGGTCACGCGCGAAAACCTCTACAAGGGCCCCGGCTACGCCCCGTTGCTGGAGCCGCTCAAGAAGACGTCCGGCCGCAACAACAACGGCCACATCACGGTGCGCCACAAGGGCGGCGGTGCCAAGCACCACTACCGCATCGTGGACTTCCGCCGCGACAAGGACAACATCCCGGCCAAGGTGGAGCGCCTGGAGTACGACCCCAACCGCACCGCGCACATCGCGCTGGTGTGCTACGCCGACGGCGAGCGTCGCTACGTCATCGCGCCGCGCGGCCTGGAGGTGGGGCAAACCATCGTCAGCGGCCCGGAGTCGCCGATTCGCGTCGGCAACACGCTGCCGATCCGCAACATCCCCGTGGGCTCGACGATCCACTGCATCGAGCTCAAGCCGGGCAAGGGCGCGCAGCTGGCGCGTTCGGCCGGCACCTCGGCGGTGCTGCTGGCGCGTGAGGGCGTGTACGCCCAGGTGCGCCTGCGCTCGGGCGAAGTGCGCAAGGTGCACGTGGACTGCCGCGCCACCATCGGCGAAGTGTCCAACCCCGAGCACAGCCTGCGCCAGATCGGCAAGGCCGGCGTCAAGCGCCACATGGGCATCCGCCCGACGGTGCGTGGCGTGGCGATGAACCCGATCGACCACCCGCACGGTGGTGGTGAAGGCCGCACCGGTACCGGTCAGCCGCCGCGCGATCCGTGGGGCAACCTGACCAAGGGTTACCGCACCCGCCGCAACCGCCGCACGCAAAACATGATCGTGTCGCGCCGCAAGAAGTAAGGGGTCTGCAGCCATGTCCCGTTCACTGAAAAAAGGTCCGTTCGTCGACCATCACCTGATGGCCAAGGTCGAAAAGGCCCAGGCCAGCAAGGACAAAAAACCCATCAAGACCTGGTCGCGGCGCTCCACGATCCTGCCCGAGTTCATCGGTCTGACGATCGCCGTGCACAACGGCCGCCAGCACGTGCCGGTGTACATCACCGAGCAGATGGTGGGTCACAAGCTGGGCGAGTTTTCGCTGACGCGCACCTTCAAGGGCCACCCCGGCGACAAGAAAGCCAAGAAGTAAGGATTGATCATGGAAACCCGCTGTATCGTTCGCGGCGTGCGCCTGTCGGCCCAGAAGGGCCGGCTGGTGGCCGACCTGATTCGCGGCAAGAAAGTGGACCAGGCGCTCAACATCCTGGCTTTCACGCCGAAGAAGGCCTCCGGCATCATCCGCAAGGCGCTGCTGTCCGCCATCGCCAACGCCGAGCACAACGACGGTGCCGACATCGACGAGCTGAAGGTCAAGACCATCCACGTCGAGCAAGGCACGACGCTCAAGCGCTTCACCGCGCGCGCCAAGGGTCGCGGCAACCGCATCAGCAAGCCGACCTGCCACATCTACGTGACCGTGGGCAACTGACGAGGAAAGGAAGACCATGGGGCAGAAAATCCATCCTACGGGCTTTCGCCTGTCGGTGACCCGCAACTGGGCCAGCCGTTGGTACGCCAACAACCGTGACTTCGCCGGCATGCTGGCCGACGACATCAAGGTGCGTGAGTACCTGCGCAGCAAGCTCAAAAACGCGGCGGTGTCGCGCATCGTCATCGAGCGTCCGGCCAAAAACGCCCGCATCACCATTTACTCGGCGCGCCCGGGCGTGGTGATCGGTAAGAAGGGCGAGGACATCGAGCGTCTGAAGAAAGACCTGGCGGCGATGCTGGGCGTGCCGGTGGCCGTCAACATCGAGGAAATCCGCAAGCCCGAAGTTGATGCGCAGCTGATCGCCGACAGCATCACCCAGCAGCTCGAAAAGCGCATCATGTTCCGCCGCGCGATGAAGCGCGCGATGCAAAACGCGATGCGCCTTGGGGCCCAGGGCGTCAAGATCATGTCGTCGGGCCGCCTCAACGGTATCGAGATCGCGCGCACCGAGTGGTACCGCGAAGGCCGCGTGCCGCTGCACACGCTGCGCGCCGACATCGACTACGGCACCTCGGTGGCCAAGACCACCTACGGCACCATCGGTGTCAAGGTCTGGGTCTACAAGGGTGACACGCTGGGCCGCAACGACGTGCCGTCGCTGGACAGCACGCCGCGTCCCGCCGACGAAGAACGCCGCAGCCGCGGCCCGCGCCGTGATGGCGCGCGCAGCGGCCGCGGTGGCAATGCCCGCCGCGGTGGCAGCAACGCTGCACCGGCCGACGGCTCCGACAAGCCGGCCGAGGCCACCGCCACGGGCGCCGTTAAGCGCGTTCGTACCGACGCACCCGCACCTGCAGCTGCGGACGGCCAAGGAGTTTGATCATGTTGCAACCCGCTCGTCGCAAATTCCGCAAAGAGCACAAGGGCCGCAACACCGGGGTGGCCACCAGTGGCACCACCGTCGTGTTCGGCGACTACGGCCTCAAGGCCACCGACCGCGGCCGCCTGACGGCGCGCCAGATCGAGGCGGCGCGTCGCGCCATTTCGCGCCACGTCAAGCGCGGTGGGCGCATCTGGATCCGGGTGTTTCCGGACAAGCCCATCACGCAAAAGCCCGCCGAGGTCCGTATGGGCAACGGCAAGGGTAACGTCGAGTTCTACGTCGCCGAGATCCAGCCGGGCAAGGTGCTGTACGAAATCGTCGGTGTGCCCGAGCAACTGGCGCGTGAGGCCTTTGCGCTGGCGGCCGCCAAGCTGCCGCTGCGCACCACGTTCGTCACCCGCATGCTGGGCCAGTAAGGCAAGGAGTCACCGATGAAAGCTGCTGAACTGCGCCAAAAGGACGTGACCGCGTTGCAGGCCGAGATCAAGTCGCTGCAAAAAGCGCACTTTAACCTGCGCATGCAAAAGGCCACGCAACAGCTGGCCAACACCGCCGCGCTGCGCCAGACGCGCCGTGCCATCGCTCGTGCCAAGACCATCCTGGCCGAGAAGGTCGCCGCTGGCCAGTAAGGAGAGACCACCATGACGCAAGGCAAAATCAAGCGTACCCTGATCGGCAAGGTGGTCAGCGACAAGCGCGCCAAGACCATCACCGTGCTCGTCGAGCGCCGGGTCAAGCACCCGCTGTACGACAAGATCGTCATCAAGTCGAGCAAGTACCACGCGCACGACGAAAATGGCGAATACAAGCTGGGCGACATCGTCGAGATCACGGAAAGCCGCCCGCTGTCCAAGACCAAGAACTGGGTGGCCACCCGCCTGGTGCAAAAGGCCTCCGCCGTCTGACGGCACGCCGGCTTGGCGCCAACAAGCCCCGACGCCTTGTCGGGGCAAAAGGGACGACCGACAATGGTCGTCCCTTTTTGCTTATTCGAGGAGCGAGCGATGATCCAAGTCGGTGACACCCTGCCCGACGTGACGTTGATGGAGTACTGCGAAACCGAGGGGCCGGGCTGCAGCATTGGCCCCAACCCGGTGCGCGTGCGCCAAGCCGCCGCCGGCAAAACGGTGGCGCTGTTCGCGGTGCCGGGGGCGTACACGCCCACCTGCTCGGCCAAGCACCTGCCCGGCTACCTGCAACGCTACGACGAGCTGCGCGCCGCCGGCGTCGATGAAATCTGGTGCGTCAGCGTCAACGACGCCTTTGTCATGCACGCCTGGGGTCGCGACCAGGGCGTCGGCGACAAGATTCGCATGCTGGCCGATGGCAGCGCCGACTTTGCCAAGGCCACCGGGCTGACGCTGGACCTGACCGCGCGCGGGCTGGGGCTGCGCAGCAACCGCTACTCGATGTTGGTGGTCGACGGCGTCGTGCGCACGCTCAACGTCGAGGCGCCGGGAGCGTTCGAGGTCAGCGACGCCGACACGCTGCTGGCGCAGGCGCGTCAGCTCAAAGCTCCAGCTTGAGGTAGTGCGCGCCGGGCAACGGGTTGTGGTAATAGGGGGGGATTTCCTCGAACCCCAGCTCGTGGTACAGGGCGCGCGCCGCCTCCATCTCGTGCAGCGTGTCCAGCAGCATGCGGTCGTAGCCGCCCTGCTGCGCCAGCATGATCACGTGTTCGGCCAACTGGCGGCCCAACCCAAAGCTACGGAAGGCACGCCGCACGAACAGCCGCTTCATCTCGCAAGCGTTGCCATGGTCGCTCTCAAACAGCGGCCGCAGCGCGCAGCAACCGGCTGGCTCGCCCCCCACGCGCGCCAGCACCAAGGCGCCCAGCGGCGGGGCGTAGGCGCCAGGCAACGTTGCCAGCTCTTCGGTGAAGCCCTGAAAGCACAGGTCGATGCCGATGTCGTCCTGGTACTCCAAAAACAGCGTGCGGATTACGTCCAGGTCGTGCGGCGTGCTGGCCAGGCTGAGTTCGATGTCCAAGGCGGCATCCCCGTCACCGTCGGGCGGGGCGTGGGCGTCGTCGTCCATGGCGCGATGATACGGCGATGCGGGCGGGATGTGAAACCGCCGGTTGGCGTCACGTGGCCCGTACCATCCAGCCTACGATCTGCCGCCGCGTGCGGCTGAACTCCACGCCCACCTCGATGACGCGCTCGATGCCCGGCGCGCCGCGGTATTTGGCCGCGTAGTTGCGCGCCTGCAGCTGGCGCAGCGCCTCACCCGTGCCTTGCTCGCCATCCACGACCTTGAACTCGAACACCCAGGCGGTGCCGGCGTGCTTGACGGTGAGGTCGCACTGGCCTTCGTTGCTGACATCTTCAGCGATGATCTCCACCCCGAGGCTGGCCAGGTGGCTGTAGCAGACGCTGGCAAAGTAGCCCTCGTACTGCG
>NZ_VJNA01000050.1 GCF_007556585.1 Tepidimonas aquatica | reverse complement strand
GCGTTCTTGTGCAGTCGAACCATCATGACTTTTGCCTCCGTAGTTCCTCGATCAGCTCACGCATCGTCTCGCGACCTATGAATAATGCACGACGTCGCGGATCAATGCAATCGTCCGGGACCTGACAAGTAGTCAACGGTTGGAATGACCCTGACGGAGAAGAGCATCGAGTCGAGCGACCTCGTTGCCGTTGGCTGTAATCTTCTGGCCATCGACCGTTTCGAGCGATTGCCCCTCTTTCAGGTGGATAGCCCGTC
The DNA here is from genome assembly GCF_007556585.1 of Tepidimonas aquatica. GTDB lineage: Bacteria > Pseudomonadota > Gammaproteobacteria > Burkholderiales > Burkholderiaceae_C > Tepidimonas > Tepidimonas aquatica. The sequence continues at coordinate 7,229 of NZ_VJNA01000050.1, read as the reverse complement.
CGAACTTGTCTTCCAGCGCCATCTTGCCGTCCTCGAATAGGGTTCCACCGTCCTTGAGGAGGAACATTTTCTTGGCGCTGGCCGCTGCCGCGTCACCAGCGAACGATGGGGTTACGATGGCGCTCAGCACGGTGGCGGCGACAACAGCGGTAATCCTGGCTTTCATCTCTACACTCCTTTCAATCAAACGTGAAGGCATTTCTGTCAATGCCTTGTGCGACTGCACAGTATGTATTCTGCGAAGCCACCGCTGACGGGAAGATGAGACGGCCGTTACGTATATGTCAGATTCCATTCGGGATGGGATCGGGATTAATTGTCGTGTGCCAATCTCAATGCATTCCTGCTCACCGAGGCGGGGCGCGGACTCATCGCCACATCGGTGCAAGTGCTTATGGCGATGCCGACTGGGCGCCAAGTGCGGTATCGGTGTGAGGCGGCTCAGGTGCCGTGGTCGAGAGCATTCCAGGCCTCGATAGGGATCAGGTGTCCAACGTCGGGTGGCAACCGATACGACAGACCCAGCGATCTGGGAGTGCAACCAGCACCCACCACGGCACGCGCGACGATCCTCGTGTTCAGACAAGACGGACGCCGCGCAAACGCAGCGCATTGCCGATCACCGATGCGGAGCTGAGACTCATCGCCAGGGCGGCGATCAACGGTGAAAGCAGCCAACCGGTGAGCGGATACAGCACGCCGGCCGCAATGGGAATGCCCAGTGCGTTGTAGAGAAAGGCGAACATCAGGTTCTGCTTCATGTTGCGGACCGTGGCCACTGACAAGGCGCGCGCCACCGCAATACCGCGCAGGTCACCCTTGACGAGCGTGATCTGTGCGCTGTTCATCGCCACGTCGGTGCCGGTGCCCATGGCGATACCGACGTCGGCCTTTGCCAAGGCCGGAGCATCATTGATGCCGTCACCAGCCATCGCAACGATACGCCCCTCGCGCTGCAGCCGCTCCACCAGTTGCAGTTTGTCGGCGGGCTTGACCTCGCCATGCACCTCATCGATGCCCAAGCGCGCCGCCACGGCCTTGGCCGTGGTCAGACCGTCGCCCGTGGCCATGACGACGCGCAAGCCCTCCGCGCGCAGCGACGCCAGCGCTTGCGGTGTGGTCTTCTTCACCGGGTCGGCGACGGCCAGGACTGCGGCGAGCACGCCATCGACGGCCAGATGCATCACGCTGGCACCCTCACCGCGCAGCGCCTCCGCCCGCTCGGCCAATGGCCGCACGTCCACACCGAGCTGTTCCATCAGCGCGGTGTTGCCCAGTGCCACGGCATGTCCATCGACGCGCCCGCGCACGCCGATGCCTGAGTGCGAGTCGAACTCCTCGGCGCGTGAGAGCACCAGGCCCTGCTCGCGCGCGGCCGTGACGATGGCTTCCGCCAGCGGGTGCTCGCTGCCCTGGTCGAGGCTGGCAGCCAGTCGCAAGGCCTCGTCGGCGGTGAAGCCTTCGGCTGCAATCGTCGTTTGATAGCGCGGCCGGCCTTCGGTCAAGGTGCCGGTCTTGTCGACGATCAGGGTATCGACCTGGCGCATTTTCTCGATCGCGGCGGCATCGCGAAACAGCACCCCCTGCGTAGCCCCTCGCCCGGTCGCCACCATGATCGACATGGGCGTGGCCAAGCCCAGCGCGCAGGGGCAGGCGATGATCAGCACAGCCACGGCATTGATGAGGCCAAAAACCCAACGCGGTTCCGGCCCGAACAGGCCCCAGGCAAAAAAGGTCAACACGGCGATGACCACCACCGCGACCACGAAGTGGCCCGCCACGACATCGGCCATGCGCTGCATCGGCGCCCGGGAGCGCTGCGCCTGCGCCACCATCTGCACAATCTGGGACAGCATGGTCGCCGCGCCGACACGTTCGGCGACCATGACGAGCGCGCCACTGGTATTGAGTGTCGCGCCGATGACCTTGTCGCCCACCCGCTTGGTCACGGGCAGGGACTCCCCCGTCAGCATCGATTCGTCCACAGCGCTGCTGCCCTCGATTACCGTACCATCTACCGGAACCTTTTCGCCGGGTCGAATGCGCAGCCGATCGCCGACATGGATGTGCGTCAGGGGCACGTCCTCTTCCGTGCCATCGTCGCGAAGGCGCCGGGCGGTCTTGGGGGCCAGTCCGAGCAAGGACTTGATGGCGGCCGAGGTCTGCGAACGCGCCTTGAGTTCCAGTACCTGCCCCAGCAGGGTCAGGGAGATGATCACCGCCGCCGCCTCGAAGTACACCGCGACCCGTCCCATGGACACGAACGAGTCCGGGAACAGTTGTGGGGCCACGGTTGCTGCCACGCTGTAGACGAACGCCGCCCCGGTGCCCAGCCCGATCAGGGTCCACATGTTCGGGCTGCGATGGACCACGGACTGCCAGCCGCGCACGAAGAACGGCCAGCCCGCCCACAGGACGATGGGCAGGGACAAAACGAGTTCGATCCAGGTCTGTGTGCGCGCCTCGAACCAATGCAACTGGTGGCCGAACATGGCAAGCACAGTGACCATGACGGTCAGCGGCAGGGTGTACCAGAAGCGGCGCTGGAAATCGCGCAGCTCGGGACTCTCTTCTCCTTCGAGATCCGGCAGCACCGGCTCCAGCGCCATGCCGCACTTCGGACAATAGCCGGGGTGATCCTGCCGGATCTCGGGGTGCATGGGGCAGGTGTAGATGGTTCCTGCGGCCAGCGCCGGCGCTTCGACAGGCGAAGGCGCGTGGCCGCTGTGGGCATAGCGCGCCGGTTCGGCGACGAACTTCGCCCGGCACCGGGCGCTGCAGAAATAAAAGCGCCGGCCTGCGTGTTCGACGTGGTGCTCGGACTGCGCGGTCACGTCCATGCCGCAGACAGGGTCCTTCAGACCTTCGGCCCGCTGCTGTGCGCTCGGGTGGTCGTGGGTGTGTCGGCGGTGGTCGTGCGCAGATCGCAGGTCCATGGCTTCAGGCCTCTTTGTCGGGGCGGTTGTCGGGCAGTGCGCCATGCCTGCCGTGGCCATGCAGCAGGTGCATCAGCGGGCACGCCAGCAGCAACAAGTATACCCAATTGCCTGCGACATGGCTCCAGTGCTCGCGCAGCAGATAGAAGCCGCCGATGAGGGCAACCATCAGCAACGCGATCCTGACACGCCGGCTCAGGCCGGACGAGCCACGCGTGTCGGGGTGGTGATCATGATGCGTCGCGCTCATCGCCGGGTGAGGGGTTTCTTCATGGATGGGAACTGAACACTTGTGCCGACCCGTCTTTCCCAACCAGCAAGACCTGGTAGGCATCACGTCGGCCGCCATACACCGGCCCGTCCATGCCGGGTGAACCAATGGGCATGCCCGGCACCGCCAAGCCCAGGGCTTGGGGCTTTTCCTTGAGCAGCCGCTGGATGTCCGTGGCGGGTACGTGGCCTTCGATCACATAGCCCTGGATCAGGGCCGTATGGCAGGAACCGAATTTCTGCGGCATCCCGAGGCGAGCGCGGGCCGCGCCGTTGCCCTGGTCGACGGCATTCACGCGGAATCCGCTTTTCTCCAGGTGGGCAATCCAGTCCTTGCAACACCCACAGTTCGGGTCCTTCCACACCTGCACGGCAAGCGTCTGCGGTGCGGCGGCTGGTGCCAGGGAGGGAAGACTCAGCGCAAGCACCGCCAGCAGCAGCCTGCGCCGCCGGGGGAACGGTTGATCAACGGTTTGGTGCATGACAAGGACCCCCGGTGACGCTGCTTATTCGACGACGATCTTGCCCACCATGCCCGCTTCCATATGGCCGGGGATGAGGCAGGCGAAGTCCACCGTACCGGGCTGATCGAACTGCCAAACCAGCCCGCCGCGCTGGCCAGGCTGGAGCGTCACCATGTTCGGCTCGGCATGCTGCATCTGGGGCATCTTGCGCATCATCTCGGCGTGCGCCTTGAGTTCCTTCATTGAGCCGATCACCATTTCGTGCGGCACCTTGCCCGTGTTCTTGACGAAAAAGCGGATGGTCTCGCCCTTCTTGACCGCGATGTTCGCCGGCGTGAACCGCATCGAGTCGTCCATGACCACCTCGATGGTGCGGTCGACCTTGGCGGGATCGCCTGGTTTGCCGACGTTGGAGTGTGATGCGCCACCGTGCATCGAACCGTGCATGCCTTGCATGTCGTGCCCGGCCATGCCATGGCCGCCCTGATGATTGCCGGCGGCCAGCGCCAACACAGGCAACGCGCTCAGCGCCAAAACGCTCAAGGTTTTCTTCATCATCGGTTTCTCCTTAGGGTTGGTAAATAAGATCGGAGTTGCGCGTGGCGGCTTCTAGAACCACAGCCGCACACCCGCCACATAACGCGTTTCCCGGGTACGCTGTCCTTCGGCGCGCGCAAAATCGGCGGTCTGTCCGAACTTGCGAGCCCATTCGACGCCGACGTAGGGCGCGAACTGGCGCGAGAACTCGTAACGCAGGCGCAGGCCTGCCGCCGCATCGGCCAGCCCACTTCCCAGGCCACGCGCTTCATCGCGCTGGCGATACAGATTGACTTCCATGCGGGGCTGCAGAATCAGGCGCTGGGTGAGCAGGAGTTCGTACTCGCCCGACAGGCGCAGTGCCGCGCGTCCCGAGCTGCCGACGTAGGCGGTGGCATCGACATTGAACCAGTACGGGGCGAGCCCTTGGATGCCCACAGCGAGCCAAGTCCGGTCAGGGCCGGCGCCGCTGTCCTGCCGCACCCCGAGTTGGGTGTCCCAGTACGAGGCGATCGCATGGCCCCACAGGACCTCCGTGCGTGCCTCCTCCAGTTTGCCTTTGGCGACGTCACCCTCGGCCTTGAGGACCAGGCGGTCGTAGGTGCCGCCGAACCAGGCTTGCGCGTCATAGGCGGTCGCGTTCCCGTCCTTCGTGTAAACGCGCTCCAGGCGATCGAGGAGCACGCTGCCGAACGCATGTTCATCGGACAGCCGAAGTTGCCGTGGCCCGGGGAGTGCGTAAGGGCCCGACTCCAAAGTCAAGCCATTGGAATACGCGTGCGGATCACGGGCATCGGCGGGGGCGGGGCCGCCCTGCATGTTCATGCTGCCGTGGTCCATGGTGGCGCTCGCGGGCGATTCGGCTCGCGTTGGGGCTGGAGCCGTGCCCGGGTGCCCGGCATGGCCGCCGCCTTCCATCGTTGTTTGCGCCCAGACGGGTGCCGCACCGAGCAACACCAGCGCCGCAGTGAAGAGAGAGCAGGGTTTCATGGCGAATCTACTTGGGATGAGTTTCATGACACGACCACCACGCGGAACATGCCCATGTCCATGTGCAACATCAGGTGGCAGTGCCAGGCCCAACGCCCCAGGGCGTCGGCGGTCACGAGGAAGCTGACGCGCTGCGCGGGTTGAACCGGGACGGTGTGGCGACGCACCAGGAACTGCCCGTCGGGCGTTTCCACCTCGCTCCACAGCCCGTGCAAATGCATCGGGTGGGTCATCATCGTGTCGTTGTGCAGGATGACGCGCACCCGCTCGCCGTACTTCAGGTGCACCGGCGTGCTCTTGCCGAACTCGAGGCCGTCGAGCGACCAGGCATAGCGCTCCATGTTGCCGGTGAGGTGCAGCTCGATCTCGCGCTCGGCCCCGCGTGGGTCGAGAGGGCCGCCGATCGTTTTGAGGTCGGCCAGCGTCAGCACGCGCCGGCCGTTGTTGCGCAGGCCAATGCCCGGATCGTCAAGATTGGTGCGCGGCATGTCCACCCGCATATCCGTGCTTGGGCCGTATTCCGTGCGTGCGTGACGGACCGTGGCGCTGGGCTTGGCCATCGCGCCGCCTGTCATGCCATGCATCGCGTGCTGGCCGTGATCCATGGCCATCGCGCCATGGTTCATGCCGGACATGTCGTGCTTCATGCCCGGCATGTCGTGGCCCATCGCGCCGTGGTCCATCGCGCCCATGGCCGAGCCGCCATGCCCCATCGCGCCGTGGTCCATCGCGCCCATCATGTCGGCCATGGTGAGCCATTCGACAGGGTCGAGTGCAGGAACCGGGGCTTCGAGTCCTTCGCGAACTGCGAGCGTGCCACGGGCAAATCCAGAACGATCCATCGCTTGCGCGAAGATCGTGTAGGCGTCCTCTCGGGGCGTGACGATCACGTCGTAGGTCTCGCCCGGCCCGAAGCGGAACTCATCGACGGTCACGGGCTCGACGTTCTGCCCGTCGCTTTGCACCACCGTCATCTTGAGCCCCGGGATGCGCACGTCGTAGAAGGTGTTGGCCGCGCCGTTGATGAACCGCAGACGCACGCGCTCGCCCGGCCGGAACAGGCCAGTCCAATTGCCGGCAGGGGTGACGCCGTTCATCAGGTAGGTCAATGTCGCCCCCGAGAGATCGGCCAGATCGGTCGGGTTCATCCGCATCTGGTTCCACATCGCACGCTTGTCGAGTGCGCGGGAAAGCCCCATGTCGGCGACGTCGCGGAAGAAGTCAATGGCCGTCGGCTGGTGGTAGTTGTAGTAGTCGCTCTGCACCTTGAGCTTGGCGAGCACCCGCATGGGGTCTTCGTCGGTCCAGTCGGACAGCTGCACCACGTAGTCCCGGTCGGCGCGGATAGGGTCTGCCTCACGCGGCTCGACGATCAACGCCCCGTACATGCCGGTCTGCTCCTGCGTGCCGGAGTGCGAGTGATACCAGTAGGTGCCGGTTTGTTCGAGACGGAACTGGTAGGTGAAGGTTTCGCCAGGGGCGATGCCCGGGAAACTGACCCCAGGCACCCCGTCCATCTGGTAGGGCAGGATGATCCCGTGCCAGTGGATCGACGTGGCTTCGCGCAGGCGGTTGGTGACGCGGATGGTGACCGTGTCGCCTTCCCGAAGTTTGAGCGTCGGCGCCGGGATGGAGCCGTTGATGGTGGTCGCCATCCTTGGCCTGCCGGTGAAGTTGACCGGCGACTCGGCAACCACCAGGTCGATGTTCGTGCCGCTGAGCACGGGCGCCGCACCCGTGCGCGTGTCGGCCAGCCCCTGTGCCGCAGCACGCACCCAGGGTGACAGGCCGACCATCACGCCGCCGGCGACCAAGCCGCGCACGAAGCGCCGCCGCGAGGGCATCAACGGCAATGGCAAATGAAACGGACTCAAAGATGACATGGGCTTCTCGCGATGAGTTACTTGTCAGGTCCCGGACGATTGCGTGGCACTTTTATGAAAAGTTCCGGTTTTTCTTTGTACCATCTTTTCATGGCCTCGATGGGCGGGACATGTCCCAGGGCTTTCTGGGGGATGTGGTGATTGTACAG
>NZ_VJNA01000005.1 GCF_007556585.1 Tepidimonas aquatica | reverse complement strand
CTGGCAGCCCATCGGCGCCGTCACGCTCAACCCCGAGCGCGACGCGGTGATCGAAGGCCTCACGCTGCATCACGATACACAACAATTGGCCGCATGACTTGCGCGACAACTATCTTGACACGCACCGGGACGCAGTCCACCGAGAGATAGACGCGGGTGCGGCACCAGCAATGGCGCTCGGTCAAGAGAGGACAGAAACGCCACGTCCGAGCGGGAGGAAGAATTCTGTGCTGAGTGCGTGGCCCCCATGCGCGAGCTGCTCGGGTCGATCCGCTGGTGCACGACAAGCCTCATTCTCCCCACGGGCCCAGGGGCGGCGCGCCTGGGTCCGTGCGCTGACTGCTCCTCAAATCGTATCCCTCGTCCGAGGAAGCCAAAAAAGCGCGGCGAGCTTGTGGTCAGAGATGCAAAAAATATCGTTAACAAGAAACTGTGTCGTCAAATGACGTAAAGTTATTCACAAGGGATCTTTGCCTGCGATGTAGGGGCAGTGCAAGACGCTGAAAAATATAGATTAAAAGCACGCAGGGCCGTTGTACGTACATTGGTGTCACGTGTGTTGTTTGGCCTCCGAAGCCGAAGGTCGTGGGTTCGATCCCCGCCAGCCGCGCCAAATCAAGTACTTACGCACGATCTCGGGGCCCCGATGATGGGCGGTACGATCTCGGCTGCCCTCCCTTTCCGAACCACGCACGCTGCGCCCAACGACGGCGCCGATGGTCATGGTCAACCGTTGGCCGCTGTTTGTGCCCAGTGTGTGCCCTGATTGTGCCTTGGCTGTGCCCGCCGGTTGGTCCGAGGTCGCCCCAAACGACCATCGGTCCCGTGCCCGGGTGGCGGTGTCAGCGACTCGCATCATGTGCTGGCTACTCGCGCGTGTTGTCGTGCGCGGCGCTTTGCCGTGATGCTGGGTGCACAGTGTCCGGGCGTGACCTTGCCCCTGCAAAGTGGAGTGCTTAGCCCTTGTTGAAAATGTCGACAAGGAGAGAAGCGATGAGTGACAAGCAGGTGCGTGCGCAGTACACGCGGGAGTTCAAGCTGGAGGCGGTGCGGCAGGTGCGCGCCGGGCGGGCGATAGCGGTGGTGGCCAAGGTCTTGGGCATCCCCAAGGCGAGCCTGGGCAACTGGGTGCGGCTGGCCGCCAAGGGCGGCCTTGGCAGCTCGGGGGGGTCGGACAAAACCGATCGGGTCACGCCCGATCAAATGGAGATTGCCCGGCTGCGGGCGGAGGTGGCGCGGCTGCGCATGGAGCGCGACATCGCAAAAAAGCCGCGGCGTACTTCGCGCAGGACACGCTGCGAGGTACGCCTGGATTGACCAAATGAAGCGCTGCTACCCGGTGAGCATCTCCTGCGAGGTGCTGCAGGTCAGCGCCAGCGGGTATTTCAACTGGCTGCACCGCCAGGGTGGCGGCTGCGGCGGGGGCGGCCGCGCTGCAGCGCGCTACAGCGACGAAGCCTTGCTGGCACACATCCGAGCCATCCACGCCGAGGTCAAGGGCGAATGGGCGAATACGGCTGGCCGCGCATGCACAAAGAGCTGGTGGCCCGCGGCATCCGGGTGGGCAAAGAGCGGGTTCGCCGGCTCATGCAGCAGCATGGCATCCACGCCAGGACCAAGCACAAGTTTGTGGTGACCGCCGACAGCCGCCACAGCCTGCCGGTGGCGCCCGACCTGGTACAGCGGCGCTTTACCCCCGAGGCACCCAATCGGCTCTGGAGCGGCGACATCACCTACATCGCCACCGACGAGGGCTGGCTGTACCTGGCTGCGCTCATCGACCTCTTTGCGCGCCAGGTGGTGGGATGGAGCCTGCAGGAGCGCATGCACACGGGCCTGCTCAAGGATGCCTTGGCCATGGCGTGGTGGCGCCGGCGCCCGCCGCCTGGGGGCTGATCTTCCACAGCGGCCGGGGCAGCCAATACTGCAGCCATGAGTTCCAGCAGGCCCTGCGGGACTGGGGTATGCGCTCATCGATGAGCCGCAAGGGCAACTGCTGGGAAAATGAGCGCAGCGAGTTTCGCCATAACGCGCCGACCGAGAGCTTCTGGGGGCGGCTGAAGGCCGCCAGTGTGCACGGGCACAAGTTTGCCACCCGCGAGCAGGCCCGCCGGGCGCTGATGCCACGCTCGACCATTCCCGGAACCAGCGCGCGCCGTGCCGGCGCGCTCACCACTTTTTTGCGGTGATCTCCTTCATGACCTCGATCTCGAGGTCGTGCTCGGCCAGCAGCTTCTTCAGGCGGGCATTCTCCTGCTGCAGGGTGCGCAACTGCTTCACGTCCGCCGCCTCCAGCTGTCCGTAGCGCTTCCGCCACAGGTACAGGGTCTGCTCGCTGACGCCGTGCTTCTTGGCCACCTCCGCCACGGGCGACCGGTCGGCCTCCCGAAGGATCTTGACCATCTGCTCTTCGGTAAATCGGGACTTACGCATGGGCTCCTCGTCTTCGTCAGAAGCCATCCTCTCAACTTTCGACTGGTCCGAAAATCGCCGGGCAGGTCAGTACTACCGCGCCGCGGTGCGTCCGTGGTCGATCCCCGTCACGAGTGCGGACTCCGGCTGCGTCAAGACAGAAAGTGCAATCGTTCCGCCACTCGGCACCTGGGATGCCTGCCGAGCGATGTCTGCGACCACATCGCCCCCGCCAGTGGGTTGCTCAGCCCGCTTTTGGCCCTCACAGCGGGGCGGTGGCCGCCATGTTCCGACGGGCCGGTCTTGTGGTCGTAGCCGTGTCAAAGATCGACATCAGTAAAAAATGATGTTTTCTGCGCGATTGGTTGTAAAGTGGTGTTCTTTGGTCACCGCGAGGAGCCAAAAAAGTAGCAATAGAACATCACTTTACAGCGCATTAGACCCATTGGGACGGGTTGGCGCCGCTAGACTGTTATGGCCTCCGAAGCGTGCCCAGCGTGTACCCCGGTCGCCTTCCCGGCGGCGCAGCAGCCCAACCTTGTGGAATGCACGCGCAAGAAGATGGGGCGCGCTACGCATGCCGCGCGGCTGATCCGCTTCGGACCGGGCCGGCTTGGGTCGTGATGGTGGCCTGCAGCGAGGGGTTCCAGCCCCATGCGAACATGGTCTCGGCCACCACGAACATCGGCCCCACGAGCAGCCCGACCAGGTCGTCCAGAAACGCGGGTTTGCGGCCTTCGTAGCGGTGGCCGATGAACTGAATGATCCAGCCCAGCACAAACAGGCCGATGCCCCATGCCGCCCAAGAGGCTGTCGGCAGCGAGGCCAGCGGCATGGCCGCCAGCGCCAGCAAGCCGTTGACGGCGCTGGTTGCGACACCCAGCGTCGGCAAGCCACGCGTCAGGTACCACAGGGTGGACAGCAGCCACACCACGGCGATGACGGGCACGGACGCGCCGCCCAGGGACCATGCCGGTTTGGCCAGCAGCACGCTGAGCGCGAAGACGATCATGGGTATGCCGACGAAGTGGGTGGCGATGTTGCGCCGATCACGGTGGTACGCGGCGTACTGGACCAGCAGTTCGCTGGCGTGACGCAGGGGCGATGGCATGGCCGACTCCTTGCCGGGCTTGCAGGTCAACGGGGAATACTCGGACGCAGCGTAGCAGGCGGGGTAGCGCGCTTCATTGGGGTTTACCCGCATACCTGTCGGCGGGCACCATGACCACGGTGTGGCTGCGGGTTGGGGTAAACGCTGGGTACGGCGCGCGCCGCTTGGGGCAACAATGGGGGTGTACCGTGGGGGCGCAAAGCCGCCCGGTTCATGCGCGGAGGGTGACGCGATGGGCATGGGGTCGGGTTGGTCGCCCGCGCCAGGCAAGCCCGAGCATTTGCATGGGTTGGCCGACGTGCGCAGGGTGATGCAGCAGCTGTTGGTGGACAGCGACGAGCGTTTGCGCGCCGTGGGACAGTCGTTGCAGGTGTTGCTGGAGCGTGCCGAGGCTGACGTGCAGCGGGTGCTGCAACATGCCCGCCAGGGGTTGCTGGTGGGGGTGCCGGCCAATTTGGGCGCGTGGCCCGAGGACGAGGCCGCCGCCTACGTGGAGCAGCACGTCGAGTTGCTGGCGCGGCTCAACCCCGACGATATCCACCTGACCGCGCTGCTGCGGCGCCGGCCCGAGCTGTTTGCGCGTGCGGCGGTGTGGCTGGAGGTGGCGCGTTGGCACTACGAGCGCGACCACCCGGGCAGCGCCGATCCGGGCGCAGCGTCCCGGCCGACCGCGCAGTCGTAGCGCGGCGACTCACACGTTCAGCAGCAGGTAGCGCCGCTCCCACGGGCTGATGACGTCGAAATACTCGGCGTACTCGGCGGCCTTGATGGCCCCGTAGGCTTGCACGAAGTGCTCGCCAAACAGCTCGGCCAGCGGGCGGCAGGCCATCAGCCGCTCCACCGCGTCGTCCAGGTGGCGCGGCAGTTGGTGGGGTTGCTCGTAGGCGCTGCCCGACAGTGGCTCGCTGGGCTGCAGCCGCTGGCGCATGCCCAGCAGCCCGCACGCCAGGCTCGCGGCGATGACCAGGTAGGGGTTGGCGTCCACGCCCGCCAGGCGGTTTTCGACGCGGCGCGCGTCAGGGCTGGCGTTGGGTACGCGCAGGCCGCAGGTGCGGTTGTCGTAGCCCCAGCTCAGGTTGATGGGGGCGGCGGTGTGGCGCGACAGGCGGCGGTAGCTGTTGATGTAGGGCGCAAAAAACGGCATGGCCGCCGGCAGGTAGGTTTGCAGCCCGCCGATGAAGTGGAAAAACGCCTCCGACGGGCTGCCGTCGGGGTTGGAAAAGGCGTTGCGGCCGCTGGCGCGCTCGAGGATGCTTTGGTGCAGGTGCATGGCGCTGCCGGGCTGACCCTGCATGGGTTTGGCCATGAAGGTGGCGTACATGCCGTGGCGGATGGCGGCTTCGCGCACGGTGCGTTTGAACAAAAACACCTGGTCGGCCAGCGCCAGCGGCTCGCCGTGGTCGAGGTTGACCTCCATTTGGGCGGTGCCCATTTCGTGGATCAGGGTGTCGAGCTGCAGACCCTGGGCTTCGCACCAGTCGTAGATGACGTCGAAGATGTCGTCGTATTCGTTGACCGCGTCGATGGAAAAGCTTTGCATGCCCGCTTCGGTGCGCTGGGTGCGGCCCACGGGCGGCTTGAGCGGGATGTCCTCGTCGGGCTCGATTTGCACGAGGTAGAACTCGATTTCGGGCGCGACGATGGGCTGCAGGCCGTCGGCCTCGTACTCGGCCAGGATGCGCTTGAGCACGTTGCGCGGCGCCAGCTCGACCGGCGTGCCATCGAAGCGCACGCAGTCGTGGATGATTTGCGCGGTGGGTTCCTTGGCCCATGGCACCAGGCGCAGCGCGGCGGGGTCGGGCAGCAGCCGCATGTCGGGGTCGGCCACCGGGGTGAAGTCCTGCTCGGGGTAGGCGCCGGTGACGGTCATTTCCAACACCGCCATCGGCAGCCGCAGCCCCTCGGCGGGGCGGTATTTGTGGCGCGGCACGATTTTGCCGCGTGCTTGCCCGGCCATGTCGGGAATGAGGCACTCGACCTCGGTGATGCGGTGCTGATCGAGCCAGCGTTCGATGGCGGCGGCGGTGTCGGCGGTCATGGCTTGCAGCGTTGGGTCTTGATGGCTGCGAAGTATGCGTGCGGCGCCGGTCGGCGCAAGGTCCACGCACGCGACCTGCCCAGGCGCCACTGGCTGCCCCCGGGGCGCGACAATGCATGCCTGCAACCCACAAGGAGGCATCGACGATGATCGGTTTGGCCGAGGTGCAGGCGGCGGCGGCCCGCCTGCGGGGGCAGGTGTTGACCACACCGTGCCTGGAGTCCCGCACGCTGTCCAACATCACCGGCGCGCAGGTGTTTTTGAAGTTCGAAAACCTGCAGTACACGGCGTCGTTCAAGGAGCGCGGGGCGTGCAACAAGCTGGTGCAGCTCACGCCCGAGCAACGCGCGCGCGGCGTCATCGCCATGTCGGCGGGCAACCATGCGCAGGGGGTGGCGTACCACGCGCAGCGGTTGGGCATGCGCTCGGTGATCGTGATGCCGCGCTTCACCCCCGGCGTCAAGGTGGAGCGCACGCGCGCGCTGGGGGCCGAGGTGGTGCTGCACGGCGACACGCTGGAGCAGGCGCGCGAGCACGCGTTCACACTGGCGGCGCAGCAGGGCCTGACCTTCGTGCACCCCTACGACGACGAGGCCGTCATCGCCGGCCAGGGCACCGTGGCGCTGGAGATGCTGCAGGCGCAGCCCGAGCTGCAGGTGCTGGTGGTGGCCGCGGGCGGCGGCGGGTTGATTGGTGGCATGGCTGCAGCGGCCAAGGCCATCAAGCCCGACATCGAGGTGGTGGGGGTGCAGACGCGGCGCTTTGCCGCGATGGTCAACGCGCTGACCGGCAGCCACTGGCCGCTGGGCGGCAACACCATCGCCGAGGGCATTGCGGTGGCCGCACCGGGGCAGCACACGCTGGCGCTGGCGCAGCGTTACGTGGACCGCTGGGCGGTGGTCGACGATGAGGACATCGAGCAAGCCATCGTGCTGCTGTTGGATATCGAAAAAACCCTGGTCGAAGGCGCCGGGGCGGCGGGCTTGGCGGCGCTGCTGAAAGACCCGCAGCGCTTTGCGGGGCGGCGCGTCGGGCTGGTGCTGTGCGGGGGTAACATCGACCCGCTGCTGTTGGCGTCGATCATCGAGCGCGGCATGGTGCGCAGCGGGCGTCTGGTGCGGCTGGTGGTCAGCACGCGCGACCTGCCGGGCCAACTGGCGCGCATTGCCCAGGTGGTGGCCGCGGCCGGCGCCAACATCGACCAGGTGCACCATCAGCGCGCGTTCACGCTGCTGGCCGCGCAGAATGTGGAAATCGAGCTCGTGCTGCAAACGCGCGGCCCGCAACACGTGCACGACGTCATGCAAGCGCTGCAGGCCGCCGGGTTCGAAGTGGCCCGGCGCTGAAGCGGTCCCGGGTGGCGTGGCGCTTACTCGTCGTCGCCGCCCAGCAGGCCCCCCAGCGCGCCGCCGGCGGCAAAACCGCCCAGCAGCGAGCCTTCCTCGCGCCGGCCGCCCAACTGCGGCGCGGCGGCAAACACGCGCGAGGCCAGGCGCGAAAACGGCAAGCTTTGCAGCCACACCGTGCCCGGGCCTTGCAGCCGCGCCAGAAACAGGCCCTCGCCACCGAACAGCGCGGTTTTGATCTTGCCTACGTATTCGATGTCGAAATCGACCTGCGCGGTGTAGGCCACCACGCAGCCGGTGTCGACGCGCAGCACCTGGCCGGCGGCCAGCTCGCGCTTGACCACCGTGCCGCCCGCGTGCACAAACGCCAATCCATCGCCATCCAAGCGCTGCATGATGAAGCCTTCGCCGCCAAAAAAGCCCACCGACAGCTTGCGCTGCAGCGCGATGCCCAGGCTGACGCCACGCGCCGCGCACAGGAAGCTGTCCTTTTGGCAGATCAGCGTGCCGCCCAGCGCGCGCAGGTTCATCGGCAGGATTTTGCCGGGGTAGGGCGCAGCAAACGCCACGCGCCGCTTGCCGCTGCCCTGGTTGATGTAGACGGTGGTGAACAGCGACTCGCCGGTGATGAGACGCTTGCCCGCCCCCAGCAGCTTGCCGAAAAAACCGCCCTGCTGCGCGCTGCCGTCGCCCAACACCGTGTCCATCACGATGCCGTCGTCCATCATCATCAGGCTGCCGGCTTCGCCGATGGCGGCTTCGCCGGGGTCGAGTTCGATCTCGACAAACTGCATCTCCGCGCCGCGGATGTCGTAATCGATGACGTCCATGCCCATGGGGTGGCTCCTGGTGAGGTTGTCGTGGGTTGCTCAGCGGAATCAGGATGTGGGGATCGCCGGGCCCGAGGCTCAACCGCCCGTGGCGGGGCACGCCGCCAGGCTACGCGCTTGCGTGCCCAGCGCCGTACGCAAGCGCGCCAGTTCGGCGTCGGTCAGGTCGGGCCAGCGCAGCGTCAGCACGTTGACCGGCGGGCGCTCGCGCACCACGCGCGCGTCGCGCACGCCACGCTGTTGCACTTCGGCCAGGGCGCGCCGCGCGGCGTCTTCGGTCGAGAAGGTGCCCAGCGCCAGCCCGCTGCCGGTGCCAGGGACTTCGACCGTGCGGTGATCCAGCCCTTGCAGTCGCAGCGCGGCACGGCGCGCGGCCAGGTCGGCCTCGGCCAGCGGGCCAATGTACACCAACCAACGCACCGGCAGCGTGCCCGGCGTTTCGGTGTGGCGGCCGCGCAGGTCGGCCTGCGTTTCGGCGCTGCGGCGTAACGCCTGGGCCTGCTCCAGCGGCAGCGGTGGCAGTTGCCAGCAACGCCGCGCCTCGCGAGCCACGGCCCCGGGCGGCGTGGGCGTGTCGGTGGGCTGCGTGGTCGGCACGGGTGGTGGCGCCTCCTGCTGCGGTGGCGGGGTAGGCTCCGTGGCGTGGCCGGCTTGGCCCGGTGGGTTCAGCAGCCGCAGCCGCTCGGGCTCGATCTGTTGTGCGAGCCGCTGCGGCTCGCTGGCGGCCTGCGCGGGTGCCGGGGGCGGGGCCCCCAGCCAGCCCCACTGCCACGCCGCCAACGCGGCGTTGGCCAGCAGCAACAGCAGCACCAGCACCCTCAGCATGGCCGCACGCTCACCTCACCGTGCTGCACCCGTACCACGCCTTGTGGCGTGCGGATGCGCAACGCGCCGTCGCCGTCGACACCGTCGGCCACACCATGCAAGCCGTCGCTGGTCACCACGGCACGCCCGGCCAGCGCGTCCAGCGCGCCAAAGCGCGCCTGCCAGGGGCCGAAGCCTTCGCGCTCGAACGAACGCGCCGCGTGCACCATGGCCGGCGCCAGGCGCGCCAGCCACACGCCGGCGTCGTCCAGCGGCGGTTGGCCATCGGCCGGAAGCTCGCGCAACCCCACTGGTGGCAGCGCATCCAGCGCGGCTTCGGGGGGCAGCTGTGGCGTGTGCAGGTTGAGACCCAGGCCGATGACCGCGTAGCGCGGCTGCATGTCAGGCAGCGCAGCGGTTTCGATCAGGATGCCGCCGAGTTTGCGCCCGTGCCACCACAGGTCGTTGGGCCACTTGAGCCGCACCCCGGGTGGCAGCGCGCTGACCACGGCCACGCCGACCGCCAGCGACAGCCCGGCCCATTGCGCCGGGGCCATCGGCAGCCCCACCGAAAACGCCAGCGACGCGCCCGGCACGGTGACCCAGGGCCGCCCGCGCCGACCCCGCCCCGCGGTCTGCGTCAGCGCGGCCAACACCGTGGGGGCGGCTTGCCCGGCGCGCGCGCGGCGCAACAGCTCGGCGTTGGTGGAGTCGATGTGCGGCACGACCTCGACGGTGAGGCCTGGCTCGAACGGCACCAGCGCTTGCCAAAGGGCCTCAGCCCCGGCGTGCAGACGGCGCAGCAGGGCTGGGTCGGTGGCGGTGCGGTCGTTCATCGGCGTGGCGGCGGGCAAAGTTTGCTATGGTGTTGACATGTGTGGGCGCGCGTGCGCACGCGCGAGGGCAGGTCCACCCTCCAGTTCAGCGGGGCTGGCATCGCCCCGCGGGCCGGCCCCACGGCTGTCATGCATTGTAGGAACAATGAACGCAACCTCTGCTGCCAAAACCCTGGTCATCGCCGAAAAACCTTCGGTGGCGCTGGACATTGTGCGTGCGCTCACGCCGGTGGCCGGCAAGTTCGACAAACACGACGACCACTACGAAAACGAGCGCTACATCGTCACCTCGGCGGTGGGGCATTTGCTGGAGATCGCCGCGCCCGAGGCCTACGAGGTCAAGCGCGGCAAGTGGAGCTTTGCCCACCTGCCGGTGATACCCCCGTACTTCGAGCTCAAGCCGCTGGACAAGACCAAGGGCCGGCTGCAAGCCATCGTCAAGCTGGCGCGGCGCAAGGACGTGGCCGAACTCGTCAACGCCTGCGACGCGGGGCGGGAGGGGGAGCTGATTTTCCGGCTGATCGAGCAGTACGCCGGCGGCACCGACAAGGGCGGCCAGCCCAAGCCGCTGGGCAAGCCGGTCAAGCGGCTGTGGTTGCAGTCGATGACGCCGCAGGCCATTCGCGAGGCCTTCGAACACCTGCGCAGCGACGAGCAGATGCGCCCGCTGGCCGATGCCGCGCGCAGCCGCTCGGAGGCCGACTGGCTGGTCGGCATCAACGGCACACGCGCGATGACCGCGTTCAACAGCCGTGACGGTGGCTTTTTCCTGACCACCGTCGGGCGTGTGCAGACGCCCACGCTGGCGCTGGTGGTGCAGCGTGAGGAGCAGATCCGGCGTTTCCGCGCGCGCGACTACTGGGAGGTGCACGCCACCTTCGCCGCGCAGGCGGGCAGCTACGCCGGGCGCTGGTTCGACCCGGCCTGGCGCAAACCCACCGGCGACGACGCCGATGCCGAGCTGCGCCCCGAGCGTCTGTGGGACGCAGCGCAAGCGCGCGCCATCGCCGACGCCGTGCGGGGCCAGCCCGCCAGCGTGACCGAGGAGAGCAAGCCCGCCACCCAAGCCTGCGGCTTGCTGTACGACCTGACCACCCTGCAGCGCGAAGCCAACGCACGCTACGGCTTTTCGGCCAAGACGACGCTGGCGCTGGCGCAGGCGCTGTATGAAAAGCACAAGGTGCTGACCTACCCCCGTACCGATGCACGCGCGCTGCCCAGCGACTACCTGGGGCCGGTACGTGCCACGCTGCGCGCGTTGGCTGACAGCGACCTGCCGCACCTGGCGCCGCACGCCCGCAAGGCGCTGGACAACGACTGGGTGCGACCCACCAAGCGCGTGTTCGACGACGCCAAGGTCAGCGACCACTTTGCCATCATCCCCACCGGCCAATTGCCCCAGGGCCTTAGCGACGCCGAGCAAAAGCTGTACGACCTGGTGGTGCGTCGCTTCATCGCGGTGTTTTTCCCGGCGGCGCAATTCCTGGTCACCACGCGCATCACGCGCGTGGCGTGTGCGGGTGGCGTCGAGCACCACTTCAAGACCGAAGGCCGCGTGTTGGTCGATGCCGGCTGGATGGCGGTGTACGGGCGTGAAGCGGCCGCCGACGTCGAGGGCGCGCAAGCGGGCGACAAGGGCCAGCCGCTGGTGCCGGTGCAGCCCGGCGAAACCGTGCGCACCGAAGAAGCCACCGTGCAGGAGCGCCAGACGCGCCCGCCGGCGCGCTACACCGAAGCCACGCTGCTGGCGGCGATGGAGTCGGCCGGCAAGCGTGTCGAGGACGAGGAGCTGCGCTTGGCGATGGCCGACAAAGGGCTGGGCACGCCGGCCACGCGCGCGGCCATCATCGAAGGGCTGCTGGAGGAAAAATACCTGGTGCGCGAGGGACGCGAGCTGGTGCCAACGCCGAAGGCGTTCCAGCTGATGACGCTGTTGCGCGGGCTGGGCGTGGAGGAGCTGACGCGCCCGGAGCTGACCGGCGAATGGGAATACAAGCTCGCACAAATCGAGCGCCGCGAGCTGTCGCGTGAGGCCTTCATGCGCGACATTGCCGCGATGACCGAGCGCATCGTGCACAAGGCCAAGTCGTTCGACCGCGACAGCGTGCCGGGTGACTACGCCACGTTGCAGACGCCTTGCCCGCAGTGCGGTGGCATCGTCAAGGAAAACTACCGCCGTTACGCCTGCACCGGCGCCGACGGCCGTGGGGCCGGGTGTGGGTTTTCGTTCGGCAAGGCACCGGGGGGGCGCATCCTGGCGCCGGACGAGGCCGAAGCGCTGCTGCGCCAACACCGCCTGGGGCCGCTGGAGGGATTTCGCTCGAAGATGGGGCGGCCGTTTTCAGCCGAATTGCTGCTCAAGCCCGACGCCGATGGGCAGTGGAAGCTGGCGTTCGACTTTGGCGACGACGCCAGCGCCGGCTCCGACGGCGGCGAGGCGGTGGACGTGGCCGCGCTGCCCTCGCTGGGGCCGTGCCCGAAGTGCGGCAGCCCCGTGGTGGCGCTGGGCAACCAATACGTTTGCATGCGCGCCGTGCCGACCGCGCAGCAGTCGCAACCGGGCTGCGACTTTCGCAGCGCCACCACGATCCTGCAGCAGCCGGTGGCGCCGGACCAGATGAGCAAGCTGCTGCGCGAAGGCCACACCGACTGGCTGGAGGGGTTTGTTTCCAACCGTACGCGGCGGTGCTTCAAGGCGCGCTTGGTGTGGGACGCCAGCGCCGGCAAAGTGGGGTTCGAGTTCGAGCCGCGCGCGCCCAGCGCACGTCCGCGGGCGGCCAGCGCGACGCGCGGCCGCCGCAGCGCGGGTTGACCCGAACACCCGCCTTCACCCGCCACCGGCGGGTGCGGTGCCCCGGCGCTGTTGCAGCACCAGCAGCCGCGTCAGTTCGCGGGCCAGGTGCACGGTCAGGCGCTTGACGCCCTGGTACTGCGCGTCGCTCAGCGCCGGGGCGCCCAGACCACCGTCGACCCACAACACCCCGGCGGCGCGCCCGCGCACGGTCAGGTCCCCAACACCAGCCCGCCCGTGGGCACCTGGGCGTCCAGGGGTGGCGGCAGCTGCGCGCGCGCCAGCGGCACCTGCAGCCGGCGCGACTGCACCACGCCACCGAAGCCGTGCGCCGCAACGCACGCCAGCGTGTGGGGCGCGGCAGGCGCGCCAACGCCTGCGCGGTGATGTCGTCGTCCAGCGCAGCGTCGTCCAGCAGCAACGGCAGCGCCTGCACATGTGCGGCGGTCAGCCAGGCGGGTAGTGGCGCAGCGGTGGGCGGGGCGGGCGTGGGTGACATCGGGCGCTTGGGGCTGAGGGCGGGCGTGGCTATCATAGGGCGCTGCCGTACCCGCCTGCCAAGGAGACACCATGCCATTGCAACTGTACTACGCCCCCGGGGCGTGCTCGTTCGTGCCCCATGCCGCGCTGGAGCTGGCCGGCGCCAGCTTCGAGCCGGTGCTGGTCAAGCTGCATAAGGGCGAGCACCACAGCCCCGCGTTTCGTGCCATCAACCCGCGCGGGCAAGTGCCCGTGTTGGTGGACGATGGTCAGGCGATCACGCAGATCGTGGCCATCGGGTTGCACCTGGACGCCCGTTTTCCGCAGGCGCAACTGCTGCCGCCGCAGGGGCTGGCGCGCACGCGCGCGCTGGAGCTGCTGGCGTGGATGAACAACACCGTGCACCCGACGTTCACGCACGTGTTCATGCCGGCCAAGTTCACCGACGACGCGGCGGCGCAGGCCAGCGTGAAGGCGCATGCGCTGACACGCTACCGGGCGTTGCTCGAGGAGCTGGAGGCCATGGTGACCACCCGCTCGGGGCCGTGGTTGGGCGGTGCGTCGCCTGGCCTGTTGGACGCCTACGCGCTGACGCTGCTGCGCTGGGGTGGCTTTGCCGGCATCGACCCGACCACGCTGCCGCACACCTGGGCGCTGGCGCAGTCGTTCGCGGCGCTACCGCCGGTGGCGCGCGTGGTGGAGCGCGAGCGGCTGCAGCTCAACGTCTACCAGCCCGCGGCGGCCTGAAAGCGCACCGTCACGCGCAGGCCGCGGCGCGCGCCGGCGCCGGGGTGGGCCTCTTCCATGCTCAGGGTGGCGTGGTGTTGGCGCACGATCTCGTGCACGATGGCCAGTCCCAGCCCGGAGCCTTCGACGTTGGTGCCCAACGCGCGGTAAAACGGCGCCAGCACGCGCTCGCGCTCGGCCGGGTCGATGCCGGGGCCGTCGTCCTCGATTTGCAGCAACTGCACGCCGCCCCACGGGTCGCTGAGCACACGCACCGTCACCACGCCGCCGCGCGGCGTGTAACGCAAGGCGTTGTCGGTCAGGTTGCGCACGAGTTCGGCCAGCAGCACCGCGTTGCCCCACAGCCGCAGCGGCGGCGCGCCGCGCAGCATCTCGGGCGCGGGCAGGGACTCAAAGCCCAGGTCCAGCCCCTTGTCCAACGCCAGCGGCACCAGGTCTTCGACCACCTGGCGGGCTACCGTCAGCAGGTCCACCGGTTCGCGCGGCAGCGCCTGGCCGGCGGCTTCGGCACGTGCCAGCGCCAGCAGTTGGTTGACGGTGTGCGTGGCGCGCACGCTGGAGTTGGCGATCTGGCGCAGGGTGCGCTCGATGTCTTCGCCCGCGCCGGCGGGCAGTTGCATTTGCGCCATTTCGGCCTGCAGCCGCAGCCCTGCCAGCGGGGTTTTGAGCTGGTGCGCGGCGTCGGCCAAAAAGCGCTTTTGGTTCGACAGCGTGGTGCCCAGCCGATGCAGCAGGTCGTTGATCGACGACACCAGCGGCGCCACCTCCTGCGGCACCTCGGCCTCGTCGATCGGGCTGAGGTCGTCGGGGCGGCGCGAGCGGATGCGGCGCTCCAGCGCGCTCAACGGCCGGATGCCGTGCACCAGCGCCAGCCACACCAGCAGCACCGCCAGCGGCAGGATGATGAACTGCGGCACCATCACCCCCTTGATGATTTCGGTGGCGAGTTTGGAGCGTTTGCCGCGCGTTTCGGCCACCTGCATCAGCGCCATCGGTTTGCGTTGGTCGGCGCGCATCAACCACGTGTAGGCCACGCGCACGTCCTCGTCGCGCACGATGTCGTCGCGCAGCACCACCACCCCCGGGCGCGGCGCCACGTCGGCCGGGGGCGGCGGCAGATCCGGGTCGCCGCTGACCAGGCGGCCGTCGCCGTCGACCACCTGGTAAAAGACGAGGTCGGTGCCGTCGGCGCGCAGCAGGTCGCGCGCCTGCGGGGTGAGCGTGAAGGTGACACGCCCGCTGTCGACGGTGACGAACTGGGTCAGCGCCTGCAGGCTGAACTCCAGCGCGCGGTCGTACGGCCGGTTGGCGATGCTTTGCGCCACAAACCAGGTCAGCCCCAGCGACAGCGGCCACAGCAGCAGCAGTGGCGTCAGCATCCAGTCCAGGATTTCGCCAAACAAGCTGGGCTGCTCGCGCTGCCACAGCGTGCGCCCGCCGCCGCGGCCCTCAGGACGGGATTTTTTCAAGGCAGTACCCCAGTCCGCGCACGGTGGCGATGCGGATCGGGCCGCGCTCGATCTTTTTGCGCAGACGGTGGATGTACACCTCGATGGCGTTGTTGCTGACTTCGTCGCCCCACTCGCACAGCCGCTCGACGAGCTGTTCCTTGCTGACCAGGCGCCCGGCGCGTTGCAGCAGCACCTCCAGCAGGCTGAGTTCGCGCGCGGACAGCTCGACCATCTTGCCATCGATCGTGACGACGCGGCCCGCTTGGTCGTAGGTCAGTGGCCCGTGCTGGATCAGGCTGGAGGCCGCCCCGTTGCCGCGGCGCACCAGCGCGCGCACGCGCGCTTCCAGCTCGGCCAGCGCAAACGGCTTGGCCATGTAATCGTCGGCGCCCAGGTCCAGCCCGCGCACCCGGTCCTCGACGCTGTCGGCAGCGGTCAGGATCAACACCGGCAGCCGCGAGCCGCGCGCGCGCAGGCGGCGCAGCACCTCCAGCCCGCCCATGCCCGGCAGCCCCAGGTCCAGGATCAGCAGGTCGAAGTTGTCGCTGACCAGCAGTGCGGCGTCGGCGGCGTCGCCGCTGGCCACATGGTCCACGGCCGCGCCGGCGGCGCGCAGCGTGCGCTGCAGCCCGTCGGCCAGCACCTGGTCGTCTTCGGCGATGAGGATGCGCATCGTATCGACCCTAAAGCAGCAGGCACGCGGCCACCGGCGCTGCTTTAGGGCGCCTGGTCGCGGTCACGAACATTGTAGGGGCGTTGTCGGCGCGGCGGTGCAGGGTCGCCGTCGGCGTAGGCCTCCAGTCCCAGCAGCACCACCGCCGCCACTGCGTCGCCCACCGCGGCGCGGAACTCGGCTTCGGCCTGCTCCACGGCGCGGCGAAACGCCTGCAGCCAGTCCAGGCCCGTCGGCGTGAAGACGATGCGCCGCGCCCGCGCGTCGCGCGGGTCTGGCTCGCGGCGCACCAGCCCCCACGCCACGCACTGGTCCACCAAGTCACCCATGGCCTGCTTGGTCATGCCGGCGCTGGCGGCCAGCTCACTCAGGCGCGCGCCCGCCAGCGGCAGGTGGCGGGTGATGTGCACGATGGCCGCGCTGATGCGTTGGCGCGCCGCCAGGTTGGACAGCGCCAGCGGCGCGTGTGGGCTGTGCGCCATCAGCCACAGCACCCGCTCATCGAAGCGGCGCCGTGCGTGGCCGAGCAGCCGCCCCAGGTGCGTCAGGCGCCAGCGCTCGTCAACGCCGTAGGACAGGGTGGTCATACGCCATATAGTAAAGCAAACTGACCAAAAAATAGGTTTTTGAAGATGTAGTCCGCGCTACACTGTGTCCCACGCAGCCGCGCTGAGGCACCCTCACCCGCCGCTGTACCCATCATCCCACCGCAAGGAGGCCCCAACGATGAACGCCACCACCACCCGCACCCCGGACCCCGACAAAGCCAAGGCCCTGGCCGCGGCGCTGGCGCAGATCGAAAAGCAGTACGGCAAAGGCACCATCATGCGCCTGGCCGAAGGTGAGAAGGTCGAGGACATCCAGGTGGTGTCCACCGGCTCGCTGGGGCTGGACCTGGCGTTGGGCGTGGGCGGGCTGCCAC
Source organism: Tepidimonas aquatica (assembly GCF_007556585.1). Taxonomy (GTDB): domain Bacteria; phylum Pseudomonadota; class Gammaproteobacteria; order Burkholderiales; family Burkholderiaceae_C; genus Tepidimonas; species Tepidimonas aquatica. The sequence goes on along the minus strand of NZ_VJNA01000005.1, from coordinate 97,696 downwards.
GCGGGCGCATCATCGAGATCTACGGCCCCGAGTCGTCGGGCAAAACGACGCTGACGCTGCAGGTGATCGCCGAAATGCAAAAGCAGGGCGGCATCTGCGCTTTCGTCGACGCCGAGCACGCGCTGGACGTGCAGTACGCGCAAAAGCTGGGCGTGGACCTGTCCAACCTGCTGATCAGCCAGCCCGACACCGGCGAGCAGGCGCTGGAAATCGTCGACAGCCTGGTGCGCTCCGGCGCCGTGGACCTGATCGTGGTGGACTCGGTGGCGGCGCTCACGCCCAAAGCCGAAATCGAAGGCGACATGGGCGACAGCCTGCCGGGCCTGCAGGCGCGCCTGATGAGCCAGGCGCTGCGCAAGCTCACCGCCACCATCAAGAAGACCAACTGCATGGTCATCTTCATCAACCAGATCCGCATGAAGATCGGCGTGATGTTTGGCAGCCCCGAAACCACCACCGGCGGCAACGCGCTCAAGTTCTACGCCTCGGTGCGCATCGACATCCGCCGCACCGGATCGATCAAGAAAGGCGACGAGGTCATCGGCAGCGAAACCAAGGTCAAGGTGGTCAAAAACAAGGTGGCGCCGCCGTTCAAGACGGCCGACTTCGACATCCTGTACGGCGAAGGCATCAGCCGCGAGGGCGAAATCGTGGACCTGGGTGTGCAGCACAAGGTCATCGAAAAGTCCGGCGCCTGGTACGCCTACAACGGTGAAAAAATCGGCCAGGGGCGCGAAAACGCGCGCGAATTCCTGAAAGAAAACCCCGACCTGGCGCACGAAATCGAAAACAAAATCCGCGCTTTGGTGGGGGTGGCGGCGTTGCCCAGCACCGCGCCCGACGACGAGGTCGAGCCCGATGCGGCGTTTGACGAGGTCTGAGGCCGCGCACGACCCGCACGCGCCTGCCGAACCCGGGCGCACCGGCCGCGATGGCCCCAGCCTGCGCGCGCGTGCGCTGCGCCTGCTGGCGCGCCGCGACCACACCCGCGCCGAGCTGGCGCAGCGCCTGGCCCCCTACGCTGATGACGAGGCCGCGCTGCAGGCGGTGCTGGACGAATGCGCGGCCAAGGGCTGGCTGGACGAACAGCGCGCGGTGCAGTCCCACCTGCACCGCCGTGGCCAGCGCCTTGGCGCGGCGCGCCTGAGCGCCGAGCTGCGCGCGCGTGGGGTGGATGGTGAAGCGCTGGCCCAGGCCCGCGCCTGGGCCGAAGCCACTGAGGCGCAGCGCGCACACGCCGTGTGGGCACACCGCTTTGGCCAACCGCCGCGCGACGTCGCCGAGCGAGCGCGACAGCAGCGCTTTTTGCTCGCGCGCGGCTTTGCGCCCGAGGTTGTGCGCCGCGTGGTGCCACAGGTCGTCGATGGCGGCGACGGTGCCCCAGGGGACGACGGCTGATGCCAAGGTGCACAAGCCTTCCACCGCCACGCTCTCATGAGACGAGCACGGCGGGTCGTCCGCGAGCGGGTGACTCGTCGCCGAAGGGGCCTGCCCATGCGTGTCAATTTGCCTGTTACCCAAAAAGCCTACGATTTCCCCGCCGACCAGACCCTGATTTCGGTCACCGACGTCAAGGGTCGCATCACCTACGCCAACAACAATTTTGTCGCCGTCAGCGGCTACACGCGCGACGAGTTGCTGGGCCAGCCGCACAACATCATTCGCCACCCGGACATGCCGGAAGAAGCCTTCCGCGACATGTGGCACACCATCCTGCAGGAAGGGCGGCCGTGGACCGGCTTGGTCAAAAACCGGCGCAAAAACGGCGACCACTACTGGGTGCGCACCAAGCCGACCGCGCAGGAGGTCGAAGCCGCCGAGGCGCTGTACGCCCGCATGCGCGCCGAGGCCGAACGCGGCCGCCTGAGCACCCGGCTGCAGGGGGGCGAGGTGGTGCGCGCGGGCTGGCTGTTCGCGCTGGGCCGCGCGCTCAAGCCCGGCTTGCGCGGGCGCATCGCGCTGGGCACGCTGGCTGCGGCGCTGGCGCCGATGGTCACCGCCACGCTGGGCGCGCCCGTGTGGGTGGTCTGGGCGGCGGGCCTGGCGGTGGTGGCTGCGGTAACGGTGCTGACGGAGCTGCACCTGATGCGCCCGATCCAGCGCATCGTGCGCCAGGCCGAGCAGTTGGCCTCGGGCGACCTGGTCGAGCCGATCACGGTGGACACCGGGTTAGAACTGCGCCGCATCCAACTGTCGCTGCAGCAGCTGAAGGTGGGTGTGCGCACCGTGGTGCGCGACATCCGCCACGAAGTGGCCAACCTGCGCGGCGGCACGCAGGAAATCGCCGCGGGCAACCAAGACCTGTCCCGTCGCACCGAAAACGCCGCGGCCAGCCTGGAGCAGACCGCGGCGTCGATGGAGGAAATCAACGGCACGACACAGGAGACGGCGCGCCTGGCCGATGAAGGCGTGGCGCTGGCGCGCCAGACGCTGGAGCTGGCGCGCACCGGCAGCGAGGCGGTCGGGGCCCTCTCGGGCACGATGCGCGAGATCACCGAATCCTCGCAGCGCATCACCGACATCATCCAGGTCATCGAAGGCGTGGCGTTCCAGACCAACATCCTCGCGCTCAACGCCGCGGTGGAGGCCGCGCGCGCGGGCGAAGCCGGCCGCGGCTTTGCGGTGGTGGCCGGCGAAGTGCGGGCGCTGGCCCAGCGCACGGGTGAAGCGGCCAAGCAGATCCGCCAGCTGATCACCGAGTCGCGCGAGCGGGTGCTGGCGGGCGACGCCCGCACCGCCGAGGCCAACGAGCGCATGACCGCGATGATGGAGGCCGTCGAGCGCGTGGCGCGGGTGTTCGAGGACGTGCACCACTCGGCCAACGAGCAAAAGCAGGGGGTGGCGCAGATCGCCGAAGCGATCGCCAACCTCGACTCGATCACGCAGCAAAACGCCGCCATGGTGGAAGAGATGGCGGCGGCCTCTGTGTCGCTGGACGAGCAGGTGCAGGTCGTGCACGGCACGATCCGGGTGTTTCGGCTTACGCCCAAGGACAAGCTGCTGGTCAAGGAAGACGCCACGGCGTTGCGCAAGGCGGCGCAGGCGCTCGACGACCCCAGTCAATTCGACTTTGACGCCGCGATCAAAGCGCACCAGCAGTGGCGCATCAAACTGCGCAACGCCATCCTCAAGGGCGACAAGCTCGACGTGGCCACGATCCGCCGCGACGACTGCTGCGCGGTCGGCAAATGGATTTACGGCGCGGGCGGCCAGCGCTACGGCAGCCTGCCGCTGTTCACGACGCTGGTGGAGCAGCACAAAAAGTTCCACCAGGAAACCGGTCACATCGCCGAGCTCGTCAATGCGGGCAAGACGGAGGAGGCCAACCGGCTGCTGCAGGGCGAGTCGGCGTTCATCCGCGCGGGTCGTGCGGTGGTGGCGACGTTGCAACAACTCAAGGCCGCGGTGGCGGGGGCGGTCAAGTCGGCGGCGCTGCAGCAGCGCCACGCCGCGTCGCCCGCGCCGCGTGCGCTGCCAGCCGGCGGCAAGGCGGCCGCACCCGCACCGGCCGGCGGCGCCGCCGAAGGGGATTGGGAGACCTTTTGAACGCCCCCGCACGGCGTGCGGGTGCCGACGCGCGCCGGCGTTGCGCGTGCCGGGATGTCAGCCGAGCCAGCGCCGCAGCCGCTCGATCGCCTCGTCCAGGTCGGCGCGCGCGGTGGCGATCGAAAAGCGCACGAACCGCCCGCCGTCGGCCTGTCCGAAATCGGCGCTCGGGGTGGCCACGACGCGTGCGTGGTGCATCATGGCGCGCACAAACGCCGTGCTGTCGGCGGCACCGGCGCGGGCCAGCTGCGCACCGGCGTCGGCCCAGACGTAAAACGCACCGTCCGGCTCGACCGGCACCGCCAAGCCCAGCGTGCGCAGCGCGGGCACGAACGCGTCGCGCCGTGCGGCGTATGCGGCGCGGCGGCGCTCGTACTCGGCCAGTGCATCCGCGTCGAAGCACGCCAGCGCCGCGTGCTGCGCGACGGCGTTGGCGCAGATGTAGTGGTTTTGCGCCAGCCGCTCCACCACCGGCACGAGCGGTTCGGGCAGCACCAGCCAGCCCAGCCGCCAGCCGGTCATGCCAAAATATTTGGAAAAGCTGTTGACGCTGATGACGTCGTCGCCCAACGCCAGCGCGGTGCGGCCGTAGCGCGTGTCGAACGACAGCCCGAGGTAGATTTCATCGACGACGAGCGCGCCGCCGCGGCGGCGCACGAGTTCCAGCACCCCACGCAGCGCCTCGGGCTCGATGGAGGTGCCGGTCGGGTTGGCTGGTGAGGCCAGCATCACGCCGCGTGTACGGGTCGTCCACGCCACTTCCAGTTGCGCTGGCGTGGGTTGGTAGCGCGTGGCGGCGGTGGTCGGCACCGTGGTCGCGCTGACCCCAAGGCTGGTCAGGATTTGCCGGTTGCACGGGTAGCAGGGGTCGGGCAGCAGCACGTCGTCACCGGCGTCCCACAGGGCCATCGCCGCCAGTTGCAGCCCGGCCGAGGCCCCCGCGGTGATGACGATGCGCTGCGGCGACACCTCCACCCCCCAACGCTGGGCGTACCAGGCCGACAGCCGCTGGCGCAGCGCGTCCAGCCCCAGCGCCGGGGTGTACTGCGTGCGCCCGGCGCGGATGGCCTGCTCGGCCGCGGCCTGCACGACCGGCGGCGCGACAAAGTCCGGCTCACCGATGTTCAGGTACAGCATGCGTGGCGCCCCGGGCGAGCGCGTGGCTTGCAGGGCCGCGGCTTCCTTGGCCACCTGCATGACGAGGAAGGGCGCCACCTGCTGGGCGCGTGCGCTGGGGGTGGGGTGGGTCATTTGCCGATGCAAAAGCGTGAAAAGATTTCGCCCAACAGATCGTCGGCGCCGAACGCACCGGTGATCGTGCCCAGGGCGTCGTGGGCCAGGCGCAGCTCTTCGGCCAGCAGTTCCAACGCGGGCGCAGGGCTGTCCAACTCGGCCTGCGCGGCCAGCAGGTGCGCGCGCACGCGCTGCAGCGCCTGCACGTGGCGCTGGCGCGCACTGTACAGCCCCTCGGCGGTCTGGCCCTGCCAACCCACCGTGCGCAGCAGACGCTGACGCAGCGCATCCAACCCGGCGCCGGTGCTGGCCGACAGCACCACGCCGTGGTCACCGTGCTCGCCGCAGGCGGGCGCGTCGGGGGCGGCGTCGGCTTTGTTCCAGACGTCGATGACCGGCACGTTGGCCGCCAGCACCTGCTGCAGCCGTGCGGCGATGGTGGCGTCGGCCGCTTGGTACGCGGGGTCGTGCCGGCGCGTGAGGTCGTGCACGAACAGCACGGCGTCGGCCCCTTCGATGCGCTGCCAGGCGCGCGCGATGCCGATGCGCTCGACCTCGTCGACGCCCTCGCCGTCGCGCAGCCCGGCGGTGTCGATCACGTGCAGCGGCACGCCCTCGATCTGGATGGCTTGCTGCACGACGTCGCGCGTGGTGCCGGCCACCGGCGTGACGATGGCCAGCTCCGCCCCCGCCAGCGCGTTGAGCAACGAGCTTTTGCCGGCGTTGGGCTGTCCAGCGATGACAACGTGCATGCCCTCGCGCAGCAGCGCGCCTTGGCGGGTGCGCGCCAACACCTCGTCAACGCGCTGCAGCAGCGTGTTGAGTTGCCCCGCCGCGTCGGCTTGGCGGATGAAGTCGATGTCTTCCTCGGGGAAGTCCAGCGTGGCCTCGACCAGCATGCGCAGGTGCACCAGGTCGTCGCGCAGCGCCTGCACCGCCTGCGAAAACGCCCCGCCGAGCGAGCGCGCTGCACTGCGCGCCGCCGCTTCGGTGCTGGCGTCGATCAGGTCAGCCACCGCCTCGGCCTGCGCCAAGTCCAGCTTGCCGTTGAGGAACGCGCGTTCGGTGAACTCGCCCGGCTGCGCCAGCCGCAGGCCCGGCAGCCGCGCCCGGCCGGTGCGGGGGTCGGCCTCGGCGGCGGCTTGCAGGCAGCGCTGCAGCAGCAACTGCAGCACCACCGGGCCGCCGTGCGCGTGCAGCTCCAGCACGTCTTCGCCGGTGTACGAATGGGGCGCCGGAAACCACAGCGCCAGCCCGTGGTCCAGCGCCGTGCCGTCGGCGCCGCGCAGCGGCCCGTAGTGGGCGTGGCGGGGCGTCAGGGTACGTCCGGTCAGCGGCTCGTGCAGCGCCGCCAACCCCTGCCCCGACAGGCGCACGATACCCACCGCGCCCCGCCCCGGCGCGGTGGCGATGGCCACGATCGGTTCATGGTGGCGCGGCAGCATACGGGGCCATGCGGTGGGGCTGGCGCGCCCCAGCCGCTCACTTGAAGCTGGGCAGGTTGAACTTCAGCGGCACGCCCATCGTGTGGTTGATGTAGGCCTGCTGCGCGATGGTCAGCACGTTGTTGACGATCCAGTACAGCACCAGGCCGGCCGGGAAGAAGAAAAACATCACGCTGAAGATGATCGGCATCAGCCACATCATCTTGGCCTGCAAAGGATCGGGCGGCAGCGGGTTCAGCGCCGTTTGCACCACCGTCGTCAGCGCCATGATCAGCGGCAGCACGTAGTACGGGTCGGGCGACGACAGGTCCTCGATCCAGCCCACCCAGGGGGCGTTGCGCATCTCGACGCTGGCCAGCAGCACCCAATACAGTGCGATGAACACCGGGATCTGGATCAGGATCGGCAGGCAGCCGCCCAGCGGGTTGACCTTTTCTTCGCGGTACAGCCGCATCATCTCCTGCTGCATCAGCTGCGGCTTGTCCTTGAGGCGCTCGCGCATTTCCATGATGCGCGGGTTGATCGCCTTCATCTTGGCCATGCTGCGGTAGGCGCTGGCGTTGAGCCAGTAAAACGCCGCCTTGATCAGCACCACCAGCAGCACGATGGCCCAGCCCCAGTTGCCCACCAGCGTGTGGATCTTTTCCAGCAGCCAGTACAGCGGTTTGGCGATGATGGTCAGCCAGCCATAGTCCTTGACCAGCTCCAGCCCCGGGGCGACCTCGCGCAGGACTTTTTCTTCCTGCGGGCCGACGTACAGCGTGGCCGCGGCGGTGGAGCTGGTCGCGCCTGGGGCAACCGCCAGCGCCGGGCCGATCTGGCCCACCGCGTACAGGTTGTCCACCTTGCGCACAAAGTTTTCACGCGGTGTACCCTGCGGCAGCAGCCAGGCGCTGAAAAAGTAGTGCTGCACCATCGCCACGTAGCCGTCGTCCGCCTGGCGTTGGATGTCGATGTTGCCCTTGTCGATGTGGGCGAACTCGACCTTTTGGTACTTGGCCGCGCTGCTGTAGACGGCCGGCCCGGTGAAGGTGGAGTAAAACGGCGTTTCGCTGCCAGCCTTGAGGCCGTCGCGCAGCAACTGCTGGTACGGCCGTACTTGCACCGGCGCGTCGCCTTGGTTGACGACCTCGTGCTGCACGGCGATGGCGTAGCTGCCGCGCTTGAACGTGTAGCGCTTGCGTAGCACGACGCCGTCGACCGGTTCGGACTCGAACACCAGGGTCAGCGCGTCTTGCCCGTCGGCCAGCGCCAGCGGCGCGCCGACGGCGGCCGCAGGCTCAACCAGCCGCATCGGGGTTTTGTGGGTGGGCGCCGCGCGGCCTTCGGCCACCAGACCCGACTGCGCCACGTAGGTGCGCTGGCCATCGTCCACGAGCAGCGTCAGCGGCGTGAAGCCCTGGCGCAGCGCCTTGCCGGTTTCGGTGGCGTGCTTGAGCAGCTTGGCTTCGACCACGGTGCCGCCGACGCTGTCCAGCGTCAGCTCCAGCACGTCGGTGCGCACCGTATGGCGCTGGCGCGGCACGCTCGGCGCGGGCGCCGCCCCGCCCGCGGGCGGGGCGGCCGAGGTCGCCACGCTAGGCTGCGGCACGTCCTTCGAGGGCTCCGTCGGGGCGGTGGCGGCCGGGCGCGGCGTGCCCGAGGGGAAGAAGGTGGCGGGCTGCCCGTGGTGCACCTGCCAGCGGTCCCACAGCAGGATCAGCGAAAAACCAAAGATCACCCACAGGATGGAGCGGCGAATGTCGTTCATGACGTGGTCGGGGGATCATGCGGGGAGGGAGCGCCGCCTGTGAACAGGCGCGGCGCGCGTGCGGGCACGGGGTCGTGGCCGCCGGCGCACCACGGGTGGCAGCGCAGGATGCGCCGTGCGGCCAGGTAGCTGCCGGCGGCGGCGCCGTGGCGCTGCAGCGCCTGCAGCGCGTACGCCGAACAGGTGGGCTCGAAGCGGCACGACGACCCAAGCCATGGGCTCAGCAGCGCACGGTAGGCCTGCACCAGGCCGATCAGCAGCCGCTGCGGCAGCCGGGCCAGCTCGGGCAGCCAGCGGTTCAACACGCCGGCTCCTGCGCGCGGTGCGCGGTCAACCGCTGGGGCAGCCGCTGCGCCAGCAGTTGCAACAGTTCGGCGCGCACGGCCCGGCGCAGCGGGGCCGAGGTGGCGCTGGGGAATTCGCTCGTCGGCCACGCACGCTTGAGGCGCACCACCCACGCGCCGGCCGGCGGCGGGTGCAGAGCCGCCACCGCGCGCACCTGCCGTTTGATGGCGTTGCGCGTGACCGCGCGGCGCGCCCAGCGCCGCGGCACCACCACGCCCAGCCACGGCCCGGGCGCACCGAACGTGGCGCGCCACGCGGCATCGTCGGCCGACCACAGCCGGCCATGCAGGGCGAAGTGCGCCGTTTGCACCATCGGGGGCGAGGCGAGCACCGCTTCGAACTGCGCGCGCCGCCGCAGCGGCTGCACACGCGCGCGCTTCAGCGTCGGCGAGGACGGCGGCACCGGCCGGGCGCGCACCACGGCGGCGGTGGCGTCAGACCGCCAAGCGCTTGCGGCCCTTGGCGCGGCGCGCATTGATGACCTTGCGGCCGCCGCGCGTCTTCATGCGAACGAGAAAGCCGTGGGTGCGGGCGCGGCGAACTTTGGAGGGCTGGTAGGTGCGCTTCATATTCCACCAAACAAATGTGGTTGCGGATCGAAAACCCTCAATTATGGCAAATCCCGTGCTGAAGTGCCAACGCGGGCGCCCGGCCGGCGGCGCCCAGACCGCGGTGGCTGGCCCTGGAACGCACGCCCAGGCGGCTGTCAAGCGAGGTTGCCCGCTGTGGATAACTGGTGGCGCATCGGTACAATCCCGGTCAGTCATGAGTTCCCCACGCACCGTTTCCGACCCTGCCGCCGGCGAGCCGCAGGCGCCCGACCTGTGGTCGGCGTGCCTCGAGCGGCTGGCGCAGGAGTTGCCCGCGCAGCAGGTCAACACCTGGCTGCGGCCGCTGGTGGCGCGCGTGGCCGACGACGGCTCGCGCGTGACGCTGGCGGTGGCCAACCGCTTCAAGCTCGACTGGGTGCGTGCGCAGTACGCGGGCCGCATCGGGGCGGCGTTGCAGGCCATCGCCGGCCAGCCGGTGACGCTGGAGCTGGTGTTGGCCCCGCGCGAGGCGCCCGCCGGCACGGCCCGGGTGGCGGCGCCGCGCGTGGCCGTGCCGCTGCGCACCGAGGCGGTACTGCCCCCGCTGCCCGAAGCGCCGCTGGCGTCGCCCGAAGCGGCGCCGCAGCACCACACGCGCCTCAACCCGGCCCTGACGTTTGCCACGCTGGTGGAGGGGTCGGCCAACCGCATGGCGCGCGCCGCGGCGCTGCACGTCGCCTCCAGCCCCGGGCAGATGTACAACCCGCTGTTCATTTACGGTGGCGTGGGGCTGGGCAAAACGCACCTGGTGCACGCCATCGGCAACCACCTGCTGGCCGAACGCCCCGAGGCCAAGGTGCTGTACATCCACGCCGAGCAGTTCGTGTCGGACGTGGTCAAGTCCTACCAGCGCAAGACCTTCGACGCTTTTAAGCAGCGCTACCACAGCCTGGACCTGCTGCTGATCGACGACGTGCAGTTTTTTGCCAACAAGGACCGCACGCAGGAGGAGTTTTTCAACGCCTTCGAGGCCTTGCTGGCCAAGAAGAGCCACATCGTGATGACCAGCGACACCTACCCCAAGGGGTTGACGGACATCCACGAGCGGTTGGTGTCGCGCTTCGACTCGGGCCTGACGGTGGCCATTGAGCCACCCGAGCTGGAAATGCGCGTGGCCATCCTGATCAGCAAGGCGCGCGCCGAAGGGGCGGTGATGCCCGAGGACGTGGCGTTTTTTGTCGCCAAAAACGTGCGCTCCAACGTGCGCGAGCTCGAAGGGGCGCTGCGCAAGGTGCTGGCCTACGCGCGCTTCAACCAAAAGGATATTTCGATCGCGGTGGCGCGCGAGGCGCTCAAGGACCTGCTCAACATTCAAAACCGCCAGATCAGCGTCGAGAATATCCAAAAGACGGTGGCCGACTTCTACAAGATCAAGGTTGCCGACATGTACTCGAAAAAGCGCCCGGCCAACATCGCGCGGCCGCGCCAGATCGCCATGTACCTGGCCAAGGAGCTGACGCAAAAGAGCCTGCCCGAAATCGGCGAGCTCTTCGGTGGGCGCGACCACACCACCGTGCTGCACGCGGTGCGCAAGGTGGCCGCCGAGCGCCAGGTGGACAGCGAGCTCAACCAGCAGCTCCACGTGCTGGAGCAAACCCTGAAAGGATGAGACGGGCATGATCGTCCTGCAAGCCACGCAAGAGCGGCTGATGGCCGCGCTGCAAGCGGTGTGCGGCATCGTCGAGCGGCGCCACACCGTGCCGATCCTGGCCAATGTGCTGCTGCGGCGCGACGGCGCCACGCTGCAGATGACCACCTCGGACCTGGAAATCCAGATTCGCTGCACGACCGACTTCGACGGCGATCCGGGGCCGCTGGCCACCACGGTGGGCGCGCGCAAGCTGCTCGATATCTTGCGCACCTTGTCGCCGCAGCACAACGTGGCGCTGGACGCCAGCGGCGCGCGGCTGGTGCTCAAGGCCGGCAAGAGCCGCTTCACGCTGCAGACCCTGCCGGCGGAGGACTTTCCGCAGGTGCAAGAGGCGCCGGCCTACGGCCCATCGTTTGCGGTGCCGCAAAAGGTGCTCAAGCGGTTGCTGGCGCAGGTGTCGTTTGCCATGGCGGTGCAGGATATCCGCTACTACCTCAACGGCATCCTGTTCGTGGCCGAAGGGCGGCGGCTGACGCTGGTGGCCACCGACGGCCACCGCCTGGCGCTGGCCAGCGCCGAGCTGGATGTCGAGGTGCCGCGCCAGGAGGTGATCCTGGCGCGCAAGACGGTGCTGGAGCTGCAGCGGCTGTTGACCGAGCAAGACGGCACCATCGAGATGCGCTTTGCCACCAACCAGGCCAAGTTGACGCTGGGCGCGCTGGAGTTCGTGACCAAGCTGGTGGAGGGCAAATTCCCCGACTACCAGCGCGTCATCCCCACCGCGCACCGCAACGTCGTGGTGCTGGGGCGCGCCCCGTTGCAAGCGGCGCTGCAGCGCGCGGCCATCATGACCAGCGACAAGTTCAAAGGGGTGCGGCTGCACCTGGAGCCGGGCCTGCTGCAGGTGGCGGCCAACAACGCCGAGCAGGAAGAGGCGGTGGACGAGCTGGACATCGAGTACACGGGCGATGTCATCGACATCGGCTTCAACGTGCAATACCTGCTGGATGTGCTGGGGGCGGTCAGCGCCGAGCACGTGCGCATCGAACTGCAGGACGGCAACGCGTCGGCGCTGATCACGGTGCCGGGCGACGAGCACTTCAAATACGTCGTGATGCCGATGCGCATCTGAAGCAAGGCCCAGGTCCATTGTTCATGAGCGAACCGCAACCGCACACCCCGCCGGGCACCGGCTACGGCGCCGACGCCATCCAGATCCTCGAAGGCCTGGAGGCGGTGCGCAAGCGCCCCGGCATGTACATCGGCGACACCTCCGACGGCACCGGCCTGCACCACCTGGTGTTCGAGGTGGTGGACAACGCCATCGACGAGGCGCTGGCCGGCCACTGCGACGACATCGTGGTGACCATCCACACCGACAACTCGATCAGCGTGGTGGACAACGGGCGCGGCATCCCCACCGGCATCAAGTGGGATGACAAGCACGAGCCCAAGCGCAGCGCGGCCGAAATCGCGCTGACCGAGTTGCACGCCGGCGGCAAATTCAACCAAAACGCTTACAAGGTCTCGGGGGGCTTGCACGGCGTGGGGGTGAGCTGCGTCAACGCGCTGAGCCGCTGGTTGCGCCTGACGGTGCGCCGCGACGGCCTGGTGCACCACCTGGAATTTGCCCGCGGCGCGGTGGTGGGCCGTGTCGTCGAGGAGGCCACGGCGCCCGACGGCAGCCGCGTGCTGGTGTCGCCGATGCGGGTGCTGGGGCCGACCGACAAGCGTGGCACCGAGGTGCACTTTTTGCCCGACACCGAGATCTTTCGCGAAAACCACGACTTCCACTACGAAATCCTGGCCAAGCGGCTGCGTGAGCTGAGCTACCTCAACAACGGCGTGCGCATCCGCCTGATCGACGAACGCACCGGCAAGAGCGACGACTTTTCCGGCGCCGGCGGGGTCAAGGGCTTCGTCGAGTTCATCAACGCCGGCAAAAAAGTGCTGCACCCGACCGTGTTCCACGCCACCGGCAGCCGACCGGCGGCCGACTACGGTGGCATCCCGGGCACCGAGATCGGCGTCGAAGTGGCCATGCAGTGGAACGATGGCTACAACGAAAACGTGCTGTGCTTCACCAACAACATCCCGCAGCGTGACGGGGGCACGCACCTGACCGGCTTGCGCGCGGCGATGACGCGCGTGATCGGCAAGTACATCGAAGCCAACGAGCTGGCCAAAAAGGCCAAGGTGGATGTCACCGGCGACGACATGCGCGAGGGCCTGTGCTGCGTGCTCAGCGTCAAGGTGCCCGAGCCCAAATTCAGCAGCCAGACCAAGGACAAGCTGGTCAGCTCGGAGGTGCGCGCGCCGGTGGAGGACATCGTCGCCAAGGCGCTGACCGACTACCTGGAGGAGCACCCGGCCGACGCCAAAATCATTTGCGGCAAGATCGTCGAGGCCGCGCGCGCGCGCGAGGCGGCGCGCAAAGCGCGCGAAATGACGCGCCGCAAAGGCGTGCTCGATGGCCTGGGCCTGCCCGGCAAGTTGGCCGACTGCCAGGAAAAAGACCCGGCGCTGTCCGAAATCTACATCGTCGAGGGTGACTCGGCCGGTGGCAGCGCCAAGCAGGGGCGGGATCGCAAGTTCCAGGCCATCCTGCCGCTGCGCGGCAAAATCCTCAACGTCGAAAAGGCCCGCTACGAAAAGCTGCTGGCCAGCAACGAAATCCTGACCCTCATCACCGCGCTGGGCACTGGCATCGGACGCAGCAGCGCCGACGACGCCGCGCGTGGCAAGGCCAACGGCGGCGACGACTTCGACATCAGCAAGCTGCGCTACCACCGCATCATCCTGATGACCGACGCCGACGTCGACGGAGCGCACATCCGCACGCTGTTGCTGACGTTTTTTTACCGCCAGATGCCCGAGCTGATCGAGCGCGGGCACGTCTACATCGCGCAGCCGCCGCTGTACAAGGTCAAGTCCGGCAAAGAGGAGCTGTACCTCAAGGACGACGCGGCGCTGCAGGCGTGGCTGCTGCGGGTGGCGCTGAAGGATGCGCGCGTGCACACCGGCGGGGCGCAGCCGCGTGTGCTGCAGGGCGACGAGCTGGCCGAGCTGGCGGCGCGCCACCAGGCCGCGGAGGCCGTGATCGCGCGCCTGAGCGCCGTCATGGACGCCGAGGCGCTGCGGGCCATCGCCGACGGTGTGGCGTTGAACCTGGACGATATGGCGCACGCCCAAGCCAGCGCCGAAGCGCTGCAGGCCGCACTGCGCGCGGGCGCCACCAACGGTAGCGCGCCTGAGGTGGTGGCCGAGCGCGACCCCCGCACCGACAAGCCCCTGCTGCGCATCAGCCGGCGCCACCACGGCAATGTGCGCGCCAGCGTCATCACGCAAGACTTTGTGCACGGCGAGGACTACGCTGCGCTGGCGCAGGCCGCGCACACGCTGGGCGGCCTGCTGGGCGAGGGCGCCAAGGTGCAGCGCGGCGAAGGCGAGCGCACGCGCGAAGCGGCGGTGGACGACTTCCGCGCCGCGATGCGCTGGCTGCTGGCCGAGGCGGAGCGCACCACCAGCCGCCAGCGCTACAAGGGCCTGGGCGAGATGAATCCCGAACAGCTCTGGGAAACCACGATGAACCCCGAGGTGCGCCGGTTGCTGCAGGTGCGCATCGAAGACGCCATCGAGGCCGACAAGGTGTTCACGATGCTCATGGGCGACGAGGTCGAGCCGCGCCGCGCGTTCATCGAGGCCAACGCGCTGCGGGCGGCGAATATCGATGTGTGAGTGAGCGGCGTCTGCCCCAACACCACCTGGAGTGCCCAAGGTGGTGGAGTGATACAATCACCTGACCGTATCGCATGTGAGAGACAAAATCGGGCCCAAGGAGGATTCGTTCATGGCCCAGACCTCGATGCTGCACGTTCGGGTGGAATCAAAGCCCGCCAGCAGTAAGCGGGCGCCGTTGCCGCGGGTGAGCGACTACACCAAGGCGTTCCTCAAAGACTGGGAGCGCCTTTCGCGCTCGGGGCCGCTACGACCTGAAGCGGCTGAAGGAGGCGATGTTGCTGCTGATTGGCAACGATGCGCCGTTGGGGCCCGAATGGCTGGATCACCCGCTGAAGGGCGAGTGGGCGGATCATCGCGAATGCCACATCGGCGGCGACTTCCTGCTGATCTACCGCCTGGAGGGCAACGCCATCGTCTTCGTGCGGGCGGGCACGCACTCGGATTTGTTCGAGGAGTGATCCGTGTGTAAGGGTTTGGTGTGACACCCATGTGGAATCGCAGCGTATTTTCCGTACCGAAGATGGATTGCCCGTCCGAGGAAAACCTCATCCGCATGGCGTTGCGCGACCTGCCGGACGTGGTGTTGGCCTTCGACCTGGCGCAGCGCCGTCTGACGGTGCAGCACCCGGGGCCGGCCGAGGCGGTGCTGGCCCGGCTGGAGCGGCTGAACCTGGGCGCGCGTCTGGCGCACACCGAGCCGGTAGCGCAGCCGTCCGCCCCGCCGGCGTCGACCGACGCGACCGAGTCGCGCGTGCTGTGGACCCTGCTGGCCATCAACGGGGCCATGTTTTTGCTGGAAATCGGGGTGGGCATCGTGGCCCAGTCCACCGGTCTGTTGGCCGACGCGATGGACATGTTTGCCGATGCCGCGGTGTACGGCGTGGCGTTGTTTGCCGTCGGCCGCTCGGCCGCCCGCAAGGTGCAGGCGGCGCATCTGGCGGGGTGGTTGCAGCTGACGCTGGCCTTGCTCGCGCTGGCCGAGGTGGGGCGGCGCTGGGTGCAGGGCAGCGAGCCGGTGTCGGCGCTGATGATGGGCGTGGGGGTGGTGGCCCTGGTGGCCAATGTGGCCTGCCTGTGGCTGGCGGCGCGGCACCGGGGGCTGGGCGCCCACATGAAGGCGAGTTACATCTTCTCCGCCAACGACGTGCTCGCCAACCTGGGGGTCATCGTGGCGGGCCTGCTGGTGGCGTGGACCGGCTCGCGCGTGCCCGATCTGGTCATCGGGGGCGTGATCGGGTTGGTCGTGCTCGACGGGGCGCGGCGGATACTGGCGCTGCGCTGAATGCCCATGCCGCCCGCCCGTGACCCCGCCCCGGCGCCGTGCGTGCTGGCCACGGGTTTGGTCAAACGCTATGGCGACGCGGTGGTGTTTGCCGGTGTCGATCTGGCCGTCTCGCCCGGGGAGTTCGTGGCCATTTTGGGCGAATCGGGCGTGGGCAAGTCCACGCTGCTCAACTGTCTGGCCGGGTTGGATGCGGTGGATGGCGGCCGGGTGTGCGTGCTGGGGCAGGACTGGGCGGCGCTGTCCGAGCCGCAGGCTGCCGCGTGGCGGCGCACCCAGCTGGGCTTCGTTTTCCAGGCCTTCCACATCCTGCCGCACCTGACGGTGGCGCAGAACGTGGGCTTGCCGCTGGTGCTGCTGGGCCGGCCCGATGCCGAGCGGGTGGCGCAGGTGCTGGACGCGGTCGGCCTGGGAGGCCTGGGCGAGCGCCTGCCTCAAACCCTGTCCGGCGGACAACTGCAACGGGTGGCGATTGCGCGGGCGCTGGCGCACCGGCCGCGCTTGATCCTGGCCGATGAGCCGACCGGCAACCTGGACCCGCGCACCGCGGCGCAGGTGCTGGCGCTGCTGCAGGCGCAGACCCGCGCGCACGGCGCCGCGCTGGTGCTGGTGACGCATTCCCACGCCGCGGCGGAGCAGGCCGACCGCCGCCTGGAGCTGACGTGCGAGGGCATGCGGCCGCTGTGATCGCGCCCCGCCCGCGCGGGTGGGACTTGTGGCGCGCGTTCTCGTGGCCGCAGTGGCGCCTGCACCCCTGGCGCCATGCGGTGGCGGTGCTGGCCATCATGCTGGGGGTGGGGCTGGCGCTGGCGGTGCACCCGATCAACGCGTCGGCGCTGGCGGAGTTTTCGGCCGCGGTGCGGGGGGTGAACGGCGAGCCGGATGTCCGCCTGCGTGGCCCCTTGGACCGGCTGGATGCGCGCTGGCTGGACCGCGCCCTGGCTCACCCCCAGGTGCGCGCCGCCATGCCGGTGATCGAAGCCCAGGGCGTGGCGGTGACGCCCGACGGCCACCGCGTGCCGGTGCGGTTGCTGGGGGTGGACGCCTTGGTCTGGCCGGCCCTGCAGCCCGACGCCGGGCTGCGGGTGCGCGAGGGCGGGGATCGGCTGGATGTGTTGGCCCCCGATGCGGTGTTTGGCAATCCCGCGGCGCAGGCGGCGCTGGGCACCGCGACCGATACCGTGGAGCTGCAGGTCGGACTGCAGGGGCACCGCTGGCGGGTGGCGGGGCAGGTGGCGCTGCCGGGCGGCCCCTTGCTGGTGGCGGACGTGGCCGCGCTGCAGGACAGATTGGGCTGGGGCGACCAGGTGTCGCGGCTGGCGATCCGGCAGGTATCGCTGAACATCTTCGATCGCAGCTTTGCGGTGACGTACTGGTTGCAGGCGGTCGCCATCGGCATGGGGCTGATGGGGGTGTCGGCCAGCTTCAGCGCCCAGGTGCTGGTGCGGCGGCGCGAGTTTGGGCTGCTGCGCCACCTGGGGCTGTCGCGGGCGCAGGTGCTGGGCCTGGTGGCGGCAGAAGGGGCGCTGTGGACCGTGCTGGGCGCCGTCGCCGGATTGGCGCTGGGCCTGGCGGTGAGTGCGGTGCTGGTGCACGTGGTCAATCCGCAGAGTTTTCACTGGACCATGGAGCTGGCCGTGCCCGTCGGTCGCCTGGCCGCGCTGGTTCTGGCCGTCGTCGCGGCGGGGACCCTGACCGCCTGGGCCAGCGGACGGCTGGCGGTGCGCCGTGAGGCGGTGCTGGCCGTGCGGGAGGAAGCGTGATGGACCCGCGCACCCCGCCACCGCGCCGACGCCTGCTGCAGGGACTGGCGGTGGGCGCGTGGGCAGGCCTGTGGGCTGGCGCATGGGTGGGCGGCTGGCCGCGGTGGGCGCAGGCCGCGCCTGGGGAGTTGGGGCGCCGGCCATTGGTGTTTCCGCGCGACCACGGCAGCCACCCAGACACCCAAACCGAATGGTGGTACCTGACGGGCTGGCTGCAGGCCCCGCAGGGGGCGCTGTGGGGGTTTCAGGTGACGTTCTTCCGCTCGCGGGTGGCGGCGACGCAGGCGCTGCACAGCCGGCTCGCGGCGCGGCAGTTGCTGTTCGCCCACGCCGCGGTGACCGATGTCGCGGCTGGGCGCCTGTACCACCACCAGATGACGGCCCGCTGGGATGGGCGCGATCCCCCGCCCGGGGCGGAACCGGTGACCGCCGTCGCGCGCACGGGGGATACCGACGTGCGCATCCGTGACGCCGTGCTGCGGCGCGCCCCGGACGGCAGCTACCAGGCCCGGGTGGCCGCGGGGGATTGGGCGCTCGACCTGCAGGCCACGCCGACCCAGCCCTTGTTGCTGCAGGGCGAGGCCGGGTGGTCCCGCAAGGGGCCCGAGCCCCATCAGGCGAGCTTCTATTACAGCCAGCCGCAGTTGCGCATGACCGGCCGGCTGGCGCTGGCCGGCCGCACCGCCGAGGTGACCGGGCGGGGCTGGCTGGACCACGAATGGAGCGAGGCGCTGCTGCACCCCGACGCCGTGGGGTGGGACTGGATGGGCATGAACCTGGACGACGGCGGCAGCCTGACCGCGTTCCGGCTGCGCCGCGCGGACGGCCGCGCGCTGTGGGCGGGCGGCTCCATGCGGACGGGGCCTGCCGCCCAGCCACCGCTGGCAACGCGGGCCTTCGCCCCGGGGGAGGTGACTTTCGAGCCGTTGCGGCACTGGACCAGCCCGCGCACTGCCGTGCGCTACCCGGTGCAATGGCGCGTGCACACCCCCGCAGGGGTGTTCGAGGTGCACGCCCTGGCGGACGACCAGGAGCTGGACAGCCGGGCCAGCACCGGCGCCCTCTACTGGGAGGGCTTGTGCGAGCTGCGCACCCTGGATGGTCGCCGCGTGGGACGCGGGTATCTGGAGCTGACCGGCTACGGGGGCGCCCTGCGGCTGTGAGCACAAGGCGGCCATGGTGTTGGGGATAGGAGATGCCATCAATTCAATAGTTAAACATTTATTGAAATGTTGTATGATGGCTTTCATGCTGACCGAAGCCCAAACCGTCCAAGCCCTGGCCGCCCTGGCCCAGCCCGTGCGGCTGCGCGCGTTTCGCGCCCTGGTGGTGGCGGGGCGCGAGGGGCTGACGCCCAGCGCCCTGGCCGAGGCGCTGGGGGCGGCCCCCAGCGCGCTGTCGTTTCACCTCAAGGAATTGCTGCATGCCGGCCTGGTGACGCAGGAGCGGCAGGGCCGGCATCTGATTTACCGGGCCGCGTTCGATGCGATGCAAGAACTGCTCGCCTACCTCACCGAAAACTGCTGCCGGGGCGACGCCTGCATCACCCCGGACGCCCTGGCCTGCGATTGTTGATCCCCGCCCTTCGAAGGAGAATTCCGTGAAGCGCTTCCACGTCCATCTGCATGTCCAGGATCTGGACCAGAGCATTGCGTTTTACTCGCGCCTGTTCGCGGCCGCGCCGGTGCGCGTCGAGCGCGACTACGCCAAATGGATGCTCGACGATCCGCGGCTGAACTTCGCGATCTCCACGCGCGGCGCGGCGCCGGGGGGGGATCACCTGGGCTTTCAGGTGGACGAGGCGTCGGAGCTGGGCGAGCTCAAGGCCCGCGCCCAGGCCGCGGACATGGCCCTGCTCGACGAAGGGGCCACCACCTGCTGCTACGCCCGCAGCGAAAAGCATTGGGTGACCGACCCCCAGGGCATCGCCTGGGAGCATTTCCACACCCTGGGCGACATTGCCGTCTTCCGCGAGGCGGATGCCGCCTCCGGCGCTTGCTGCGCGGCGGCCTGCTGCTGAGGATGAGGCCATGACCTCCCGCCCCCTGAACGTGCTGTTTTTGTGCACCCACAACTCCGCCCGCAGCATCCTGGCCGAGGCGCTGCTCAACGACCTGGGCCGCGGGCGTTTTCGGGCCTATTCGGCGGGCAGCAGCCCGCGCCCGAACCAGCAGCCCCACCCCCTGGCGCTGGCCGTGCTGCGCGAGGCGGGCATTGCCACCGATGGGCTGCGCAGCAAAAGCTGGGATGAGTTTGCCGGCCCCGACGCGCCCGAGATGGATCTGATCATCACCGTTTGTGACAACGCGGCGGGCGAGGTCTGCCCCGTGTGGCCCGGACACCCGGCCACGGCCCACTGGGGCTACGCCGATCCGTCCGCGGGTGACGAGCCGGGCGAGGTCAAGCACGAGGCCTTCCGCCGCACCATGCAGCTGATGAAGCGCCGGCTGGAGATGCTGACGCAATTGCCACCCGAGAAGCTGGCGCGCGCCCTGCTGCAGGACAGCGCGCGCGCCCTGGCCGGGAGCTGAGGCCGTGAGCGCGCAGTGTGACATTGCCGCCAAGCAGGCGGCTGGCGCGCCCATGAGCGCGTTCGAGCGTTACCTGACGCTCTGGGTGGCGGTTTGCATCGTGGTGGGCATCGCCCTCGGGCAATGGTTGCCGGGCCTGTTTCAGGCCATCGGGCGGCTGGAGGTGGCGCGCGTCAACCTGCCGGTGGGCCTGCTCATCTGGGTGATGATCATCCCGATGCTGGTGAAGGTGGACTTTGGCGCGCTGGGACAGGTGCGCCGCCATGTGCGCGGCATCGGGGTGACGCTGTTCGTCAACTGGCTGGTCAAGCCGTTTTTGATGGCGTTTCTGGCCTGGTTGTTCGTGCGCCAGTGGTTTGCGCCCTGGTTGCCCACGGAGCAGATCGACAGCTATGTGGCCGGCCTGATCTTGCTGGCGGCCGCGCCGTGCACGGCGATGGTGTTCGTCTGGAGCCGTCTGACCGGCGGCGACCCGCTGTTCACGCTGTCGCAGGTGGCCCTCAACGACACCATCATGGTGTTTGCCTTCGCGCCGCTGGTGGCCTTTTTGCTGGGCTTGTCGGCGATCACCGTGCCGTGGGACACCTTGCTCGTGTCGGTGGGGCTGTACATCGTGGTGCCCGTGCTGCTGGCCCAGGCGTGGCGGCGCCGGCTGCTCGCGCGCGGACCGCAGGTTCTGGGTGCCACCATGCGCCGCACGGGGCCGTGCTCCATCGCGGCGCTGCTGGCGACGCTGGTGCTGCTGTTCGCCTTTCAGGGCGAGCAGATTCTGCGGCAGCCGCTCGTGATCGCTCTGCTGGCGGTTCCCATCCTCATCCAGGTGGCGTTCAACTCGTCGCTGGCGTATTGGCTCAACCGGCGCGTGGGCGAGTCGCACGCCGTGGCATGCCCGTCGGCGTTGATCGGTGCGTCCAATTTCTTCGAGCTGGCCGTGGCGGCGGCGATCAGCCTGTTCGGCTTCGAGTCCGGTGCCGCCTTGGCCACCGTGGTGGGGGT
Source organism: Tepidimonas aquatica (assembly GCF_007556585.1). GTDB lineage: Bacteria > Pseudomonadota > Gammaproteobacteria > Burkholderiales > Burkholderiaceae_C > Tepidimonas > Tepidimonas aquatica. The sequence continues at coordinate 76,883 of NZ_VJNA01000005.1, read as the reverse complement.
GCTGATCGAAGTGCCGGTCATGCTGGCGGTGGTGTCGATCGTCAACCGCAGCAAGGGATGGTACGAGTCGGGTATCCGCCCATCACGGGCGTGACGGGGTTGATGGGTCGTAAATCATCGTCTTCCATCGATGGTTTCCACCAAAAAAATCGATGGAACCGCATGCCTGAGCGCGGCTACAGTTGAACGTTTGACGTCGTTTGACTGAAGGTCCGCATGCAAAGTCTGCTCGATCCCGCCATCCTGTTCTTCGTCTTTGGTGTGCTGGCCGGCGCGGTACGCTCCAACCTGGAGATCCCGCCGGCCATCGCCAAGTTCCTGTCGCTGTACCTGTTGATGGCGCTGGGGCTCAAGGGCGGGTTCGCGCTGGCGCAGGCGGGCTTCAACCCCGAGATCCTGCTGGGCATCGGCGCGGCCATGGCCATGGCGGTGATCGTGCCGTTGATGGGTTACGCGTTTTTGCGCCGCCACGTCTCGCGCCTGGACGCGGCGGCCGTGGCGGCGTGCTACGGGTCGGTCAGCGCGGTGACGTTCGTCACGGCGACGCAGTTTTTGACCAGCGCCGGGCTGGCCCCCGGCGGCCACATGACCGTGGCGATGGTGCTGATGGAGTCGCCGGCCATCATCGTCGCCGTGCTGCTGGCCAACGCCATCCGCAAGGAGCGCGGGGTGGACGGCTCGCCCGATCTGCGCATCGGGCACATCCTGCACGAATCCTTCACCGACGGCGCACAGATGCTGCTGCTGGGGTCGATGGTGATCGGCTACCTGAGCGGCGAGACCGGCAAGGCGGTGATGCAGCCGTTCTCGGGCGATCTGTTCAAGGGCATGCTGGCGTTCTTTTTGCTGGACATGGGCCTGATGGTGGCGCGCAACTTCCGCGAGGCGCGCAAGGCGTCGCCGGTGCTGCTGGCCTATGCGGGGCTGGCGCCTCTGGTGCACGCCAGCATCGCGCTGGGGTTGGCCACCGTGCTGGGCATGCCGGTGGGCGACGCGGTGCTGCTGATGGTGCTGTCGGCCAGCGCCTCGTACATCGTGGTGCCGGCGGTGCTGCGCTACGCGATCCCGGAGGCCAACCCGGCGCTGTACTTCGGGCTGAGCCTGGGGGTGACGTTCCCGTTCAACATCCTGATCGGTATCCCGCTGTACACCCAGGTGGCGCGCGCGGTGCTCGGCTGATCGGCGTGCGCGGCAGGTGTACGGGGCCGATGTGGTCATCCCCGTGATGCACTGGGGTTGGGAATACGAACCGCGGGCGAGCGCCCGCCAGCGCGCCCTGGCCCGGTGGATGATCGATGTCGGCGCCGATGCCGTGATCGGGGGGGCATCCCCATGTGGCCCAGGACACCGAGGTCTACCAAGGTCGCCCGATCATCTACGGCCTGGGCAATTTCGTGTTCGACGGCTTTCGTGCCCCGGAGACGACGACCGGCTGGCTGGTGCGCCTGACCGTCGATCGCCAGGGTGCCGTTCGCTGGACGGCGATGGACGTGCGCCTGGACCGCCACGGGGCGCCACATCCCCAGGCCGATCGGCCCGGGTGGTGCTGGGCGCGCGGCAGCGCAGAGGCCGTGCGCTGCCCGGTGCCGATCCCGCCCCGCTGATCCGTGGCGCCATTGGTGCGTGACGCACCGGCCCGGTGTCAGTCGTCCTCGTCCTCGTCGTCGTGGTGCCGGCCCTTGGCCGATGCCCCCGGCGCCGCGAGCGTCCAGCCCGACGTGGCAGTGCCCCCCGGCGCCGTGCGGGTTGGGGCGTTGGACCACTCCCACGCCCAGTAGGCCAGCACCGCCAGCACCAGCAGCAACGCCAGCGCGCCGTGGTTGCGCGTGACCAGATCCGGGCCGCGGCCCGGGGTGCGGCCGGTCAGCATCGGCCGCGCCAGGTTCTGCCGCCGCCACACGCTCAGCGCGGCGAGCAGCCCTAGGTGCGCCAGCACCAGCGCCAGCATCCCGTTGCCGAAAAACTCGTGCACTTCCTCCAGCCACTCGCCGCCCCAGTCGTGGAAGGTGGCCACGCCGCTGGCCACCAGCGGCGGCACCGCCAGCAGCAGCGCGGCGATGACGCCGGCCAGCGCCAGGTTCTGGCCCTGCCGGCCAGCGCCGGCCAGCGCGTTCCAGTCCCCCGTGCGCAGCGCCTGCAGCGTGGCGCGCGCCCACCCGGGGGCGGCGGCGAGCTTGCGCGCCAGCGCCGCCAGCCGCACGTGGCGCGGGCCGACGAGGCCGTACAGCACGCGCCAGCCCAGCAGCCCGGCCATCGTGTAGCCGAGCACGACGTGCACCAGCCGCCAGCGCTCGCCGTCGGCGGTGAGGTAGGCGCCGACGAAGCTGAGCGCGAACAGCCAGTGGAAGGCGCGCGTCGGCGCGTCGGTGACGCGCCGGCCGGGGGCCGGCGGGGTGGCCGCGGCGGCGCCGGTGGGGCGCTCGGGGAGATCGGGTCGGGTGGTGGCGAACATGGCGTCGGCTCCGGCAAAAGGGATCAGTCGTCCAGGAAGGCGCGGTGGTAGCGCGCCGGCAGGCCGGCGGGCATGCGCAGGTCGTGCGCGTCGAAGCGGCCCTGCTCGGCGCCGCCGTGGCAGGCGGCGCAGTTGGCCGCGCTCTTGACGCTGGGCAGGCGCCAGACGGCGTCGTCGAGCTGGCGGTGCTTGCGCTCGAACCAGGCGCTGCGCGTGATGCGGTCCTGCGGGGGCGGCTCGGGGCCGACGCGCTTGCCCGTTCCGGCGTGCGCCTGCAGCCAGGTGGCAAGCTGCCGCACCGTGGCGGGGTCGAGCGAGGCGTCGGTGCCGTAGTGGCGCTCGAGGCTGCCCATCAGCCGCTGCCACGACGCCGCCGGCAGCAGCCCGGGCGGGTAGGCGACGTGGCAGGCGCCGCACTCGCTGCGGTAGGCCGGGGGCACCTGGGCCGGCAGGCGCACGCCGTCGGCCAGCGCCGGCCACGCTGGCAGGGCGGTCAGCAGGGCGGCGGCGAGGCGCCGCGCGCGCGATCGTGTCGAGGGGGTGGTCATCGTCGGGGCTCCTTCGGGCGTCCGGGCGGGGTCAGCGCAGGCGGGTCAGCCAGGCCAGCACGTCGGCCTTCTCGGCGGCGGTGCAGGCGCGGCCGAGCACGTCGCCGCAGTTGCGCCGCAGCCACTTGTCGACCTTGGCGCGCTCGGTCAGCGCGTCCGGGTTGGCGGCGGGGGCCAGCGGCGGGATCGTCTTGCCGGTGCTGGCGTGGCGGCCGGCGCGGGTCGGCGGCTCGCCGTGGCAGCTGCTGCACGACCACTCGCCGCCGTGGCGCTGCGTGAACAGGCGCTGGCCGGCGGCGGCGTCCCCGGCGCGGCCGGCCTCGGCCTCGAAGCGGGCCAGCTCCGCCGCCGGCGTGGTGTCGCCGGCGCGGGCCAGCACGGCGGAGAGGGCCAGGATGGTCGCCAGCGCCGCGCGCGCGGCGGCCTTGCGGGTCGGTCGGGGGCATCGGATCGGGAGGGTCATGGTCGGCTCCTGGCATCGCGGTTCGGATGCGGGCAGGATGCCGGCAGGGGGCCGTCGCCAGCGTGAACGCGGCGTTCATCGGCGGTTAAGCTGGCGGGGGCAGCCTTGCGGCCATCCGGCCACGGGGCCGGGGCACGGGGCGGGGGCTGCCCGCCAAGGAGTCGAACATGAACGTCATCCTGACGAGGGGGCGCGTGATCGGGGCGGTCGTCGGCCTCGGTGCGCTGCTGGCCGGCCCGTTGCATGCGGCCGATCCGATCACCGCCGCGATGCAGCAGGCCTACGCGCCGTACCGCATGGCGCTGTTTCGCACCAACCAGAGCGACGTGGTGGCGGCGCGCGCCGCGGTGGCCGAGGCCCGCGCCGCCTGGCAGCGCGTGCTGCGCGAGCACGCCCAGCCCGCCGTGCCGTACGCCGGCGATCCGGAGTACGGGCGCACGCTGCAGCAGGTGGCGCAGGTGCTGGACGACGCCGCGGCGCGGGTGGAGGCGGGCCGGCTGCCGCAGGCGCACGAGCGGCTGGAGGCCGTGCGCGACCTGCTGGCCGCGCTGCGCCTGCGCAACCAGGTCACGGTCTTCAGCGACCCGATGAACGCCTACCACGAGGCGATGGAGGCGCTGCTGGAGCAGGGGCCGAAGCTGGTGGAGCAGCCGCAGGGCCGGCTGGCGCTGGCCGAGCACGCCGGCGTGCTGCACCACCTGGCGCAGCGGCTGCAGGCGCTGGCGCCGCCGGCGCTGCGCGCCGACCCCGAGTTCGGCCCGCTGCTGCAGGGTGTGCAGGCCTCGGTGCAGGCCCTGCGCGAGGCCTTGCGGCAGGGTGACGCCGACGCGGTGCGCAAGGCGCTGGGCGGCCTGAAGGGGCCCTACGCGCGCCTGTTCGTCAAGTTCGGCTGACCCGCGGCGCGCGCGGCCCCCGGCCGCGCGGGCGCCGTCAGGTTCAGTCGTCCAGCTCGATCTTGTAGGCGCGCAGCACGCCGCTGGCATCCAGCGTGCCCTTGACCTCGAGACGCAGGCCGGTGCGGATCTGCGCCAGCGAACCGTGCTCGACGTAGGCCTGGCTGGCGTCGACGGTGAGCGCGCCGTCCAGCACCAGCGTGGTGCCGCTGACCGCCGTCACCCAGCCCTTGCGCTTGACGGTGCCGTAGGTCGGCGAGGTGGTCGAGCCGCCGGAGCCGCCGCTGGACTTGATCTCGATCTGGCTGGCCAGCAACTGGCCGTTGACGTAGCGACCCTTGACCTCGACGTAGGTGCCCGCCACCAGCAGCGTGCGCGGGCCGCCGGTGACCAGCGTGCCCGGCTGCACGACGACGGTCTGCCCCAGCACAGTGAGGGTGTCGCCGGTGGCGGCGCTGATGATGCCCTTGAGCTCGAGGCGGTCGCCGCGTTCTTCCTCGCGGCTCTCCTCGAGTTTGAGGCGCAGCACGCGCAGGCTGCCGTCGGCCTGCCACTGGCCGTGCAGCTCGACCCGGCTGCCGACCTGCAGCGCGCCGGCGGGTGACGGGGGCAGGGTGCTCAAGTCGCAGCGCACGCCCGAGACCACGGCCGTCGTGCCCTGCACGCTCTGCACGTAGCCTTCGAGTTCGACGACGGCGGCCAGGTCGCTGACCGGCTGGCCGGTGGGCCGGGTGCCGAGGATGCGCGCCTCCGTGGTCACCAGCGGCAGTGTGGGCGTGGCGGTGGTGGTGCCGCGCACCTTGACCCACTGGCCCGCCGTCGGCAAGCTGGCGGTCGCCGGCCACTGCACCGTGACGCCGCGCACGGTCACGACGTTGCCCTGTACCGCGCTGACGGGGCCACGGATCGCGAATATGCCGGCCGCCTTGGTCTCTACCCGGGTGGCGGTGACCGAGCCGTCGGCGCCATCGAGGCCGTGCACCTCGACCCACTGGCCGACGGTCAGCGTCGCCGGGCTGGCCAGATCCGCCCACACCGTGGCGGCGCTCGGGGTGACGGGGATGCCGAGCACTGCGAAGGTGCCGCCGGCGTTGACCGCGGTCACCGGGCCGCGCAGGGTGGCGCCCACCTCAATGACGCTGGCCATGCCGCTCGTGCCATCCGGCCCGAGGCTGCCTTCCACGCGCGCCACCATCCCCAGGCCGAGGTCGCGGCGGTCGAAGACGTCGCTGTCTTCGCTTCGGTAGCGTGCCTGGCCGTCGTCGTAGCGCACGCCGTTGACGATCACGCTGCCAAAGCCGCTGATGCTGCCGTAGGCCAGCACGGCGCTGCCGCTCGGGGTGGGCGTGGTGGGACCGGTGGCGGTGCCGTCACCACCACCGCAGGCGGTCAGCCAGGGGGCCGTGGCCAAGCCGAGGGCTCCGCCCAGCCAAGCGCGGCGGGTCCAGGAGGTTGAGGAGGTTGTATCGAGGGGGAGGGTCATCGCGGGGCTCCTGTTGTTGCGGGGTGCATGCGCCTTATTGATTTTACCACTTGAACCATTTAAACATCGCGGGGCTCCTGTTGTTGCGGGGTGCATGCGCCGGTGTAGCGCTGCCGGCATGGTGGCCTCAGGTGGCTGAACCGATGATGAACGCCGCCGTCAGGCGGCCTTCAGGCAAAGCCGAAGTGGTGCGTGATGCGCTCGTGCAACAGCGCGCGGCAGGCGGCCTCGTCCCGCCCATCCAGCCGCGCGTGCAGTTCTGCGGCCATGGGCACGAAGGTGCGCACCACCTGCGGGTCGAAGTGGCTGCCGGCGTCGCGCTGCAGGATGTCCAGCACCTGGGGCAACGGCATCGGCTCTTTGTACGGGCGGCGCGAACACAGCGCATCGAACACGTCGGCCACGGCGAAGATGCGCGCCGCCAGCGGGATGGCCTCGCCGGCCAGCCGGCGCGGGTAGCCGGAACCGTCCCACTTCTCGTGGTGGCACGCGACCACCTGTGCGGCGGCCGCCAGCCACGGGATGTCGGCGACGATTTCCTCGCCCAGCGCGACGTGGGTGCGCATGACGCGCATCTCGTCGTCGTCGAGGCGGCCGGGCTTGAGCAGGATGCGGTCGGGGATGCCGATCTTGCCGACATCGTGCAGGAAGCTGCCGATGATGAGCGCGCGCATCGCATCGTCGCGCAAGCCCAGCGTCTCGCCCAGCCGGGCGGCGATCCAGGCCACGCGGTAGTTGTGCGCGCCGGTGTCGGAGTCGCGTTTGGCGATGGCGCGGCCGAGCGCCTCCATCATCGCCACGTGCGAGGCCAGCACCTGCTGCGCTTTGCGTTCGTTGTCACGCGACAGGTGCATGACGATGGGCGTGATCACCAGCCCGCACAGGATGGCCGCCAGCGCCGCCAGGGCCGCAGCGCCCAGCGCGTCGCCGCGCAGTTGGTCGCGCTGCCAGTCGGGCACAACGCGCACGCCCTCCACATAGCCGAGCAGGCCTGAGCCGGGTTGCTGCGCGTCGCGCCACACCGGCACGAACACGCGCAGCACCCAGCGGCCGTCGGGCAGGTGCATCGATTCGTAACCGGGGTGGGTGTGTTGCGGTCGGGCGTGGCGCTGCAACTGGGCTTCGACCGCCTCGCCGCGCGCGGTGGCGTGCTCGGCCAAGCGCTCACCGCGTTCGTCGTAGATCTCGGCGATGTCGAAAAAGCCGCCGGTCAGCAGCCGCGCGGCTTCTTCCGCGCGCTCCACCAGCGGGCGCGCGGTGTCGCCGGCGTTCATCTGCAGCACGGCGCGGCGCGACTCTTCCACCGCCAGGCCGACCGCTTCTTCCTCCAGGTTTTCGATCGAGACGACCCACGCCAACGCCGACACCAGCGCCGCCACGATCAGGGACACCGCCGCGATGCGCGAGGCAACGAGGCGGCGGTAGGTGCGCAGGGTGCTGGCCATGGGGCGGCGGTTGGTCGGCGGGCGGACGGGGTCAATCGTAACGCTTGACACCGGTGACCATGGCGCGCACCAGCGTGACGCGCTGCAAGCGGCCCATCACGAGCGCGGCCGCCGCATGCACGCCCGCGGCCATCAACAGCGTGTTGGCCAGTCCCTCGTGCAGCTCCTGCAGCCACTCCTCGCCAAAAAAGGCGTCCGTGCCCTGGAGCCAGCCCGTCACGCCCAGCGCCAGCACCAGGGCCATCAGTGCCAGCATCATCAGCGCGCCCAGCGGGTTGTGGCCCGGATGGTCGTCCGGCTGGCCGGCCAGCAGTCCGCGCACATGGGCGCGCAGCCGCGCCGGGGTGGGCCACCAGTCCGCAAAGCGGGCGTGGCGGCTGCCGATCACGCCCCACAGCAGGCGCAACCCCACCAGGGCCGCCGCTGCGTAGCCGACCCAGCGGTGCGGGGTTTCACCGGCTTCCAACACGAACTGGTTGAGCAGCACGCAGGCCACCAGGCTCCAGTGGAACAGGCGCACGACCGGATCCCAGACGTACAGCGAAGCGGGGCGTTGCATGACAGGGCTCCTGCGGGGGGCTTACTTGCGCTGCATTTCGGCGCCGGTGGCGGGGTCGAAGTAGATCTCGACTTTCTTGCCGGCCTTGTCGTGGCCGTAAATCTCGTAGCACTGGCCGGAGCTGACCTTGAAGGTCTTGATCTGGTAGCCCTGCTTTTCCACCATGGCGCGGAAGTCGGCTTCCTTCATCCATTTGTCTTTGGGGGCGTTGCATTGGGGGCCGGCCAGGGCGGCGCCGGCGGCCAGCGTCAGCGACAGAGCGGCGAGGGGGCAACGATGCGCATGAAAAACTCCTTGGAACAGGTCAGAGGGAACCGTGGGAGTCGAGATCAACCCACGGCGGCCAGTGTGCGCCGCCGTGCCTGAACGGCGCGTGAACGACACGGCCATGTACCGTTCAGGCACGGCTCGTGGCCGGCCCATCGCTCCGTCACGCCATGCGGTTCATGCCCGGTTCAGCCGTGCGCCGCTACCATGCCGGCATGCGTACGCAAGTAACCCCCGATGCCCCCCCGCGCGAGCGCCGGGTCCACGCCCCCGGGCGGGTGGCATGGGGGGCGCGCGCCGGGGCCGTGGGGCTGGCGGCCGCGCTGCTGGCCGTCGCCTGGTCGGGCGCGTGGGCCGATGGCGGCGGCGACCAGCGGCGCGCGCGCGAAGCCGTGCTGGCCGGCGAGATTCGGCCGCTGGCCGAGATCCTGCAGCGGGTGCAGCCGCAGTTGGGCGGCGAGGTCATCGCCACCGAACTGGAGCGCGAGCACGGCCGCTGGGTGTACGAATTCAAGGTGCTGCGCCCCGACGGGCGGCTGGTCGAGTGGTATGTGGATGCGCGCGACGGCAGCGTGCTCAAGACCGAAGTGAAGAAAGGCAAGCGGTGAGGGTGCTGCTGGTGGAAGATGAGGCGGCGCTGGCGCAGCGGCTGGCGGCCAGCCTGCGCGCGGCCGGCTACACGGTGGACGTGGCGGCCGACGGCCGCCGCGCGTGGGAGCTGGGCGGCGTGGAGCCCTACGACGCCATCGTGCTGGACCTGGGCCTGCCGCAACTGGACGGACTGACGGTGCTGCAGCGCTGGCGCGCCGAGGGGGTGACGGCGCCGGTGCTGATTCTGACCGCGCGCGACGCCTGGCAGGACAAGGTGGCCGGCATCGACGCCGGGGCGGACGACTACCTGACCAAGCCGTTCCATACCGAGGAGCTGCTGGCGCGCGTGCGCGCGCTGATCCGCCGTGCCCATGGTGCTGCGCACCCGGTGCTGCGCTGCGGCGCGCTGGAGCTGGACACGCGCCAGCAGCGCGCCAGCGTGGCGGGCCAGCCCCTCGTGCTGACGGCGCAGGAGCTGCGCGTGCTGTCGTACCTGATGCACCGCGCCGGCCAGGTGGTGCCGCGCACCGAGCTGGCCGAGCACCTGTACGGCAGCGACGCCGAGCGCGACTCCAACACCATCGAGGTGTTCGTCGCCCGGCTGCGGCGCAAGCTGCCGCCCGGCAGCATCGAGACGGTGCGGGGCCTGGGCTACCGGCTGGAGGCCGCCGGCGGATGAGGCGCTGGGCCGCCTCGCTGCGCTGGCGCCTGCTGCTGGCGGCGCTGCTGGCGGTGTCGTTGGCGCTGGTGCTGGCCGGGGTGGCGATCGCGCGGCTGTTCGAGCGCCACGTCACGCAGCAGTTCGACCTGCGGCTGCAGGACCAGCTGACGCAGCTGCTGGCGGCGCTGGAGCCGGATGCCGACGGGCAGCCGGTGCTGGCGCGGCCGCTGGCCGACCCGCGCTGGCAGCGCCCCTATGGCGGCCTGTACTGGCAGGTGCAGGCGGTGGGGCGCGCCGAGGCGGAGCCGGCGCTGCGCTCGCGCTCGCTGTGGGACGAGCGGCTGCCGCTGGCCGACGACACGCTGCCGGACGGCGCGTTGCACCGGCATGCGCTGCCCGGGCCAGCCGGGCAGCGGCTGCGGGCGCTGGAGCGCGCCGTCCAGTGGGGCGATCACGGGCCGCGCTGGCGCGTCGTCGTCGCCGCCGACACGCGCGAGCTGGAGCAGGCGCTGGGCGCCTTTCACGGTGCGCTGGCGCGGTCGCTGGCGGGGCTGGGCGCGGCGCTGCTGGCGGCGGTGGCGGCGCAGCTGTGGCTGGGCCTGCGGCCGCTGCGTGCGCTGCAGCATGCCGTGCAGCGTGTGCGCGACGGTCATGAGACGCGGCTGCAGGGGGCGTTCGCGGCCGAGGTGCAGCCGCTGGTGGAGGACTTCAACCGCGTGCTGGCGCACGACGAGCAGGGCGTGGAGCGCGCGCGGCGGCTGGCCGGCAACCTGGCGCACGCGATCAAGACCCCGCTGGCGGTGATCGGCACGCTGGCCGAGGAGTTGCAGCCGCGCGAGCCGGCCCTCGCCACCGCGCTGCAGGAGCAGGTGCAGCGCCTGCGCGAACAGGTGGACTGGCACCTGCGCCGCGCGCGCGCCGCCAGCGCTGCCCACCCGGCGCGTCCCACGCCGGTGCAGCCGGTGCTGGAGGGGCTGCTGCGCGTGATGCGCAAGGTGCACGCCCATGCGCCGCAGCGCCCCGACGAGGGGGCCGAGTTGGCGTGGGATGTCGAGGTCACGCCGCCCGGCCTGGCCTTTGCCGGCGAAGCGCATGATTTGCAGGAAATCGCCGGCAACCTGCTGGACAACGCCGGCAAATGGGCGCGCACGCGCGTCGAGGTGCGGGCCTGGCAGGAGGGGCCGTGGTGGGTGCTGTGCGTGCAAGACGACGGCCCGGGGCTGACGCCCGAGCAGTGTGCGGCCGTGCTGCAGCGCGGCGTGCGCGCGGACGAACGCGCCCCCGGTGCCGGCTTGGGTCTGGATATCGTGCGCGAGGTGGTGTCGTTGTACAGCGGACAGTTGCAGTTGCAACGTTCGCCCTGGGGTGGCCTGGCGGTGCAGGTGCGCCTGCCCGCCGCGGCGTGAGCGTGCCGTCCGTCGGGGCGACGAACGGCGGCACGGCGTTGCCATCCACCGGGAACTTTGGCCAGCGTGCGCGGCTCCCACGCAGCGTGCGTCGTCGTTGGGTTTGACGTGACCGCGAAGCGCGGCAATGGGCGGCTGGTTGCAACGCCACTTGCCAGAACGACCGACCGGGGCGGTTCTCCTCCTCCCTCCCTCCTCCTGTTGTCTCGGCCGGGGCTTCGCGGTCTTTTTTTATGTTCGGCGCCCGGCCCCGGGCGGCTGTCAGGCGCGCGGCGGCACGGTATCGGCAAAGCTGGGGCGCTGCATCAGCCGCTCGTACAGCCGCGCCAGGTTGGGGTAGGTGGTGCGCCAGTCGATGCTGGGGAAACGGAAGTCCAAGTACCCCAGCGCCACGCCGACCGCGATGTCCGCCAGCGTCAGGTGCACGCCGTGGCAGTGGGGGCGGTCGCCCAGCCCCAGGCTCATGGCCTTGAGCGCACGCTGCACCGCGGCGAGCTGGCGCTCGATCCAGGCTTGGCAGCGCTGCGCGTCGCTGCGTCCGACCCATGCCTGCTCCATGCGGGCGGCCACGGCGGCGTCGAGCACGCCATCGGCCAGCGCCTCCCAGGTTTTGACCTCGGCACGCTCGCGCCCGGCGGCCGGAATCAGCTTGCCCACCGGCGACAGGGTGTCCAAGTACTCGACGATGACGCGCGAGTCGAACACCGCCTCGCCCCCCTCCATCACCAGGCACGGCACTTTGCCCAGTGGGTTGGCGTCGGGTACGGTGGAGTCGGCGGCCCAGGGGTCGGCCAGCTCGAGCTGGAAGTCGAGCTTTTTTTCGGCCATGACGATGCGCACCTTGCGCACGTAGGGGCTGGTGAGGCTGCCGATGAGCTTGAGTTTCATGGTGTCGAGGATCCGCTGTGGCCGCGCCCACCACCCGCAACCGGGCGGGGCGCCGGGCTGCCGATTGTACGGATTGGCTGCGCGCGGCGCCTGGCGGGGGGTGGTAGGCGCCTACAATCGCGAGCTACTATGCAAGCCCACGCTGACGCCTCCCTTGCCGCGGCGGATGCCGCCCTGACCGCCCTGAGCCCGCTGGATGGGCGCTACACCGCCAAGCTGGCTGCGCTGCGCCCCATTTTCAGCGAATACGGCTTCATGCACCGCCGCGTGCAGGTGGAGCTGACGTGGTTCGAGCGGCTCAGCGACCTGGGCCTGCCGGAGTTTGCCCCGCTGTCGGCAGCGGCGCGCGCGCACCTGCGGCGTGTCGTGCGCGACTTCTCGCCGGCCGATGCGGCCGCCATCAAGGCCATTGAAAAAACCACCAACCACGACGTCAAGGCGGTGGAGTACTGGATCCGCGGCCACGCCGAGTTGGGCGTGCCGGGCGTGTTTGCAGGCTGGCCGGAACTGCAGCGCGCCGGCGAATTCGTGCACTTTGCCTGCACCAGCGAAGACATCAACAACACCAGCCACGCGCTGCAACTGCAAGCCGGGCGTGCCGTGCTGCTGCAGGGGCTGGACGCCATCATCGAGCGCCTGCGCGACGCCGCGCACGCCTGGGCCGAGCAGCCGATGCTGAGCCGCACGCACGGCCAAACCGCCAGCCCCACCACGGTCGGCAAGGAGCTGGCCAACGTGGTGGCGCGGCTGCAAACGGCGCGCGCGCGCATCGCGGCGGTGCCGTTGCTGGCCAAGATGAACGGCGCGGTGGGCAACTACAACGCGCACCTGGCGGCGTACCCGCAGGTGGATTGGGAAGCCTTTGCGCGCAGCGTGGTGGAAACGCCAGCGCCGGGGCCCGATACCCCACCCGACGCCCCGATCGGGCTGGGGTTGACGTTCCAGCCGTACAGCATTCAGATCGAGCCGCACGACTACATGGCCGAGCTGTTCGACGCCGTGGCGCGCAGCAACGTCATCCTGATCGACCTGGCGCGCGACGTCTGGGGCTACATCAGCCTGGGCTACTTCAAGCAAAAGCTGAAGGCGGGTGAGATCGGCTCGTCGACGATGCCGCACAAGGTCAACCCGATCGATTTCGAAAACGCCGAGGGCAACCTGGGCCTGGCCAACGCGCTGCTGCGCCACCTGAGCGACAAGCTGCCGATCAGCCGCTGGCAGCGCGACCTGACCGACTCGACCGTGCTGCGCAACATGGGCGTGGCGCTGGGCTACGCGGTGTTGGCGCATCAATCGCTGCTGACGGGGCTGGGCAAGCTGGAGCTCAACGCCGCGGCGCTGGCGGCCGACCTGGATGCGGCCTGGGAGGTGCTGGCCGAGCCGATCCAGACGGTGATGCGCCGCTACGGCGTGCCCGGCGCCTACGAGCGGCTGAAAGAGGCCACGCGCGGCCAGGCCGTCACGCGCGAGGCGCTGCACGCGCTCATCGACGGCTTGCCGATCCCCGAGGCCGAAAAAGCCCGCCTGCGCGCGCTGACGCCAGCGGCCTACACCGGCCAGGCGGCGCGGCTGGCGCAGCGTATCTGAGCGTACAGCCGGGGCACGCGCCGCTGCGTGCTGCCCAGCTTCAGCGCGTCGGGGCAGGCGGTGCGGCCGGCGTGGCCGCGGGTGGCGCGTCTGTGCTGCGCTGCTCCAGCGCCCGCTCGGCGTACACGTTGAAGCGCCACGCGCTGCCTTCGCGCGTGATGCGCCGCCACACGGCGCGCTTTTCGCCGGGGGTCAGCGCCGGCCAGCGGGTCACCTCGTCGTGCGTGCGCCCGCAGCCCTTGCAGACGGCGTCACCCTGGTTGGTGGAGCAAATGGCGATGCAGGGTGTGTCCGGCGTGGTGTCGTACCAGGCGCGCCAGGCCTCGTAGGCGGGGCGTGGCATGGTGTGCTCGTCGGCCTCGTCCTCGCCGTAGTGAATCATCAGCGCGTACACCTCGGCCAACGCGCGCAGCGGCGCAGGCAGCGTGACGCCGTCGGGCGACGGCTGGCGGGCGCGCCAGTAGTTGATCGCGGCTTCGATGTCCGTGATGTGGATACCGGCCATGGGTGGGGTTGTCGCTCGCAAAGTCGTGCTCACCAAGGGTGCGCATGATAGCCGCTGCGGCTCACGTGGCCGGTGCGCGTGCCTGCGGTGCCACCCGCATCATCGCTGGCGGCGCAGCGCGGCTTCGCGCTCGCGCAGCACGGCTTCGACGTGGCGCACGCGGGCGTCGAGCACCGCCAGCTCCTGCCAATCGTCGCTGCGCTGTTGGGCCGCCAGGCGTTGGGTGGCGCGAAAGCGGTCCAGCGCGCCGGTTTCGTCCAGCAGCGCCAGCCGGGCTTCGCCTTCGGCGCGGCCGGCCCGCACGGGGTAGCCCAGCGCGCGCTGCACGCCGGCCAGCACCTCCCAGGCCTGGGCGTCGTCGGGGCGTTGCACGCACCAGGCTTGCAGCCGCTGCGCGCACGCGCGCCGCAGCTCACCGTCGCCGCCGCGGGTGGCGGCCTGCGCGGCCAGCAGCAGACCGGCGCGCGTACCGTCGTCCAGCGCCGTGCGCGCCAGCGCCGGCAGGCTGGCGCGCGCGGCGGGGTCGAGCGTGGCTTCGGGGTGCAGCAGCGTCAGCAGCTCCAGCCGCAGCCAGCGTGCGGCGCGCTGCGCGGCGGCGTCGTCGGCGGGCAAGCTGCGCTGCAGCGCGGCCTGGGCGGCCAGTGCGGCGGCGGGCTCGCGCAGCAGGCCGTGCGCCAGCGCCGCGGCGTAGGCGTTGGCGGGGTCGTCCGGGCGCAGCGCGCGGGCGTGGGTGCGCAGTCGGTCGGGCGCCGGGTCGGCTAACACGCGCGCGCGCGCGGCCATCGCGGCATACCACTGCGGCGAAACGCTGGTGGTGGGCGGGTTGGCGGGCTGCAGTTGCAGCCGCGCGCGCATATCGGCGATGCGCTCGGTGGTCAGGGGGTGGCTGCGCAGGTACGGGAAGCTGCCGTCGTCGTTGAGGCGGGCCGACTGTTGCAGCCGCTCGAACATGCCGATGAAGCCCTGGCCGTCGAAGCCGGCGGCCTGCAGCACCGCCAGCCCGATGCGGTCGGCTTCGCGCTCCATGTCGCGCGAAAAGTTGAGCTGCCCTTGCACCGCCAGCGCCTGGCCGCCGGCCACCGCCGCGCCGGCGATGTCGGCGTTTTTGGCCGCGCTGGCCGCCAGCGCTCCCAGGATCATCGCGGCCAGCACCAGCGGGGCCTGCTGGCTTTGGCGTGTCAGCAGCCGCGCGATGTGGCGCTGGGTGACGTGGCTCATTTCATGCGCCAGCACGCTGGCCAGTTCGTCGGCGCGTTGCGTGACCCCGATCAAGCCCAGGTGGATGCCCAGGTAGCCGCCCGGCAGCGCAAAGGCGTTGACGGTGGGGTCGCGGCCCAGCAGCAGCCGCCAAGCGTAGCGCTGCGCCAGCTCGTCGCTGAGTTCGCCGCGCTGGCGTGCGCCGGCCAGCAGCGGTTGCCACAGCGCCTGCAGCAGCTCGGCCAGCGCGGGGTCGTCCAGGTAGGCCGGGTCGCGGTAGATGGCGCGGGCGATCTGGTCGCCCAGTTCGCGTTCTTCGGCCAGCGTCATGTCGCCGCCGTCGCCCAGCGCCGGCAGGGGCGCGGTCTGCGCGTGGGCTGCTGTGGGCAGCCATGGCCACAGCGCCGCCGCCACCGGCACGGCAAAGGCGCTGCGCAGGGCTTGCGTCAGCCAATGGCGCCGTGTGCAGGCCCACGGGCGCAGCGCACACCCGTGCGTGGGGGTGGGGGATGCCTGTGGGGTGCCTGTGAGGGGTCGCATGGCCGTATGATGCCGCGTGTTCGTGCCGAATTCCCGACCCACGCAGGCAACCATGAGCTCCCGTCCAGCCGATACCCCAGCTTCACCCCTGACGCACTTCGACGCCCAAGGCCAAGCCCACATGGTGGATGTGGGGGCCAAAGCGGCCACGCACCGGGTGGCGGTGGCCGAAGGGCGCATCCGCATGCAGCCAGCCACGCTGGCGCTGATCGAACGCGGCACGGCCCGCAAGGGTGACGTGCTGGGGGTGGCGCGCATCGCTGGCATCATGGCCGCCAAGCGCACGGCGGAGCTGATTCCGCTGTGCCACCCGATCGCGCTGACGCGCGTGGCGCTGGACTTTGCCATCGAACCCGATGGCCCGGCGGTGCGGGTGCAGGCCACCGCCGAGACGGTGGGGCCGACCGGCGTGGAGATGGAGGCGCTGACCGCCGTGCAGGTGGCGCTGCTGACGATTTACGACATGTGCAAGGCCGCCGACCGCGGCATGACGATCGGCGATGTACGGCTGCTGGAAAAGCAGGGTGGTAAATCCGGTCACTACGTGGCCGCGCCGCGGCCGTCCGTGGTGTAGGGCGCGCCGCTTGCGCGGGCGGCCCGCACGCGCGGCGCGGCCGTGCGCGCTCAGGCGTAGGTGTAGACGCCGCGGCCGGTTTTGCGGCCCAGGTAGCCGGCGGCCACCATTTCCTTCAGCAGCGGGCAGGGGCGGTACTTGCTGTCGTTGAACTCGGCAAAGTACACGTTCATCACGGCCAGGCAGACGTCCAGCCCGATCATGTCGGCCAGCGCCAGCGGCCCGATCGGGTGGTTGCAGCCCAGCTTCATGCCGGCGTCGATGTCCTCCGGGCTGGCCAGCCCCTCGGCCAGCACGAAGAAGGCCTCGTTGATCATCGGCACCAGGATGCGGTTGACGACGAAGCCGGGCGAGTTCTTGACCGTGATGGGCGTCTTGCCGAGCTTGAGCGCCAAGTCGCGCACCGTGTCGTGGGTGGCGTCGCTGGTTTGCAGGCCGCGGATGATCTCGACCAGCGCCATCAGCGGCACCGGGTTGAAGAAGTGCATACCGATGAAACGGTCGGCTCGCCCGGTGACCGCCGCCAGCTGCGTGATGCTGATGGAGCTGGTGTTGGTGGCGACGATGACCTCGGGCGCCAGCAGCGCGTCGAGCTGGCGCAGGATTTTGATCTTGAGCTCGAGGTTTTCGGTGGCGGCTTCGATGACCAGCTGCGCGCCCTTGAGGTCGTCGTAGTTCGTTGAGGTGCGAATGCGGGCCAAGGCGGCGTCGCGCTCGGCGGCGGTGAGCTTTTCTTTTTTGAGCAGCCGCTCCAGGCTGGCCGTGATGGTGGCCAGACCTTTGTGCAGCGCGGCGTCGTTGATGTCGACCATCACGACGTCCAGGCCGTGGGTGGCGCAGACCTGGGCGATGCCGTTGCCCATGGTGCCAGCGCCGATGATGCCGATGGTTTGCAGGGTCATGCAGGTTCCTCCTGTGCCGGGGTGGGGAGGACCCTATTATGCGGCGGCGCAACAAACACCAACCGCGCCCCCAGGGCGCGGTCGGTCATCCAGGCGTCGCGGCTGGGCCACGGCGCCATCGTGCGCAGCGCGTCAGGCCGACGCCTTGGCGGCACGCGGGGCCTTGGTGGCGGCCACCGCGGTGCTGGCCACGGCCTTCAGGTTGGCGTCGGCCAATTCGGCCGCCTGCTTGACGGCCTTTTGCACCGACTCCATCGCCGCGGCGGCGGTGCTCACCGCTTGCTTGACGGCGGCCACGGCCGGCTCGGTGCCCTGCGGGGCGTTTTTGACCATGCCGTCCAGCAGCGCCAGGAACTGCTTGTGCGCTTCCTGGGCCTGGGCTTCCAGCACCTTGGCCACTTCGGCCTGCACGCCCGAGGCGATGTCGTACACATGGCGGTGGTAGGAGGCCACCTTTTCGCCCACCGGTTGCACGATGGCGTTGTGCAGCGCGACGAGGTCTTGCATGTCTTTGACGGCCAGCGCGGCTTCGGCGTGCCCGGCCGACTCAGACAGCAGCGTCTTCATGGCCTGCAGGTTGAGCTCGGCCAGCTTTTCGACGCCGGCCAACGTTTTGTCGGCCAGGTCGAACGCGGTGGTGACATTTTTTTTGTGCAGGGCGACGAGTTGGTCGGCGGTGATCATGGCAGGACTCCTTGTGTGTGAGGTCATGTTGCAGTGCAACAAAACGAAGTATAGGGATTCTGTGTGACAACACAAGGGCAGTTTGCTGCACTGCAACAAAAATCCGACGAACGGTCAACCCCGCCAGGCCGGGCGTGGGCGATCAGGGCGCCGGGGTTTGCAGCGGCAGCTCGACCAGGCGCAGGTCGGGGTCGTCCGGATGCGGGGCGATGGCAAAGCCCAGCCGCGCCAGCAGCGCCAGCATCGGGGTGTTTTCGCGCAGCACCTGCCCCACGATGCGCCGCGTGCCGTGCGCGCGTAGGTAGCGGATGAGTTTGTCCATCAGGATGCGGCCCAGCCCACGGCCTTTGAGGTCGGAGCGCACCAGGATGCCGTATTCGGCGCTGTCGTTGTCGGGGTCGCAAATGCCGCGCACGACGCCCAGGGTTTCCTCGCCCCCGTCGGGCCGCACGCGGGTGGCGATGAAGGCCATTTCACGGTCGTAGTCGATTTGGGTCAGCCGCGCCAGTTCGGTGTGTTCGATGCTGCGGCGGCTGTAGAAGATGCGCATGCGGATGTCTTCGGGGTCGACACGTTCCAGGAACGCCAGGTGCTGGGCCTCGTCCTCGGGGCGGATGGGGCGCAGCGTCAGGGTGTCGCCACCCCAGGGGATGACTTCGATCAGCTCGGCCGGGTAGGGGCGGATGGCAAAGCGCGCCGCGCCGCCGGGGCGCTGGGCACTGACGCGCACGCGCGCATCCAGCGCCACGGCGCCTTGGGCATCAACGACCAGCGGGTTGATGTCGATTTCGGCGATTTCCGGCACGTCGGCCAGCAGTTGCGCCACCGCCAGCAGCGCGGCGTGGATGCTGGGGCGGTGCGCCGGCGGCACGTCACGCCAACCGCGCAGCAGCCGCGCCACCCGGGTGCGTTCGATCAGCGCCTCGGCCAGCGCGACGTTGAGCGGGGGCAGCGCCACGGCGCGGTCGCCCAGCACCTCCACCGCCGTGCCGCCGGCGCCAAACAGGATCACCGGCCCGAACAGCGGGTCGATGGTGGCGCCGACGATGAGCTCGTGCGCGTTGCGGCGCTGCACCATCGGCTGCAGCGCAAAGCCCTCCAGCCGGGCGTCGGGCCGGGTGTTGGCCACGCGCTGCAGCATGGCCTGGGCGGCGCTGCGCACTTCGGCCGCGTCGTGCAGGTTGAGGCGCACGCCGCCGACGTCGGACTTGTGCGTGATGTCGGGCGACAGGATTTTCAACACCACCGGAAAGCCCAGCGCCTGCGCGGCGTGCGCCGCCGCGTCGGGGTCGGGCCCCACGGTGCGCACCGGCGTGGTGGGGATGCCGGCGTGCGCCAGCAGTTGTTTGGCTTCGGGTTCGGTCAGCCACTCGCGCCCGCTGGCCAGCACCTGGTCCACCAGGGCCCGAACGGCGGGTAGGTCCAGCCCGATGCCGGGGGGCGCGGGCGGCGTTTGCAGCAGTTGTTCCTGATGGCGGTGGTACTGGCGCAGGTAGGCAAAGGCGCGCACCGCCTCTTCGGGGGTGGCAAAGTCCGGCACGCCAGCGGCGCGAAAGCGCGCCCGTGCCTCGGCCACCGCGCCGCTGCCCAGCCAGCAGCCCAGCACGCGCGGGGGGCGTTCGGTGGCCAGTGGCAGCAAGGCCTCGGCGATGGTGTCGGCCGGCACGATGGCGGTGGGGGCGTGGATGAACAGGATCGCGCTGTCGCGGTCCTGGCGCAGGATGCGCAGCGCCTCCACGTAGCGCTGCGCGGGCGCGTCGCCGATGATGTCCACCGGGTTGGCGTGCGACCAGTTGGGCGGCAGTGTGGCGTCCAGCGCCTGCTGCAGCGGCGGGGCCAACGTGGCCAGCGCCACGCCCATGTGCGCGGCCGCGTCGGCGGCCATCACACCGGCGCCGCCGCCGTTGGTCAACACCAGCAACCGCTCGCTACGGTTGTCGCGAAAGCGCGCCAGCACCTCCACGGCCAAAAACAGCTGCTGCAGCGTGTTGACGCGCAGCATGCCGGCGCGCGCGATGGCGGCGTCGAACACATCGTCGGCACCGGCCAGCGCACCGGTGTGCGAGGCGGCGGCGCGGCTGCCCTGGGCCGAGCGCCCGGCCTTGACCAGCACCACCGGCTTGTTGCGTGCTGCGGCGCGCGCAGCCGACATGAATTTGCGCGGCGCCGTGATCGACTCCACGTACATCAGGATGGCGCGGGTGCGCGGGTCGCTGCCAAGGTAGTCCAGCATGTCGCCGAAGTCCACGTCGGCGTGGTCACCCAACGAGACGAAGTGCGAAAACCCGATGCCGCGGTCGTTGGCCCAGTCCAGCACCGCGGTGACCAGTGCCCCGGACTGCGAGACGAACGCGATGGCCCCGGGCTGGGCGTGCGCGTGCGCAAAGCTGGCGTTGAGGCCCAGGTGCGGCACCAGCATGCCGATGCAGTTGGGGCCCAGGATGCGCAGGGTGTACGGGCGCGCGGCCTGTAGCATGGCTTGCTTGAGCGTGGCGTCCAGCCCCGCGGTGACGACGACGGCGGCGCGGGTGCCGCGTGCGCCCAGTTCGGCGATCAGCCCCGGCACGGTGGCCGGCGGGGTGCAGATCACCGCCAGGTCCGGCGCGTGCGGCAGCTCGGCCACGTTGCGCGCCACCGGCACGCCCAGCGCCGGTTGGCGGGGGTTGACGGCGTACAGCTCGCCCTGGAAGCGGCCGTGCAGGTTGCGCCACACGGTGGCGCCGACGCTGCCGGGCCGGTCCGACGCGCCCAGCACCGCCACGCGGCGTGGTTGCAGCAACGCATCGAGGTTGCGAATCGTCATGGTGGGCTCCTCCCTGAAGGGGTTAGGGTCAACCGGGCGGTGCGGGTGCATGGGCGGCGGCGTACAGCGCGTCGCGCGGCGCACCGGTGATGGCCGCGGCCAGCCGCGCCGCCCGCGCGGCCGGCAGCTCCTGCAGCAGCAGCGCCAGCACGCGGCGTGCCTCGGCGTCGAGTTCTGGCGCAGCTTGCCCGCCGGGTGTGACGGGGGCATGAAGCACCAGCGCAAATTCACCGCGCAGCCGCTCGGGCCGCGCGGCCAGCCAGTTGCCCAGCTCGGCGCACGGCAGCGTGGCGATTTCCTCGAACTGCTTGGTCAGCTCGCGCCCCACCGTTACCTGGCGTGCGCCGAGCGGGTGCAGCTCGTCGGCCAGCCGCACGATGCGGTGCGGCGCTTCGAGCAGCAGCACCGCGGTGGGCAGCGCCAGCCAGCGCTGCAGCGCCTGGGCGCGCGCCTGGCCCTTGGGCGGCAAAAAGCCTGCCAACGTGACTGCCCCGTCGGTCAGACCGGCGACGCTGAGCAGCGCGGTGACGCTGCTGGCACCCGGCACCGGGATGCAGCGCAGCCCCGCGGCTTGCACCGCCACGCACAGCCGGGCGCCGGGGTCGCTGATGCCAGGGGTGCCGGCGTCGCTGGCGTAGGCGACGCGCTGGCCGGCCAGCAGCCGCTGCACCACCTCGTGGGCGGCGCTGGCTTCGTTGTGCTCGTGCACCGCCAGCAGCGGGCGCTGCAAACCGTAGCTGCGCAGCAGTTGGGCGGTATGGCGCGTGTCTTCGCAGGCCACGGCGTCGACCAGCGCCAGCACGTGCAGCGCGCGCAGCGTGATGTCGGCCCGGTTGCCGATCGGTGTGGCCACCACGTACAACGCCTGCGCCGGATAATGTTGTTCGGCCGCCAGCCGGTGCATGTTATGGGCTGCATCGAGGCCGTGCGGGGCAGGGAGGGATTGGTCCATGTCGGTGATGCCATCGCAACGTCAGGGGGCGCGCCCCACCACCAAGGCGCGCGGCGACGCCGCCGAAGCGTTGGCGTTGCGCCATTTGCAGGCCCATGGCTTGCGCCTGGTGCGGCGCAACGTGCGCAGCCCGGGCCGCGGCGGTGGCGAGGTCGACCTCATTATGACCGAGCCCGACGGCACGCTGGTGTTCGTCGAGGTGCGTCAGCGCAGCCGCACCGACCACGGTGGGGCCGCGGCCAGTGTGGGGTGGGCCAAGCAGCGGCGTGTCGTGTTTGCGGCAAGGCACTTTGTGGCGCGGCTGGCGCAGGTGCCGCCGTGCCGTTTCGACGTTGTCGTCATCGACGGGGAACTCGGCGGCCAGCCGCCGCCTCGCATCGAGTGGCTGCGCGGCGCGTTCGAGGCCGGCGCGTGGGATTGACCGGCTAAGATTGCGCCCATGCTCATGCCCCGCATCCAGCAGCACTTTATCGAGGGCGCCGACGTGCAGTACCAGTGCGCGCAGGCCTTGGGGGCGCCGTTGGAAGCGGCGGCGCAGGTGCTGCTGCATGGGCTGACCGCCGGCGGCAAGGTGCTGGCGTGGGGGCAAGGGGTGGCGGCGGCGTTGGCGCAGGCGCTGGTGGCTCAGCTGGTGGGGCGCTTTGAGCGCGAACGCCCGGAGCTGGCGGCGCTGGTGCTGGGCACCGACGCGACGCTGGCGTCGGCCACCACGGTGGGCGACGCAGCCGGGGGGAGCGCGGTGCGGCAGCTGCGGGCGCTGGGGCTGCCTGGTGACGTGCTGCTGCTGGTGTGCGCGGGTCTGCCCGGACCCGACGCGCTGGCGCTGGTGGACACGGCCCACGAGCGCGACATCGCGGTGGTGGTGCTCAGCGGCGCCCGCGTGGGGGATCTGCCCGACGCGCTGCGTGACGGCGACGTGTGGGCGGCCGTGCCCGCCGAGCGTGCGCCGCGCGTGCTGGAGGCGCAGTTGGTCGCGTTGCACGCGCTGTGCGACGCGCTGGATGCCCAGTTGTTGGGCGACGACGAGCTGGAGACGGTGACGACATGACATCCGACAAGCATGGACGGGGGTTGCGCCTGGGTACGGCGCTGGTGGTGGCGGTGGTGCTGGGCGCGACGATGCCGGGCTGCGCCCCGCTGGTGGCGGGGGCGGCGTTGGGCGGCACGGTGCTGGTGGCCAGCGACCGCCGTACCACCGGCACCCAGCTGGAGGACGAAACCATCGAGCTGAAGGTGGCGGCGCGGGTGCGCGAGCAGTTGGGCGAGCGTGCGCGGGTCAACGCCACCAGCTTCAACCGCAAGGTGCTGCTCACCGGCGAGGTGGCCTCGGAGGCCGACCGTCAGCGGGTGCTGCGCATCGTGCAGGGCGTCGACAACGTGGCCGGCGTCGTCGATGAGCTGGCGGTGATGGGCTCGCCGTCGCTGACCGCGCGCTCGTCGGATGCGCTGGTGACGGCGCGCGTCAAGGCCGCCTTCGTCGACGCCAAGGACCTGTCGGCCAACGCCATCAAGGTGGTGACCGAGCGTGGCACCGTGTACCTGATGGGGCTGGTGACCGCGCGCGAGGCGCAGCGCGCCGCCGAGGTGGCCCGTGCTGTGCCCGGCGTGCAGCGCGTGGTGCGCGTGTTCGAGTTGATCAGTGAGGCGGATCTCGCGCGGCTGCAGCCCGCCCCGAAGCCGGCCGACGCCCCAACCAAGCAGCCGTGATGGCGACGGTGGCCGTGGTGCGGCCCGGCAGGCTGCGCCCGGACGCTCAGCGCAGGCGGCGGATCAGGCTGGAGGTGTCCCAGCGCCCGCCGCCCATGGCCTGTACGTCGGCGTAAAACTGGTCCACCAACGCCGTCACCGGCAAGCGCGCGCCGTTGCGGCGTGCTTCCTGTAGGCACAGCACCAAGTCTTTGCGCATCCAGTCCACTGCAAAGCCAAAGTCGAAGCGGTCGTCCACCATCGTCTTGCCGCGGTTGTCCATTTGCCAGCTTTGCGCGGCACCCTTGCCGATGACGTCCAGCACCAGCTTCATGTCCAGCCCGGCGCGTTGGCCAAAGGCGATGGCCTCGGCCAGGCCCTGCACCAGCCCGGCGATGCAGATCTGGTTGACCATCTTGGCCAGTTGCCCGGCGCCGCTGGCCCCGATGCGTGTGACGGCACGGGCGTAGGCCGCGATGACCGGTCGTGCGCGCCCGAACGGCGCTTCGTCACCGCCGCACATCACGGTGAGCATGCCGTTTTCGGCGCCGGCTTGCCCACCGGAGACGGGCGCGTCGATGAAGTGCGCCCCCTGCGCCTGGGCGGCGGCGTAAAGCTCGCGCGCCACCTCGGCCGACGCCGTGGTGTGGTCCACCAACACCGCGTCGGGCACCATGCCCGCCAGCGCGCCGTCAGGCCCCAACACGACGCTGCGCAGGTCGTCGTCGTTGCCGACGCACGCCATCACGAAGCCAGCACCCTGGGCGGCCGCGCGCGGCGTTGGGGCCGTGCGCACGCGCGCCACGCCGCGCTCGGCCAGCGCACGCACCAGCGCGTCGGCCTTGGCCGCGGTGCGGTTGTACACGGTGACGTCGTGGCCGGCCAGCGCCAGGTGCGCGGCCATTGGCCAGCCCATCACCCCCAGACCGATGAAGGCCACGCGCTGCGGTGGGCACGAATCGTAGGTGGTTTTTGGGTTGACGTTGGGCATCGCGAACCTCGTGCAAGGGTTACATGATTTGCAGGTGCTCGGTACCCGCGGCCAAGTCGCTGTTGCGGGCACGCTGGCTTTCCAGCTTGATGCGCAGCTTGATGTCGTTTTGGGAGTCGGCGTTGCGCACCGCGTCCTCGTAGGAGATCTGGTACGCCTCGAAGGCGTCGAACAGCGCCTGGTCGAAGGTCTGCATGCCGATTTCGGTGCTGCGTTTCATGACCTCCTTGATCTCCTGGACCTCGCCCTTCATGATCAGGTCGGCGATCAGCGCGCTGTTGAGCAGTACCTCGACGATGGCCACGCGCCCCTTGCCGTCCTCGCGCGGCAGCAGGCGCTGCGCCACCATGCCGCGCAGATTGAGCGACACGTCCTTGAGCAACTGCGGATGCCGGTCGTGCGGGAAGAAGTTGATGATGCGCTCCATGGCCTGGTTGGCGCTGTTGGCGTGCAGCGTGGCCAGGCACAGGTGACCGGTTTCGGAAAACGCGATCGCGTGCTCCATCGTCTCGCGGTCGCGGATTTCGCCCATCAGGATGACGTTGGGCGCTTGGCGCAGCGAGTTTTTCAGTGCGATCTCCCAACTGTCGGTGTCCAGGCCAACTTCGCGCTGGGTGACGATGCAGTTTTTGTGCTGGTGCACGAACTCCACCGGATCTTCCACGGTGACGATGTGGTCGTGCGTGTGCTCGTTGCGCCAGTCCACCATCGCGGCCAGTGTGGTCGACTTGCCGGTGCCGGTGCCGCCCACGACGATGCAGATGCCGCGCTTGGCCAGCGCCAACTGCTTGAGGATCTGCGGCAGGCCCAGGTCGTCGATGGTGGGGATTTTGGACGGAATGGTGCGCAGCACCAGGCCCACTTTGCCCATCTGCACAAAGGCGTTGACACGGAAGCGCCCGATGCCGGCAGGACTGATGGCGAAGTTGCACTCCTTGGTGCGCTCGAACTCGGCGGCCTGCTTGTCGTTCATGATGGCGCGCGCCAGCGCCTGGGTGTGCTGCCCGGTCAGCGGCTGCGCCGACACCTTCTGGATCACACCATCGACCTTGATGGCGGGAGGGAAATCCGCCGTCAGAAACAGATCGCTGCCGCCCCGGCTGACCAGCAGCCGCAGCAGCTCGTGGATGAAATTGCTCGCTTGATCGCGTTCCATGGTGGGCGCTCCGGTAGGGCGGGGTGGTGCACGGCCGTGCGCAGGCACACCCGCCGTCAAAGCGGGAAGTTGTCGGGGTTTTTGGCCTTGCTGCGTGCTTCGGCAGCGCTGATCACGTTGCGTCGCACCAGCTCCAGCAAGGCCTGATCCAGCGTTTGCATGCCGTACTGCTGCCCGGTCTGGATGGCCGAGTACATCTGGGCGACCTTGTTTTCGCGGATCAGGTTACGGATCGCAGGGGTGCCGATCATGATTTCGTGCGCGGCGACGCGGCCCTTGCCATCGGCGGTTTTGAGCAGCGTTTGCGAAATCACCGCCACCAGCGACTCCGACAGCATCGCGCGGATCATGTCCTTTTCTTCGGCCGGGAACACGTCGACGATGCGGTCGATGGTCTTGGCCGCGCTGGAGGTGTGCAACGTGCCAAACACCAGGTGGCCGGTTTCGGCGGCGGTCATGGCCAGGCGGATGGTCTCCAGGTCGCGCATCTCGCCGACCAGGATCACGTCCGGGTCCTCGCGCAGCGCTGAGCGCAGCGCCGCGGCAAACGAGTGGGTCATTGGCCCTACTTCGCGCTGGTTGACCAGGCTCTTTTTGGACTCGTGCACGAACTCGATCGGGTCTTCGATGGTGAGGATGTGGCCGGGGTCATGTTCGTTGCGGTGGTTGACCATCGCCGCCAGCGTGGTCGATTTACCCGAGCCGGTGGGGCCGGTGACCAGCACCAGCCCGCGTGGCTTCATGGCCAGGTCGGCAAAGATGCGCGGGCAGTTGAGGTCTTCCAGCGTCAGCACCTTGGACGGGATGGTGCGAAACACCGCCGCCGCCCCCCGGTGCTGGGTGAAGGCGTTGACACGAAAGCGCGACAAGCCTGCGATTTCGAACGAGAAGTCGCACTCCAAAAACTCCTCGTACGCCTTGCGCTGGGCGTCGGTCATGATGTCGTAGATCATCGCGTGGACCAGCTTGTGGTCCAGCGGCTCGACGTTGATGCGGCGCACGTCGCCGTGCACCCGTATCATTGGTGGCAGCCCAGACGACAGGTGCAGGTCGGAAGCCTTGTTTTTGACCGCAAAGGCCAGCAGTTGGGTGACGTCCATCCCGTAGTTCACCGTGGGCAGCGGCGGCCCCACAAGGACTGCCGCTGCAGGTTGATTGACGGACTCATTATGGCAACGATTGCAGACAATCTCCAAGCCGTGCGTGAGCGCATCGCGCGGGCGTGCGCTGCGGCCGGGCGCGACCCCAGCGGGGTGACGCTGCTGGCGGTGTCGAAGACCTTTGGGCCGCAGGCGGTGGCCGAGGCCGCCGCGGCTGGCCAGCGCGCCTTTGGCGAAAACTACGTGCAAGAGGGCGTGGACAAAATCGTTGCGCTGCGCCACGCCGGCGTGCATGGCCTGCAGTGGCATTGCATTGGGCCGTTGCAGAGCAACAAAACCCGCCTGGTGGCCGAGCACTTCGACTGGGTGCAGTCGGTCGATCGGCTCAAGGTGGCCCAGCGGCTCAGCGACCAGCGCCCGGCCGACCGCCCGCCGCTGCAGGTGTGTTTGCAGGTCAATGTCGATGGCGCGCCGACCAAGGCGGGTGTGGCGCCGCAGCAACTGGTGCCGCTGGCGCAGGCGGTGGTGGCCCTGCCGCGGCTGCGCCTGCGCGGCATCATGTGCATACCCGACCCCCAGCCCGACGCGGCGGCCATGCGCGCGGTGTTCGCGCAAGCCGCCCGTCTGTTCGACGCGCTGCGTGCGGCGCTGGGCCACCCGCCGGAGCTGGACACGCTGTCGATGGGCATGAGCGACGACTTGGAACAAGCCATCGCCGCTGGCAGCACGATGGTGCGCGTAGGCAGCGCGATTTTTGGACGACGCGTGTACGCGGGGCGGGGTTGAGCGGGCACCGCTCGGCGGCACGCCACAACACCCCGAGGCGGCGCGGCGTCAGTCCAGGCTCATCAAGCTGGCGTTGCCCCCGGCCGCGGCGGTGTTGACGCTGAGGCTGCGCTCGCTCAGTGCCCCGGCGGGCAGCGGCTCACCGCGCCAGGCGTACAGCGGCACCACCGGGCCGGGATGCGCGGCCAGCGCCTGTTGCCAGGCCAGCGCGGTGGCGGGGGCTGTGGCCAGCAGGGCAGCCTCGGGCAGCGTCGGCTGGCGCGACAGCCAATTCGCGGGGTCGGTGGTGTCCGGCACCAGGGGGTGCGCCCCCAGCGCGCGCACGGCATGTGCCATGCGCTCGGCGGTGGCGGGGTCGTTGGCCAGGCACAACACCTGCGTACGCGGCAGCAGACGGTAGGTGTCGCGCTGCCCGGTGGGGCCGCGCAGCACCACGGGCGCGCGCCAGTCGGCGGTGTCGTCCGCACCGACGAAGGCCAGCGGGCGCTGCACGGCATCGGCGGGCGGGTCCGCCAGCAGCCGGTACAGCAGCAGCGGGCCACCGGCTTTGGGTCCGGTGCCGGACAGGCCCTCACCCCCAAACGGTTGCACGCCCACGACGGCGCCGACCATGTTGCGGTTGACGTAGTGGTTGCCGGCCTGCACGCGCTGGGTGAGGTGGTCGATGGTTTCGTCGATGCGGCTGTGCACGCCAAAGGTCAGGCCGTAGCCGGTGGCGTGGATGGCGGCCACGAGTGCATCGAGTTCGCCACGGCGCCAACGCACCACGTGCAGCACGGGGCCAAACACCTCACGTTCGGGCAGCGTCAGCCCGTCCAGTTCGATCAGGGTCGGGGCGACGTAGGTGCCGCGCTCGGCCTGCGGGGGCAACGGCGCTTGCCAGACGCGGCAGCCGCGCGCGCGCATGGCCTCGATGTGTGCGACGATGGCGTCGCGCGCCGCGGCGTCGATGACCGGGCCGACGTCGGTGCTCAGCCGCGTGGCGGGGCCGATGCGCAGCTCGGCCATGGCCCCGCGCAGCATGTACAGCACGTGGTCGGCGATGTCGTCTTGCAGACACAGCACGCGCAGCGCCGAGCAGCGCTGACCGGCGCTGTCGAAGGCCGAGGTCAGCACATCCTGCACCACCTGCTCGGCCAGTGCGGAACTGTCGACCACCATCGCGTTTTGGCCACCGGTTTCGGCCACCAGCGGGATCGGGGTGGCCCGGCCGTCGGCGCCGGCGTGCACCCGTGTAGCCAGCGTGCGCTGCAGGTGCTTGGCCACCTCGGTGGAGCCGGTGAACAGCACGCCCGCCGTGCGCGCATCGGCCACCAGCGCCGCGCCCACCGTTTCGCCCTCGCCGGGCAGCAGTTGCAGCACGTCGCGGGGGATGCCGGCGGCGTGCAGCAGCGTCGTCATGCGCGCGGCCACCAGCGGCGTTTGTTCGGCGGGTTTGGCCAGCACCGGGTTGCCAGCTGCCAGCGCGGCAGCGATTTGCCCGGTGAAGATGGCCAACGGAAAGTTCCAGGGACTGATGCACACCACCGGACCCAGTGGTTTGGCGTTGGCAGGCCAGCGCGGGTCGGTGATTTGGGCGGCGTAAAAGCGCAGAAAGTCGATCGCCTCGCGCACCTCGGCCACGCCGTTGGCGGCGGTCTTGCCGACTTCGCGCATCAGCAGCGCGACGAACGCTGGCAGGTCCGCCTGCAGGGCATCGGCGGCGCGTCGCAGCCGCGCGGCGCGCTCAGGTGCCGGGGTGGCGGCCCATGAGGCCGCCGCGCGCTGGGCCAGCGCCAGCGCGTGGGCGGCGTCGGCGGCGCCGGCCTGCCGTACGTGGCCGACGATGTCGTCGTGCTGACCGGGGTTGCTGACGCTGCGTGGCGTGCCGCTGGCGGTGCGGCCGTCGGCCAACAACGCCTGCGCGGCCACTGGCGTGGCCCGGCTGGCGTGCAGTGCCTCGGACAGTGTGCGCAGCGTGGCCTCGTCGGCCAGGTCGCAGCCGGTGCTGTTGGGGCGCGCCGCGCCGTACAGCGCGGCGGGCGCGGGGATGCGCGGATGCGGCAGGCCCAGCGCGCCTTCGGTGCGCGCCCAGGCTCGCACCGTGTCCACGGGGTCTTCGACGAGCGCGTCCAGCGGGACCCGGGGGTCGGCGATGCGGTGCACAAACGATGTGTTGGCGCCGTTTTCCAGTAAGCGGCGCACCAAGTAGGCCAGCAGCGTTTCGTGCGTGCCCACCGGCGCGTAGATGCGGCAGGGCCGCCCCAGCCCGCCGGCGCTGACCGGGGTGACCACCTGCTCGTACAGGGGCTCACCCATGCCGTGCAGGCACTGGAATTCGTACTGGTGCGGGTGCCAGCGGGCTGGGTCGGCCATTTCGTGGATGGCGGCCAGCGTCTGCGCGTTGTGGGTGGCGAATTGTGGGAAGACCGCATCCGGGGCGTTCAGCAGGGCCCGCGCGCAGGCCAGGTAGGCCACGTCGGTGTAGGCCTTGCGGGTGTAGACTGGGTAGTCCAGGCCGTCCAGCTGCGCGCGCTTGATTTCGCTGTCCCAATAGGCGCCTTTGACCAGCCGCACCAGCAGGCGAAGGCCACTGCGCCGTGCCAGGGCGATGACGTGGTCCACCACCGCAGGCGCGCGCTTTTGATAGGCCTGGATGACAAACCCGATGCCGTCCCAGCCGGCCAGCGACGGCTCGTGGCACAGCCGCTGCAGCAGGTCCAGCGACAGCTCCAACCGGTCGGCCTCCTCGGCGTCGATGTGCAGGCCGATGTTGACCGCCCGCGCCGCTTCGGCCAGCGCGCGCAGGCGCGGGTAGAGCTCGTCCATCACGCGCGCGTACTGCGCGCGGCTGTAGCGCGGATGCAGCGCCGACAGTTTGATCGACACGCCCGGTCCGTCGATCGGGCCGCGCCCGGCGTTGGCCGCGCCAATGGCATCGATGGCCGTGCGGTAGGCGTCGAAGTAACGCTGCGCGTCGGCGGCGGTCAGCGCGGCCTCGCCCAACATGTCGTAGGAGTAACGGAAACCCTGCGCCTCGCGCGGCTGGGCACGACGTAGCGCCTCGTCGATGGTCTGGCCAGTGACGAACTGCTCGCCCAGCAGCCGCATCGCCAGGTCCACGCTGCGGCGCACCAGTGGCTCGCCGCCAGCGCGCAGCACGCGCTTGAGCGCCGCGCCGAGGCCCGCCTCGTTGTGGGTGGCGGTGAGCTTGCCGGTCAGCAGCAGTCCCCAGGTGGCTGCGTTGACGAACAGCGAACGGCTGTGGCCCAGGTGCGCGCGCCAGTCGCCACGCCCGATTTTGTCGCGGATCAGCGCGTCGCGCGTGGCCGCGTCGGGGATGCGCAGCAGCGCTTCGGCCAGGCACATCAGTGCCACACCTTCGTGCGAGGTCAGTGCGTACTCTTGCAGCAGGGCTTGCACTAAGCCTTTCCGCCCCGCTTGCGGGGCGCGTTCACGCAGGCCGGCTGCCAGCCGTTGCGCCAAGGCGGTGATGCGCACGCGCTGGGTGTCGTCCAGGCGCGCGCGCGGCAGCAGCGACGCCAGCAGCTCGGGCTCGGGTGCGCGGTGCAGGGCGGGCAGCGCCGCCATCGTCGGCGCGCGGGCGATGGGGCCATCGGCCAGCGGTGACGGGACGGGTTGCAGGTGGGCGGTGTCGGCCAGGGTGTCCATGGCGGGGCGTGTGGTCATTGACGATGACCCAAGTGTGATGCGCTTTCAAACGAATGAAATGTTATTGTTAGGCCAATGTTTAGTGAAAATCTCAGGATGGACGACCTTGACCGCATCGATTTGCGCATCCTCGACGCCCTGCAGCGCGATGGGCGCATCACCAACCTGAAGCTGGCCGAGACGGTGGGCCTGTCGCCCACGGCGGTGCTGGCGCGCGTGCAGCGTTTGACGCGCGAGGGTTACATCCTGGGCTACGAGGCGCGCCTCAACCCCGCGAAGCTGGGTGCGGGGCTGCTGGTGTTTGTGGAGGTGCTGCTGGACCGCACCACGCCCAACGTGTTCGAACAGTTCAAGGCGGCGGTGCAGGCGTCGCCGCAGGTGCTGGAATGCCACATGGTGGCCGGCGGCTTTGACTACCTGGTCAAGACGCGCGTGGCCGACATGGCCGACTACCGTCGCTTTGCCGGTGACGTGCTGTGGCAACTGCCCGGCGTGCGCGAGACGCGCACCTACGCGGTGATGGAGGAGGTCAAGCACACCCACCGCCTGCCGTTGTTCTGACGGGCGGCGGAGGGCGTGCAGCGGCCCATTGGCGGCGGGCTCAGACCGCGCGGCGCAGCGCCGCCGCGCGCGGTTGCAACAGGCCAAACAGGTTTTTGGGGTCGTCCAGCTCAGGGATCAGGTCCAGCGTCTCGCCCAAGCCAAGCCGCTGGGCCTGCGCGTGCACAAAGCGCAGCGCGGCATAGTCTTCTAGCGCGAAGCCGACCGAGTCGAACACCGTCACCTCGGCGGTGTCCATGCGGCCGGGGGCCTGGCCGGTCAGCACCTGCCACAGTTCGGTGACCGGAAAGTCCGCGGGCAGTCGCTGGATGTCGCCTTCGATGCGGGTCTGCGGTTCGTACTCCACGAACACCCGCGCGCCGCGCAGCACGTCGGGGTGCAGCTCGGTCTTGCCGGGGCAGTCGCCACCGACAGCGTTGATGTGCATGCCGGGCTCGACCATCGCCGGCGTCAAGATGGTGGCGTTGGTCTTGTCGGCGGTGACGGTGGTGACGATGTCGGCGCCGCGCACCGCCTCGGCCGTACTGCCGCAGCGGGTCAACGTCAAGCCGCTGCCGCGCAGGTTGGCCATCAGTTTGTCGGTGGCGGCGGGGTCGGTGTCGAACAGGCGCAGCTCGCCAATGCCGAGCAGATGCTGGAAGGCCAGCGCCTGGAACTCCGCCTGCGCGCCGTTGCCGATCAGCGCCATGACGCGGCTGTCTGGCCGGGCCAAAACCTGGGCGGCGACGGCCGACATGGCGGCCGTGCGCAGGGCGGTGGTCAGCGTCAGCTCGCTCAGCAGCAGCGGCGCGCCGGTGGCCACGTCGGCCAGCACGCCAAAGGCCATCACGGTGGGCAGCCCCTCGCGGGTGTTTTTGGGGTGGCCGTTGACGTATTTGAAGCTGTAGAGCGTGTCGTCGGCGATCGGCATCAGCTCGATGACGCCAACGTCCGAGTGGTTGGCGACGCGGGCGTTTTGTCGAAGTCGGGCCAGCGGCCAAAGTCGGCGCGGATGCACTCGGCGATGCCGCGCAAGCACGCTTCGATGCCCAAGGTCTGTACCAGACGGACCATGGCCGGGGCGCTGAGGTAGCGCGTCGCCACGCGCGCGGGGGTTGGGTGGGACATCGTGCGGTCTCCTGTCGTCGGGTTGGTTGCGGATGGATGGCAGTGTTAACCGTGTCGGCGACAATGTAAAACGACAGAATGTTGACGATTTGGTGATAACCTGACGAAATGACAGAGTCTGATAGTCAAAACGTCAAAATGGGGGATGGCTGTGGATGAGCTGGACCAGGCCCTGATCGCGCTGCTGCGGCGCAACGCACGCCTGAGCGTGGCCGACCTGGCGTACAAACTGAAGGTGTCGCGCGGCACCGTGACCAACCGCATGCGCCGGCTGGAGGACGCCGGTGTGATCCTGGGCTACACGGTGCGGCTGCGGCCCGAATCGGAGCCGGAACGTATTCGCGCCTGGATGAGCGTGCTGGTGGAAGGCAACCAAACGCGGGCGGTGATCGCCAGCCTGCTGGGCGAGCCGGGGGTGGTGAAGCTGCACGACACCAATGGCCGTTGGGACCTGTTGGCCGAGCTGGAGGCCACCTCGATGCACGAGCTGTCAGACATCCTGGAGCGCATCCGCCTCATCAAAGGGATCCACAGCACCGAGACCAGCATCCACCTGCGCACCTACCGCTGAAGGCGGGTGCACGCCCCATCGGCGGCGGTGCGACGGCGGGGGGCGCCGGTGGTCACAACGCCGCGGTGGCGACGACCTCGATTTTCCAGTCCGGGTGGGCCAGCTTGGCTTGCACAGTGGCGCGTGGCGGCGTGTGGCCGGCCGCGACCCACGCGTCCCAGGCGCGGTTCATGCCGTCATAGTCGGCCATGTCGGCCAAGTAAATCTGCACCATCAGCAGCTTGGTTTTGTCGGTGCCGGCGCGCGCCAGCAGCGCGTCAACCATGGCCAGCACTTGGCGCGTCTGGCCCTCGATGTCTTGGCTGGGGTCATCCGGCACCTGCCCGGCCAGGTACACGGTACCGTTGTGAATGGCCATTTCGGACAAACGCGGTCCGACGTCGAAACGTTGCACCATCATCCAAACTCCTCAAGGGTTGTCAGTGGCCGTGCGCGGCCAGCACGCAGCGGGCGGCCGCCAGGTCCCAGCCGGCCCAACCACAGCTTTTGAAAAAGACCGGGCCGTCAGCACGTCGCGCGCGCTGCCAGGCCGGGGTATTGCGCACCACGTCAGCCAAGGTCGGCAGGCCGCCGACATCCAGCCCCGCTTGCAACAGGTCGCCCGCTTCGTGGTCGGCGTCGCGCGTGTCCACGACCAGCGTGCCGGTGGCGGCCAGATGACGGCACACCGCCGGTGCCCATTCCACCATGCGCGGCGTGAAGGCGCCCACCGCGGCCACAAAAGCGTCCGGCCGGGGTCGCGCGCGCAGCGCCACCGCCTGCGCGGAGGTGCAGCTGACCACCAGCGGGCAGTCGGCCAGGGCGGCGTCGGCGTCGTCGACGCGCCGCGCGTCCAGCCCCAGTGCCGTCGCGTGTGCCACCAGCGCGTCGGCACTGGCGCGGCTGCGTGAGGCAATCTGCACCGCGCGCACGCCCAGCCCGGCAGCAAACGCCTCCAGGTGCGAACGGCCCTGCACGCCAGCCCCCACGATCAGCAGCGGGCCGTCGCGGTGCCGGGCCAGTCGGCGCGCGGCCAGCAGCGACACCGCGGCCGTGCGCCGCGCGGTCACGGTGGGGCCGTCGAGCAGCAGGCGCCGTCGGCCGTCGCGCGCATCGAATACGACGATGTCACCCTGAATGGCGGGGCGGCCGCGCGCCGGGTTGTCCGCCACAAAGGTGATGAGTTTGGTGATGGCCACCGTGGTATCGGTGGCGGGCATGACAAACAAGCTGCCACCGGCGGGCAGCGGCTGGATCAGCCGGGGCGGCACGGTCACGCTGTCGTCGCGCAACAGCGCCTCGATGGCGTCGGCCAACGCGGGGTACGGCAGCGCCGCAGCGGTGGCGGCGGCGTCCAGCCATGCTACGGGTGTCGAGTGCGGGGTGTTCATGCCGTGGTCGGTTCGTTGGCCGGTGCGTCCGGCTCGTGCGGCGGGGTGGGGGCCAGCGGCAGGGCGAAGTAAAAGGTGGCGCCGTGGCCGGGTTGCGCGTCGGCCCAGATGCGGCCGCCGTGCCGCTCGACGATGCGCCGTGCCAGCGCCAGGCCGATGCCGGTGCCTTCGAAATCCTGCGCGCGGTGCAGGCGCTGGAACATGCCAAACAGCCGCTTGGCGCGTGCGGGGTCGAAGCCAACACCGTTGTCGCGCACCCAAAACACCGCCTCGGGCGCGGCGCCTTCGGGGTGCGCCACGTGGCCACCCACTTCGATGATGGCCGGCGTGCGCGGGCGGGTGTATTTGAACGCGTTGGCCAGCAGGTTGTCCCACACCTGCGCCAGCAGCAGTGGGTCGCCCTGCACGGCGGGTAACTGCGCCGGCAGGTGCACCTGGCAGGCGTCGGTCGGCCGCCGCAGCGCCGGGTCGTGCTGCACGCGGTTGAGGCTGGCGCGCAGCAGGTCCAGCATGTCCACCGGTTGCACCCGCAACGCGGCGCGGCCCAGGCGTGCGAAGGCCAGCAAACCATCGATCAGTCGGCCCATGTGGACGGCGGCTTCGTCGATCGTGCGCAAGTCCTCGGCGACGTCGGGCGCCAGCGGCTCACCCAGGTCCTCGCGCAGCAGCTGCACGTAGCTGGTGATGTGGCGCAGCGGTGCACGCAGGTCGTGCGACACCGACGAGGCAAAGGCCTCCAGGTCGTCGATGGCGGCCTGCAGGGCGCGGGTGCGCTCCTGCACCTTGCGTTCCAGCGCAGCATTGAGTTCGCGCAGCAGTTCCTCCAGGCGGTGCACTTCGGTCATGTCGCGCACCAAGCAGGCGGTGCCAAGCGCCTCGCCGCCGGGGCCCGCCAAGGCGGTGTAGACGCTGTGCGCCCACAGGCGGCTGCCGTCGGCCCGGCGCACCCAGCCGGTCGATTCGCTCTGGCCCAGCAGCGCGGCACGCTCCAGCGCCTGCGCGGCATCGGCAGGCAGTGGATGCGGGCGGTCCGGGGCGTCGGGGCCGCGGGTGCCCAGCGCGTCTGCGGCGCGGTAGCCCAGCAGCCGCTCGGCGCTGGCCGGCCAGTCGTGGATGGCGCCGTCGTTGTCGAGGAAATAAACCGCCGCGTCGCGCAGCGCGTCGGACAAAGCCTGCCAGCGGGTTTGCTGCCACAGCAGGTGTGCGTCTTGCTGCTGCAGTTGCTGGCGCAGGGCTTGCTCCTGGTCGGCCTGGTGTGCCGCGGCGCGCTGCTGGGCGGTTTCGTCGCGCAGCAGCACGAACAGCCCGCGCACGGCGCCATCGGCCACGTCCGGCAGCAGCGTCACCTGCCAATGGCGTGCGGTGTCACCCGGGCCGCGTTGCACCGCGACACGGCTGGCTTCGCCGCGCAGCAGCGCCGGGCTGACCCACGGCAGCAGGGTGTCGAGCCAGAGGTCATCCAGCGCCTCGTGCCACGGCAGGCCTGCGGCGCTGGGCGGCGTCAGGTGCGGGCGCAGCAACGGCTGGGCGTGCGGGTTGACCGCCACCACGCGCAGCTGGCGATCCAGCAGCACGACGCCGTCGGGCAGCGCCTGCAGGCAGCGCCATGCCATGGCCTGCGCGTCGGGCGCAGGTGCATCGCCCTCGGCCGCGTGGTCGGCGTGCAGGGCGGCAAAAAACGCCGGTGGCAGGTGGGTGGGCCAGGGGTCGCGCGGCAGCAGCTGCATGCCGACTACTGTAGCGCATGCGCAGCCGGTACCGCGCCGTTCGTGCCTTGAACGGTGCACTGCGGCAAGTCCACCTCACCACCACTGCGCGACCAGCGGGATGAGCAGCGCGGCCAGCACCGCCTGCAAACCCATCGCCAACCCGGCGTAAGCACCCGCGTCGGCGTTGACCTGCAGCGCGCGTGCCGCACCAATGCCGTGGGACGCCGTGCCCAGTGCGAAGCCGCGCACGGTCCATCCTGCCCCCGACGTCGGCACGTGCAGCGCATCGAACAGGTATTTACCGCTGATGGCCCCCACCATGCCCGTGAGCACCGCGAACACCGCAGCCAGCGCGGGGATACCGCCGATTTGCTCGGCGATGCCCATGGCCACCGGCGCCGTGACCGATTTGGTGGTCAGCGAGCGCAAGACCTCGTTGGGCAGCTGCAACACCCACCCCAGCAGCCAGGCCGACCCCGCGGCGGCGGTGCCACCCACGAGCGCAGCCACCAACAACGGCCCCATGTGCCGGCGCAGCTGGGCTCGGCGCTGCCACAACGGCCATGCCAGCGCCACGACCGCCGGGCCGAGCAAGAAGTGGATGAACTGTGCGCCGGCGAAATACGTTGGGTAAGGCACGGCGGTGATCAGCAGCATGCTTGCGATGGCCAACACCGTCCACAACACCGGGTTGGCCCACGGGGTGTGCTGGCGCGCGGTGTAAAAAGCATGGGCCAGCGTGTAGATGGCCAGGGTTGCGGTCAGGCCGAACAGCGGCGTGCTCGACAGGTACACCCAGAGTTCGACGAAGCGGGGCATGGCTCTACTCACCCTGTGCGCGCAGCAGCGCGCGCAAGACCAACGCCGTCACGGCCAGACCGATCCACGTCGATACGATCACGACCAATAAGATCCACACGCCGTGCTGCGTGATCAGGCCCAAGTGCGTCACAACGCCCACGCCGACCGGCACGAACAGCAGCGATAGGTGGGCCAGCAGCAGGTTGGCGCATGCCGCGACAGGCTCGCGCACGCGTGCCCACCGCAGTGCGCCCAGCATCAGCACCATGCCGACCACGGGGCCAGGCAACGGCAGCTGCAGCGCGCGCACCAACAGCTCGCCGACGCCTTGCAACGCCAGCAACCACGTCAGGCCCTGCAGCACTTGCATGGTCCGATGGGGCCCGGATCAAAACCGCGGCAGGTTGGCCCACGGCAGCCGCCCGCCGCGCACCAGCATCTTGCCGTACTCGGCGCAGCGGTGCAGGGTGGGGATGACCTTGCCTGGGTTGAGCAGTTCGTGTTCGTCGAAGGCGCGCTTGAGCGCCTGCATCTGCGCGCGTTCCTCGGGGCTGAACTGCACGCACATGCTGTTGAGTTTTTCGACGCCGACGCCGTGCTCGCCGGTGACGGTGCCGCCCATCGCCACACTCGTTTCCAGGATGTCGGCACCAAAGGCTTCGGCGCGTTGCAATTGGTCCGGGTCGTTGGCGTCGAACAGGATCAGCGGGTGCAGGTTGCCGTCGCCAGCGTGAAAGACGTTGAGGCAGCGCAACCCGTACTTCGTCTCCATGGCCGCGATGGCCTGCAGCATTTCGCCCAGGCGTTTGCGCGGGATGGTGGAGTCCATGCACATGTAATCCGGGCTGATGCGCCCGCTGGCCGGGAAGGCGTTTTTGCGCCCGCTCCAAAAGCGCAGCCGCTCGGCTTCGTCGCGGCTGACGGCGATCGCGGTGGCGCCGGCGGCGCGCAGCACCGCGCTCATGCGCTCGATCTGTTCGGCCACTTCCTCCGGCGTGCCGTCGGACTCGCACAACAAGATGGCCTCGGCGTCGAGGTCGTAGCCGGCGTGCACGAAATCCTCCACCGCCGCGGTCATCGGTTTGTCCATCATCTCCAGGCCGGCGGGGATGATGCCCGCGCCGATGATGGCCGCCACCGCGTCGCCGGCGGCGCGCACGCTGTCAAAACTCGCCATGATGCAGCGCGCCAGCTGCGGCCGCGGGATCAGGCGCACCACCACTTCCACGACCACGGCCAGCATGCCTTCGGAGCCGACCACCAGCGGCAACAGATCCAGCCCCGGCGCATCGGGGGCGCGACTGCCAAAGGTCACCGGGTCCCCGGCCACCGTGTAGCCGCGTACCTGCAGCACATTGTGCACGGTCAGGCCGTACTTGAGGCAGTGCACGCCGCCAGAGTTCTCGGCGACGTTGCCGCCGATGGTGCAGGCGATCTGGCTGCTGGGATCGGGCGCGTAATACAAGCCGTAGGGGGCAGCCGCTTCGCTGATGGCCAGGTTGCGCACGCCCGCTTGCACGGTGGCGGTTTGCGCCAGGGGGTCGATGGCGACGATGCGGTTGAACTTGGCCAGGCTCAAGGTCACGCCCATGGGGTGCGGCATGGCCCCGCCTGACAGGCCCGTGCCCGCGCCGCGGGCCACCACCGGCACCTTGAGCAGGTGGCACGCGCGCAGCACAGCTTGCACCTGGTCTTCGGTTTCGGGCAGCGCCACGGCCAGCGGGCGCTGGCGGTAGGCGGTCAGGCCGTCGCACTCGTAAGGCGTGGTGTCCTCGTCGGTCCACAGCAACGCGTGGGCCGGCAGCACCGCTTGCAGCGCGCGCACCACCTCGGCCTGGCGGGCGGCGCGTTCGGCGGCGTCGGGGGGCAGGGCAGCGTTCATGGGCCGCAGTGTAGGGCAGTGCGCGCCGCGATGGGGCTGAAATCTTTGCCAAAACCCCTTGAAATGGCCGCCACGGACGCTATGTAATCGTCAGACGAATGACGGTGCCGCCCGCTGGTGTGGAGGCCGCGCGCGGTGCCGGGGACTGGGTGCCTCCACCATCGATTGCCAACGAGAGGAGTTGAACATGAGCAACCTGTTGCCGCGCCGTATGAGCCTGTTCGATGAATTCTTCCGCGACCTGGCGCCGGGCTTTTACATCCGGCCGCTGCACGGCGATCCGCTGCCGCAGCAAATCAAGGTCGATGTGAAGGAAAACGACCAAGCCTATATCATCTCGGCCGAAATGCCGGGGGTGGGCAAGGACAATATCCACATCACGGTGGAAAACAACGTGGTGACCATCGCCGCTCAAGTCAAGCAAGAAGACGCCCAGCGCGACGGCGAAAAGGTGCTGCACAGCGAGCGCTACTACGGCCAGGTGTCGCGCAGCTTTGCGCTGCCCAGCGACGTGGATGAGTCCGCGGCCAGCGCCAAGTACGACAACGGCGTGCTGACGCTGACCCTGCCCAAGAAGGTGACGGTGGCCGGCAAGCGCATCCGCATCGAGTGATGCGCCGCGGTGGCCGGTGCGGCCCGGGCATCGGCGGCTGCACCGGCGTCAGGCCAGCGCCTGACGCAGCCAGGCTGCGAAAGTGGCGCACTCCCAACGCTCCATCGCCCCGGCGCGCCAGCACAGGTAGTGGGCGTGCGGGCTGGGCACGTTGTGCGGGTACAGCCGCACCAGGGTGCCATGGTTCAGCCACGGCGCGCCGAGTTTGAGTCGCACCAGCGCCACGCCCATACCGGCGGCGGCGCCGTCGCACATCAAGCCGATGTCGTTGAACTGCGAGCCGTCGGTCGGCTCGGGCCAGTCCAAATGGTGCGCGGCAAACCACGTGCGCCACGGCTCCAACGGGCTGCGCAGCAGCGGCACGCCCTGCAGGTCCTGCGGCGTCTCGAACGGGCCGTGCTGGCGCACGAACGCTGGCGATGCGACCGGGGTGACCACATCCTTGAGGATGCAGATGAACTCCACGTCCTGGTAGCGCCCGGTGCCGAAGCGGATCGTCAGGTCGGCGTCTTCGGCCACCACGTCCAGCAGCGGGATGCTGACCTGCAGCGTGAGGTCGATCTCGGGGTAAGCCTCGGCAAACTGGTGCAGTCGCGGCATCAGGATGGAGCGCGCAAACGTGGGCGTGACCGCCAGCCTCAGCTTGCGCCGTCCGGGCGCGGCGTGCCGACTCGGAAAGCGCTGCAGCGCCGCCAAGGCTTCGCGCACCTGCGCCAGGTATTCGCTGCCTTCGGTGGTGAGCGAAAAATCGGCGCGACCAAAGAGCTTGACGCCCAGTTGCTCCTCCAGCTGGCGGATGCGATGGCTGACCGCGCTGGGGGTGACGCACAGCTCGTCGGCCGCTTGCGTGACGCTGCGCAGCCGCGCCAGGGCTTCGAACGTCAACAGGCACTGGATGGGCGGAATGCGGGGCGCGGGCATGGGGGCGGGGGCCGTTTAGCGGAACACAACGGTGCGCTGGCCGTTGAGCAGCACGCGGTGCTCACTGTGCCATTTGACGGCGCGCGCCAGCACCTGGCTTTCGGTGTCGCGGCCGATGGCGGTGAGGTCCTCGACCGTCATGCTGTGGTCCACGCGCGCCACATCCTGCTCGATGATGGGGCCTTCGTCCAGGTCGGCGGTGACGTAGTGCGCGGTGGCCCCGATCAGTTTGACGCCGCGCTCGTGCGCCTGGTGGTACGGCTTGGCGCCTTTGAAGCTGGGCAAAAAGCTGTGGTGGATGTTGATGGCGCGGCCCGCCAGGTGCTGGCACATGCCATCGGAGAGGATCTGCATGTAGCGTGCCAGCACCACCAGCTCGGCTTGTTCCGATTCGATGATGTCGAGCTGGCGTGCCTCGGCCTGCGCCTTGATGCCGGGGCTGACCGGAATGTGGTGAAACGGCACGTTGTAGCTGGCCGCGAGCTGGTAAAAGTCACGATGGTTGCTGATGATGGCGCGAATGTCCAGCCGCAGCAGACCGCTTTTCCAGCGAAACAGCAGGTCGTTGAGGCAGTGGCCCTGCTGGCTGACGAAGATGACGGTGCGCATGGGTTCGTGCCAGGGGTGCAGCCGGCAGTCCATGCCGTGCTGGTGACCAAAGTCCTGCACCGCGCCGCGCAGGGACGTCACCTCTTGCCCGGGGCAGGTGAACTGCACCCGCATGAAAAAGCGCCCACTGTCGCGGTCGTTGAATTGCGCGGCCTCTTCGATGTTGCCGCCCAGCTCCAGCAAAAAGCCCGACACCGCGTGCACGATGCCCGGCCGGTCTTGGCACGAAAGGGTCAGTACGTACGTATCTTGCATACCCGCCATTGTCGCAGCAGCGCCGTCCCGCAGTGCGGGCGGGGCGTTACGCGGCGGCTTCGGCGCGGGCGCGCTGCAGCACGTGCACCAGCGTGGTCAGGGCCTGGTTGACCGGCGCGCTCATGCCGTGCGCGTGCGCCCGTGCCACCACGTGGCCGTTGAGATGGTCGATCTCGGTGGGGTGGCCGCGCAGCAGGTCGCGCGCGGTGGACGACAACTGGGTGGCCATGCTGTGGGCGATGCGCTCGACCTCGGTGTGCAGCGCCGCAGCGTCGAGTGCGATGCCCTCGGCCGCGGCCACCGCCACGCACTCCTGCACCACCTGGTCCAGCAGCGCCGGCACGCCTGGCTGCGCCCACAGCCAGCCATAAGGCCGTGCGGCGATGGCTGAGAGCGCGTTGTAAGCGCAGTTGACGACGAGCTTGGACCACAGCGCCTGCGGCACCTGCGTCGACACCGAGGTCGGTACCTCCGCGTGCGCCAGCGCCGCCTGCACGCGCTCGGCGCCTGCAAACGGCGCCAGCACCAGCTCGCCGCGCCCGTGGTGGCGCACGTACCCCGGCGCCTCAACGCCTGCGGCCACATACACCACCACCGGCACCACGGGCCGCCCCAGCACGCGCGCCAGCCGCTGGGCGTTGTCCACGCCGTTTTGCAGGCTCAGCACCACCGTGTCGGCGCCCAGGTGGGGCCGCAGCGCCGCGCCCGCGGCTTCGGTGTCGCCGGATTTGACGCACACCAGCACCACGTCGGCGCCGGCGGCGGCCTGCGCGTCGCTGGCCACCGCCACGGGGATGCAGGCGTCGAACGTGGCGGTGTGCAGCCGCAGGCCACCCTGCGCTTGCACCGCGGCGACGAAGGCCGGCCGTCCGATCAGCACCACCGGCACGCCCGCGCGCGCCAGCAAGCCGCCGTAGTAGCCGCCGACGGCGCCTGCGCCCAACACGGCAAAGCGCGGCCAGGGGGCGGTGGGGTTGGGGTGGGTGTTCATGGGTGTGGTGCCGCAGGTGTAGGGTGAGACTGCTTAGGATAATGCGGTTGGCGTGCGCCAGCCCACCGGGCTGCGCGTCGCCCATCGTACAAGGAGGTTGATGTTGAGCCAGGAACACACTGGGTACGGGCCGCCGGTGCCGCTGGACGTGGTGATTTTGGCGGCGGGCAAAGGCACGCGCATGAAAAGCCGCACGCCCAAGGTGTTGCACCGCCTGGCGGGGCGGCCACTGCTCGGGCACGTGCTGGGGCTGGCGCAGGCGCTGGCGGCGCGGCAGGTGGTGGTGGTCACGGGGCACGAAGCCCAAGCCGTGCAGGCCGCGCTGCCGCAGCTGGCGCCGGGCCTGGCGGTGCGCCCGGTGTTGCAGCAGCCGCAGTTGGGCACGGGCCACGCGGTGCAGCAGGCCATGCCGGTGCTGGACGACGATGGCGTCGTGCTGGTGCTCAGCGGCGACGTGCCGCTGACCGCACCGGCCACGCTGCAGGCGCTGCTGCAGGCGCAGGCGGCGGCCGGTGCCCAGCACGCGCTGGCGCTGCTGACGGTGACGATGGACGACCCCCACGGCTACGGGCGCGTGCTGCGCGATGCGCAGGGGCGCATCACCGCCATTGTCGAAGAGAAGGATGCCAGCGCCGAGCAGCGCCGCATCACCGAGGTGTACAGTGGTATCTTGGCCGCCCCGGCAGCCCGGCTGCGGGCATGGCTGCAGCGGCTTGACAACCGCAACGCCCAGGGCGAGTACTACCTGACCGATGTGGTGCGCCACGCGGTGGCCGACGGCGCGGCGGTGGTGGCGCACCGCATCGACGACGTGGTGCAGGTGGCTGGCGTCAACAGTCCGGCGCAGCTCGCGGCGCTGGAGCGCGCTCACCAGCGTCGCGTGGCCGAGGCGCTGCTGGCGCAAGGGGTGCGGCTGGTCGACCCCGCGCGGCTCGACGTGCGTGGCGAGCTGGTGTGCGCGCCCGATGTCGACATCGACGTCGGCTGCGTCTTTGAAGGCCGCGTCGAACTGGGCGAGGGCGTGCGCGTGGGTGCGTACTGCGTCGTGGCCAACGCCCGCATCGAGGCCGGCGCGCAGCTCGCCCCGTTCACGCACATCGACGGCGGGCGCGAAGGCGTCGTGGTGGGGCCGCGCGCCCAGGTGGGACCGTTTGCCCGCCTGCGGCCGGGCGCGCAGCTCGGCCCGGAGGTGCACGTGGGCAACTTTGTCGAGATCAAAAACAGCACGCTGGCCGCAGGGGCCAAGGCCAACCACCTGGCCTACCTGGGCGATGCCACCGTGGGCGAGCGCGTCAACTACGGCGCTGGCAGCATCACCGCCAATTACGACGGCGCACGCAAGCACCGCACCGTCATCGGCGACGACGTGCACGTGGGCAGCAACTGCGTGCTGGTGGCGCCGGTGACGCTGGGGGCGGGGGGCACGATCGGCGCCGGCAGCACGATCACCAAGGACACACCCCCGGGGGCGCTGACCGTGGCGCGCGCCAAGCCCGTCACGGTGCCGGGCTGGCAGCGCCCGCGCAAGGGCGGCAGCGCATCATCCTGACGGTGCCGGTGCGCCGCGCCGTGCTTACCAGCCCCATAGGTACTCCGCGGCGGCCCACACCGGCTGGCCGTTGGGGCCACGCAGCTGTACCCAGTCGCCTGCGCGGCGCAGCGTGGGGAGCACGTCGCCGTAACGTGCCGTGCCGACCACGGGGTGTTGGGTGCCTGGCCCGCTGCGCAGGTTGAGCACGCGCGCCCGCACCACATGATGGCGGGCGGGACCGGTCAGCGCCGCGGCCACCCAGCCTTCATCACCCTCGAAGTCGCGCACCTGCAGCCAGCTGCCTTGCCGTTGCAGCACCTGCAAGGGGAAGCCCCGGCGCAGTTGCCAGCGCACCTCGGTGTCGGTGCCCGGCCCCGCACGCAGGTTGGCCACCGCGGCACGCACGCTGACGAGCTCCTGCGCGGCGGTGACCAGCGGCGCCGCCAGCAGCGCCACGACCAATGCGGCGTGGCCCACCCAGCCGGTCAAGTGTTTCATCGTGTGCCTCCACCGGTGACCGAACTCCGCATCATCATACGTCACCCACCATGGCCGTGGGCAGCGGCAGACGCGGGTCGAATTTGGCACGGTGCACGCTGAAGTAGGCCTTGACGTGGCGCACGTTGCCAGCCTGGGTGAACAGGCGCTGCGCCAGCGCGTGGTACGCGGCCATGTCGGGCACCGCGACCACCAGCACGAAGTCCGGCCCGGCGCTGACGCGGTAGCACTGCTGCACCGCGCGTTCGGCCACGGCGCGTTGCTCGAACGCCTGCAGGTGCTCCGCGCCCTGTTGCTCCAGCGCCACTTCGACGATGGCGGTCAGGCCCTGCCCGAGCCAGGCGGCCAAGCGCTCGGGGCGCAGCACGACGGTGTGGCGCTCGATCAGGCCAAGCTGCTGCAGCCGGCGTATCCGCCGCAGCGCCGTGGGGGCTGACACGCCGCAGCGTTGCCCCAGCGCCGCCCACGACAGGCTGGCATCGTCTTGCAGCGCGTCCAGCAGCGCGATGTCGATCGCATCGATGGAAGAATCTTTCATGGAAATGT
This sequence comes from Tepidimonas aquatica, assembly GCF_007556585.1. GTDB lineage: Bacteria > Pseudomonadota > Gammaproteobacteria > Burkholderiales > Burkholderiaceae_C > Tepidimonas > Tepidimonas aquatica. The sequence goes on along the minus strand of NZ_VJNA01000005.1, from coordinate 32,148 downwards.
CTTTGGTAAAATATTAAGTACAAATTCTATCTTCACGAAATATTATTCCAAAAACAAGCATTAATCAAAAACACACGTCGGGTTGGCCGGCGTACGCTGCGCCCCATCCGTACCACCAAGGAGGTCAACGTTATGTGTGGCATTGTCGGGGCGGTGGCCACCGCCGACATTGTGGGCGTGCTGGTGCAGGGCTTGCAGCGGCTGGAATACCGCGGCTACGACTCGTGCGGGTTGGCGCTGCATCTGGGGGCGCCGTTGGCCGATGGCGCGGCGCCGGGGCGCGGGCTGTGGCGGGCGCGCAGCACCGCGCGCGTGTCCGAGCTGGCCGCGCAGGTGCAGGGGGTGGCGGCGGCCACCGGCATCGCCCACACGCGCTGGGCGACGCACGGCGCCCCGGCGGTGCACAACGCCCACCCGCACGTCAGCCATGGGCCGGGCGCCGCGGCGGGGCAGCGCCCGGCGCGCGTGGCGCTGGTGCACAACGGCATCATCGAGAACCACGACGCGCTGCGCGCCGAGTTACAAGCCCTGGGCTACGTGTTCGAAAGCCAGACCGACACCGAGGTCATCGCGCACCTGATCGACAGCCTGTACACGGGCGACCTGGCCGAAGCCGTGCACCGCGCGGCGCAGCGCTTGCAGGGTGCGTACGCGATCGCCGTGCTGCACCACGACGAGCCGCAGCGCCTGGTGGGCGCGCGCGCGGGCTCGCCGCTGGTGTTGGGCGTGGGTACCGGGGGCGATGGCGTGCCCGCGCCGCTGTACCTGGCCAGCGACGCGTTGGCGCTGGCCGGCGTTACCGACCGCTTCGTCTTTTTGGCCGAAGGCGACGTGGTCGATATCCAGTTGGGCCGCTGGCGTGTGCTGGGGCGCGACGGCACCCGGCTGGACGACGCGCAGCGGCCGATCAAGACCGTGCAGGTCGGCAGCCAGGACGTGGCGTTGGGCCCCTACCGGCATTACATGCAAAAAGAAATTTTTGAGCAGCCCCGTGCCCTGGCCGACACGCTGGAGGGGGTGGAGGGCATCGTGCCCGAGCTGTTCGACGACCACGGCGTGCGCTCGCGCGCCGCGTGGCGCGTGTTCGACACCACCCAGCGCGTGCTGATCCTGGCCTGCGGCACCAGCTACTACGCCGGCTGCGTGGCGCGCTATTGGCTGGAGGCCATCGCGGGGGTGCCCACCACGGTGGAGATTGCCAGCGAGTACCGCTACCGCACCAGCGTCCCCGAGCCCGGCACGCTGGTCGTCACGATCAGCCAAAGCGGCGAGACTGCCGACACGTTGGCCGCGCTGCGCCACGCGCAAGCGCTGGGCCTGACCGACACGCTGACCATCTGCAACGTGGCCACCAGCGCCATGGTGCGCGAGTGCGAGCTGGCCTACGTCACGCGCGCTGGGGTGGAAATCGGTGTGGCCAGCACCAAGGCCTTCACGACCCAACTGGCGGCGCTGTTTTTGCTGACGCTGGCGCTGGCGCAGCGCAAGGGGCGGCTCAGCCCCGAGCAAGAGGCGCAGCACCTGCGCGCCATGCGCCACCTGCCGGCGGCGCTGCAGGCGGTGCTGGCGCTGGAGCCGCAGGTCATCCGCTGGGCCGAGGACTTCGCGGCCAAAGAGCATGCGCTGTTTTTGGGGCGTGGGCTGCACTACCCGATCGCGCTGGAAGGCGCGCTCAAGCTCAAGGAAATCAGCTACATCCACGCCGAGGCATACCCCGCGGGCGAGCTCAAGCACGGGCCGCTGGCGCTGGTGACCAGCGCCATGCCGGTGGTGACGGTGGCGCCCAACGACGCGTTGCTGGAAAAGCTCAAGAGCAACATGCAGGAAGTGCGCGCGCGCGGCGGCGTGCTGTACGTGCTGGCCGACGCCGACACCCACATCACCGCCAGCGAGGGGCTGCACGTGATTCGCATGCCGGAGCACTACGGCGCGCTCAGCCCTATCCTGCACGTGGTGCCGCTGCAGCTGCTGGCCTACCACACCGCGTGCCTGCGCGGCACCGATGTCGACAAGCCGCGCAACCTGGCCAAGAGCGTCACGGTGGAGTGATGCGGTCGCCTCTTGACAGCTTGGCTACGCTGGTGGGGTGGGGCTGCGTTGGCATGGGCGGCCGTGCGGGGCGGTTCCCCGCGGGCTGGTTGGTGGGCCGATCCGCGACGCGCCCGATCAGGAGGTACGGTGCATGAAGCTTTGGGGCGATGTTCTTGGGATGACCAATGTGCGCCGACGCCCGTGGCTGGCGGCCGCCGGTGCGGTGGCCCTGAGCGTGGCGCTGCCCGTGCGGGCGCAGGCGCCCTTGCCGGTGGTGACCAGTTTCAGCATTCTGGCCGATTTGGTGCGGCAGGTGGGCGGCGAGCGCGTGCAGGTGCGCGCGCTGGTGGGGCCACAGGCCGACGCGCACGCCTACCACCCGACGCCGGCCGACGTGCGGGCGGTGAGCGCGGCGCGTTTGCTGGTTGCCAATGGCCTTGGTTTTGAGGGGTGGCTGGAGCGGCTGATGCGCAGCGCCGGCTACCGCGGCGAGCTGCTGCGCGTCACCGACGGGTTGACACCGTTGCCGGCCGCCGGGGCTGGCAAGCGCGACGCGGTCCACGCGCACGGTCACGATCACGATGACGGCGAGCATGACCCGCACGCGTGGCAGGACGTGCGCAATGTTTTGCATTACGTCCAGCGCATCGAGCAGGCGCTGTGCCGGCTGGACGCGGGCGGGTGCGCCGGGTACCGGCAGCGCGCGGCCGACTACCGCGCCCGGTTGCAAGCGCTGGACGACGAGATCCGCGCGGCTTGGCAGGCCATCCCCGCCGCGCAGCGCAAGGTGGTGACCTCGCACGATGCCTTTCGCTACTACGCGCAGGCCTATGGGGTGACGTTTTTGCCTGCCCAGGGCGTGAGCACGGCCAGCGAGCCATCCGCCGCGGCGGTGGCGCGGTTGATCCGCCACATCAAGGCCGAGGGCGTGCGCGCGGTGTTTGTCGAGCGCTTGAGCGACCCACGCCTGGTCGAGCGCATCGCGCGCGAAGCCGGCGTGCGTCCGTCGCGGCAGCCGTTGTATTCCGACGCCTTGTCGACCCCCGAGGGACCGGCGCCGGACTACATCGCGCTGATGCGGCACAACACGCGCGTGCTCACCGAGGCCATCCGCGGCGCAGGCGGCTGAGCCCGCGCCGCTACACCACGCGCACGGTGGCGGGCGCGCCGGGCGGCAGCGCCTCCACCCGGCCGATGACCCAGCCGGGTTGCCCTTGCGCGGCGGCCAACGCCGCCTGCACCGCGTCCAGCGCCTGCGGCGCGCACGCCACCAGCAGCCCGCCGCTGGTTTGCGGGTCGGTCAAGATGGCTTGCAGGGTGCCGCGCTCGTCCGCGGCCACGGCGCCAAGGTCCACCGCGTCGCCGTAACTGGCCCAGTTGCGTCCCGCAGCGCCGGTGGCCACCCCTTGCGCCAGCAACGTGCGGCTGATCGGCAGCACCGGCAACGCGCTGGCCTGCACGGTGGCCTGCACCGCCGCGGCGCGGCAGACCTCCAGCAGGTGCCCGGCCAGACCAAACCCGGTCACGTCCGTCATCGCGTGCACGTCCGGCAACGCCCCTAGGGTGGCACCGGCGCGGTTGAGCAGCGTCGTCCAGCGGCGCATCTCCTGGTAACCATCGGCGCTGAGCAGGCCCTTTTTGAGCGCCGCCGACAGCACCCCGATGCCCAGCGGTTTGCCCAGCACCAGCACATCGCCCGGCTGCGCGCCGGCGTTGGTTTTGAGCCGCGCCGGGTGCACCGTGCCGATGGCGGCCAGCCCGTAGATCGGCTCCACCGTGTCGATCGAGTGGCCGCCCGCCAGCACCACGCCCGCTTGGCGGCACACGTCGGCGCCGCCCTGCAACACGCGCCCGATCACCTCGTGCGGCAGTTGGTTGACCGGCATGCCCACCAGCGCCAGCGCCAGCAGCGGCTCACCGCCCATCGCGTACACGTCGGACAGCGCGTTGGTGGCGGCGATGGCGCCAAAGTCGTAGGCGTCGTCCACCACGGGCGTGAAAAAGTCGGTCGTGGCCACCAGCGCCAAGTCGTCGCGCAGGCGGTAGACTGCCGCATCGTCGCTGGTGGCCGTGCCCACCAGAAGCTCCGGCGGCATCAGGTGCGCCGGCACCTGGGCCAGCAGGCGTTGCAGCACGGCGGGGGCGATTTTGCAGCCACAGCCGCCGCCGTGGGCCCACTGGGTCAGCCGGTTGGGGTCGCGTGCTTCGCTGGACATGGTGTCGCTCGGGGTGGATGGAGGTTGACTGTCAACACACAGGCCCGCCACCGCATTGGAATCGCAGCCATGGCCCATGCACCCGCTATTGTGACGCTCGACGCGCTGCACGCGTTCGACACCGTGCTGGACGCGCGCAGCCCCGCCGAGTACGCGCTGGACCATATCCCCGGTGCGGTCAGCGCCCCGGTGCTCAGCGATGACGAGCGCCGCATTGTCGGCACCCTGTACAAGCAGCGCGGTCCGTTTGAGGCCCGCCGCCTGGGTGGCGTGTGGGTGGCGCGCAACATCGCGCAGCACGTGCAGCGTCTGATGGCTGACAAGCCCGCCGCATGGCGGCCGTTGGTGTACTGCTGGCGCGGTGGGCAGCGCAGCGGCGCCTTCGTGCTGTGGCTGCGGCAAATCGGCTGGGCAGCGGCGCAGCTCCAGGGTGGCTACAAAGCGTACCGGCGCTGGGTGGTGCAGCAGCTCGACGCGCTGCCGCCACGGCTGACGTGGCGGGTGCTGGCCGGCCCCACCGGCAGCGGCAAGACGCGGCTGCTGCACGCGCTGGCGCAGCAAGGCGCGCAGGTGCTGGATCTGGAGGGGCTGGCGCATCACCGCGGCTCGATCCTGGGGGCGTGGCCCGACGGTCAGCCACAACCCAGCCAAAAAGCGTTCGACAGCGCCTTGGTCGACGCGCTGCGCCGCCTGGAGCCGACGCGGCCCGTGTGGGTTGAAGCAGAAAGTCGCAAAATCGGCACGGTGCAACTGCCCACGACGCTGGCCGACGCCATCCAGCGTGCGCCGCGCGTCGAGCTTGAAGTGCCCTTTGCCGCTCGCCTGGCGCTGGTGCGGCAGGACTATGCCTGGCTGGGCCGCGACCCCGAGGCGCTGGCGCAGCGGCTGGCGGCCCTGCGCGGCCTGCACCCCAACGACACGCTGCAACGCTGGCAGCAGTGGGCCCGCCAGGGGCGGCTGGACGAGTTGTTCGCCGAGTTGATGGCGCTGCACTACGACCCGCTGTACCGCCGGGCGCTGCCGCGTGGTGTCGCCACGACGGTGTGGCCGCTGCCGGACGTGACGCCCGCGACGCTGCAGGCCACCGCGTGTGCGTGGGTGGCCGCGCACCCTTGAGGACCGAATGCCGCGTCAACCGGCGGCGGACGCCCCGGGCCCCAACGCGTCGATGCGGTCGCTGATGACGGCGTCCAGCTCCCAGCGCAGCAGCTGATCGGCGCGGCGCGCACTGTTGACCGTGTAGGCCAGCGTGCGGTAGCCGGCGGCGCGCTGCTGCTGCAGCAACGTGCGCGTCCACAGACGGTGGTTGAGCACCACCGCCACGCAGCCCAGGCTGCGCGCCACCGCCCAGCAGCCGGGCCACAGGGTGTCGAGCAGCAGCCCGCGCGGCAGGTGCGGGCAGGTGGCCTGGGCGGCCTGCAGCGCCGCCGGCTGGAACGAGGTCAGCAGCGGCCACGGCGGGCCGCCGGGCGTGCCCGCGCCGTGGTCGCGCCACAGCGCGTCCACCGCCTGCGCCACGGCGGCGCCGGTGGCGGCCTCGGTGCCGGGGGTAGGCTTGATCTCCAGGTTGAGCAGCGCCCCGCGCGGCAGCGCCCAGGCCACCAGCCGGTCCAGCCGCAGCAGCGGCTCGCCGGCAAACGCGGGGCTGTGCCAGCCGCCGGCGTCCAGCCGGGCCAGCGCGTCCCACGCCTGCTCACCGGCGACGCCGTGGCCGTTGGTGGTGCGCTCCAGTGTCGCGTCGTGCAGCAAAAACGGCACCCCGTCGGCGCTGAGCTTGACGTCGCACTCGAAGGCGCGCCAGCCGTGGCGCCAGCCGAGCTCGAACGCAGCCAGGGTGTTTTCCGGGGCCAGCTTGCCGGCGCCGCGGTGCGCGATCCAGCGCGGCCACGGCCACGCCGGCATGGCGTTGGTGGTGGGGGCGTCGAGGTCGGCGGCCATGGGCCTTACCCCACGCGCTGGCCGCTGGCGCGGTCGAACTGGTGCGCGCGCTCGGGCAGCGGTTGCACGTGCAGCACGTCGCCCGGCGCCGGGTGGCAGGGGTCGGATTCGGCCACGCGCACCGTGATCGCCTGCCCGTGCGTGTGGCCGTGGATCAGCCGCTCGGCCCCAAGCAGCTCCACCGCCTCCACGGTGACCGGCCAGCCCTCGCTGCCAACGCGCAGGTGCTCGGGCCGAATACCCAGCCAACGCCCTGCCTGGCTGCCGGGCACATCGTGCAACAGGTTCATCGCCGGCGAGCCGATGAAGGTGGCCACGAACGTGGTCGCCGGGCGGTGGTACACCTCCTCCGGCGTGCCAAACTGCTCCATGCGGCCGGCGTTCATCACCATCACGCGCTGTGCCAGCGTCATCGCCTCGACCTGGTCGTGGGTCACGAACAGGCTGGTGATGCCCAGCGTGCGGTGCAGCTTTTGGATTTCGAGCCGGGTTTGCACGCGCAGCTTGGCGTCCAGGTTGGACAGCGGCTCGTCGAACAAAAACACCTGCGGGTGGCGCACGATGGCGCGGCCCATGGCCACGCGCTGGCGCTGCCCGCCCGACAACTGCCGCGGCTTGCGCTGCAGCAGGTGGCCCAGCTCCAGGATGCGCGCAGCTTCTTCGACGCGACGGCGGATGTCGTCGCGCGGCACGCCACGCAGCTTCAGGCCGTAGGCCATGTTGTCGAACACGCTCATGTGCGGGTACAGCGCGTAGTTTTGGAACACCATCGCGATGTCGCGCGCCGCGGGCTCCAGATCGTTGACCACGCGCTGGCCGATGCGGATCGTGCCCGCGGAGATGGTTTCCAGCCCCGCCACCATGCGCAGCAGCGTGGATTTGCCGCAGCCCGAGGGGCCGACGATGACCACGAACTCGCCGTCGCCGATCTCGGCGCTGAGGCCATGGATCGCGGTGACGTGCTGACGGCCGTGTTCGTAGCGTTTGACGACGTTGTCGAAGTGCAGGGATGCCATGAGGGTTGGGGTTATTTCTCGCTGTCCACCAGGCCTTTGACGAACCACTTTTGCATCGCCAGCACGACGATGGCCGGTGGCAGCATGGCCAGCATCGCGGTGGCCATGACGATGTTCCACTCGGTGTAGGCCTCACCGGTGATGAGCCGCTTGATGCCGAGCACGATTGGGTACATCGACTCGTCGGTGGTGACCAGCAGCGGCCACAGGTACTGATTCCAGCCGTAGATGAATTGGATCACGAACAGCGCCGCCATCGAGGTGCGCGACATCGGCAGCAGCACATCCCAGAAAAACCGCATCGGGCCGGCACCATCGACCCGCGCGGCCTCGACCAACTCGTCCGGGATGGTCATGAAAAACTGCCGGAACAAAAACGTCGCCGTGGCCGAGGCGATCAGTGGCACCGTCAGGCCGGCGTAGGTGTTGAGCAGCCCCAGGCTGGCGATGACCTCGTAGGTGGGGCCGATGCGCACCTCCACCGGCAGCATCAGCGTGACGAAGATGGCCCAAAACACCAGCTTGCGCAGCGGGAAGCGAAAGTACACGATGGCAAACGCCGACAGCAGCGAGATCGCGATCTTGCCCAGCGCGATGGTCAACGCCATCGCCAGGCTGACGCCCATCATCGGCAGTCCCGGCGCAAAGCGGCTGCCGGCGCTGGTCTCGCCACCGAGCAGCGCCAGGCGGTAGTTGGTCAGCATCTGGTCGCCGGGCAGCAGCGACAGCGGGGTGCTGGTGGCGATCTGTTCGGCGCTTTGCGTCGAGGCCACCCACGTCAGGTACACCGGAAAGGCGATCACCGCCACGCCCAGCAGCAACAGGGCGTGGGCCAAGGCGTCGAGCCAGGGACGTCGTTCAACCATGGTGCTTTGGGGGTCAGTATTGGACTTTGCGCTCGATGTAGCGGAACTGCACCACGGTCAGCGCGATGACGATGGCCATCAGCACGACCGACTGCGCGGCCGAGCCACCCAGGTCCAGCGCTTTGAAGCCGTCGTAATACACCTTGTAGACGAGGATGGCGGTGTCCTTGCCGGGGCCGCCCTGCGTGGTGGCGTCAACGATGGCAAACGTGTCAAAAAACGCGTAGACGACGTTGATGACCAGCAGGAAAAACGTCGTCGGCGACAGCAGCGGAAAGACAATGGTCCAAAAGCGCCGCCAGGGGCTGGCGCCGTCCAACGTGGCCGCTTCGATCAGCGAGCGCGGGATGGCTTGCAGTCCCGCCAGGAAAAACAAAAAGTTGTACGACACCTGCTTCCACACCGCGGCCAGCACGATCAGTGTCAGCGCGTGCTGGCTGTTGAGGCGGTGGTTCCATTCGATGCCGACGTGTTGCAGCGCCCAGGCCACCACGCCCATCGGCGAGGCGAACATGAACATCCACAGCACACCGGCCACCGCCGGCGCCACCGCGTAGGGCCAGATCAGCAGCGTGCGGTACCAGCGCGCGCCGCGCACGACGCGGTCGGCCATCACCGCCAGCAGCAGCGACACCGCCAGCCCCACCACTGCCACCAGCGCGGAAAAGACCGCGGTGACCTGAAACGACTGCAGGTAGGTCTCGTCGGCCAGCAGCCGGCGGAAGTTGTCCAGCCCGACGAAGGTGACGCTGCCGCCGAAGGCGTCTTGCTCCAGCACGCTTTGCAGCAGCGCCTGCGCCGCCGGCCAAAAGAAAAACACCCCGACGATGGCCAGTTGCGGCGCCACCAGCAGCCACGGCAGCCAGCGGGCGTGGAAGTGAACCCGTTTATCCACGCCGCGCCGTCACAGTTTGCCTTGGTTGGCGCGCTGGAAGCGCTCCAGTTGTTCGTTGCCACGGCGCACCGCGTCGTCCAGCCCCTGCTTGGCGCTCTTTTTGCCGGCCCAGACCTGCTCCATCTCCTCGTCGATGATGGTGCGGATCTGCACGAAGTTGCCCAAGCGGATGCCGCGCGACTTGTCGGTGGTTTGGCGGATCATCTGCTCCACCGAGACGTCGGTGCCGGGGTTTTGCTTGTAAAAGCCCGATTTTTCGGTCAACTCGTAGGCTGCCTTGGTCACCGGCAGGTAGCCGGTGCGCTGGTGGCTCTTGGCCGCCACCTCGGGCTTGGACAGGTGCGCCAGGAACTGGGCCACGCCCTTGTAGTCGGCGTCCTTTTTGCCCGCCATCACCCACAGGCTGGCGCCGCCAATGACGGTGTTTTGCGGCGCGCCGGGCACGTCGGGGTAGTACGGCAGCGTGGAAATGCCGAAGTCGAACTTGGCGTTGCGCTTGACGTTGCCGTACAGCGCCGACGAGCCGGTCATCATCGCGCACTCGCCCGAGACGTAGGTGGCATCGGCCGCGTTGCCGCGCCCTTTGTAGACAAACAAGCCTTGTTTGGCCATGTTGGCCAGGTTTTCGATGTGGCGCACGTGCAGCGGGCTGTTGAAGGCCAGCCGCGCGTCCAGACCGCCAAAGCCGTTGTTCTTGGTGGCGAACTCGACGTTGTGCCACGCCGAGAAGCTTTCCAGCTGCGTCCAGCTCTGCCAGCTGGTCGTGAAGGGGCACTTGTGGCCGCTGGCTTTGAGCTTGGCCGCGGCCAGGGCCACCTCCGGCCAGCTCTTGGGCGCCTTGTTGGGGTCCAGCCCGGCGGCCTTGAAGGCGTCCTTGTTGTAGTGCAACACCGTGGTCGAGCTGTTGAACGGGAAGCTCAGCATCTGGCCGTTGGGGGCGGTGTAGTAGCTCTTGACGGCGTCCACGTAGGCGTTGGGGTCGAAGGACACGCCGGCCTTTTTCATCACCTCGGCCACCGGCACGATGGCGTTGCGGCTGGCCATCATCGTGGCGGTGCCCACTTCGAACACCTGCAGGATGTGCGGCGCGTTGCCGGCGCGAAACGCCGCGATGGCCGCGGTCATCGACTCGTCGTAGCTGCCCTTGAAGACCGGCACCACTTTGTAGTCCTTCTGGCTGGCGTTGAACTCAGCGGCCAGGTCGTTGACCCATTCGCCCAAGGCGCCACCCATCGAGTGCCACCAGACGATTTCGGTTTGGGCGTGGGCGCTGGCGATGCCAGCAGCGGCCAGCGTGGCGGCCATCAGGCGCTTGAGCGGCAGTGTCATCACGGCTCCTTGATCAGATAGAGATGTAAAACGAACCTTCACACGAAAGGCTACGCGAGTATGCGAACGCCGGATGACAGTTTAGTGACATCCAGCCCCGCGCTCCAAGGGAACTAGGGGTTTGTCCGGGGGTGGCAGGCGTTGCAGCCAGTCCGCCACGGCCGCGCGCTGCGCCGCTTCCAGGTGCAGCCCCAGCTTGGTGCGGCGCCACAGCACGTCGTCGGCGTCGCGCGCCCATTCGCGCCGGTGCAGGTGTTGCAGCTCGGCTTCGAACAGGCCGGGGGCGACTTGGCGCCCGAGGTCGTGCGGTTCGCGCGCCGGCTCCAGCCAGTCCAGCGCCAGCGTGCCGTAGGCGCGCGCCCAACGGTGAACCACGGCGGCGTCAAGCCACGGCCAGCGCCGCTGCAGGTGCGCGCGGTAGCGTTGCAGGGCCTGCATCGGCGTCGCGCACGGGCCAACGACGCGCTCCAGATCGCCGCCGGGCAGCGGTGCCGCGCGGGTCCAAGGCGCGCCGCGCAAGGCCAGCGGCGCGGCCAAGCGCTGGGCCGCTTCCTCGGCCAGCGTGCGAAAGGTGGTGATTTTGCCGCCCCACACCGTCAGCAACGGCGCGCCCGCGGTGTCGAGCTCCAGGCGGTAGTCGCGCGTGACGGCCGCCGGGTTGCCGTGCTCGTCGTCCAGCAGCGGACGCACGCCGCTGTAGTGCCACACCACGTCGTCGGGGGTGATGGCGCGACGAAAGTAGCGGCTGACTTCGGCGCACAGGTAGGCGGTTTCATCGGCGTCGATGGCCACCGCGTCCAGGCCGGCGTGATGCTCCACGTCGGTGGTGCCCACCAGCGTGTAGCGCTGCTCGTACGGGATGGCGAAGATGACGCGCCGGTCGCGCGCCTGCAGCAGGTACGCAGCGTCGTGAGCGAACAGGCGCGGCACCACGATGTGGCTGCCGCGCACCAGGCGCAGGTGGCGCCGCGGGGGCAGGCCGGCGTGTTCGCGCAGCAGTTGCTCGGCCCACGGACCGGCGGCGTTGACGACGGCGCGCGTGCGCACCGTGGCGGGGGCGCCGCCATCGGGCTGCAGCGTGACCATCCAGTGCTGCGCGTGCCGCTGCAGCCCGGTGCAGCGCGTGCGCGGCGCCACCACCGCACCGCGCTGGGCGGCGTCCAGCGCGTTGAGCACCACCAGGCGTGCGTCGTCCACCCAGCCATCGGCGTAGGCAAAGGCGCGCGTCCAGCCGTCGCGCAGCGGCTGGCCGGCGGGGTGCTGACGCAGGTCCAACGCCGTGCTGGCCGGCAGCAGCTCGCGCCGCGCCAGGTGGTCGTACAGCCACAGCCCGATGCGAATCATCCACGCCGGGCGCATCCCAGGGTCGTGTGGCATCACGAAGGTCAGCGGCTGGATCAGGTGCGGCGCGGCGCGCAGCAGCACCTCGCGTTCCTGCAGCGCCTTGCGCACCAGACCAAACTCACCGTACTCCAGGTAGCGCAGCCCGCCGTGGATCAGCTTGGTAGACGCCGATGACGTGTGCGCCGCGAGGTCGTGTTGCTCGACCAGCAACACCCGTGCGCCACGGCCGGCCAGGTCGCGTGCGATGCCACAGCCGTTGATGCCGCCGCCGACGACCACAACGTCGTACAGTGGGCCCTGGAGAGGGAGCGCGGGGGCGTTGGTGTCCATCGGTGAAGTCAGGCGCAAGGTGGGCACGCCAACCAGGTCGAGGTCGCGCGGGGATGGTTTGATTGTATCCGGTAATGTTCGTTTATGTTGCTTGTTGGGGTGTATCCCGATGGGCGTTGCCCCCGCCACGCGGCACAATGGCAGGCCATGCACGAACCCACCGTCGGGCGCCGGCGACGCGCCCTCAACCCCCGCCAAAGCGAGTTGTTGGCCGCCGTGCGCCAGGCCGGCGCCTTGTCGATCGAGGCGCTGGCGCAGCGCTTTGGGGTCACGCTGCAAACCGTGCGGCGCGACGTGCGCCAACTGGAGCAGCTGGGCCTGTTGGCGCGCTTCCACGGCGGGGTGCGCACGCCGGTGTCCACGGTGGAAAACCTGGCCTACACCCAGCGCCAGACGCCCAACGCCGCGGCCAAGGAAGCCATCGCCCGCACCGTGGCGCGCGACGTGCCGCCGGGCTGTTCGCTGATGATCAACCTTGGCACCACCACCGAGGCGGTGGCGCGCGCCTTGGTCAACCACCGGGGGCTGCGCGTCATCACCAACAACCTCAACGTCGCCGCCATCCTGGCCGACAACCCCGACTGCGAGGTCGTCATCGCCGGCGGGGTGGTGCGCGCGCGCGACCGCGGCATTGTCGGCGAGGTCACGATCGACTTTTTGCGCCAGTTCCGCGTCGACATCGCGCTGATTGGCATCTCCGGCATCGAGGCCGACGGCACGCTGCGCGACTACGACGTGCGCGAAGTGCGGGTCGCACGCACGATCATCGAGCACGCGCGCCAGGTCTGGCTGTGCGCCGACCACAGCAAGTTTGGCCGCCCGGCCATGGTGGAGGTGGGCCACATCGGCGAGCTGACGCGGGTCTACACCGACCGCGCGCCGCCGGCACCGTTTGACGCCATGCTGCGCGAGGCCGACGTGGCCTGCGTCGTGGCGGCGGCGGGCTGAAGCGGGCACCCCCACAAGCGACGAGGAGCATCCGATGGCGTTGTTGCTGGCCTTGGACCAAGGCACCACCAGTTCGCGCAGCATCGTGTTCGACGCCGAAGGGCGCATCGTGGCCGTGGCGCAGCGCGAGCTGACCCAGCACTACCCCCAGCCCGGCTGGGTGGAGCACGACCCCGAGGAGCTGTGGGCCACCCAACGCGCCACCCTGGTGGACGTGCTGCGCCAGCTTGGGCCGCGCGTGCGCGAGCTGCGGGCGCTGGGCATCACCAACCAGCGCGAAACCACCGTGGTGTGGGAACGCGCCAGTGGCCACCCGGTGCATCGCGCCATCGTCTGGCAAGACCGCCGCGCCGAAGAGGTCTGCGCGCGCTGGCGCGACCAAGGCTTGCAGCCGCTGGTGCAAGCCACCACCGGCTTGCGGCTGGATGCGTACTTTTCGGCGGGCAAGCTGCGCTGGCTGCTGGACCATGTGCCGGGCCTGCGTGCCCGTGCCGAGCAGGGCGAATTGGCCTGCGGCACCGTGGACAGTTGGCTGCTGTGGCGGCTGACCGGCGCGCGCGTGCACGCCACCGACGTCAGCAACGCCGCGCGCACCCTGCTGTGGGACGTGCGCGCCGGTGCCTGGAGCGAGGCGCTGCTGCGCGCGTTCGAGGTGCCTGCTGCGTGGCTGCCCAGCGTTCACCCTTCGAGCCACGCCTATGGCGAGCTCGACCCTGCCGTGCTGGATGACGCCGAGCTGGCGTCCCGGCTGCCACCGCTGCCGATTGGCGGCGTGGCCGGCGACCAGCAGGCGGCGTTGTTTGGGCAGGCGTGCTTCGAGCCCGGGCTGGCCAAAAACACCTACGGCACCGGTTGCTTCATGCTGCTGCACACCGGTGGACACTGGCCCGCGTCGCGGCACGGGCTGTTGACCACTGCCGCGGCGCAGGCGGGGGCGCCAACGGCGTACGCGCTGGAAGGCAGCGTCTTCATCGGTGGGGCGGTGGTGCAGTGGCTGCGCGATGGCCTCGGCATCATCCGCAGCAGCGCCGAGGTGCAGGCGCTGGCCGAACGCGTGCCTGACAGCGGCGGCGTGGTGCTGGTGCCGGCCTTCACCGGCCTGGGCAGCCCACACTGGCAGCCGCACGCGCGCGGCGCCATCGTGGGCCTGAGCCGCGGCAGCACCGCGGCGCACATCGCGCGCGCGGCGCTGGAGTCGATCGCGCTGCAAAGCGCCGAGCTGCTGCAAGCCATGAACGCCGACGCCCAAGCCGCTGGCGGCACCCCCGTGCGCGAGCTGCGTGTCGACGGCGGTGCGGCCGTCAACGACCTGCTGATGCAGTACCAGGCCGACCTGCTGGGCATCCCCGTGCTGCGCCCTGCCGTGACCGAGACCACGGCCCTGGGGGCCGCCTGGCTGGCCGGCCTGCAAGCCGGCGTGTACCGCAGCCTGGACGAGCTGCGCGCGCTGTGGCGCGTGCAGCGCCGCTTTGAACCGCAGCGACCGCGCGCCTGGGCCGAGGGCGAAATGGCACGCTGGCAGCGCGCCGTGCGGCAGGTGTTGGCGGGGGTGGACATGCCCGGTGGCTGCGCCTCGGGCTGAGGCGTGGCTGCGCTACGATGCGCCCCATGCCACGCTTCGCCGCCAACCTGTCGCTGTTGTTCACCGAACACCCGCTGCTGCAACGGGTGCAAGTGGCGGTGCGCGCGGGTTTTGCCGCGGTCGAGGTGCAGTTTCCCTACGAGCACGAGCCCGACGCTTGGCGCGCCGCCTTGGACGAAGCTGGCGTGCCGTTGGTGTTGCACAACCTGCCCGCCGGTGAGTGGGCGGCGGGTGAGCGCGGCATCGCCTGCCACCCGGACCGCATCGACGAATTCCGTGCTGGCGTGCAGCACGCCCTGCGCTGGGCGGTGCCGCTGCGGGTGCCGCGCCTCAACGTCATCGCGGGCGTGGCGCCGGCGCACGTGCCCCAGGTCGAAGCCCGCCAGGTTCTGATCGACAACCTGCGCTACGCCGCGCGCCAGCTGCAGCCGCATGGCATCCAGCTGTTGCTGGAGCCGATCAACACCTTCGACATTCCCGGGTTTTTCGTGCACCGCACCGCGCAGGCGCTGGACATCCTGGATGACGTGGGCGAGCCCAACGTGGCGTTGCAGTACGACCTGTACCACGCCCAACGCATGGAAGGCGAGCTGATCGGCACGCTGCGGCGTCACCTGCCCCGCATCGGGCATGTGCAACTGGCCGACAACCCGGGGCGTCACGAGCCCGGCAGCGGTGAAATCCACTGGGACGCGGTGCTGGACGAACTTGACCGGCTGGGCTACACGGGCTGGGTGGGGTGCGAGTACCGCCCCGCCGCCGGCACCGAGGTCGGCTTGGGATGGATGCAACGATGGCGCTGAAACATGACCCCCGCGCGCTGCTGCGCGCCCTGTTCGAGGCGGCGGTTCGGCGCGCCCAACCCGCGCATGTGCTGCCGGCGTGGCTGCCCGCGCCGCCGCGCGGCCGCACGCTGGTGCTGGGCGCGGGCAAAGCCAGCGCGGCCATGGCCGCCGTGGTGGAGGCGGTCTGGCCTGCGCACCGGCCGCTGGACGGCTTGGTGGTGACGCGCTATGGCCACACGCCGCCGGGGGTGGGCGGCGGGCGCATCACCGTCGTGGAAGCGGCGCACCCGGTGCCGGACCAAGCGGGTTGGGACGCCGCCCAGCGCATGCTGGCGCTCACCCAGGGCCTGACCGCCGACGACCTGGTGCTGTGCCTGATCTCGGGAGGCGGCTCGGCGCTGCTGCCGCTGCCGCTGCCGGGCCTGTCGTTGGCGGACGTGCAGGCCATCGGGCGTGCGTTGCTGCTCAGCGGCGCGTCGATCGACGAAATGAACACCGTGCGCAAGCACCTGAGCGCCATCCAGGGTGGCAGGTTGGCGGCGGCGTGCGCGCCGGCCAAGGTGATCACGCTGGCCATCAGCGACGTGCCGGGGGATGACCCGGCGGTGATCGCCAGCGGCCCCACGGTGCCCGACCCCACCACCTGCGCCGAGGCGCTGGCCATCGTGCAGCGCTACGGCATCGAAGTGCCCGAGGTGGTGCGCGTTGCCTGGCGCAGCGGGCAGTGGGAAACGCCCAAGCCCGGTGACCCACGGCTGGCCGGGGCCGAAGTGCACCTGATCGCCACTGCGTGGGACAGCCTGTGCGCAGCCGCCGAGGTGGCGCGCCAAGCGGGGCTGGCGGCCCACCTGCTGGGGGATGACATCGAGGGCGAGAGCCGCACCGTCGGGCAGGTGCACGCGGCGCTGGCGCGCAGCGTGGCGCGGCGCGGGCAGCCATGGGCGGGGCCGTGCGTGTTGCTGTCGGGCGGTGAAACCACCGTGACGGTCCGCGGGCCGGCCGGGCGCGGCGGGCGTGCGACGGAGTTTTTGCTCGGCTGCGCGCTGGCCCTGCAGGGCGAGCCGCGCGTGTGGGCGCTGGCGGCGGACACCGACGGTATCGATGGCAGCGAAGACAACGCCGGCGCGTTCGTGACCCCCGACACGCTGGCGCGGGCGCGCGCGGTCGGCCTGCAGCCGCGCGCGTACCTGGAGGCGCACGATGCGTACAGCTTGTTCGCCGCGCTGGGCGACCTGCTGGTCACCGGGCCCACACACACCAACGTCAACGACTTTCGTGCGCTGCTGGTGCTGTGAGGGCGTCCGACGCGCCCCTACCTTATAGCGGCAAGGCATAAACAAACGCCAAAAAAGTCGTTCGTTTTGGGGGTCGTTGCGCCTACAGTGTGTCCCATGATCGAATGGACGTACATCGTGGGCGGGGCCTTGGTCGGCTTCATCGTGGGGCTGACGGGCGTGGGCGGCGGTTCGCTGATGACACCGCTGTTGATTTACGGCTTTGGCGTGCAGCCGCACCTGGCGGTGGGCACCGACTTGCTGTTTGCCGCCGCCACCAAGGGCGCGGGCGCGGTGTCGTTTGCGCGCCATGGGCTGGTGCCGTGGCGGGTGGTGGTCCAGCTCACCGCCGGCGGGGTGTTGGGGGCGGCGCTGATGCTGGCGGTGCTGGCGCATGTCGGCGCCACCGACCCCGCCGTGCACCGCGCCATGAAGACCACGCTGGGGGTGATGTTGCTGCTGACGGCGGCGGCCACCGCCTACAAGGTGCTGCGCGCGGGATGGTGGTGGCGCAGCCACGCCGACCGGTCGGTGGTGCACGCGGCACTACCCGACGAGCAGCAGCAGCGCCCGCGCTGGCCCGGCGCCCCGGTCGTGATGGGTGCCGTCATTGGCGCGCTGGTGACGTTGACGTCGGTGGGCGCAGGGGCCATTGGGGTGATGGTGCTGATGCTGCTGTACCCGCACCTGCCGCTGGCGCGCCTGGTGGCGGCCGACGTGACCTACGCGGTGCCGCTGACGCTGGTGGCGGGGCTGGGCCACGCCACGCTGGGCACGGTCGATTGGGGGTTGCTCGGGTGGCTGTTGGCCGGCTCGCTGCCCGGCATTTGGCTGGGCAGCCGGCTGGTTCAGTGGGCGCCGGTGGCGCTGGTGCGTTCGCTGCTGTCGGTGTTGCTGAGCTGGGTGGGGGTCAAGCTGGTGCTGTCCTGAGGGGGCAAGGCCCCCGTGCCGACGATGACCACCGTCGGCCGCCCACTGTGCAGCACGCTGGCCTGGGCCAGGGTGGCCACGGTGTGCTGGGTGTGGATGGCGTCGGGCCAGCCGGCGCGCGACACCACTGCCACCGGTGTGTCGTCGGCCCAACCGGCGGCGCGCAGTTGCCGCGCCAGCGCGCCGAGTTGTTTGCCCGCCATGTACAGCACCTCGGTGGCGGCGTGCCGCTGCGCTTGCAGGGCGCCTTCGCGTGTCATCGCGGTGGTCAGCGCGACGCTGCGGCCGCGGCCGCGGCGGGTCAGCGGGCGTTGCGCGTCGGCCGCGGCCGCCAGTGCGGCGGTGACGCCCGGCACCACCACGGTGGCGTGGCCAGCCGCTTGTGCGACGGCCAGCTCCTCCTCCAGCCGGCCAAACACGCTCGGGTCGCCGCCTTTGAGGCGCACCACACAGCCCACCCGCGCCGCATGGTGCAGCAGCAGCGCGTGGATGACCTCTTGCGCGGTGCTGCGCGCAAAGCCGCGCTTGCCGACATCGACCCACTGGGCCTGGGGTGCCAGCGCACGCAGACCGGGGTCGGTGAGGGCATCGGCCAGCACGACGTCGGCCTGCGCCAACCAACGTGCCCCACGCAGGGTGATGAGGTCGGCGCTGCCTGGCCCTGCGCCGACAAAGGCCACGGTGGCCACGGCCTCAGGCCTCCACCAGCAGCGCGGCGCTGGTGCGGTGCGTGCCCGGATCGACCATGATCAAGGCGCCGGGTTGTGGGCTGGCCCCGTCCAGCGGTTGGACGGGCAGCGGTTCGGCAACGTCCACGATCACGCGCGCCAGCTCGTTGACGCCGAGGCTGTCGGCGGGCTGCGGCGTGAGGGTGTGAATGTCGAGCCGGTGCTCGATGGCGGCGATGCGGCCCTGCACCCAGCGGTGGCCGTGGCGCAGCCAGTAGCGCCGGCCGATGGCCGCCGGGTCGGGATCCAGCCACGCCACGGTGGCGGCAAAGCGCCGCTGCGCCTGCAGCGTGCCAGGGGTGCCCAGCCAGTCGCCGCGGGAGATGTCGAGCTGTCGGTCCAGCACCATCCCCACCGATTGGCCCGCGCGGGCCTCAGGGCGTTCGGCGCCGGCGTGGTGCAGCAGGCGCACCACCTGGGCCAGCTCGCCGCTGGGGTGCACCTGCACGGTGTCGCCCACGCGCACGCTGCCACTGGCCAGCCGGCCCCAGTACACGCGCGCCTGGTGACCGGTGCCATCGCCGTCGCGTTGCACCCACTGCACCGACAAGCGCCAAGGCCCATCGCTGCGCGGCTGCGGCACCGGCAAACGCTCCAACAGCTCCAGCAGCGCCGGGCCGTCCCACCACGGCGCTTGCAGGCGCTGCGTGACGTTGTCGCCACGCAGTGCCGAAATCGGCACGATGGCCGTCGGCTGCAGCCCGGCCTGCTGGGCAAACGCCTGCAGCGCCGCCCGCACGGCGGCAAAAGCCGCCCCGGGGTCCGTCACGGCATCGATTTTGTTGACGGCAAAGATCAGGTGCGCCACGCCCAGGCGGTGCGCCAGCAGCGCGTGGCGGCGGGTTTGTGGCAACAGCGCCACCTGCGGCGCGTGCAGGTCCAGCTTGGTGACGTCCACCAGCACCACGGCGGCGTGGCTGCCGGCGGCGGCCGTGACCATGTTGCGGGTGTACTGCTCGTGGCCGGGCGCGTCGGCGATGATGAATTTGCGCCGCGGCGTGGCGAAGTAGCGGTACGCCACGTCGATGGTAATGCCCTGCTCGCGCTCGGCCTCCAGGCCGTCGGTCAGCAGCGCCAGCTCCAGCGCGTCGGGCGTGCGGCTGCGCGCTTGCAACGCCTGCACCTGGTCGGTCATCAGCGCCTGGCTGTCCAGCAGCAGGCGGCCGATCAGGGTGCTTTTGCCATCGTCCACGCTGCCGGCGGTCAGAAAGCGCAGCGCGGCGTGCTCGGCGGGGGTGTGGTGGTCGTTCAGGTGCGTGTCCATCGTCAGAAATACCCTTCGCGTTTGCGGCGTTCCATGGCGGCGTCGTTGGCGCGGTCGTCCACGCGGGTGGCGCCGCGCTCGCTGACCGTGCTGCGCAGCGTCTCCAGCACCACGGCCTCGGGCGTAGCGGCGCTGCTGGGCACCGGGCAGGTGCAGCTCATGTCGCCCACGGTGCGAAAGCGCACCTGCAGCGTTTCCACCGTTTCGCCGGGCTGCGGTGGGGTCAGCGGCGTGACCGGCACCAGCAGCCCGCCGCGGCGTACCACCTGGCGCGGGTGCGCCCAGTACAGCGACGGCAGCTCGATGCGCTCGCGCGCGATGTAGGCCCACACGTCCAGTTCGGTCCAGTTGCTGATGGGGAAGGCGCGCATGTGCTCGCCGGGCTGCAGCCGGGTGTTGAACAGCGTCCACAGCTCGGGCCGCTGGGCCTTGGGCTGCCATTGGCCGAAGGCGTCGCGGTGCGAAAAGATGCGCTCCTTGGCGCGCGCCTTTTCTTCGTCGCGGCGCGCACCACCCACCAGCACGTCCAAGCGGTGCGCCTCGATGGTTTCCAGCAGCGTGACGCTTTGCGCCGCGTTGCGCGACGCCAGCGGGTCACTCAGCCGCACGGTGCCGCGGCGCATGGAGTCTTCCACATGGGCCACCAGCAGCCGGTCGCCGTGGCGGGCCACCAGCGCGTCGCGAAAGGCGATGACCTCGGGGAAGTTGTGTCCGGTGTCGATGTGCAGCAGCGGCAGCGGCAGGGTGCCGTGCCAGCGCCCATCGGGTCCGCGGCACTGGAAGGCTTTGCGTGCCAGGTGCAGCACCACGCACGAGTCTTTGCCCCCGGAAAACAGCAGCGCCGGCCGCTCGAACGCGGCCACGGCTTCGCGCAGGATCTCGATCGATTCTTCTTCCAGCGCATCGAGGTGACGCCAGTCGATCTCGGGCAGCAGTTGGTCAGAGTGTACGGTGGCGTTCATAGGGGCTGAACCAAGGTGGAAGCCATGGGGGAGGCGGCGTGGCGCGCGTGGCTGGGCAGGTGCAAGCCGCACTCACGGCGGTGGTCATCTTCCCACCACCAGCGGCCGGCGCGAAAGTCCTCGCCCACCGCGATGGGGCGGGTGCAGGGGGCGCAGCCGATGCTGGGCATGAAGGCGTCGTGCAGCGGGTTGTACGGCACGCCATGGCGGCGGATGTGGTGCCACACGTCGCCCCAGCTCCATTCGGCCAGTGGGTTGAGCTTGATGCGGCCGGCGTCGTCGGTGGTGACGATGGGCACGTCGGCGCGTTGCGCCGACTGCTCGCGCCGCAGGCCCGTGACCCACGCCGTGCGGCCTGCCAGCAGGCGCTGCAGCGGCTGCAGCTTGCGCAGACCGCAGCAGGCGTGGCGCAGCGCGGGGCTGCGGTACATCGCATGGGGGCCGTGTTCGGCTTCGAAGGCAGCCACCGCCTCGGGCTCGGGGGCGAAGACCTCGATGCGGATCCCCCAGTGCGCTTGGGCGCGCTCACGCAGCGCCAGGGTTTCGGGGTGCAGCCGGCCGGTGTCGATCATGGCCACGTCGATCGGGATGCCATGGCGCACGATCAGGTCGGTCAGCACCATGTCCTCGGCACCCAGGCTCGTGGCCTGCACGATGCGGCCGGGGTGTTGCTGCGCGCTGTCACGCAGCCATTGCACGCTGCGTTGCACGCGGTCGTCGTGGTCGGCGCTGGGGTCGTCGTACAGGCTGAAGGCCCGCCCCGGCACGGGCGGCTCGATGACGATGGTTGGAACGGGTGTCTCAGGCATGGAGGCGACCTCCCTCGGGATGGCGCACATCGGGTTGGTAGTACGCTGCGAACCACTGCAGGGCCCGCTGCGCAACCTCGCGGGACTGGTCGGCGCGCAGCTCGGCCGCGTCAAAGCCGCAGCGCCACAGCGGCAGCGCCTGGTCGGCGATGACATCGCCGGTGGCGCGCACCTGGCCCGTGAAGCCGTAGCGCGCCCGCAGCAGCCGGGCCTGGGTGTAGGCGCGGCCGTCGGTCCACTTGGGAAACACCAGCGCCACCAGTTCCAGCCGGGGCAGGTCCGGCGCCAGCGCCTCGATGGGCCGATCGTTGGGCCACAGCACGCCCACGGGCAGCTCGGCGGGCCAGTGGCCGCGCACGGCGTGCCATTGTTCGGCGCTCAGCACCAGGCCGGCGTGGGGCGCGGGGGCGACGGTGTCGGCGGGTGCGCGGCGCCACAGATCGTGCGCCGGGTCGATGAAATGCAGCAACGGTTGTGGCATCGTGTTCAGGTCTCCACGGGTTCGGCGGTGGTGCGGCGCACGCTGTCGGTGGCGGCGCGAAACGGCGCCCCGCCCACGCGCTGCACGGTGTCCAGCAGCCGTTCGCCGGGCTGACGCAACTCCAGGTAGGTGTCCAGCACCGCTTGCAGGGCGTCGCCGATTTCGTCGGCGGCGAACGCCGGGCCCACCACGCGCCCGGCGCGCGCGGGGCCGTGGGCGGCCTGGCCGTCGGAGCCACCGAGCGTGAGCTGGTACCACTCGGTGCCGTCCTTGTCTACGCCCAGGATGCCGATGTGGCCGCTGTGGTGGTGTCCGCACGAGTTCATGCAGCCGCTGATGTGCAGCGCGATGTCGCCCAGGGCTTCCAGTTCGTCGGGGTCCTGGTAGCGCTGCAGCACCTGCAGCGCGATCGGCGTGGTGCGCGCGTTGGCCAGCGCGCACAGGTCGCCACCCGGGCAGGCGATGAGGTCGGTAAGACGCCCCCGATGGGCGCCGGCCAGCCCCAGCGCGCGCGCGGCCTGCCACAGGGCCGGCAGTGCGGTGGCGTGCACCCACGGCAGCAGCAGGTTTTGTTCGTGCGTCACGCGCGCTTCGCCGGCGCTGAAGCGGTCGGCCAGGTCGGCCAGCGCGTCGAGCTGCTCGGCGCTGACGTCGCCGGGCGCTTGGTCAGGGCGCTTGATCGACAGCGTCACCGCCACCAGCCCGGGCAGCCGGTGCGCGTGCACCTGGCGCGCCCGCCAGCGCTGGAACGCCGGGTCGGCTTCGATGGTCGGCGCATCGGGGGACGGTGCCGGCGGTCGCGCCACCCAGTCGCGCGGGGGCTCGAACATCGCTTGCACGCGCTGCAGATCGGCTTCGCGCAGGCGCAGCGCTGCGCCCAGCGCATCATCGCGCCGCAAGGCTTCGTACTCCGCCAGCACCGCGTCGATGAACGCCTGCCCTTCGGCCTTGACCAGGATCTTGATGCGCGCCTTGTACAGGTTGTCGCGCCGGCCGTACAGGTTGTACACCCGCACGATAGCTTCCAGGAACAGCAGGATGTCGTGCCACGGCACAAAGTCCGCGATCGTCGAGGCGATCAGCGGCGTGCGACCCATGCCACCACCGACCAGCACGCGAAATCCCACTTCGCCGGCGTCGTTGCGCAGCAGTTGCAGCCCGATGTCGTGCCACGCGATGGCGGCACGGTCGTCGCTGGCCCCGGTGACGGCGATTTTGAATTTGCGCGGCAAGAAGGCGAACTCTGGGTGCAGCGTGCTCCACTGGCGCAGCAGCTCGCAGTACGGGCGCGGGTCCACCGCCTCGTCCGGCGCGATGCCGGCCAGCGCGTCGGTGGTGATGTTGCGGATGCAGTTGCCGCTGGTCTGGATGCCGTGCAGGTCGGCCTCGGCCAGCAGGTCCATGACGTCGGCCGCGCGCTGCAGCGGGATCCAGTTGAACTGGATGTTTTGCCGTGTGGTGAAGTGGCCTACACCACCCTGCCCGGCGAAGGGGCCCTCGGTCACGCGGTCGAATTCGCGTGCCACCCGCGCCAGCGTGCGCAGCTGCTGGGCGCTGAGCTCGCCGTAAGGGATGGCCACACGCAGCATGGGGGCGTGGCGCTGGATGTACCAGCCGTTTTGCAGCCGCAGCGGCTTGAAGTCGTCGTCGCTGAGCTCGCCGCGCAGGTGGCGTTGTAGCTGGTCGCGGAACTGCGCCGCGCGCTGGCGGATGAAGAGGCGGTCGAAGTCGGTGTAACGGTACATCGCAGGGGCGTCAAACGTCCAAACGTCAGGCCCCTGATTGTGCGTGTGGGTTATGAAAAATGGAACGAAAAGATAGTTTTATATCTATAACCTGGGCGCATATAGCAGGCCGTTGAAAAACTGCTGCAGCGGGCCATCTGCGGCGTTGCGTGGTGGTCGCTCCCGCCTGTTTGCGGCCGCATAGGGGCTTGCCACGCCGGTGCTATGCGGCGGCCGCCACCAGCGCGCGCCAGTCACCGGTGCCCGGCAGCCTCAACCTGGTTGGGGTGGCACCGCCCCCAACGCGATGCTGACCAGCGCTTGCAGCAGCCGCGGGTCGTCGCCGATGGCGGGAGCTAGCTGCCAGCGCACGCCAGGGTGGTCGGTGTGCAGTTGCGCCAGCAGCGCTGGCACGTCACGGCGCACGTGCCCACCCACCCCCAGAAACAGCGGCAACACCGTCACCCGCGTGCACCCCTGCGCCGCCAGCAGGGTGCCAGCGGTCAACAGGTCAGGCGTCATGAACTCCAGGTACGCCAGGCTGACCCGCCACCCGGGGCGCTGCGCCCGCACCTGCGCGGCGACGCGCTCGAACGGCGCGGCCCACGCCGGGTCGCGTGCGCCGTGCGCCAGCAAGATCAGGCCAGGGGTATCCGCTGCGGGGCGGGGGGCGGGCAGGGCTTGGTTATCGGAGGCCATGATGCGCATAATGGCATGGTTTGGGTTGCTGGGTGGCCCGCCGCCGCTTGGCCCCGCCCCCGTCGTTGCCGTTGACCTGCCCTGTCCCGCCATGAACCTGTCCGACACCCCCACCCACACCATCCCCACCAGCGCCGAACTGCGTCCCGGCGACGCCGCGTGGCTGGCCGCGCACTGGATGCCGTTCACCGGCAACCGCCAATTCAAGGCCGACCCACGCCTGATCGTTGCGGCCGACGGCGCGTACCTGATCGACGCCGACGGTCGGCGCGTCTTCGATGGCCTGTCGGGCCTGTGGTGCACGGGGCTGGGCCATGGCCGGCGCGAAATCGTCGAAGCCGTCAGCCGCCAGGTCGCCACGCTGGACTACGCGCCGGCGTTCCAGTTCGGCCACCCGCTGTCGTTCGAGCTGGCCAACCGCATCGTCGAGCACCTGCCTGCTGGGCTCAACCGCGTGATGTTCACCGCCTCGGGCTCGGAGGCGGCCGACACCGCGCTGAAGATCGCCCGCGCCTACTGGCGCGTGCGCGGCCAGGCGAGCAAAACGCGCTTGATTGGCCGTGCCAAGGGCTACCACGGCGTCAACTTCGGCGGTGTGTCGGTGGGTGGCATCGTCGGCAACCGCAAGCTGTTTGGCCAGGGCGTCGAAGCCGACCACCTGCCACACACCCAGCCGCCGGCGGGGGCGTTTTTCCGGGGGCAGCCACCGGCCGACGGCGCCGGGCTGTACGCCGGCGCGGCGCTGGCCGACGAGCTGCTGCGCCTGATCGAGCTGCACGATGCCTCGACGATCGCGGCGGTCATCGTCGAGCCGATGTCCGGCTCGGCCGGCGTGGTGGTGCCGCCGCAAGGCTACCTGCAGCGCCTGCGCGACATCTGCACCCAGCACGACATCTTGTTGATTTTTGATGAGGTCATCACCGGCTTTGGGCGTTGCGGCGCGTGGACCGGGTCCGAGGCGTTCGGTGTCGTGCCGGACATGCTGACCTTTGCCAAGCAAGTGACCAACGGCGTGCAGCCACTGGGTGGCGTGGCGGTGCGCCAAGGCATTTACGACGCCTTCATCGACGCTGGCGGCCCTACGTACGCGCTGGAGTTCCCGCACGGCTACACCTACTCGGCGCACCCGGTGGCGTGCGCGGCGGGCTTGGCGTCGATGGCGCTGCTGCAGCGCGACAACGCCCCCGAGCGGGTGCGGGCGCTGGCCCCGGTGTTCGAGGCCAAGGTGCACAGCCTGCGCGGCGCCAGCCCCCATCTGCTCGACATCCGCAACTACGGGCTGGCGGCGGGGCTGACGTTGGCCCCGGCGCCGGGCGAGCCGCTCAAGCGCCCCTTCGAGGTGGCCATGCGCATGTGGGCCAAGGGCTTTTACGTGCGCTACGGCGGCGACACCGTGCAACTGGCGCCGCCCTTCATCAGCACCGAAGCCGAGATCGACCGCCTGGTGGACGCGCTGGGCGAGACGCTGCGGGCGTTGGACTGACCCCTCTGCGCGCACGGTGGCCCGACCCGACTCAGCCGGGCAAAGCCTCCAACAACGCTTGCGTTGGAAGGGGCGGCTCACCGTTGGTGACGGGGGCCAAGGCCACGTTCCCTTGCGCCTCGTCGGGCTCAGGGGTAGGGCCCGGGACCGCCACCGGGTCAACCTCGGTGGTCAGGGCCGGTTGCTCGGCCGGCCGCACCGTGCCGTCGGCCAGGCCCTGATGCTCCAGGTAGCGTTGCAAGTTGCGCTCGATGCGTGTCAGCGCTTGCTGCTGGCCAGGCGAGCGGGTGTCGGCTGGCAGGGCTTGCAGCCGCTGCAACACCCGTTGCAGGCCGGGCGGGCCGCTGCTGGCGCCGTCGGCCTTGGACGTCGCCGTGGGGCTGTCCGTCGCTGCGGGCGCTGTGTCCCCAGCGGTGGCGCGGGTCGTCGACGCCCGGGGCGCTGGCCAGGCGGCATGGGCGGGGTGGGTTGCCGGGATGCGCATGATCGCCCTCCTGCTGCCCCCACGTGGAGGCAGTGTGCCGATGATGGCAGCACCAACGGCAGGCTGATCGTGCAAACAGCGGCACGACCCGCCGTCAATTTCAGGGTTGCACGGCGGTGTCAGCGCTGGCTAAGCTTGAACACCGCCGTGCTGGCCAGCAGGTTGGGCCAGCGGCGCACCACGCGGCCGCGGTGGTCGATGCCGAAGGCGTCGTCGATATGCAGCCCCAGGCGCTCGGCCAGGACTTCGAAATCGGCGAAGGTGCCGACGCGGATGTTGGGCGTGTCGTACCACTGGTAAGGCAGCCGCCGGGTCACTGGCATGCGCCCGGACAGCACACGCAGCCGGTTGGGCCAGTGCGCGAAGTTCGGGAAGGCCACGATCGCGCTGCGCCCCACCCGCGCCGTCTCACGCAGCATCGTCTCGGCGTTGCGCAGGTGCTGCAGCGTATCGATTTGCAGCACCACATCGAAGCTGTCGTCGGCGAACATCGACAGCCCCTCTTCGAGGTTGAACTGCAGCACGTCCAGCCCGCGCTTGAGGCAGGCGTGCACCAGCGCGTCGTCGATCTCGATGCCGTAGCCGTGGCAGCCACGTGCATCGCGCAGGTGCGCCAGCAGCGCGCCGTCGCCGCAGCCCAGGTCGAGCACGCGCGCGCCGTGCGGCACAAGCTCGGCAATCAGGTGTTGGATCAGGCGGTCACTCATGCCGTGCCTCCGGGCAAGCTCAGGTGGGCGCCGACGCGGTGTTCGAAGTACGCGCGCACCGCCGCGTGGTAGCGGGGGTCGTCGAGCAAAAACGCATCGTGCCCGTGGGAGGCGTCGATTTCGGCGTAGCTCACCGCGCGCTGGTTGTCCAGCAGCGCCTTGACGATTTCGCGGCTGCGGGCCGGCGAAAACCGCCAGTCGGTGGAAAACGAAATCACCAAAAAGTCCGCCCGCGCACGGCGCAGTGCGGCGCTCAAGTCGCCGTCGTACTCACGCGCTGGATCGAAGTAATCCAGCGCCCGCGTGATCAGCAAGTAGGTGTTGGCGTCGAAATACTCGCTGAATTTGTCGCCCTGGTAGCGCAGGTAGCTTTCGATTTCGAACTCCACGTCCTGCGTGGTGTAGCGGTAGGCCAGCCGCTCGGCCGTGGCCACGTCACCGTGGCGCAGCGCCTCGGCCAGCGGACGCAGGCGACGACCAAACTTCTCGTTCATCACGTCGTCGCTGAGGTACGTGATGTGACCGATCATGCGCGCGATGCGCAAGCCCCGCCGCGGCTTGGTGCCGTGGCGCAGGTAGTGCCCGCCATGAAAATCCGGGTCGGTCACGATGGCGCGGCGCGCCACCTCGTTGAAGGCGATATTTTCGGCCGTCAGGTTGGGGGCGCTGGCCACCACCACCGCGTGCCGCACCCGCTCGGGGTACTGCAGCGTCCATGACAGCGCCTGCATCCCACCCAAGCTGCCGCCCATGACGGCGGCCAGCCGCTCGATGCCCAACGCGTCCAGCAGCTGTGCCTGGGCGTTGACCCAATCCTCCACCGTGACGACGGGGAAGTCGGCGCCCCACGGCTGGCCCGTCGCCGGGTTGATGTGCGTGGGGCCGGTGGAGCCAAAGCACGAACCGATGTTGTTGGCGCAGATGACGAAGAAGCGCTCGGTGTCCACCGGTTTGCCCGGTCCGACCATGTTGTGCCACCAGCCTTCGCTTTTGGGGATGGGTTGCCCCTGGGCGTCGGCGTGGTGGCCGGCGACGTGGTGGCTGGCGTTGAGCGCGTGGCAGATCAGCACCGCGTTGTCGCGCGCGGCGTTGAGCTGTCCGTAGGTCTCGTACACCAGCTCGAAAGCGGGTAGCACCGCCCCGCTGCGCAGCGGCAGCGGGGTGTCGACGTGAAGGCGTTGGGGGGTGACGATCACGGTGTTTGTTTCCTTGCCTGATGCGCCGTGACCGCGGTGGCGACGCCGGCAAGGCCTGGCCGACGCTTCCTCTTTAGCGGTACTTGTTACGCGCCCGCAAGCGGGATCCAAATCGGCGCAGACCACAGTATAAAGGGTGTTGCGCCCTCGCAGTGGCTGGGCGGGCTGGTGTTTGCACTGGGCCTGCTGCTGGTGGTGGCCGGCGCCGAACTGTTCACGGGCAACAACCTGCTGGCCATGGCCTGGGCCGATGGCCGCATCAGCACCCGCGAGGTGCTGCGCAACTGGGGGTGGGTGTGTTTGGCCAATGGGCTGGGCGCCGCGGGGCTGGCGGTGTTGGTGCAGGCCGGGGGCGGTGCGCCCGCGGCACCCCCGGTGACGTTCAGCGGCATGCTGGGCAACCTGGTGCCGGTGATCGGTGGCAATTTGCTGGGGGGCAGTGTGGTGGTGGGGTTGACCTACCACGTGATCTACCGCCGTGGTTCAGCGTCGTGAACGTCGGGCCGCCACGGTGTTTCGATAGGCGCGGTGTTGTTTTGGCGCATCATTCCCGTGGCGGCTGGGGTGTATGGATCAAAAAATCCCCACGGGCAGCGCAATCGGCGCATAATGCGACCCGGGTCGATGTTCGCGGCGTCGGCCCAGTCAGTGGTGATCGGTCGGTTTCGCGTGCAGCAGTTGGTTTGTTTGCCGTCGGGGCTCCGTCGCTCGTTTGTGTCAGTGTGTTTTTCGAGGAGTCCCTTCATGGGCAACAAGTTGTACGTCGGCAACCTTCCGTATTCGGTGCGCGACGGCGATCTGCAGCAAGCGTTCAGCGCGTATGGCCAAGTGGCCAGCGCCAAGGTGATGATGGAGCGCGACACCGGTCGCTCCAAGGGTTTTGGTTTTGTCGAAATGGGCAGCGATGCCGAGGCCCAGGCGGCCATCGCCGGTCTGCATGGCCAGTCGATGGGCGGCCGCAACCTGGTGGTCAACGAAGCCCGGCCAATGGAGCCGCGCCCGCCGCGCAGCGGTGGGTTTGGCGGCGGCCGTCGTGAAGGCGGCTTCGGCGGTGGCGATGGCCAATTCCGTAGCCCCTACGGTGCACCGCGTCGCCGCGATGACCGTGGTGGGTACGGCGGCGGGTACTGACCGTCGGCCTCAGCGGGGCGCCTGCCGCCCCGCGCGTGCCACCAGCGTGGCGCGTACCTGACCTCGTAATTCGGCCAACCCGTGGCGCTCGTCGTAGCGCAGCCGGTTGGCCGTTATCACGTCCCCCTCGCGCGTGATGCGCACCGGCCGCGCACTTTGCAACAGCTGACGTTCGCTGTCCCAGGTCAGTTCCTCGCCGTCCAGTGTGACGCGCGGTGCGGCCCCGGGGCGCATCGGGGTGCGCTCGTAGCGCACCTGCCCCCGCAACGTGTAGTGGACACGGCCGTCGTCTGTTTGCAGCCACTGCGCCTGGACGGTGCTGCGTACCCCATCGGCCGGCAACACCCGCTGCAGGTGCGCCTGCTCGATATCGGTACGGGCATCGGCAGGGTAGTGGACCAGGCGGCGGCCGCGCAGCTGCAGGTCGGGTTGGCCCGGCACACCCCAACGCTGCAGGGTGAAGCCGTGCAGCGTGTAGTCTGGCTCGCCCTGGCCCAGGGCACGGCTGGGGCTGGGGCGGTCTTCGGGCACGCGTTGCACGACCGCCCAAGTCAGCAGGGCCAGAGTTCCCATCAGCGCCACCGGCAGGTACAGCGAGGCTACATCCCACGCGCGTACCCACCAAGGCTGCGCTGGCCGCGTAGGGCGGGGGGGCGGCAGGGCCGGACGCGGGGTCACGCCAGCGCCTCCTTCAACAACGTCACGTAGTGGCCGCGCGCCACCAGCAGCAGGTCGCAGAACTCACGCGCCGCCCCGCCCCCGGCGGGCGCCGCGGTGACGTGGTGCACACGCGCCAGCACCTCCGGGTGCGCGCTGGGTGGGGCCGCGGCCAGGGCGCAGCGCGTCAGCACCGGCAGGTCCGGCCAGTCGTCGCCGATCGCCGCAGCTGCGTCCCACCCCACGCCGAGTTCAGCCAAGATGCTTTCAGCGGCGGGGCGTTTGTCTTCGGTGCCGTAGCGCACGTGGCGCACACCCAGCGCCTGCAGCCGCGCACGCAGTGCGGGCGAATCGCGCCCGGTCACCACCGCGGGCTCGATGCCGGCGCGGCGCAGCAGCTTGAGGCCGTGGCCATCCAGCGTATGAAAGCGCTTGAGCTGCTCACCGTCCGGACCGTACCACAGGCCCCCGTCGGTCAGCACCCCATCGACGTCGAGCAGCGCCACGCGCACGGCCTGGGCGCGCAGCAGCAGCTCGGGGACAAAGGTCAACACAGGGCGGTCCATCAAATCACCTTGGCACGCATCAGGTCGTGCGAGTTCAGCGCTCCAACCAGCCGGCCGTCGTCATCGACCACCAGCACGCTGTGGATGCGGTGCTGCTCCATCAGGTCGGCCGCTTCGACGGCCAGCATCCCGGGGTGCACGCTGCGCGGGTTGGGGTGCATGACCTCGGCGGCGGTCAGCGTGCGCAGGTCAGCGCCCGGGCGCGCCTCGATCAGGCGGCGCAGGTCGCCGTCGGTGAAAATGCCGATGGGACGCCCCTGCTCGTCGACGACGGCGGCGGCGCCCAGGCTCCCGGCGCTCATGGCCCGCATCGTCTCCGGCAGCGTGGCGTGCGGCGCCACGCGCGGGGTCACGTCCAGTGGCCGCATGACATCGCGCACCAGCGTCAACAGGCGGCGGCCCAGCGCCCCGCCGGGGTGGGAGCGCGCAAAGTCCTCCGGCTGAAACCCACGTGCGCTCAACAGCGCCACGGCCAGAGCGTCGCCCATGGCCAGCTGCGCCGTGGTGCTGGCGGTGGGGGCGAGGTTGTGCGGGCAGGCTTCGCGCGCCACACCGGTGTCCAGCACGACGTCGGCATGCCGCGCCAGCGTCGAGTCGCTGCGTCCGGTCATGGCCACCAGCGGCACGCCCATGCGCTTGATCAGCGGCAGGATGGTGGTCAGCTCGTCGCTTTCGCCGCTGTTGCTGATGGCCAGCACCGCGTCGGCCGGGGTGATCATTCCCAGGTCACCGTGGCTGGCTTCGGCCGGGTGCATAAAAAACGCCGGCGTGCCGGTGGAGGCCAGCGTCGCCGCGATCTTGCGGCCGATGTGCCCGCTTTTGCCCATGCCGGTGACGACGACGCGGCCGCGGCACGCCAGCAGCGTGCGCACCGCGTCGGCGAAGCGTTGATCCAGCCGCTCGGCCATCGCTTGCAGGCCGGCGGCTTCGATGGCCAGTGTCTGGCGCGCCAGCGCGATCCAGTCGGCGTCGCTTGAAGGCAATCGGTCGTTGGTCATGACATCCTGAGTGTGCAAGGGTGGTGTCACCGCACGTCCCACCCCACGATTTGCCGCTTGCTGCGGCTGAACTCCACGCCGACTTCGATCACACGCTGGATGCCCGGCGCGCCGCGGTGCTTGGCCGCGTAGTCCTTGGCCTGGAGTTGCCGCAGCGCCTCGCCCGTGCCTTGGTCGCCATCCACGACCTTGAACTCGAACACCCACGCGGTGCCGGCGTGCTTGACGGTGAGGTCGCACTGGCCTTCGTTGCTGACATCTTCAGCGATGATCTCCACCCCGAGGCTGGCCAGGTGGCTGTAGCAGACGCTGGCAAAGTAGCCCTCGTACTGCGCAATCGGGTTGGCACGGTACCAGTCGTGCGGGATGGAGGCAAACAGCCGCTCGAAGTGCGCCCTGAGTGCCGCCGCGTCACCGCTGGACAAAATATCGTACAAGGCGCTGGTCAAAACGCTGGCCAGCGCCGCGTCCGGGTACCAGGCGCTGAGCAGGTGCTCATTGAGGGCGGCGCGCACCTCGAGGTTGGGCACGCTGAGTTCATACTCGCGCCGCGCGGCTTTCAGCACGCTGCGCCGAATCGTCAGGTAGCCGGTTTGCCACAGCATCGCCTCGGGCTCGATGCGGTCCACATCGAACGCCTCCAGCAGTGCCTCGCTGGCCCACAGCTGCTCCAGCTTCGGCGTAAAAAACCCCTTGCGCTGCAACCACTGCACCAAAAAGGTCGGCGTGCCGGTCTCGAACCAGTGCGCGCGAAACTGCCGCTCAGCCAGCAGCA
>NZ_VJNA01000049.1 GCF_007556585.1 Tepidimonas aquatica | reverse complement strand
CGGGCTGTCGATCCGGGCGGCTTGTCAAGCCTTTCGGATCAGCCAGGCCTGCTACCGCTACGAGGCCCGGCGCGACACCGAAGACGAGGAGA
This sequence comes from Tepidimonas aquatica, assembly GCF_007556585.1. GTDB lineage: Bacteria > Pseudomonadota > Gammaproteobacteria > Burkholderiales > Burkholderiaceae_C > Tepidimonas > Tepidimonas aquatica. The sequence continues at coordinate 7,448 of NZ_VJNA01000049.1, read as the reverse complement.
TCGCCCAGTGGCTGCTGCGGCTGACCGACAATAACCGCACCTGGGGCTTGGGGCTGTGTTTCCTGTACCTGCGCAACGTCAAAGGCTTTGCCTGGAACCACAAGCGGGTGTACCGGATATACCGGCAACTATCGGCGAAGATCGGATTTGTTCCAAAAGCGACCCCATAATCATCCGGGACATGACAAAACCCAAGCAGCGAGGGGTTGCAAAGTAAAGCCTGTAGCTGCTACACTGTTACCCCTATGCGCAAATGGCTGGCCATCGTCTTGCTGGTGTTCTTGCCGCTTCAATTCAGTTGGGCGGCAGTGGCCAGTTATTGCCAGCATGAAACCGGAGCTGCGGCCAAGCACTTCGGCCACCATGCGCATCAGCACAAGGCGGCCGACGGCCAGGATGCCAGCCCTGATCCGGCCAAGACCCTGGGTGGCGATCCTGATTGCGCGTCCTGTCATGCCGGGTGCTTCTCGGTCTTGTCAGGGGATGTCAAGCTGGCGTCGCCGGTCAGCCCGTCCCTGGATACGGGGTATCCCCCGGAGCACCTTGCTGCGCCTCCACCTGAACGTTTAGAGCGCCCTCCGTGGCGTGTCCTCGCCTGATCGGCGGGGAGCGCGTTCCTTTCCCTTCGTCCTCACCCCTGCCGTCGCGCATGGCGCGCTACGGTATCCAGCCGGCTTCGCGCGGCTGATGTGATGACGTTGCTGGCGATCATCTGGATCGCCCCCCCGCCGATTCCCTTGTGTATTTCAAATCACTGGAGAATCGGATGCTGAAGGATATTCACAATTACAACGCGAGGGCGGTTGCGGCAGGCTTGCTCCTTGCGCTCATGACGGGGACGGCTTTCGCTCAGTTATTGCCGACGGCACCAGCTCTTGGGCAGAGCGCCAACGGCGTAGAGCAGATTGAAGCAGCAACGCCCCTGACCCTGCAAAAGGCCGTCGCGCTGGCTTTGGAGGCGAATCTTGACCTGACTGTCGCCCAACGGGAGATCGAGGCCGTGGAGGGCCAGGTAATTCAGGGACGAGTACGTCCTAATCCCGAGCTGGCGTACTCGCTCGAAGACCAACGCACGCCAACCCGCACGCAAAGCGTCCAGATCAATCTGCCCATCGAGCTGGGGGGCAAGCGCGCTGCCCGCATTGCCGCGGCAGAGCGAGGGCGTGACGTCGCAGTTGAAGAACTGAACACGCGGCGCGTCGAAATTCGTGCCGCCGTGGTCGCTGCCTTCTTCGAGACTTTGGCGGCACAGGAACGCGCAGCATTGGCTCAAGCCAGTGTCGATCTGGCAAAACGCGCTACCGATGCTGTTGCCAAACGCGTGGCAGCGGGCAAGGTTTCTCCGGTCGAAGAAACCAAGGCACGGGTAGCCGAAGCAGGTGTGCGAGTCGAATTGGCACAGGCCCAGAGCGAGCAACGCAATGCTCGGGCACGCTTGGCCAGTTTGCTAGGGGCCAACCCACCGCGATTTACTCTCGTGTCGGGCAACGTGGAAGAGCTTCCGGCTGTCCCTTCGCTCGACAACGTCCAGCAGCGCCTGTCCACTTCGCCAACGCTGCGCCGTATGCAGCTGGAGGTTGAGCGCCGCAGGTCGTTGGTCGATGTAGAGCGCAGCAAACGGATACCCGACGTCACATTCAGCCTAGGGGTGAAACGCCCCACCGAACTGCAGCGCAATCAACTGCTGTTCGGTGTTTCCGTCCCCTTGCCGCTGTTTGATCGCAATCAGGGGAACTTGTTGGAAGCGTTGAAGCGCGAAGACAAGGCGCGGGACGAACTCCAGGCGTTGAACGTGCGAGTCGGCACTGAAGTGATGCAAGCCCGCGAGCGGCTGGACGCCATTCGCAGGGAAGTCGAGGTCTTGCAACGGGACGTACTCCCCGGGGCTAAGAGTGCCTACGACGCAGCCACCATCGGATTCGAGAACGGCAAGTTCAACTTTCTAGAAGTGCTAGACGCGCAGCGCACCTACTTCGCCGCCAAGTCCCAATACCTCAAGGCACTGGCCGAAGCGCATCGCGCGGCGGCGGACATTGACCGGGTGCTCGGCGACTCCACCCCGAATGCCGACAAGCCATCCAATCAGGAATGAATATGAAAATCGACACAAAAAAACTGAACATCAGCAAAAAGCAGTTGGTCGCCATCGCTGCAATTGCCGTGACTGGCGTAGTGCTTGGCACCGCCATTCTGAGCAACAAGACAAGCAAGACGGCGGAAGATGATGGCCACGGTCATGGCAGCCACGTTGAAGCGAAAGCGCACAGTGATGGTGAGCACCACGGCAAGACGAGTGGCGATGGGCACGATCATGACAAAGGCCACGCTGACGGCGAGCACCACGAAGGCCCCAGCAAGGGGCCTCATGGCGGCAAGCTGTTCAAGGAAGGAGATTTTGGGCTGGAGGCTTTGCTGGCCGAGGACGGAGGCGAACCACGCCTGCGGATCTGGCTGTTCAGCAAAGATAAGCCGCTTCCAAACAATGCAGCCAAAGTCAGCGCCACCATCACGCGCTTGACCGGAGAGACGCAGACCCTCAACTTTGCACCTGACAAGGACAGCCTGGTGAGCCGTGAGGTGGTGCCCGAGCCACACGCGTTCGAGATCAGCATCGTTGCCCAGACTGCCACCGAGTCCTTCATGTTCGTCCTGAACCAAGAGGAAGGGAAGGTCGAGCTTAGCGATGCACAAATCAAGGCCGCATCCATTGGCATCGACACGGCAGGTCCTGCGCGCATCAAGTCTGTTTTGCAATTGCCAGGCGAAATTCGTCTGAATGAAGACCGGACTTCGCACATTGTTCCGCGCATTGCGGGTGTGGTCGAGAGTGTGCAGGTCAGTCTGGGGCAGGCGGTCAGACGAGGCCAAGTTTTGGCCGTCATCGCCAGCCCGGCGGCATCAGAGCTGCGCAGCGAGTTGCAGACAGCACAAAAGCGATTGACCTTGGCCAAGACCACGTATGAGCGTGAAAAGCGGCTCTGGGAGCAGAAGATCTCTGCCGAGCAGGACTACCTGCAAGCCAAGCAAGCCTTACACGAGGCAGAGGTCGCCGTGGCCAACGCCCAGCAGAAGCTGTCCGCCTTGGGTCTGACATCAGGATCTTCGGGGGGGCTCAATCGCTTCGAGCTGCGCGCGCCATTCGACGGCTTGGTGATTGAAAAACATCTCAGCCTCGGTGAAGCCGTCAAGGAAGACGCTGCCGTGTTTACCGTGTCCGATCTGGGGCAGGTTTGGGCTGAAATCAACGTGCCAGCCAAGGACTTGCCGCTGGTTAGAGTCGGCGAAAAAGTGACCATCAAGGCAACTGCATTCGATGCCAGCGCTACTGGCGTCATCACCTTTGTTGGGTCGCTGATTGGCGAACAAACCCGTATGGCCAAAGCCCGAGTGGTATTGGCCAACCCGAAAGGTGCTTGGCGTCCTGGGCTGTTCGTCAACGTGGAAGTGACCTCCTCTGAGGCTGACGTGCCCGTGACAGTGGCCAGTGATGCCATTCAGACCGTCGGCGGTAAGCCAGTGGTGTTCCTAAAGGTGAATGGGGGATTCATTGCTCAGCCCGTGCAGTTGGGCCGCAGCGATGGCAAGCGCGTCGAGGTGTTGCAAGGGCTCAGAGCCGGGGCACCGTATGCGTCGGCGGGCAGCTTTGTTTTGAAGTCAGAGCTTGGCAAAGCCTCTGCCGAACACACCCATTGATACCGGAGCGACACACATGTTTGAAAAACTCATTCGCGCAGCCATCGAGCACCGATGGTTGGTGTTGCTGGCGGTCTTTGGTATGGCTGCCATCGGCGTGTTCAACTACCAAAAGCTACCGATCGATGCTGTCCCGGACATCACCAATGTCCAAGTGCAGATTAACACCCAAGCGCCGGGATATTCCCCTCTGGAAATCGAGCAGCGTGTGACTTACCCGATTGAGACCGCGATGGCGGGCCTTCCCAACCTGGAGCAAACCCGTTCCCTGTCCCGCTATGGACTGTCACAGGTGACCGTGATCTTCAAGGACGGCACCGACATCTACTTTGCGCGCCAATTGGTCAACGAACGCCTCCAGGAGGCCCGGGACAAACTGCCTCCCGGAATCACTCCTGCAAAGGGGCCCATATCGACAGGCTTGGGCGAGATCTACCTGTGGACGGTCGAAGCCAAGGATGGTGCGAAGAAGCCTGATGGCCAACCCTATACGGCCACCGATCTGCGCGAGATTCAGGACTGGATCATCAAGCCACAGTTGCGCAACGTGCCCGGCGTCGCAGAAATCAACTCGATTGGCGGCTTTGCCAAGGAATACCAGATCTCGCCGATACCCGAGCGACTTGTCTCGCTGGGCGTCACCTTGCAGGACATCGTGACGGCATTGGAGCGCAACAACGGCAACGTGGGCGCGGGCTATATCGAAAAGCGTGGCGAGCAATATCTGATTCGAGCGCCCGGTCAGGTCAAAACCTTGGAGGACATCAGCAACGTGATCGTCAGCAGCGTCGGTGGTGTGCCGATCCGGGTGCGTGACGTGGCCGAGGTTGGGCTGGGGCGTGAACTGCGCACGGGTGCCGCCACAGCCAACGGGCGCGAAGTGGTGCTGGGCACGGCCTTCATGCTCATCGGGCAAAACAGCCGAACGGTTTCCCAGGCCGTCGACAAAAAAATGAAAGAAATCAACCGCAGCCTGCCTGAAGGCGTGCATGCGGTCACCGTTTACGACCGTACCGTGTTGGTGGATAAAGCCATCAGCACGGTGAAGAAGAATTTGTTGGAAGGTGCGATCCTGGTGATCGTGATCCTGTTCCTATTCCTGGGCAACATCCGCGCGGCCATCATCACGGCGACCGTGATTCCCTTGTCAATGCTGTTCACCTTCACGGGGATGGTGACCAACAAGGTGAGTGCCAATCTGATGAGCCTCGGGGCGCTGGACTTCGGCATCATCATCGACGGAGCGGTGGTGATCGTCGAGAACTGCGTGCGACGCCTGGCCCATGCACAGGCGCACTACGGCAGGCCGTTGACGCGGGCGGAACGCTTTCACGAGGTGTTCCTGGCATCGAAGGAATCACGCCGCGCGCTGCTGTTCGGGCAACTCATCATCATGGTGGTCTACCTGCCCATCTTCGCCCTGACGGGGGTGGAAGGGAAGATGTTCCACCCGATGGCGTTCACGGTGGTGGCTGCACTCGTGGGGGCCATGATCCTGTCGGTGACCTTCATTCCGGCTGCGGTCGCACTGTTCATTGGCAACCGTGTCAGCGAAAAGGAAAACTTCTTGATGGTGCAAGCCAAGCGCTGGTATGGCCCGCTGCTGGATCGCGTGATGGCAGCCAAGGCTGTTGTGTTGGCTGCCGCAGCCGTGGCAGTGGTGCTGTGCGGCCTGATCGCCACCCGAATGGGCAGCGAGTTCGTGCCCAGCCTGAACGAAGGCGATTTCGCCATCCAGGCGCTGCGCATTCCGGGCACCAGCCTTTCGCAATCGGTTGCGATGCAGCAACAACTGGAAGCCACGCTGAAGGCCAAGTTCCCCGAGATCGACCGCGTTTTCGCGCGCACCGGCACGGCGGAAATCGCGTCCGACCCCATGCCGCCGAACATTTCTGACGGCTACATCATGCTCAAGCCAATGTCAGAGTGGCCTGAGCCGCGCAAGTCGCGCGACGAATTGCTGGCGGCCATTCAGGAGGTCGTGGGCAAGATACCGGGTAACAACTACGAATTCTCCCAGCCGATCCAACTTCGATTCAACGAACTCATCTCGGGGGTGCGCAGCGATGTGGCGGTGAAGATTTTTGGCGACGACATGGATGTCTTGAACAAGACGGCCGAGGAGGTCTCGTCCATGCTGCAGAAGATTCCCGGCGCTTCCGAAGTCAAGGTGGAGCAGACCACCGGCTTGCCGATGCTGACCGTGAACATCGACCGCCAGAAAGCCGCGCGCTATGGGCTGAACGTGGCCGACATCCAGGACGCCGTGGCCACCGCCATCGGTGGGCGCGAGGCCGGCACGCTGTTCGAGGGCGACCGCCGCTTCGACATTCTGGTGCGCTTGCCCGAGTCCTTGCGTAATGACTTGGAAAGCATGAAGCGCCTGCCGATTCCTCTGCCGCGCGCAACGGGTGGCGCGGGCGGCGGCGAGGGCCGAACCAACTTCATCCAACTGGCCGAGGTGGCGAGCTTCGAGCTGGCGCCCGGCCCCAACCAGATCAGCCGGGAAAACGGCAAGCGCCGCATCGTGGTCAGCGCCAACGTGCGCGGCCGTGACGTGGGTTCCTTCGTGGCCGACGCCGAGGCAGCGCTGGCGCAGGTCAAGATTCCCACAGGCTACTGGACGAGCTGGGGCGGCACTTTCGAGAACCTGCAATCCGCCACCCAGCGCTTGCAGATCGTCGTTCCGGTGTCGCTGCTGCTGGTCTTCGTGCTGCTGTTTGCCATGTTCGGCAATGTCAAGGATGGCTTGCTGGTTTTTACCGGCATTCCGTTCGCACTGACCGGCGGCATCCTGGCGCTGTGGCTGCGCGACATTCCCATGTCCATCTCGGCCGCCGTGGGCTTCATCGCGCTATCGGGCGTTGCCGTGCTCAATGGCCTGGTGATGATTTCCTACATCCGCAGCTTGCGAGAGGATGGAACACCTCTGGACGCAGCTATCCGGGAGGGAGCATTGACTCGTTTAAGGCCTGTGTTGATGACTGCCTTGGTGGCATCGCTGGGCTTTATCCCAATGGCTATTGCCACGGGAACCGGCGCGGAGGTGCAGCGTCCTTTGGCTACCGTGGTCATCGGAGGCATCCTGTCTTCCACATTGCTGACGCTGTTCGTGCTTCCGATTCTGTATCGGCTGGCTCATCGCCCAGACGAAGAATTAGAGGATGTCACTATCGAACCGGTGCATCCACAGGCTACCTCCGCTACTCAGAATTCATAAAACAGTCTTTTGATCTGATTCTTAACCTAAACTTTTGAAAGGAAAACTCATGAAATTGATTTCGACCACCTTCGCTTTGATGTTGATAGCATCGGGCATCGTATTCGCCGCAGACAAACATGACCATGGTCATGAAGACAAACCTCTGCATGGTGGTTTGGTCGCGGAGATCAAGGATGTCGATTACGAGCTCGTAGCCAAATCCGAGGTGCTGCAGTTGTACGTGCGCGATCACGGAAAGCCGGTTGATGTCAGCAAGGCAACAGCAAAAATCACTTTGCTCTCAGGAAGTGAAAAACAAGAAGTTGAACTGAAGCCATCGGGTGACAGGCTTGAAGCCAAGGGCAGTTTTAAGGTCACGCCTGGCACGAAGGTTGTCGCGCAGGTGAATCTTGCAAGCAAGGCAACGGTAATCCCCCCGAAATCCAGCGCTCCGAGAAGTAGAGCTATGCGGCCATGGCCAGCCGCTGTTTTGGGGTGATGCCGCCCAAGGCCATGTTCGGGCGCTCGTGGTTGTAGCGCCACATCCATTGCG
>NZ_VJNA01000048.1 GCF_007556585.1 Tepidimonas aquatica | reverse complement strand
ACCTTCTTGGCCCAGCTTTTGTTGAGCCTGCGCATGGCGTGGGCTTTGCGTGCCGTTGGGGCTGGATGGTCGCCAAGATCCCGGCCGATGGGAACGCAACCCTCTTCAATCCAGCTGGGCGTGGCTTGAAATGAATTTTTCAGGGGCGACTATGTATTCTGCGAAGCCACCGCTGACGGGAAGATGAGACGGCCGTTACGTATATATCAGATTCCATTCGGGACGGGATCGGGATTAATCGTGTGCCAATCTCAATGCATTCCTGCTCACCAAGGCGGGGCGCGGACTCATCGCCACATCGGTGCAAGTGCTTATGGCGATGCCGACTGGGCACCAAGTGCGGTATCGGTGTGAGGCGGCTCAGGTGCCGTGGTCGAGAGCATTCCAGGCCTCGATAGGGATCAGGTGTCCAACGTCGGGTGGCAACCGATACGACAGACCCAGCGATCTGGGAGTGCAACCAGCACCCACCACGGCACGCGCGACGATCCTCGTGTTCAGACAAGACGGACGCCACGCAAACGCAGCGCATTGCCGATCACCGATGCGGAGCTCAAACTCATCGCCAGGGCGGCGATCAACGGTGAAAGCAGCCAACCGGTAAGCGGATACAGCACGCCGGCCGCAATGGGAATGCCCAGTGCGTTGTAGAGACTGTTGGACAGATTCATCCGGGCCAGCCCGGTGGGGCTGCCCTTCCTGCTGGCGGCGGTGGCCGTGGGTGCCTGGCTCATCACGCGCACCGGGCTGGCGCCGTTGCTGCGCTTTCGGCGGCAGGCGGCATCGATCGGGGCGCGGTCCCTCGGGCGTCGCATCACCGAGGCGAACCTGCCGTCGGAACTGCAGGAGCTGGCGCGGGAGCTGAATGCGATGCTGGAGCGCATCGACGCCGGCTACCGAAGGCTGCAGGAGTTCTCCACCGAACTGGCGCACGAGCTGCGCACTCCCATCGCCACGCTCCTCGGGCGCAGCCAGGTGACCCTGTCGCAGCCGCGCCGCCCCGAGGAGCTGCGCGACGTGCTGGAAGGCAACATCGAGGAGCTGGAACGGCTTTCCCGCCTCATCGCCGACATGCTGTTCATTGTCCAGGCGGACCATGGCCAGGCGCTGGCGTGCCACGAACGCGTGCACTTGCACGAGGAGTCGAACCGGGTCGCCGAGTACCTGGGCCTGGTCGCGGAGGAAAAGGGCGTGACGGTCAACGTGGCAGGGGAGGCGACCATCGACGGCGACCCGCTGTTGATCCAGCGCGCGGTGACCAACCTGCTCTCCAATGCGGTGCGCCACGCTCGCGCCCACTCGGTGGTCGATGTCTCGATCCAACAGGACGCAGACGGGGCAGCCTCGCTGGCCGTGAGCAACGTCGGCGATCCGATCGCGCTCGAGCAGCTGGCACGGCTGTTCGACCGCTTCTACCGTGCGGACGCCTCGCGCGCCCGGTGAAGCGGTGGCACCGGGCTGGGGTTGGTCATCGTGCGCTCGATCATGCACGCGCACGGCGGCGAGGTGCAGGCCGCCAGCGATGCGGCGGGCGGCCGCAACACCTTCACCCTGCACTTTCCGGGCGCAGGCCCGCAGCGACATCACTCGGCGGCAGCGTAAGCGTCCCTCGCCGCGGAAGCCGCGTTCGGTGTGCGCGCAGCGCGTCTGAGCTCCCATTCCTTCACCAGCGCGTAGATCGCCGGGATGACGCCCAGGGTGAGCACGGTCGAGGAGATCATGCCGCCTACCATGGGGGCGGCGATGCGGCTCATGACCTCGGAGCCTGCACCGGTGCCCCACATGATCGGCAGGAGGCCGGCCATGATCGCGACGACCGTCATCATCTTCGGACGCACGCGTTCGACGGCACCTTCCATGATGGCGGCGTAGAGGTCGGCCGCCTGCGGACGTCGGCCTTCCCGTTCACACCGTCGGCGCGCCTCGTCCCAGGCGTGATCGAGGTAGATCAGCATCACGACGCCCGTCTCCGCGGCCACGCCGGCCAGCGCGATGAAGCCCACCGCCACCGCCACGGAGAGGTTGTATCCGAGCATCCACAGCAGCCAGACGCCGCCGACCAGCGCGAAGGGAACCGACAGCATCACGATGAGCGTTTCCGTCAGGCGGCGGAAGTTCAGGTACAGCAGCAGGAAGATCGTCAGCAGGGTCACCGGAATGACGATCTTCATGCGGTCGATGGCGCGCTCCATGTACTCGAACTGGCCGCTCCAGGTGGCGTAGTAGCCGGGCGGGAACTTCACCTGCTCGGCCACGGCCTTGCGCGCCTCGGCCACGTAGGAGCCGATGTCGCGGTTGCGGATGTCGACGAAGATGTACGCCGACAGCAACGCGTTCTCCGTCCGGATGCCGGGCGTCCCGCGGGCCACCTGCACCTTCGCGAGCTGGCCGAGCGGGACCATCGTGCGGCCCTCCATCGTCGGCACCAGCACCTCGCGCTCGATCAACTGAGGGTTGGCCCGCAGCTCGCGCGGATAGCGCACCGTCACGCCATAACGCTCCCGTCCTTCGACCGTCGTGGTGACGATCTCGCCGCCCAGCGCGGTCGAGATCACATCCAGCAGATCCCCGACCGAGAGCCCGTAGCGCGCAAGCTGCGCGCGGTCCGGTTCAATGTTGAGATAGAAGCCGCCCGTGATGCGCTCGGCGAAGGCCGAGGTCGTGCCGGGGACCTTCTTGACGACGGCCTCGATCTCCTTGGCCAGCCGCTCCATCTCCAGCAGGTCCTTGCCGAACACCTTGATGCCGATGGGCGTGCGGATGCCCGTGGAGAGCATGTCGATGCGGGCCTTGATCGGCATGGTCCAGGCGTTGGATACACCGGGGAACTGGAGGGCCTGGTCCATCTCGGCGATGAGCTTGTCCACCGTCATGCCCTCGCGCCATTCGGATTCGGGCTTGAGGTTGATGACGGTCTCGAACATCTCCAGCGGGGCCGGGTCGGTGGCGGTGTTCGCGCGGCCCGCCTTGCCGTAGACCGAAGCCACCTCGGGGAAGCTCTTGATGATCTTGTTCTGCGTCTGAAGCAGCTCGGCAGCCTTGGTGATCGACATGCCCGGCAGGGATGCAGGCATGTACAGCAGGGTGCCCTCGTTGAGCGTGGGCATGAACTCGGTGCCGAGCCGGCTCGCGGGGTACAAGGTGGCCAGCAAGACGATCACCGAGGCGAGGATGGTCGTCTTCTTCCAGCGCATCACGCCGGCGATCATCGGGCGGTAGGCCCAGATCAGGAAGCGGTTCACCGGGTTCTTCGCCTCCGGCAGGATGCGTCCGCGGATGAACAGCATCATCAGCACCGGCACGAGCGTCACCGACAGCAGCGCGGCGCCCGCCATCGAGAAGGTCTTCGTGTAGGCCAGCGGCGAGAACAGCCGCCCCTCTTGCGACTGCAGCGTGAACACCGGCAGGAACGACACGGTGATGATGAGCAGCGAGAAGAAGAGCGCGGGCCCCACCTCCTTGCAGGCGTCGAGGATCGCGGCGGCCCGCTCGGCCGTGGTGTGCCCTGCCGGCAAGCGCTCCAGGTGCTTGTGGGCGTTCTCGATCATCACGATCGCCGCGTCCACCATGGCCCCGATGGCGATGGCAATGCCGCCCAGACTCATGATGTTGGAGTTCATCCCGAGCAGGCGCATCGCGATGAAGGCGATGAGCACCCCCACCGGCAGCATCAGGATCGCGACCAGGGCCGAGCGCACGTGCAGCAGGAAGATGACGCACACCGCTGCGACGATCAGGCTTTCCTCGATCAGCGTCCGCGTGAGCGTGTCGATGGCACGGTGGATCAGCTCAGACCGGTCGTAGACCGACTCGATCGAAACACCGGCGGGAAGCCCGGACGCGATCTCGGCGATCTTCAGCTTGAGGTTGTGGATCACCTCCAGCGCATTCTGTCCATAGCGGGCCATCGCGATGCCCGACACCACTTCGCCTTCGCCGTTGAGCTCCGAAAGCCCCCGGCGCTCGTCGGGTACGAGCTCCACCCGCGCGATGTCGCGGATGAGGACCGGCGTGCCGCCGTCGCTCTTGACCGCGAGGGTCTCCAGGTCCGCCGGCCCGCGCAGGTAGCCCCTGCCGCGCACCATGTACTCGGTTTCCGCCATTTCGACGACGCGTCCGCCCACGTCGCGGTTGGAGTCGCGGATGACCTGCGAGACCTTCGACAGCGGAATGCCGTAGGAACGCAGCTTGGCCGGGTCCACGGTGACCTGGTAGGTCTGGACGAACCCGCCCAGGGAGGCGACCTCGGCCACGCCAGGGGCCTTCGTGAGTTGGTAGCGCACGTACCAGTCCTGGATGCTGCGCAGCTCGGCGAGCGTGCGGTCCTTGGCGAGCAGCACGTACTGGTACACCCAGCCCACGCCCGTGGCGTCGGGCCCGAGCTGCGGGCTCACGCCTTTCGGCAGGCGGCCGGCCGCGAAGTTCAGGTACTCCAGTACCCGGCTGCGCGCCCAGTAGATGTCGGTGCCGTCCTCGAAGATCACGTAGACGAAGGAGGCCCCGAAGAACGAGAAGCCCCGCACGACCTTCGACTTGGGCACCGCCAGCATGGCGGTGGTCAGCGGGTAGGTGACCTGGTCCTCGACGACCTGGGGCGCCTGCCCCGGGTACTCCGTGTACACGATGACCTGGACGTCGGACAGGTCCGGCAGCGCATCCAGCGGCGTCTTCAGCACGGCATAGAGGCCGACGACGACGACGAACAAGGTGGCGAGCAGGACGACGAAGGGATTGCGGCCGGACCAGCCGATGATCTTGGCAAGCATCGCCGCTCCTTACATCCGGGAAACGGACGTGATGACCCATTCGCCCGGTTCGCGCTCGACGAACTCGAACCTGACCTTGGTACCAGGCTTCAAGTCGCGCAGCAGGCTTTCGTTGGCCACCTTGAACTTCATGGTCATGGCCGGCCAGCGCAAGGTGGGAACGGGGCCATGGTTGAGGCTCAGCGAGCCGGTCTTTGCGTCCACGTCCTCCACGATGCCCTCGGCCCGGTGCCCCACCGAGGCGGGCGCGCCGGCGGCGGGCGGGGGAGCGGCATGGCCGGCATGGGCCGCAGCGCCGGTGGCCGCAGGGCCCGAGGCTGGCACCGCCGAGGGGCCGGGAGCGGCATGGCCGGCATGGGCCGCCAGCGCGCCAACGGCGGCTTTGAGGTTGCTCTCGGCGTCGATCAGGAAGTTCGCGGCCACCACGACCTGCTCGCCCTCACGCACGCCCTCCAGCACCTGAACGTGGGTGTCGCTGCGCGCGCCCGTCTTCACCTCCCGCGGCTCGAAGCGGCCCTCGCCGACTTGCACCAGGACGATGCGTCGCGTTCCGCTGTCGATGACGGCCGAATCGGGCACGGCCAGGACCGGCCTCGTGTCGGCGGCGGCCAGCTCCACCTGGGCGAACATGGCCGGCTTGAGCAGGTGCCCCGGATTGGCGAGTTCGAGCCGCACGGGGATCGTCCTCGTCTGCGCGTTCAGCGTGGGATACACGTAAGTCACCGTGCCGCTGAAGGTCCTTTCCGGGTACGCATCGATGCGCACCGTGGCCCGCGCACCGCGCTTGAGCGAGCCGATGTCCTGCTCGAAGACATCAGCGATCACCCAGACGGCGTCGAGGTCCGTCACCTGGTACAGCGTTTCGCCCGGCATGAACCGCATGCCCTGGACGGCTTTCTTCTCGGTCACGATGCCGCTGACCGGCGAGCGGAACGTCACGGTGCGGCGGATTTCGCCGGTGCGGGCGAGCGCTTCCACCTGATCAGGCGGGATGTCCCAGTTGCGCAGGCGCAGCAGGCTCGATTCCGCCAGCTGGCGCATGCCGGCGGCGGCGTCGCCCCCCGCTCCCGCCAGCGCTCGCACCCCCTGAGCCGCGATGGCGTACTCGCGCTGGGCCGAGACCAGCTCCGGGCTGTACACCTCGAACAGCGCCTGGCCGCGTGCGACCGGCTGCCCCGTTGCGTTCACATGGAGGCGCTCCACGTACCCTTCGAACTTGGCCGTCACGGCATAGACGCGGCGCTCGTCGGGCTCCACACGTCCGCTCGCGCGCACGACGCGTCCCAACGGACGCAGGGCGGCGGCTTCCGTTCGCACACCCATCTTCTGCACCTTCTCGGCGCTGATACGGACCTGCGGCGCGCCGCTCGTGCTTTCGGGCTCCTCGCCTTCGTACACGGGGATGTAGTCCATCCCCATCGGATCCTTCTTGGGTGTGGGCGAGGTGTCCGGCAACCCCATCGGGTTGCGGTAGTAGAGGATCCTGCGCGCCGCAGGCCCGGCCTTCGCGGTCTCGGCACTGGTGGGGGTTGCCGTGGCGGCGGAGTGCTGGCGGCTGCTCCACCATTGGCCGGCCACGACACCGGCTGCGGCCACGGTCACGGTGAGCAGGGCCACGAACGAGTTCTTCACAGCGCGTCTCCCAGGATGCGTTCGATCTCCGCGGCGCGCATCTGCGCGTCGACCTGTGTTTTGAGCAGGTCCAGGCGGGCCCTGCGGGTCTGGCGTAGTGCTTCCAGCAGGCTGGTGAAGTCCACCTTGCCCGTCTCGTAACCGGCCAGCGCGGATTGCAGGCTCAACTCGGCCTGCGGCAGTTGGCGCGTTCGGATCAGCTCTTCGCCGTGGCGCGCCGCCTCCAGCGCCGACAGCTGCTCTTCGAGCTCGGCGGCGGCCTGGGTGGCAGCGGCCTCGGCGCGTGCACGCGCCGCTTCGACCATGGCCGCGGCCTCGCGCTCCTGCGACCGACGGCTGGCTTGCTGGAGCGGGATGTTGAACTCCACCATCAGCGTCCACTCCGTCACGCGCGACCTCATCTGCGTGGGAGTGATCCCGATGTTGAAGTCGGGATAGCGGTTGCGCCACGTGAGGTCGCGGTTCGATTGCGCGGCCTCGAGCCGGGCTGCCTCCGCCCGCACCAGGGGGTTGGCCTCGCGCACGCGAGCCAACAGTTCGGTTGCGGGCAATGCTGCCGTGGCGGGCAGGGCCGGCAGGTCTTGCGGTTCCGCCAGCGGCGCGCCCGGGCCGCGCCCGAGCAGCGCGTTCAGCCGCGCCTGCAACTGGCGCTTGTCGTTGGCCGCCGCGATCAGCTCCGAGCGCATGGCGGTTTGCTCCAACTGGGCGCGAAGCACGTCCTGCTGCGCCACCAGGCCGCCGGCATAGCGGGTCTGGGCCACCTGCTCCATGCGGGTGACGAGGTCCAGGAGTTCGCGGGTGATGCGTTCGTTGCCGCTGGCCAGGAAGTACTGCGCATAGGCCACGCGGATGCGCGCGGCCTGCTCCGCCCAGAGGACCGCGGCCCGCGCCTGGGCCTGCCGGGCCTCCGCTTCCGCGGCCTGGCGGCGCAGCTCGCGCTTGCCCCAGGCGGGGAACTGCTGCATCAACGTGTACTTCGTCTGGGCCACCTTCGACGGCAGCAAGCTGGGGCCGGCGCTGTTGCCGTAGTTGTTGAAGTTCTCGAGCTCGACGCGCAGCACCGGGTCGGGCAAGGCTGCGGCCGGCTGCACGCGCTGTGCCGCGGCAGCGGCTTCGTGCTGCATCGAGGCGAGCTCGGGGTTGTTCTGGCGGGCGTAGTCGAGAAGAGATGCGAGGTCGCTGCCCAGTGCGGCCTGCTGCGCGGCTGCCCACAGGGGCAACGCCAACAGGACGGCACCGGCGCCAGCACGTACCCCTGCAAGGGACCAATGGCGGGCCATGTCGCGGGCGAGGAAGCCGAGGAACGGCATCAGCGCCGGGTCGTCGCTGTCGCCGGGGGCCGCGCGCGTGAGCACGACCTCACCGTTCGGGCGGATGGTGTAGTGGATCTTGTCGCGCTTGCCCAGGCGCAGCGCGCGGCGCACGGTTTCCGGCACGGTCGTCTGATAGCGATCGGTCAGCGTTGATTCGGCTTCGAGGGTGGCAGGCATGGCGGTTCTCCGGCTGCAATCGGGACGAGTGCAATGCAACTGCGCCAGCTATGACCGATGACCCGCCAGCGCGTGTTGGTCAACGAGTTGGCCCGACATCCGCTGGCGTGCAGTTCACGAATTGAATCGAGTAGTTGTCAGGTCCCGGACGATTGCGTGGCACTTTTATGAAAAGTTCCGGTTTTTCTTTGTACCATCTTTTCATGGCCTCGATGGGCGGGACATGTCCCAGGGCTTTCTGGGGGATGTGGTGATTGTACAG